>JAFXTH010000013.1 GCA_017525035.1 Bacilli bacterium | reverse complement strand
TATTCTTTCTTAAGAATAAGAAGTAGTTTAGTACCATTTGTAAACCTTTGCTCATATGCAGGATACATTGCAATTGTTATTGGTGGAATTATGGGAGCATTTGGACTTATCTGGTTAGGTATTGGAATGGAAGTTGTAATCTTATTATTCCAATTAATAACATTACCAGTTGAGTTTAATGCATCAAAAAGAGGCTTGGAACAAATAAGATCAGAAGCACTACTAAACAGTAGCGAATATGGAAGCGCTAAAACTATGCTAACATCAGCAGCATTAACTTATGTTGCAAGCGTTGCTACAACAATAATACAAATACTAAGATTAGTATTAATATATGGAAGAAAGAGATAATGATTAAATATGAACTTAAAAGAACGAAATGAAAATATGAGAGAGTTCTTCAATAGAAAAAGTGATGGCTACGATGAAGTTCACGAAAAGTTCATGACTACTAAAAATCAATTAATTGATAAACTAGATATAAATGCGACTAAAATATTAGATTTAGGAGCAGGAACTGGACTTGAATTAATTCATTTGTATGAAACAAGACCAAATGCTAGAACAACAGCGATTGATATTAGTGAAAGCATGTTAGAAAAACTAAAAGAAAGAAGTTTTGCAGATAAAGTAGAAACAATATGTGGAGACTTCTTCGATGTTAACTTTGGAAGTGGCTATGATGCAGTTATATCTACATCAGCACTTCATCACTTTTTAAAAGATACAAAACTTAAACTTTATAAAAAAATATATGAATCTCTTGGTGAGAACGGAGAATTCCTTAATGCCGATAAAATAGCACTATCAAATGAGGCTGAAGAAGAGTCTCTTGAAGATTATAATCTACATAAAGATGAAAGACCTCATATAGATACACCATTATCTATTGAACATGAAGTTGAAATTTTATTACAAGCAGGATTCAAAGATGTTAAAGTTTATGAGACAGAAAAAGAAGACTATAGACTCATAAAAGCAAAGAAATAGTTTACACTATTTCTTTTTCTTTAATTGACATAGATTTAAGAGTAAGATAAAATATATTTGAAGATAAAATAGGAGAGATGGACATGTACGATAATGAAGAAGAGATAAAAAGAAAACGTAGAAATCTACTTATTACAATTGGAGTTGTTATTGTAGTAATTATTTTATTATTGATTTTAATCGTGTCAGGTGGCTCAAAGGGTGGTGACACTCCAACAGAGAAAAAAATGGGATGCGAACTAGAAGTAACTGAAGGAACTCAAGGGCCAAATGGAGTTTATACAACACAAGTAACAGTAGGATTTAAAAATATTGATAAAGTATCAGATAAATATCAAGTTGATGCTAAGATTGGTACTACTGAAAACAATCCAAGAAATAAAGAGACATATACAATCACTAAATCAGGTACTTACCAATTAAATGGTTATGTCAAAGATGAAAGAGGTAACTCAGGAACTTGTAGCATTGAAGTAAAAGTATCATTATCAGAACCAAGTTGTGAACTTGAAATTAAATCAGGAACACTTGGAAGTGAAGAATGGTATACAACTGATGTAGAAGTTGGATTCAAGACAATGAGTTCAAATAGTGAAGAAGTAAAAATTGAAAAATATTATTTAGAAGAAGAAATAGTTTCACTAGATGATGAAGAGGAAGAAGTAACAAGAGCAGATAGACCTACAGCACAAACAAGTGAAACATATAAAGTAACTAAGAATCAAATAACAAATGTTAAAGGTTATGTTATTGATACAAATGGTGTAATAGGTACTTGTAAGATTACAGTTAAAAAGGATTCACAAGCACCTACTTGTAAATTAAAAGTAGAATCAGGTACACCTAACGACAAAGGATTATATACTGACACTCCAGTAATTGGATTTGCAGAATATAAAGATGAAACTTCTGATATAGCAGAAAAAGGAATTGGAATCGAAAAGAATTATACAGAAGAAACATATGCAGTAACTGCTGAGGGTACAACTAAGGTAGTTGGTTATGTTAAGGATAAAGCTGGTAATGAAGGTACTTGTACATTAGAAATAAAAAGACCTAAAACATCAACACCAGATCCACAACCACCAACACCAGGTAAAACATCATACCCAACATGTTCAATCACATTATCAGGAAAAGGAATGGGAAGTGGAGTATACCTAGGAAATGTTACAGCAACATTAAAATCATCAACAACAAATGGTGCATCAATTTCACAAACTGGAATTGGTACAAGTCAAGCAATAAATGGTAAAACAAGTTATGCTGTAAGTAAGGCTGGAAGCTATACTATCTATGGTATGGTTAAAGATAGCTATGGAAATGTAGGATATTGTAGTAAGAAATTCTCTATCAAATCAGGATACTTATTATATGATAAAGCAAACGTTGGAGATTACGTTGATTACAATGCAGGAGTATGGAACGATGGAAATGGATCTATTTCAACTGCAGACGAAACATTCAGTGGATATACAAGCGGAACATCAAAGAACAATGGTGTTAAATGTAGTAGTAATGATTCTGGAGTAAAACACGGATGGGTAGTAATGTCTAAGTCAAACGGAAAAGTAATCTTAGTACATGCTGGAACACCAGAATGTTTCTACCATTCAAATAATGTAGCTGCATCAACAGCAATTTCAAAGATGAACCAAAGAGCTCAAGGATACATTAATTCTAACTATGCAGAATCTGCTAGTGCATTAAGTTGTAGTATCGCAGGAGTTAATTGTACAAAAGGAACTTATATGACAGGGTTCCATGTTACAGGAACACATTACTATTTAGCAACAGCTTCTGGTAACGGAAATGTATTATGGGGAATCGCATATGATGGAAGAACAACAGAGTTCTCAAGAAGAGCATATGGAATTAGACCAGTAATAGTACTAAAGAGTTCAGTATTAACTACAGGAAGCAAAAATTCTCGTGGTGCTTGGGTATTAACAAAATAGAAAAGAGCAACAGCTCTTTTTTTATTTGCTTATTTGTGTTAAAATAAATTGTAAATAAAAAAGAAGTACAGGTGTATTATGAATATAGTAATTTTAATTGTATTAATTGTTTCTATAGGTACTTATATATATATTAATGTTACGTATAAAAAATACAGCAAAAAAGACATAGCAAAGCTTATGTCAGGATTTGAAGTAGCAAGACAGATACTTGATGAACATGATCTTAATAATATATATATAACTGAATCAAGAGAGGAATTATATAGTACATATGACTATAAAAGAAAAGTTGTTAAATTGATAAAAGGAGTATTTAGCGATACTTCACTTACAAGTTGCGCAATATCAGCAATGAATGCAGCATATGCAGTACAAGATAAGCACAACAGCAAATTATTTAAGTTTAAAAAGAGTATAGAACAATTTATATCTATATTATTATATATAGGATATTTAATCATTATAATAGGGGCTTTATTTGGTCATATAAATACAATATGGATAGGGTTTGGGATAGAATTGCTGATACTAGTATTTCATGTAGCAACTTATAGTGTAGAAAAAGAAGCTAAGAATATAGCTTTAGTAGAACTATTGAATAATAAAATAATTACTAAAAGAGAAGTAAAAAGAATTCAAAAACTACTTGATGTAACATCTTATATAGAAATAGCTAGTATAGTATTTCCTATCGCAGAACTTCTAAAAAGAATATATGAATTTGGAAGAAGCGATTAGTAAATTTTAAAATATTTGTTATAATAAAGGTGTGAGTATTAATTATTTACGCCTTTTGTTGTCTTAAAAGGGAGGTAAAATGATGGATGATTTAAAAATTGGTAATAAGTATGCAATCCACAGTTATAAACATGATGGAACATTATATAGAGCATGGGAAGAAGCAATACTATTAGATATATATGATGACTATTTAGTATTTGGAAACGATAAAACAAATGTTACTGAGGTAGATGGCAGAACATGGCAAACAAAAGAGATAGCAACAATGTATTTTTTTAAAAATAGATGGTTCAACATAATAGGAAAAGATAAACATAGTGGGATATTTTACAAATGCAATTTAGCATCACCATTTATAATAGAGGATGGAACAATTAAATATATAGATTATGATCTAGATTTAAAAGTGTTTGTAGATGACACATATAAAGTAGTTGATAGAGGAGAATATAACTGCAATAGAAAGAGAATGAAATATCCAGCAGAAATAGATACTATATTAAAAAGAGAACTAAAAGACTTAATAGAGCTTGCAAAGAAAAAAGAAGGTGCATTTGATAGAGAAAATATTAAAATGTACTATAATAAGTACAATGCGCTAAAAGAAAGTGTAAAAAATTAAGAAAAATAGTTGACATTAATAATTGAATTTGATAAATTATTAAACGTTGGCAATGAAAACAACTGAAAACCTTATAAAATAAAGAAAAATGTGTTGACAGAATATGGAAATAATGATATTCTATTAAACGTTGGGCAACAAATATTCAGAAAAAACATTTTTTCTTTTTTTGTAAGAAAAAAGTTGAAAAAAGTTGTTGACAACAATATATCATTCGTGATATATTAACAAACGTCGCTGTAAAATTCAGCGAATGACAAATATATGTCAAAATAATGAAAAAAGTTGTTGACTTTACTTCAAAATTTTGATATATTACTTATGCACTGCAAAAAAGTGCGAATGATCTTTGAAAACTAAGCAAAACGTCAATTACATTTAAGTCAGGTAATTAATTATGTAAATCAAACTTAAATATATTTAATGAGAGTTTGATCCTGGCCCAGGATGAACGCTGGCGGCATGCCTAAGACATGCAAGTCGTACGAGGTGGCCCGAAGAGTTCTGTGCTTGCACAAAACAATTTGGATCCCCACCTAGTGGCGAAAGGGTGAGTAACACGTGGGTTATCTACCTCAGAGACTGGGATAACTACTGGAAACGGTAGCTAATACCGGATGATATATACAATGATACGTTATTGTATAGTAAAAGGTGCCTTTAAAGCATCACTTTGAGATGAGCCTGCGACGTATTAGCTAGTTGGTAAGGTAATGGCTTACCAAGGCGACGATGCGTAGCCGACCTGAGAGGGTGATCGGCCACACTGGGACTGAG
>JAFXTH010000012.1 GCA_017525035.1 Bacilli bacterium | reverse complement strand
TTTTTATTGTGCTATAATCAGTTTGTCCTTTGAGACAAATAATATAATATGGAGGGATACCCAAGTCCGGTTGAAGGGGTCGGTCTTGAAAACCGAAAGGTCGTGCAAGCGGCGCAGGGGTTCGAATCCCTTCTTCTCCGCCACTTTATATCGCGGGATGGAGCAGTTTGGTAGCTCGTCGGGCTCATAACCCGAAGGTCAAAGGTTCAAATCCTTTTCCCGCAACCAATTTTTGTTTATATGGTTCCTTGGTGCAGCTGGTTAACACGTTTGCCTGTCACGCAAAAGATCGCGGGTTCGAGCCCCGTAGGAACCGCCATTTGGCTTCATAGCTCAGTCGGTAGAGCAAGGGACTGAAAATCCCTGTGTCGCTGGTTCGATTCCCGCTGGAGCCACCATTTTTTTATATAAACTGATAAGTTGCCTTGCGCTCGTAGCTCAGCTGGATAGAGTGTTTGGCTACGAACCAAAAGGTCAGGGGTTCGAATCCCTTCGAGCGCACCATTTTTATTGATATATATCGAGAAGTGGCTCAATTTGGTAGAGCACTTGGTTTGGGACCAAGGGGTTGCAGGTTCAAATCCTGTCTTCTCGACCATTTAGAAAAAAAACTAGCTTTTGCTAGTTTTTTATTTTGTCAAAAAGCATTTCAATGTCTTTGATTTCAATTGAGAAGTCAACCCCATGGTTCTCCAAGTGCTTGTCAAGTGTTTCATTTACTTTAATTGTAACTTTGATTATCCCTTTTTCTAACAAATCAACAAAAGTATTAAATCCCTTTATTTTATAGAAAGCAATTTTACTATAATAAAAGAATTCTTTATCGTTTTTGAATTTATTTTGAACTTTTATTACGGCCATGCTATTAATTTTATTTTCTACTTTTTCTTTTAATTTTGCAAATGACCATGAAGTATTTAACTCCATATCTTGTCCAAATGCATCTATTGCTTTTAGATATATCTTTTCTTTTCTGCGGTTAATATCTAATTTAACCGTTTTATAATAGCCTAATTGGATTGATTTGTTTCCATAGACGCTTATATAACACCTTTTTATGCCGTTTCTTTTATATCCCAGTTTGTTTAATACATTTTTTATAGGAAATTCGCAATCACCATCTGGTGATGCACTAAATAGGTGTATTTTTTGTTTACTATGATATCGTAAAGTTTTTATTTCGATTGATTTGTAATCCGGACATGGATTACTATCTTCCTTTTTGTTTATTAAACATTCAAATGTATAGCCAACACCTGTACTTCCTTTTCTTTTTGATGGTACGAATCCCATCTCTTTAATGTTACTAAACATGCAATATAATTCTTGCATATCTTTATTCAATTTATTTCACCTCCTAATTATAATTATTATATATTTGTATTAAATTTCCTTATTATATGGTATAATTTTTATGTATTTTATAATTTTAATATTAATAGAGACAGTGGAATAGTGAGGACAACAAAATATGTTTATTTTTGATTTTTTTAGAAAGAAAAAGAAATTAGATCAACCATGGGAAAAATTTTATACTGATGAAGATTTAAAATATAAAATTCCTAATATTTCTATATATAGACAAGTTAAAGAGAGTGCTGAAAAATATCCTAAAAATGTTGCAATTCAATATTTGGGTAAAAAAATTAATTACAATCAGTTTATGCAAAAAATTGATATAGCAGCAAAAGGGTTTTATGCGATGGGGATAAAGAAAGGTGATATTGTTACTATTCTTTTACCAAATGTTCCAGAGGCATTAATTTCTTTATATGCTTTAAATAAATTGGGTGCTATTGCTAATATGACACATCCGTTATCTGCAGAGGAAGAGATAAAGGAAACTTTAATATCAACACGAAGTCAATATTTGATTATATATGATGCACGATATGAAAAAATTGAACCATTTATTAATGATATTGAAATGAATAAAGTAATATTTGTGAGTCCTGGTGATTCATTGGGATTCTTTAAGAGAACATTTTATAATATTAGTCAATTAAAAAAGTTTAAACATCACCCTAAGTCACATATTTTTATTTCGTGGCGCAAGTTTTTTAAGGAGTCAATTAGAAAAGATGATTTCAAAAGTCATGAATTTGGTAGAGATATGCCTTGTGTTATTTTGCATTCTGGTGGAACATCAGGTAAGTCAAAAAATGTAGTAATTCAAAATCGTGCATTTATTTTTGCAGCTAAAGGTGAGGAAATAGATTTAATTAGACTAAATCCAGGCGATTCTGCTTTAGCAATAATGCCTAATTTCCATGGTTTCGGTTTATCTGTATTAATGCATACACCGCTTGCACTTGGTTGTTCAACAATATTAGTACCAAAGTTTGACTCTAAGAAGTTTGATACTTTGTTTAAGAAAACAAAGCCAACTTGTGTTCTTGGAGTTCCAACATTATTTGAAGCATTGTCAAATAGTAATAATGAAAAAAATCTTGATCTATCATTTCTAAAATATGTTGTAAGCGGTGGAGATTTGCTACCCAAAAATTTAGAGGATAAAATTAATAATTATTTTCGTGAACACAATTCAAATGCAAGAATTACACAAGGATATGGTCTATCTGAGGCATTGGCATGTGTGACATTAGCACATGATCATGTTAATAAAAGTGGTTCTGTTGGAATACCATTAGCTGGTAATCATGTTAAAATAATTGATCCTGCAACAAGAAAAAAAGTTCCATATGGTGAAACCGGAGAAATAGTTATCCACAGCAAGGCTTTGATGATGGGTTATTTAAATGAAGAAGCTGAAACAAATGAGGCTTTACAAGTACATGACGATGGTCATGTTTGGCTCCATACAGGAGATTTAGGATATATGGATGAAGATGGTTTCTTATTCTATAAAGGTAGAATTAAACGTATGATTATCACTAGTGGGTATAACGTTTATCCTTCACATATTGAGGAGGTTATTGAGTCACATCCAGCTGTATTACAATGTAGTGTAGTAGGAGTGCCTCATCCATATAAGCAAGAAGTTCCTAAAGCTTTTGTGGTTTTGAAAGATGGATTTCATGGTTTATTTGTAAAAAAAGATATTAAAGATCATTGTAAAAAGAATTTAGCTAAGTACATGATTCCAAATGAAATTGTTATTAGAAAGAAATTACCAAAAACAAAACTGGGTAAAGTCGACTTTAATAAATTAAAAGAAGATTTTGATGGTGATGAAGAATAAAAAAATAGTGTAAAGTTGCACTATTTTTTTTATTATTCACATAATGTTTTTCAATAATTATGATACAATTACAATATATGTTAGGGCACTCATTGTATAGTGCAAATAGGAGGAATAATATGTTTAATTTAAGGGGAAGAGTAGCAGTTGTTACAGGTGCTAGTAGTGGATTAGGAAAACAAATGTCAAAAGCATTTGCAAAACAAGGTGCTGATTTGGTTTTATTAGCCAGAAGATTAGAAAAATTAGAAGAATTAAAAAATGAAATAGAAGCTATGGGTGTGAGAGTATTACCAGTAAAATGCGATGTTACAAATGTTGAGGATATAGCAGCAGCAGCTCGTGTTGCAGAAGAAACATTCGGTAAAGTAGATATACTTGTTAACTGTGCAGGTAGTGCAAAAAATGCTGGAGTTCTAGATATGACTGATGAAGAGTGGGATTTCACAATTAAAACAGATATGGATTCAGTTTTCTATGTAACTCGTGAATTTGGAAAAATAATGAAGAAAAATAAATATGGTAGAATTATTAATATAGCTTCTATGTATGGTATGGTAGGTAATATGGCAATGGGTACTATTGCATATCATACATCAAAGGGAGGAGTAATTAATTTTACTAGAGCTGCAGCTAGTGAATTAGCAAAGGATGGAATTACTGTAAATGCAATTTGTCCTGGTTATTTTGATACAGAGCTTACACATGAAACTCTTATTACACCAGAATTCACAGCTTATATGCAATCAACTGTTCCACTAGGACGTTATGGTAACGAAGGGGAATTAAATGCCGGAGCAATTTTCTTAGCAAGTGATGAAGCAAGTTATGTAACAGGAGTTATTTTACCAATAGACGGTGGATATACTTGTGTATAACAATTTTATATGAAAATAAAAGGAGTAACATTGTTACTCCTTTTTATAATCCAAAAATATCTTTTAATTTTGTTTCTTCTATTTCAGGATATAAATCACTATATAAACCAGTAGTTCTTTTTACTGTCGTTTCTCCAAGTCCATCGTAGAAATGGCTATTACTTTTATCACGTAAACTAGCACCCATAGTGGCATCAAACACGTAGTATTTTCCTTCGTATTCCACGTAATTCCACATGTGATCATTAGTCATTACTAAGTATGATTTTACTCCAATATTTTGAAATATCAGCTGTGATGCTTTTGCAAACCCTGCACATACTGATTTTCCACCAGTAAAGAAACTATATGCAGATTGATTAGACTTTGTAAAAGTAAACATTCTATCATATTGATGTGATGCTACATAGTCATAAACATATATTATTTTTTCTTTTTCGCTTAAATCTTTTGTTTCATTTCGAATAATATCAAGTTCGCGTTCAATTCTTTTAGTTCCAAAATAAGTTCTAAGAGTACTTAAATTTCCATAGTTTTCATATTCAATGTATCCATCATGTATTTTGTAATAATTTAATCCGACAAAGCTTATTAATTCAGGATGATCTAAGTACAATGTATAGTAACTTCTTAATAATAATGATGCGCAGTCATGAGAACATTTTATTCTAACAGTTGTTTTATCTTTTAAGCTAGCATCAATCATTTCTTCATATGCATAATACTCATCGCTTTTGAGTACCGCTTTTTTGAACATTTCATCACTTTTGTACAAAGAGTTGATATATGCATCACTTTTTTTGTATTCACTTGTTATTAATGGATTTCCTGCTATAGGTCTATAGTAAAAGTTATAAAGTGTGAAGAGAATAACTAATACGATATATAATGCGATTCTTTTTTTAGTCATTTTTATCACCTTCATAATATTCTATATTTTTGTCATTTATTTTTACACCTACTAATAGTTTTCTGCTATTTAGATAATCAATTTCCTTTTCTGAATTAAATCCACCTTTTTCAATAATTGTTTTATAATCAAATTTATTTATAAGCAGAATAGAGTATTTTAATAGTAATGAATCATCTGTTTCACTAAGAGGAATAGTACAATCTTGAGATTCAATAATAGCACGTTTTTTAATCAAATCCTCATATTCTAAAAACAGTATTATTGTTATTAATTCAGCAACTGATACATTTTCATTTTTGGCACATTGCGATAGTGAAATATTAATATTACTTTCTATATTGTTTTTAATATTTTTAAGAACATTTTCATTTATTGAAGAATTTATCCCATAAAATAATGCAAATTTATAATATGATGTTATGTCAAATAATTTTTCTTTAGATTCTTCGCTTTTTTGAACAGCTTTTTTGTTTCTTATATAATCATAAATTACAAAAAATAAAATGTATATGATTGTAAAAATTATAATAAAAATAATAAACTCTTTAAATCTCATATAGTTCTCCTAGTATTCTATATATATTATAGTGTAAAATTTAAAGTTGAACAAGAATATGCTAATAATTATGTTATAATTTAATAGTAAGGATGATTAATATGAAAGATTTTTATAAAAAATATTTGAATAATGATTTAAAGCTAGAAAGATGGCAGTTAATAGGTGTTTTGTGTCTTGTTATTGTGTTTGCTGGTTGTTTTGGCTGGCTTTATGAGTTTATATTTTATTTTTTCAATAGTGGTATGAAAACTTTTTATTATAGGGGAGCTAATTTTCTACCATGGATTAATATTTATGCTACTGGTGCAGTAATGATAATTTTTTTAACAAAAAAATGTAAGAAAAATCCAATATTAATTTTTTTAATTGCTGCAATTTCAACTGGTATTCTTGAATATATTGCTGGCTATTTAATGTATGAATTAAATGGTGGGATAAGATGCTGGGATTATAATACAGAAATATTGAATTTCGGGAACATAGATGGTTTTGTTTGTTTACGAAGTGTAGTATCATTTGGTCTATCGGCATTGCTTCTTATTTATGCAGTTGTACCTTGTTTTATGTATCTATCACAAAAGGTTTCTAAAAAAGCGTTTCTAATAGTTAGCATATCCTTGTGCTCAATATTTTTGTTAGATGAGTTTTATAATTTATTCATAGCCGATTTGCTTGGATTGCCTAGAGCAAGAGATATATACTCAAAAATTGGATATCAATACATGGATTATTATAAGAATAAATAAAATCTTTTGATTTTATTTTTTTTGTGCTATAATAGCAAAAGATTTTAAGGAGGGGATAGTTATGTCTATTGAATTAAGAGAAAATATAGATAAAGCAACAGATATGTGTATTAAGCAAAAAAGTGTTCCGCTGCACACTAAAGAGTCCTTCTTTAAAATATTTCCTTTTGCAACAGAAAATATTGCAGAATATATAAAATTGTTTAATTTAGATAATAAATCACTTTTAACAGTTGGTTCAAGTGGTGACCAAGCAATTAATGCGATATTGTGCGGAGCAACTAATATAACAGAGGTTGATATAAATCCTTTTGCCAAATATTATTATTATCTAAAAATGGCTAGTATATTGTGCCTAGATATGCCTACGTTTCTAGAGTTTTTAAAATATCATAATTATTTTGATACTTCACAAGAATCAGAAAATAATCAAGTTTTTTCAAAAAGCACTTTTGATAAAATAAGCGATACATTGAGAAGCATTGATAGTGATTCATATGAATTTTGGAATACGCTTTTTTCTGAATTTGGATCTATACGTATTAGAAATGGTCTTTTTCATGCTGATAATAGATCTGCAGTATTGAAAAAATGCAACCTATATTTATCAAGCCACCTTTTATTTGATGAAACAAAATCAAAAATAAGAAGAGTAACACCTAATTTTGTTACATCTGATATTTGTGCGTATGATACTGATGAAAAATATGATAATATCTGGCTTTCAAATTTGGCTTCTAGTTTAAAACCTAGGAATCGTATTTTACTATTAAACCATCTATCGAAAAATCTTAATTCTGATGGACAAATTTTAATGGAATATTTATATCTATATAAGGATTATTATGAACTAACATATAGAAAAAGTAGAGAATATAGCTCTTCAAATATAGAAAAAGTTAGCACTTGTGTTGCGCCTGATGGAAATTTAGCAAGTGAAAAAGATGCAGTTTTAATTTATAGAAAATAAATCTTAAAAAGATTTATTTTTTTTAGTATAATATTCATAGTAAGAGGTGATTGATATGGCATCATCAATGATTCATATTGCTATTGCAAGCGAATTAAATAAAAAATTAAATGGGGATAAAAGTAAATTATTTATTGGTACAATTTCTCCAGATATTTCTAAATTAATTGGTCAAGATAAAAAAATAACACATTTTCTTACAAAAGAAGGTAGTGAGTTACCTGATTTGGATTATTTTTTATCTAAATATAAAAATAACCTACATGATGATTTCGTTTTGGGATATTATATTCATTTATATGTTGACTATCTATGGTTTAAGTATTTCCTTCCAAAGGTATTTGATGAGGATAAAAATATGATAACTAAAAAAGATGGCACAATAGTAAAATGTAATGGTAAGATGTTACTTCAATATATATATAATGATTATACAAATCTAAATACGGCTTTAGCGGATGATTATGATTTGGATTTTAAAATTTTTTATAATGAAATTCCAAAAATTGATAGTATCATTGAAGAGGTTCCAGTTGATTACTTGGATTTAATAGTTAATGCAGCTGGAAAAATAATTGAGGAAAGTAAAGTTACCAAAGACATGGTCTTTGATATGACAGATATTAAAATCTTTATTGATCTATGCATTGATGTAATTGCAAACAATCTTAGAAGTTTAGAATTGCTTTAATTCAAAAATAGGATAATTTCCTATTTTTTTTCTTGCTTTTTATTTTAAAAAATGTATAATTGAATATGAAAATGATTTTCAAATTGGAGTGGTTATATGAGAAATAGTTATAAAACGCAGCAAAAAGATATGATTGTAGATATTCTAAGAAATCAAAAAGGTGATTTTACAATTAAGTCAATCTACAATGAGTTAAATTGTAAAGTTGGATTAACAACAATTTATAGAATTGTTAATAAATTGGTTGAGGATGAAAAAATTGCTAAAGAAATAGGCAAAGATAATAATACGTATTATCGATATCTTACTGCATGTGATAAAGATAATCATTTTTATTTGAAATGCAATAATTGTGGCGAATTAGAGCATATTGATTGTGACTGTATTAACGAATTATCAAATCATATTATAAAGGAGCATGATTTTGAAATAGATAAGAATCATATCATTATCAATGGGTTATGTAATAAGTGTAAATAATGGAGGTCATTATGAAGAAATATTTAAGTTTATTAATAATTTTATTAATACTATTTTTTGTTGTGGGGTGTGGAAATAGGAAATCAAATAGCAAATATACTATTATGACAAGTAATTTCCCTTGTTATGATTTTGCAAGAGCTATCGTAAAAGATACAAAAGATGTAGATGTTAAAATGCTTTTAAAACCTGGAAGTGAAATGCATGATTTTGAACCTACACCTCAAGATATAATTAATATTCAAAATAGTGATATATTCATATATGTTGGTGGAGAATCAGATGAATGGATTAATGATGTTTTAAGTGATATCGATACTTCTAAAACTAAGATAATTAAAATTATGGATTATGTAGATTTAATTGATGAAGATGATCTTGAAGTATTAGAAGATGAAGAGGAAGAATCAGAAGAGGGCGAAGAAGAATATGATGAGCATATATGGACAAGCCCAGTAAATGTTATGAAAATTATTTCAAAATTAAAAGAAGAAATTATTAACATGGACAAGGAAAATAGTTCAAAATATGAGGCAAATGCCGAAAACTATATAAAGCAACTTGAAGAAATTGATACTGAATTAAAAAACATAGTTGCATCTTCAAAAAGAAAAGAAATAGTAGTTGGAGATAGATTCCCATTTATTTACTTTACAAAAGAATATGGTATCAGTTATACAGCTGCATTTAAAGGTTGCTCAGATCAAAGTGAAGCTAGTGCAAAAACAATTTCATATTTGATTGATAAAGTTAAAAAAGATAATATTCCGGTAATATTGAAAATTGAATTGTCAAATGGAAATATTGCAAACACTATAAGAGAAGAAACTGGTGCAAAGGTGCTACAGTTTAGTTCAGCACACAATATTTCACAAGTCGATTTTGATAAAGGTGTTACTTACGTAGATATAATGAAAGGTAACATTGAAGTAATAAAAGAAGCATTGAATTAGGTGATAGTATGAGTTTAATTGAAATTAAAAACCTAACATTGGGATATGACAAAGATGTTATATTGAAGCATATAAATATGAATATTGAGGAAAAAGACTTTATATGCATTGTTGGGCCTAATGGTAGTGGAAAGTCTACTTTAGTAAAAGGTATTCTTGGGCTTATTAAGCCAATGAAGGGGAAAGTAATCTATAATGGATTAAAACAAAACTTTATTGGATATATGCCACAAGAGACAAAAGTTGACTCTAATTTCCCAGCTTCAGTATTGGAAATAGTTTTGTCTGGTACTTTAAATAGTGATGAATACAAAATGTTTTATACAAAGAAACAAAAGGAAGAAGCTGAGAAAAATTTAAAAATTCTTGGTATAGAGAAATTAAAAAATAAATGCTTTTGTGACCTTTCAGGTGGGCAAAGGCAAAAAGTATTGTTAGCAAGAAGTTTATGTGCAACTAGCAAACTATTAATATTGGATGAACCATCAAATAATTTAGATAGCAAATCAAAAGCAGAATTATATAATGCTATAACAGATTTGAACAAGACCTATGGAATTACTATTATTATGATTACGCATGATTTAGATCATGATAATTTAATAGGTAATAAGATTCTTTCATTAAGAGAAGATGATATTTTCTTTGGATCTGTTGAAGAATTTGTAAGGAGAGTGCACAATGATTAATGATATTTTAGATATGTTTTCATATACATTTATGATTCGTGCCTTTGTAGTAGGACTACTAATTTCCTTATGTGCTGCATTAATAGGTGTTTCACTTGTTTTAAGAAGAAACTCAATGATTGGTGATGGATTATCACATGTTGGGTTTGGAGCTTTTGCTATTGCTACAATTGTTGGTATTGCACCTTTAGAGTTTGCTATCCCGATTGTTATAGTAGTTTCATTCTTGATTCTAAGGTTGAATGATAGTAGTAAAATTCATGGCGATTCGATGATTGCTTTAATCTCAGCATCATCACTTGCAATAGGTACTTTTGCAATATCAGTAACAGGAGTAAATACGGATATTAATAATTACTTATTTGGAAGTATATTATCTATAAGTGATGTTGACGTTATTATAAGTGTCATCTTATCAATAATTGTAATTTTACTATATGTTTTCTCATACAATAAGATTTTTGCTATTACATTTGATGAGAATTTTGCTAAATCAATAGGAATAAATACTAACTTTTACAATATTGTATTTGCTAGTTTATGCTCAATAGTAGTTGTTTTGGGAATGAGACTTATGGGGTCTTTATTAATATCAAGTTTAATAATTTTCCCAACACTTTCATCTATGCAAATATTTAAGAAATTTAAGACTGTAGTATTTTCAAGTATCGTAGTATCAATTATTTCGTTTGTAATTGGATTAACTACATCTTATTTAAATGCTACTCCAACAGGGGCAACAATTGTTATTGTTAATCTAATAATCTTTATAATATTTAAATTAATTTCAGTTTTTGTTTTGAAGAGAAAGTAAAAATCTTGCATTTTTTGAATTTTTGTATATAATATACAATGCTTACTTTTAGGGGGTGGCATTTTATGAAAACAATAGAGTTAACTGAATCTCAAAGAGAGGATCTATGTTTTGAACTAGCGCATATTATTAACCAATATGAAAGGTTTGAACATGTTGAGTGTATATATGCTATGCCTTTTGAATCTGAATATGCACATAATTATCAGCTTAGTGTTGTAATAGTTAGAAAGGTAAATGAAGATAGATATCTTGAAAATCATATAGATTATTATAATGATCGTATAAAAAAGAGAAAAAAGGAAAATTGTGATAAGTATGGTGTTGATATATTACTTTCTTACGATGATTCAGCTGAATATACCGGTACAAAATATCAAATGTCTAGAGAAGGTTACTTATTAAATAGTATGATTTTATTTGATAGAAGTGGCTACTATACTGGATTACAGGCATTAGAAGCAGCAAATGATACATTAGCATTTATCAATTCTTGTGGATTTGTACCGCCACTTGATTCAGATAAAGCATCAACAGGGTTAAGAAAAGACGAAACAGGAAAAAAACTTATTTTTGTAAAGAATAAATCTAACTAAATTATCAAAATGTAAAACATAAGTATAGCTTATGTTTTTTTAATCCCTTAATTTCAATAATATTTAAAAATATGATAAAAAAACTGTGTAAATATATTAATTTTTTAATATGAAAAATTAGATAAAAAGTGTATTATTATATTAGGAGAAGGTAAAATATTATGAAAGTAGGATTTGATAACAATAAGTATGTAAAAATACAAAGTGAAAAGATTAAAGAAAGATTTAAATTATTTGACAAGCTATATTTGGAAGTAGGAGGTAAGTTATTTGATGATTCACATGCTGCAAGAATACTTCCAGGTTTTAAAAATGACGTTAAAATAAGTATGTTTAAGGAATTAAAGAATGACTTAGAAATTATTTATTGTATTAATGCGGGTGATATTGAAAAGAACAAAACAAGAGGTGAATATGGAATTACATATGATCTTGAAGTTTTGAAATTAATTAATAAATCAAAGAAAATGGGATTTTCTGTTAATAGCGTTGTTGTAACACTTTATAAAAACCAAGTTAGTGTTGATAAATTTATTAAAAAGTTAAATAGAAACGGCATAAAAACTTATATTCACACATATACAAAAGGATATCCAACTGATGTTGATACGATAGTAAGTGAAGAAGGATATGGTGCTAATCCATATATTGAAACAACTAAAAAATTGATTTTAGTTAATGCACCAGGACCAGGGAGTGGAAAACTTGCTACATGTTTATCTCAAATCTATCATGAGAATAAGCGTGGGGTTAATGCAGGATATGCAAAATTTGAAACATTCCCAGTTTGGAATTTACCACTTAAACACCCAGTTAACTTAGCTTATGAAGCAGCAACAGCTGATTTAAAAGATGTAAATATGATTGATCCATTTCATTTGGAAAAATATGGTAAAACAGCAGTTAATTACAATCGTGATGTTGAGACTTTCCCAATTCTAAAAAATATATTGAGTAAAGTATCTCAAAAAGATATATATTTCTCACCAACAGATATGGGAGTAAATATGGTTGGTTTTTGCATTACTAATAACGATGTAGTAGAAGAAGCATCTAAAAAAGAAATTGTAAGAAGATATTATAATGAATTGAACAATTATAAAATGGGGCTTTGCGATGAAGATACATATAAGAAAATTAAGCTTTTAATGAATGAAATTGATATAGATGAAACATATTTAGATGTTATTAAACCAGCTCTTGAAAAGAAGCAAAAAGAAAATGGGTTACCAGTTATTGCAATGAAAGTAAATAAAAAAGTAATAACTGGAAAGCAAACAGATTTAATGACACCAGGAGGAACGGTTATATTAAATGCTATTAAATATTTAAGTAAGATTCCAGATGATATATATTTGTTGTCACCAACAGTTTTAGAACCAATTCTAAAATTAAAGAAGGAAATGGGTTCAGGTGATAGGTTAAATCTATCTGAGGTTTTGACTGCATTAAGTATTTGCTCTGTTACAAATCCACTTGCAGCTAAAGCAATGTCATGTTTATCTAAATTAAAAGATAGTGAAGCGCATGCTACTTATATAGTTACAAATGGTGATAGAAAAACATTAAAAGATTTAAAAATAAATTTAACTTGCGAAAATGAATTTTTAGGGGAAGAATTTGATTAGGAGTGATACTTTGAATTATGCATATGTTACAGTTTTAAGTACTAACAGTTATTACAAAGGTGTAGTAGCACTTTTTGAATCTTTGAAAGAAACAAACCCTAAATATAATAAGTTTGTTGTTATAGTAAATGAGACTATTGATAATGACATAGTAGAGGATTTGAAAAGAAGAGGATATATTGTAATAGTTAAACCTAAAATAGATGCATCTTCATTGGTTAAAAATACATCATATGCCTATTGGGTTAATACATTTGATAAATTATATGTATTTGAATTAACTCAATTTGATAAGATAGTTTATCTAGATAGTGATATGTATATTGCTAAGAATATAGATGATTTATTTGATATGCCACATATGTCTGGAGCAATATCAGGAAAAGAAAGAGTACCTGATTGGGATGGCATAAATTCTGGGTTGATGGTTATTGTTCCTGAAGAAGGTATATTAGATAAAATGAAAAATATTTTATTGACTCATGAATTTAACAAAGATATTGGGGATCAGGATATCATTAATGAATATTTTGATTGGAAGAATAAGAATCTAGCAATTTCAGAAAAATATAATTTATTTTATTATGTAGTTGATCAGTATGTTAATGAATTTGGCTATGATTCTAATGATTTGAGAGTAATCCATTATATTGGTAGACATAAGCCATGGATGTTTGATACGCAAGAAATTATTGGCTATAGAGCAAAATGCCAACTAGAAAAGAAATCACTAGAATTAAAATTCTTTGATAAATATATGGATATTATTGATAAGATTTAAAGCATATTTTTATGCTTTTTCTTTTCAAACTATTATATTTTTGTTAGAATAATAATTGTATATTGGAGGTAAGGATATGAAGAAAAAAGTATTAATATCTTTATTGTTATTAGTTAGTTTAATATCTTTTACAGGTTGCTTTGATAACAAGAAAGAAAATAAAGTTGCATTAGCATTTAAAAATGATTATGAAGAATTAAATGGTAAAACAAATAAAAGTGGAAAAGAACATAGAACTATAAGTATAAGTGAAGATAATAGATTTGTTGAAATAACTATGGAAGAACTTATGAAGAAAATAGATAGTGGTGATTCTTTTTATGTTTATTTTGGATCTAGATTATGTCCATGGTGCCGTAGTGTAATAGAAATGGCTGATAAGGTATCAAGAGAAAATGATATCGAAAAGGTATATTATATTGACATATGGGATGATGAAGGTAATGAATTAATAAGAGATAAATACACTATTGATGAAAATAATAAACTAGTACTTGAAAAAGAAGGTACTGAAGAATATAAGAAATTATTAGAATTATTTGGATCATTACTAAGAGATTATACTTTAACAGATAATAATGGTGATGAAGTAGCAGTAGGAGAAAAAAGAATATATGCACCAAACTATTTCTACATTAATAAAGGTAAAGCAGTAAGAATGATTACAGGTAAATCTGACACTCAAAAAGATGCAAGAGAAGAATTAACTGAAGAAATGTTAAAGGATGAAGAAGAAAAGTTTGATAAATTCTTTATCAATGCTTGTGATGAAACATGTTAAAAAGAAATGAATATCATTTCTTTTTTTATTTTAAAAAAATTTGTATATGTTATAATTAATTTGGTGATTGTATGAAAAAGAAATTTAAACTTGATTGGTATTCAATACTAGCTTGTACAATAATGGCCCTAGGTGTTGTATTTATAGTCTATAATATATTGGTTTTAATGAAGGTTATATAATATGGGTAACTTGTATGTAGTTGCAACACCAATAGGTAATCTTCAGGATATCACATTAAGGGCATTAGACGTTTTAAGAAATGTTGATTATATAGCATGTGAAGATACAAGACAAACAATTAAGTTATTGAACCATTATGAAATTAAAAAGAAATTAGTAGCATACCACAAATTTAATGAATTATCTAAAAGTAATTTTATTATTGATGATTTAAAAAAAGGAATGGATATTGCTATAGTTACTGATGCAGGAACACCTTGCATTTCTGATCCTGGTTATATATTAATTAGAAAAGCAAGAGAAGAGGGAATAAATGTATTTGCACTTCCTGGTGCTAGTGCTGTAGTAAGTGCTTTGTCAGTGTCAGGAATAGATACGACTAATTTCGCTTTCATTGGATTTCTACCAACAGATAATACAAAGTTTAACGAAGAAATAGATAGAATTAAAGATTTATCTATTAATACTTTTGTTTTATATGAATCACCTAAAAGAATAGTAAAATTATTTAACAAACTAACAACTATTTTTGAATCTGCTACTGTATACATTGCATCTGATTTAACAAAAATACACGAACGAGGATTTTATGGAAAAATAGAAGATGTGTATGAACAAATTAAGAATGATGCTAATATAGAAAAAGGTGAATATGCAATAGTAATTGAAAAGAAAGACAAAAAGGTGGTAGAAGAAGGTAGTATTTCAATAGAAGCAATGATTGTAGATACTATTGTTAAAAATAATTGCAGTGTTAAAGAAGCAATAAAAAAACTAAATGAGAATAATAAAAAATTAAAGAAAAATGATATATATGAAGCAAGTTTAAAATTAAAAGATTTATTGGGAGGTAAAAATGAAAAATAAAGAAAAAAAGAAAGACAATAGTTGGAAGATTTTATTAAGAGCTATCTTATCAGGTGTAGTGATAAGTATAGGAGGAACAATATTTTTAATGTTAAATAGAACAGAATTAGGTGCTTTTCTATTTGGTATTGGATTATTTATGGTTGTAGTTAATGGCTATAACTTGTATACAGGAAAGATTGGATATGTTATAGATAATAAATTAAATTATTTATGGGAATTGTTTTTAACTCTAGTAGGTAACTTAATTGGTACAATTTCCTGTGGATATTTATTGTTAGTAACAAGATATGGGGATAAACTAAATGAAGTTGCTAAAGCTGCAGCAGATGCAAAATTGAATGACAACTTGTTAAGTATATTTGTTTTATCAATATTTTGTGGAATGTTAATGTTCTTAGCAGTTGATTTATACAAAAGACTTACTGATGTAGGAAGATACTTTGCAGTATTCTTATGTGTTACAGTATTCATAATTTGTGGATTTGAACACTGTGTTGCTAATATGTATTATTTCTCAGCTGCAAATGCATGGGATTTAAAGACAGTATTATATTTACTTGTAATGATTTTAGGTAATAGTGTTGGTGGTATTTTAATTGCACTAGGAAATAAATATGGGCTTAAAAAGGATTAAGCCCTTTTTTAATGACTAAAAAAATGTTATTATTTTAATAGATACTTATAGAGGTGATTTTATGCTTATATCAGAAGATTGGAAGGATTATGAATTAATAGCAACTTCAAATGGTGAAAAGTTGGAAAGATGGGGAAAGTATAAGTTGTTAAGACCAGATCCACAAATAATATGGAATAATGGTAATCTAATTAAAAAATATAATGACATTGATGCAGTATACCATAGAAGTAATACTGGTGGAGGAAATTGGGAAAACTTAAAGAAAATTGAACCATTTTGGCAGATAAGTTACAAGAATTTAACTTTTAATATTAAACAAATGGGATTTAAGCATACTGGGTTATTTCCTGAACAAGCAGTTAACTGGGATTTTTGCATAGACAAGATTAAAAACTCAAAAAGAGATATTAAAGTATTAAACTTATTTGCATATACAGGTGCTGCTACTGTGGCATGTCTTTCTGCAGGAGCATTTGTTTGTCATGTTGATTCATCTCGTGGTATGACAGATTGGGCAAAAGAAAACGTTAAAAGTAATCATCTTGAAGGTGAAAAAGTTAGATATATAGTAGATGATGTTGTAAAATTTGTAGAACGTGAAATAAGAAGAGGAAACAAATATGATGCCATAATAATGGATCCACCTAGTTACGGAAGAGGTGCTAACAAAGAGGTATGGGATATTGAAAAAGATTTATTTCATTTGTTAGAGTTATGTGTGCAGATATTAAGTGATAATCCACTTTTTGTAATAGTAAATACATATACAACAGCACTTTCTAAAGAAGTATTTACAAATCTACTTAAGTTAACAGTAGGTAAGAAATATAAAGGAAAGATATATTCAGAAGAGATTGGATTAAAATCAAGCGGCGATGATTTAATTCTTCCTTGTGGTGTGGTTTCTAGATATGAAAGCTAGTGATTTGAAAGTATTATACGAAGATAATCATATTATTGTAGTAGTAAAGCCATGTAATGTATTAAGCCAAGCTGATGCTACTAATGATAAAGATTTATTAACCATAGTAAAAGAATATATTAAAGAAAAATATAATAAACCTGGGAATGTATATTTAGGTCTTGTTCATAGACTTGATAGGCCAGTTGGTGGTGTGATGGTGTTTGCAAGAAGTTCAAAAGCAGCATCAAGATTAACTAATATGATGAAAACACATAGTTTTTCTAAAAAATACTTAGCTGTTGTAAATGGTACGCTTGATAGCAAAACTGGAACTTTTGAAGATTACTTATTAAAAAAAGATGATGGTAACACAATTGTTACTAATAAAAATGAAGGTAAGAAGGCTGTTTTGAACTATAAAGTGATAGAAGAAAATACTAGTAATAATTTGTCACTTGTAGAAATAGAATTACTTACAGGTAGACATCATCAAATAAGAGTACAATTCGCATCAAGAGGACATAGTTTGTATGGTGATCAAAGATACGGAAAGCAAGATAATAAGCAAATTGCTTTATGGGCTTATAAGCTTGAATTTGTGCATCCAGTTAAGAAGGAAATTATGAGCTTTACGTGTTTGCCAGATAAAAAAAATATATGGGAATTTTTTAATTTTAATTTATTAAAATAGCACTTGCATTTGATATTATTTTTTGTTATTATTTTATTAGAATAGATAGGGAAGAAGGATAAGAATATGAATATTTTTGAATTACTAAGTTTTGATTTTGGAGAGTTTATTACTACACCAGCATGCATTTGTATAATTATAGGAATCTTATTTTTAGCAGTTGGTATAGCTTTATTCTTTAAAGAAAATAAAAAATTACAATCAGAAAACGCTACTGAAGAAGGTACTGAAGAAAAGAAAGAAGAATCAGCAGCTGCTGAACCTACAGCTCCTGTTGAAGAAGTTAAGGCAGAAGTTGCAGCAGTTGAACCTACTGTTACAGACACAACTCCAATTGTTGTACCTACAGAAGGTGATGGTGTTAAAGAAGTTCCTGAAACACCAGTTGCAGAAACTATTAACTTTGATTCAGTTAAACCTGAAGCTCCAGTTGAAAGTTTAGAAGAGATTAAACCTGAAACATTAGATGTTCCAGAAGTAACTCCTGTTGCACCAGTTGTTGATACATCAACAGTTACAGCACCAGCAGTTGAAACTTTAGATGCCCCAGCAGTTGAAGCACCTGCTACAGAACCAGTTGTATATGGTGGAGCAAGTCCTGAACCAGTTGCTGAAGTATTAGAAGAAAAACCAAGAGAAATTTATGGTGGAGCTAATCCACTTGAAAATACAGCACCAATTCCTACTGAAACAGTACGTGAAGCTTATGCAGGAGCACAAGTTAATGTTACTCCAGTAGAAACACCAGCTGTAGAACCTGTTGTTGCTGAAAAGCCAGTAGTTGAAGCACCAGTAGTTGAAGCTCCTGCTGTAGCACCAGTTGCAGAAACTCCTGCAGTTGTAGAAACACCACTACCAGCAGAAGAACCAAAAGAAGAAATAGAAAAATTAGAATTTTAATAAGGTGGCGTAAGCCATCTTTTTTTTGTTCTATTTACTATGTCCTTTCATAGTATTAAATGAGAGGAGCATATATATGGAAATATTAAAAGTATCGAGTAAATCAAATCCAAATAGTGTAGCAGGAGCAATAACAAATATATTAAAAAGAGATAATATTGTTGAATTACAATCAATTGGAGCAGGAGCACTTAATCAATTAGTTAAATCAATAATTGTATCAAGGGGATTTATAATCCCTAGTGGTAAGGATCTAAATATTGTTCCATCTTTTAATGAAGTGAATGTAAATAATTTGACTAGGACTGCTATCAAATTTACTATAAGCCTTATATGACAACGAAAAAGTGAAGAAAACATTTGACTTTCTTCACTTTTTGTGCTATAATACTATCACATCTAGAAAATGGGGTTGAAGATGTGAGTTGTTCAGGTAGGGGGTTGAATACTATGAAACAATGTTATATATTTGAATATCAAAATGAAAATGATTTTAGAAAGAAAGAAAGAACTTTAAGAAAGTATAATATGTTTGCTTTTAAAAAGTTAACTTTTGAATATTATCCAGAAATTAGAAACGGTAACTTCTTAGGAGAATTAGTATCAGTATCTAAAAAAGATAATACTAAATCTTATGAGTTAAAATTGCCTACTGCAGAATTATTTGCAAAAGTACATGGTGAGATTAGACTTCATTATACTGTATATGAAGATAAAAACATTATTCTTTTAACAAATATTACTCCAGAAGGAATTCTTGATGAAGGACATCGTACTGAGCTATCTACTTATAAAGGTGTAATGATTTCTAAGAGTAACCCAGAAAAAGATATGTTTAAAGTAAATTTAATGAGTATGTTACAAAAATAGGACTGTCTAACAGTTCTTTTTTTTGTCTTAATTGTTGAAAATGAATTATAAAGATATTATAATTATATTAAAGTATGGTGATTTTATGAAAAATAAAAAGGGATTTACTTTAATAGAATTATTAGCAGTAGTTATTATTTTAGGTGTTATTATGACAATAGCTATTCCAAATATAGTATCTACATTAGACAAGAATAAAAGAGATTCTATTATAAAGGATGCAAGAAGAATTATCAGTTCTGCTGAGTATACAATAAGAAGTGATACTAAGATGGAATATCCAGATTCTTCAACAGTTGTTATTATTACACTTAATAGAATTAAAAATTTGAATTTAGATGTTTCTTCATTTGATACATATTATTCAAAAGATAAATCGTTCGTAGCAATTACTGCAGAGCCAATGCAATCAGGAGACATGAGAATGGTTTATTATGTGCATTTAGTATCTTGTGGTGATGAGACATGTGCAGGTGATGATGCTGAGGCAATTGCTAAGAATAGAGGAATTAATCTTGCAAGAGAAGATGATTTAGAAAGCGTAGATAGATTTGAACTTGTTGTAAAGGGTGCTGATTTGAAGATGGATTATCTAGATCAATCATCAATTAACTACCAAGATGTTAAAACAAAGGTATCAAGATCAAATGCAATAATATATAAATAAGACAACTAAAATTTAGTTGTCTTTTTTTATGTGTAAAATAAAATGTTAAATGATATTTTAATTAAATTTTGATAATTGACTATAATAATAGTGTGTGCTATGATTTAAATATAATAAGAGAGAGGAAGGGAAAATTTTATTATGATGAAAAATAAGAAAGGTTTTACATTGATAGAATTACTAGCAGTTATCATTATCTTAGGTGTTTTAATGATTATTGCAATTCCATCTGTAACAACTTATATTCAAAATTCAAGAAAGAGCGCATTTGTAGATTCAGCAGTAGCATATGTAGATGCAGTTAAAAACAAAGCAAGTGAAGGAAAGAAGATGCAATTTTATGCAACTGATACTTTATATTTAATACCAGTAGGACATGAAAGTAAAAAAACATGTGTATCAGTTGAATCAGGAGGACAATCTCCATTCAGTGATAAGTGGAACTATGCTTATGTAGGAGTAATTTATACAGGAGAAGGATTTAGCTATTTCTTCGTTGGTGAAGATGGAGCTAACCAAGGAGTACCATTCTTAGATAGAAAGACTTTAGCAGAAGATGGAACAGATTACATCTATAGTTCAACAAGCGATGAAGCTTATACTTCTAATGAGGTTGGAACTGCTCATAGTGCATTAGAAACTAGCTATGGTAAGAAATCTACAACAGGAGAAAATAATACTCTAATCGACCACAAAGAATACACTACTGCAGAAGCAACTGCACCATATGCTAAATTATTAGCTGAAGCTAACAAAGTAGCTTCAGGAAAAACTAAAGTTGAAGTTATCTATGCTGGTTCATGCTCTAACACTGGTACAAGCGGTGAAGGTGCAACTAACTAGAATTTAGCTATATAGTATATTAAAGCGACTTATTAAAGTTGCTTTTTTATTTGCTTTATAATAAAATTGTCTTGGTGATATTATGTTAATAATTGGAAGTCATGTAAGTTTTAATAGTAATGATCAATTACTTGGATCTTTGAATCAAGCACTTTCTTATGGTGCTAATACATTTATGTTTTATACAGGAGCACCTCAAAATACAAACAGGTCTAAAATTAACAGTTCTGTTACTGAAAAAGCAATAGAGAAGATGAAAGAGAATAATATAGATTTAGAAAATATTATTGTTCATGCTCCATATATTATTAATTTAGCTAATAATAAAGAAGAATCTAAATATAATTTTTCTATTAGATTTTTAAAAGAAGAAATAAAACGTTGTGAAGAAATAGGTGTTAAATACCTTGTACTTCATCCAGGAAGCCATGTTGGCGTTGGGATTGAAGAAGGTCTTCAAAACATTATATTTGCTTTAAATGAAGTTAATAAATCAAATAATAATATAATTATTTTACTTGAGACTATGGCAGGTAAGGGTACTGAATTAGGAATTACATTTGAGCAATTAAAGACAATAATTGATGGTGTAAATGACAAGGACAAAATAGGTGTATGCCTTGATACATGTCATTTAAATGATGCAGGTTATGATATTTCTAAGTTTGATGATTTACTTGATCAATTTGATAAAGTAATTGGTTTGAATTATGTTCATTGTATTCATATAAATGATAGTAAAAATCCAATAGGAGCCCATAAAGATAGACACGAAAACATTGGTTATGGTACTTTAGGATTTAACAATATAATTGATGTTATATATAATAAAAGACTTGATGATATTCCTAAAATATTAGAAACACCATGGATTGGTGATTATGCTCCATATAAAGAAGAAATAGAAATGATTAGAAATAAAAAGTTTAATCCAAATTTAAAAGAAGGACATTAGTTCTTCTTTTTATATTTATTATATAATTCAATTACTTTCTCATATGTTTTAGGTTGTAGCTTTTCTTTTAATTCTTCAAAAATGAAAGTAGAATCTTCTTCTAATAGAGTTTCCCAATAATTTTTAATATACAAATATATGACTTTCTTTTCTTCATCTAGTAATTTAATACCTTCTTTTATAGCAAATTCTTCTATTTCTTTTTCTGTAAGAGTTTCAATATACTTTCTAATCACAAATTTCAATTTATCACCTTAGTTAATAATATTTAATATATTTATAAATATTACACAAAATAATAGTGTGATGTTTATGAATAAAAAGTATAAAATTGTTGATAATAGATTATTTATATTTAAAATTTTCGTAGTTCTTTCTTTTTTAGTGCTTATTGTAAGTATGTTAGATATTTCTTTAGTTAATGCTATTTATTATAAAGACAAATTAAAAGTAAAACTTAATAACAACTATAAGGTTAAAAGTAGTTTAAGAGGACGAATATATGATAGAAATCATAATTTATTAGTAGATGATAAAATAATTCCAATAGTTAGTTATGTGAAACCAAATAAAGTTAGTTCCTTACAAGAAGTAGCCGTTGCAAGTGTCTTATCTAATATACTTGATATTAATTATAGTAAAGTAACTGATAGAATGCTTAGAGATTATTATTTAGCAAATAATTCCTCAGATAATTTAATTACTGAAGAAGAATGGAGGCTATATAAAAATAGGAAGCTTAATGATAATGATATATATAAACTTAAAATTGATAGGATTAGTAAAGAATCAATATCAAATTATAGTAAGTTTGATAAGAAACGAGCATATATCTATTATTTAATGAACAATGGATATTCATATGAAGAAAAAGTAATTAAAAGTAATCTTACTGATCGTGAGATTGCAGGAGTAATTGACATTATTGATAATTTAAATGGTATTAATATTAGCTATACATATGAAAGAATATATCCATATAAAGATACATTCAAAAGTATACTTGGAAAAGTATCGTCAATACCTGTTGAAGAGAAAGACAAATATATAAGTCTTGGCTACGATTTAAATAGTTTAGTTGGAGTAAGTTATATAGAAAAAGAATACGAAGAGTATTTAAAGGGAGAAAATGGTGTTTATTCAATTGATAATGGTAATATTATTAACATTAGTGATGGTAAGAGAGGTAAAGATGTTGTTTTAACTATTGATATAAAGCTTCAAAAGAGGCTTGAAGAGTTGTTGGATGAAGAATTAATAAATACTAAAAGTGAACCTAATACTAATCTTTTTAATAGTATTTATGTAGTTATTAAAAATCCAAAAAATGGTGAAATACTTGCTATGTCAGGAAGAGGTATTAGAAAGATAAATGGAAGATATGAGACTTATGATATAACAACGGGAGTTTTAACTAATTCTTTTACACCTGGAAGTGTAGTAAAAGGAGCATCTATTCTTGTTGGATACAAAGAAAAAGCTATTGATATCAATAGTTATTTAAAAGATGAATGTATTAAAATTTATTCTAAACCTAAGAAATGTTCTTGGGCTAATCTTGGTTATGTTAATGATATTAATGCACTTGCTATGTCGTCTAACGTATATCAGTTTAAAACGGCTTTAAAAGTGGCTGGAATCGATTATAAATATAATATGAAGGAAATAGATGTTAGTGAGGCATTTAAGAAATATAGAACGTTTTTTAACGATATAGGTCTTGGTAGTAAGTCAGGTATTGATTTGCCGGTTGATGGAATAGGAAATGTTGGCACTTTAAATAATATTGATTTGTATCTAAACTATGTTATTGGGCAGTATGATACATATACAACTATGCAGCTATCTGAGTATGTTTCAACAATTGCTAATTATGGGAAAAGAGTATATCCACATTTACTGCTAGAAGTAAGAGACAATGATTTAAAAGATTTAGTATATACTTATGAACCGAGATCAAAAGTGCTAGATATCGATAAAAAATATGTTAACCGTGTTAGAACTGGATTTAAAGAAGTAATGAGTAGTGGTCTTGGAAAGAATTTTATGGGTGAAGTTTCATCACCGTCAGGTAAAACTGGTACTAGCGAATCGTTTTATGATAGCAATAATGATGGAAGAATTGACACACCAACGCTTACTAATGCCTTTGTCGGCTATTATCCTAGCAATAATCCAAAAATGAGTATTGCAATTGTTTTCCCTAACTTAGTTGATGCAAATGGAAATGGTAGTGAAAGAAGTTATGCAAATAAGCGAATAACAAGAAAGGTAGTAGAGTTATTTTCTCAATTATATGATTGAATATATTGCTTTTTTAATTTATACTTTTATTGGAGGATAAAATATGGGCAATATAGTACTTAGTATCATTACACCATATTATGATACTTTAAAATACACGATAGAACTTTATCGAAAACTAATACCACAACTTAATGAAAGAGTTGAATGGATTATTGTAGATGATGGATGTCATGATGAAAAATTAGATAGAATAGCTTCTGACGGGGAAGTTTTAGTACGCGATGAAGAAGGTAAATTAAGCGCTGTTAATGGTAAATATGTAAGAATTATTCATCTTGAGGAAAATAGTGGTAATGCATCAAAACCACGAAATGTTGGACTAGATAATGCAAAAGGGAAATACATTGGATTTATTGATTCAGATGATTTAGTAGACGACAATTATATAGAGACAATATTAAATAAAATAGATACTGAAGACTTTGACTATTGCATTATGAGCTGGAGAACTAAAGATGACGTTCATATAATAGAAGAAGATCCACCTGAATGGAATAAATGCGTATGGGACTGCGTTTATAAAAGAGATATTATAGGTGACGAAAGATTTGATCTTAATAGAAATCTTGGAGAAGATGGTGACTTCAATGATAGAGTAAGAAAGGGTAAAAGAGCTAATATTTTACAACCAATTTATTTCTATAATTGGAGAAGAGAAGGAAGTATTTCAAACAGACATAGAGACGGATTACTACCTTTTCAAAAAAATAATCAATAATTCTTTGATATTATTATGTTTTTGTGTTATAATCATCTAGCGTGATGTATTTATCAAATAAATAAAAAAACTTTTGCATTTTATTATTTTTTTGATATAATACCAATAGAAAAACCAAGGAGGGATTTTAGGATGGCTAAAGTAGGTAATAGACAAGGAAAAACTCTTGTATGCCAAGAATGTAAAGAAGAAAACTATGTTACAGAAAAAAATGTTAAAAATACAACAGATCGTTTAGAAATTAACAAATATTGTAACAGATGTCAAAAGCATACAGTTCATAAAGAAAAGAAGTAAAATATAAAGATAGGATGTGTTTCATTTGATAGGAGTAAATGATATTAAAAATGGTTTAACAATTAAAATTGATAACAACTTATTTACAGTAGTTGAATTCCAACATGTTAAACCTGGAAAAGGATCTGCATTTGTTCGTACTAAGTTAAAAAATTTAAGAACTGGTACTACTGTTGAAACTACTTATAATACAAATGTTAAGTTAGAAACAGCACATATTGAAAAACAAAATATGCAATTCTTATATTCTCAAGGTGATGTTTATTACTTTATGAATATGCAAACTTATGATCAAGTTGAATTAAAACAATCTCAATTAGGAGACGATTATAAGTTCTTAAAGGAAAACTTGGATGTAATAATTTCTTTCTATGAAGGTGAAGTTTTAGGATTAATTTTACCAGATAAGATTGAATATACTATTACTAAATCAGAACCAGGAGTTAAAGGTAATACTACATCAACTGCTATGAAAGATGCAGAACTTGAAAATGGTATGGTAATTAAAGTTCCTATGTTCATTGAAGAAGGAGAAAAAATCCTTGTTTCAAGTGCAGATGGTAAATATGTATCAAGAGCATAGTTAATGCTCTTTTTCATTTATAGGAGATTATATGGAAGAATTTGATATTGAGAGTTTAGTTAAAGATATTAACTTTGAAGATAATGCAATTGCATATGTAAAGAATGATATAGTTTTAACTGAAAAAGAAGTAAGAATATTAAAAGAGTTAGACATCAATTATGAATCATATACAAGTATGTCTAGTTTAATTATTGCGCTTGATGAATATGTAGATGATGATCCAGATCTTGAAGAAGTATTAAAGGATATGTCTGATAGAAATTACTATATGAACACAAATAAATAAGGAGACAGTTATGGAAATAGTAAAAGTAGATAATTTATCTAAAATATATGGTAAAGATAATACTAAAGTAGAAGCGCTTGATAATGTTTCTTTTAGTATTGAAGAAGGAGAATTTGTTGCTATAGTAGGAGCAAGTGGAAGTGGAAAGAGTACACTTTTACACCTTTTAGGAGGTGTTGATAGACCTACTAGTGGTAATGTAATCGTCAATGGAAAAAACATCTATAAATTAAAAGATGATGACTTAGCAATATTTAGAAGAAGAGAAGTTGGACTTGTTTATCAGTTTTATAACTTAATACCAATTTTAAATGTTGTAGAAAATATTACACTTCCACTTGATTTAGATGGAAGAAAGGCAGATGAAAAAGAGTTAAATGATTTAATTAAATTATTAGGTTTAGAAAATAGAAAGAATCATTTGCCAAATGAATTATCAGGAGGACAACAGCAAAGAGTATCCATAGGAAGAGCATTAGTAACTCATCCAGCAATTGTACTTGCTGATGAACCAACTGGTAACTTAGACTCTAAAAGTAGTGATGAAATTATTAACTTGTTAAAGAAATGTAATAAAGAATATAAACAAACTATTATTATGATTACACATAATATGGAACTAGCTAAAGTTGCAGATAGAATTATTGTTATAGAAGATGGTCATATAAAAGGGGATAATTAATATGAATATATTAAGAAAATTCACTTTAAGAGACTTAAAACTCAATAAAAAAAGAACTATTGGTACTCTTACTGGAATAATATTATCTTGTGCATTAATTATAGTAGTTCTTGGTATGTTAGTTACTATATATAATAGTTTATTTGAATCTGAAGTTTATCATAATGGATACTATCATGTAAGAGTTAATAATATTGATAAAGAAGAATCAGAAAATATTAAAAATCTTGATTTTGTTAAAGACATAATTAATATCAATAATATTGGATACACTTATTATGAAGAGAATACTAATTATACTGGTGATGTTTATTCAATGGATAAAGATTCTTTTGATAAATTAAGTTATCATATTATTGAAGGAGACTTTCCTAAGGATGAAAATGAATTATTAATAAATAAAGCATTTATGTATGAATATGATCTTCATGTAGGAGATGTCTTTGAAATGAAGATTGGAGAAGCAGTAGATAAAGACTATAATCTTGTTAATCAAAGAATTAAGAAATACACGATATCTGGAGTAATAGATCGATATGGAGATTTAATTACTACTAATAGTGATTCTAAAACAATAAATACTTATGTTATATTAAAGAATCCTAGTAAGTATAAAACTGATATACCTAAATTATTAGGTAATAATATAATTACTCAAAGAGAAAGTAAATATGAAAGTTTTGATATTAATTACCAAGTATTAATATGGGAAACATTAGATTTTTCAGATCAAGCTGTTAAAATATTAACAAGTATTATAGGAATAATTTTATTTATAATTATTGTTACTAGTATATTTGCTATTAGGAATTCTTTTGCAATTTCTATTAGTGAAAAAATGAAAACATATGGAATGTTATCCAGTGTTGGTGCTACAAAAAAGCAAATTAGAAGAATGGTTTTATTTGAAGGCTTTGTAATAGGTCTAATAGGTATATCAATTGGAATATTACTTGGTGTATTAGTTAACATATTGTTAGTATTTATTATTAATACAATTGCTAATAATGCTAATTTATTTGGAGAAGGATTCCAAGTAATTTATAAATTCTCATTTATGCCAATATTATTATCAATAATATTAAGCTTCATTGTAATATTCTTATCTGTTATTACATGTGCTGTTAAAGCTAGCAGGGTAAGTCCAATACAAAATATTAGAAATTCTGATGATATAAAAGCTAAAAAATTAAAAATACCTAGAATTGTAAAAAGAACATTTGGAATAGGTGGAGTATTATCATATAAGAATTTAAAAAGAAGTAAAAAGAAATATAGAGTTACAATAGTATCTCTTACAATTAGTATTTTTATCTACATAATTATATCAACTTTTGTTGAGTATATGCTTAATATTATTCATGATGAATATTCTAGTTATAATTATAATATTTCAGTTAATATTAATTCTGAATCAAGAGAAGCTAAAAAGACTATAATTAATAAAATAGAAAGTTTAGGTAAAGCATATTCTAACTATTATTTAACTTTAAGTGGTGGACAGATTGATTTTGGTAATCATGTGATATGTGATAGAGTTGTATTTGGTTCAGAAGATGAAGAAATAGTTAATTATCAATTATATTTATATAATGATAATGGATTTAAAGAATATTTAGATAGAGTTGATTTAAATTATAATGAAGTTAAAGATAAACTTATTATAGTTAATGAATTTAGAGATAAGTATTCAGAGAAGAGAAACGACTATATTAAGATTACTGACTATAAAAATGGTGATTTAATAACTATAGGTGATAAAAAAGTTGAAGTAGGCTTAGTTACAAGAGAAAGACCAATTGGACTAGAAGATATGGAAGATCAACCAATATTATATTTAATTGGTAATGTAAATAATTTTCCTAAGATAGATGATACTGAAGTATTCATTGGTAATATTTATTTTAATAGTGATGAACCATATAAGCTTGTTAATAGCTTAAATGATTTAAGTAGTAATGAAGTTAGTTTATATATAGAAAACTTGGATGAACAAGTATCACAAATGAGGTCTTTTATATTAATATTATCAATAGTAGTATATGGATTTATAATAGTAGTAACATTCATTGGAATAACTAGTGTATTTAATACAATTAATTCTAATATGGAGTTAAGAAGCAAAGACTTTGCTACTTTAAAAAGTATTGGTATGACAAAAAAAGAATTTAATAATATGATTAATCTTGAAGCGATATTTTATTCAGTAAAAAGTTTAATATATGGAATAATTTTTGGATTAATTGGAAGCTATGTTATTTGGAATATAATATCAGATAATTATATATTTGAATATAGAGCACCAATTAAGTCTATATTTATAGCCATACTCTTTATAGTAGTATTAATATTAATAATTATGAGATATTCAATTAAGAAGATTAATAAACAAAATATTATTGAAACAATTAGAAATAGTAATATATAATAAAAATGTAGGAGTGTTTATGAAGAAGTTTTTAATATTTTTATGCGCATGTTTATTATTAGTCGGTTGTAATTCAAAAAAAGAAGAAAATGTTGTTAATCAACCAGTAGATGATACTGAAATTAAATTAATTATGGAACTTGATAGTTATAAGGATTTAAAACTTGAAGATATTGTTTCATATGAAGAGATAAGATTTGTATATGCTGGTGATATTAGAAAAACTTATACTGATAGAGAAACGATTGAAAGTGTATATAATATGCTTAGTGAAGTAAAGATTAAAAACACAACAGGAGCATCTTGCGAAGATAACACAACAGTTCATAAATTTACGGTAAAAGATGGTACAACATATTCATTTGAATTTGAATGTGGCGTGTTTGTTTACGGAAGATTTAGATACGAAGTAGTACGTTAATGTGAGTGTAAAGCATAGCAAATAAGGTAGATTATTTCTATCTTTTTTTGTATAATTATTATGCAAAGTAGGTGTATAGAATGTTGTTAGGATTATTCTTTGCATTGTTAGTGGCTATATTTTGGTCTTTAGGTGAAATAAGTTATTCTCGTTTAGTTAGAAACGTAGATAGAGCCAATGTATATTTATATCAGTATCTAACAAGATCAGTTTTATACTTGCTAGTGGCTTTGATATTTAATGCATCATTATTTGGTTCATTTAGTTTTGACCATTTCTTTGTATTTTTACCAATAATTGCTTGTGATTTATTTGCATCATACGTAGTAAACATAGCAGTAGCAAATGGTAAATTATCAGTAGTTAGCCCAATAATGGCAGCATATCCAATTATAGATATATTTTTAGGATTAATAATTTTTAAGGAAAGCATAGGAGTTGTAGAAATACTATTATCTATTGTTATAGCATCTTCAATAGTAATGCTTGCAAGTAGACAAAAAAAGACAAAGAATGCTCCTCATCCATTAAAGGGTGTAATATTTTCATTGTGTTATATGCTTTTGGTAGCATTTTCAATATGCTTTGAAAAGAGTGCTTATATTGGTGATTTTTCTGTTTATGAGTTATACTTTTATAAGGGAATCGTTTATTTATTAACAAGTGGTGTGTTCATGTTGTTCATTGGAGTAACTCCTGTTAAGTTAAAAAAACCAAACAAGGATATATTGCTTGGTACTGGTATAACACCAATAGGTAATGTTTTGAACTCTTTTGCTTTGAGCTTTGGTAATATTATTATAGTTACGCCAATTGGTTCAATGTATTCAGTATTAACTAATTTCTTAAGTAGAAAAGTATTAAAGGAAAAGCTATCATTTGTTGAAAGTATATGTATTAGTTCAATTTTAATATGTACTTTATTATTGATTTTATTTACTCTCATATAAGGAGGTTTATATATGAATGATATTTATGATGTCGTAGTTGTAGGTGCTGGAGTAGCTGGACTTACATCAGCTATTTATTTAAGAAGGGCCGAAAAGAAGGTTTTAGTTCTTGATAAAATGTCATATGGTGGTCAGATAATTAATACACTTGATATTGAAAATTATCCAAGTGCAGAACATATATCTGGTTTTGATCTTGCAACAAAGATTTATAATCAAGCAAAAGGCTTGGGAGCAGAAATCAAATTCCAGGAAGTAACTGAAATAAAGGACAATGATGATTATAAAGAAGTAATTACTAATAAAGGAATATATAAATCCAAAGCAGTTATATTAGCTGTTGGAAGTGCAAATAGAAAGCTAGGTCTTGAAAACGAAGATAGTCTATTAGGGAAAGGTGTATCTTATTGTGCTACTTGCGATGGACATTTTTATAAAGGTAAAAATGTTGCAGTAGTAGGTGGCGGAAACACAGCTTTAGAGGATGCTATATATTTAAGTGACATGGCAAGTGAGGTATATTTAATTCATAGAAGAGATGAATTTAGAGCAGATGTTAAAACAATTGGGATATTAAATTCTAGGAATAATATAAATGTTATTTATAACAGTAATGTTACAAAGTTAAATGCAAATGAAAAGCTAGAATCTATCGAAGTTACAAACAATGATGGAAGCATAAAAACAATTGCAGTTGATGGTTTATTTGTGGCAGTAGGAAGAATACCTGAAAATAAAATATTTGAAAATTTATTAGATTTAGATGAATATGGATATGCAGAAGCTGGTGAAGATTGTCATACAAAAACAAAGGGAGTATTTGTAGCAGGAGACAATAGAAAGAAAAGTTTAAGGCAGTTAACTACAGCTGTATCAGATGGTGCAGTAGCAGCAACAGAAGCAATAAAGTATATTAATAACTTATAAGATGCTAAAGCATCTTTTTTATTGCATAAAAAAAAGATATAAATAATTATATCTTTAAACTAACTTACGGATTGTATCAATTTTGAATTCATATTGCTTAAACTCAGTATTACAGTATTCACATTTTGTAGATGTTACTGTAGCACCACAGTTAGGACATCTTAATTGACCTTCATTTGCTTTCTTTAATTTTTTAACAAATACGGCTATGAATTCTTCTTTTACAGGTAGCATTGGACTACCACTTGTTATCTTACCACTTGAATTCATTGTGTAACTATTACTTTTCATCTCAAGCATTATATATACCTTTTGTTCTTCATCATTCTTAGTTGTATTATAAATAACCATCTTTTCAATAGAAATATTATCTATTATTTTTTTATTTCCAAGTTTTAGATTAACAGTTAAGTCACTATGATATAATTCATATAAAGATGGAGTACAAATGTTATACAAAGTATTATAATCAAGATTATTTAAAGCTCTTTCAAAATCAATGAACAAGCTACTGAAATGTCTTTTTAATACATCAATATCATTCGTACCAAACCATTCAAGTTTATAATCATTAATATCTACATAGGTATCTTGAATGTTATTAAAAAAGCCATTGTTTTGATATCTATCTTTATTTATAACTGTACTTTTAAAGTACTTTTTATTTTTATTTTTTTTGTATATGTAATAGATAAGAAGTGGAAATGAGATTGGCCATGCCCATAAAAATAAAAATAATAATACTATTATAATAATAACTAATGTTTTAACTAACTCTATCATATAATCACGTCCTATTCTAAGAAAAGTTTATCATAGAAATATATCTATATCAATTAAATAAACATGATAATGTGTCAAACACTTTCAATTATTTGTAATATTTGTTATAATAGGCTCGGTGATTTTATGAAGAGCATTTTAATTACAGGTGGATCAAAGGGATTAGGTAAAGAACTTGTTAAGAGTTTCATAAATAAAGGATATAAAGTTTATTATACTTATCATAGTACTTTACCAGATATAAGTATGGATAATTGTACTTCCATTAAGTGTGATTTAAGAAGTGACGAAGATATTTATAATTTAGTTTCTTATATCAAAGAAAATGGGGGAGTAGATGTTCTTGTTAATAATGCTGCTGTTGAGTATGATACATCAGTAGATGAAAAAACAAGAGATTCCTTTAAAGAGGTATTTGATGTTAATTTATTTGGACCTTTCTTATTAAGTAGAGAGTTAGGTAAATTAATGTATGAGAACAAGTACGGGAAGATTATTAATATTTCTAGTAATAATTCAATTGATAAATATGATCCAGTAACACTTGAATATGACTGTTCTAAAGCTAGTTTAAATCTGTTAACTAAGATAATGGCTAAGGAGTTAGCGCCTTATGTAAATGTTAATGCAATTCTACCTGGATGGATATTAACAGATAAAATAAAAGAATTAGATGCAAGTTTAAATAATGAGTTTATAAAATCAGAAGAAGAAAATATTTTATTAAATAGATTTGCTACTTGTGAAGACATTGCTAATTTAGTAGTGTTTCTAGCAAGTGATGATGCTAATTATATAAATGGTGAATTAATAAGAATAGATGGTGGTAATAAATGATAAGTGAAGAAACATTAAAACTATTTGAAGAAAGTGAAAAAGAAGTAGAAAAAGAATTTAAGGAATTAGATTCTAAATGTGATAGAAATAGTTTAAAAGTATTAAATGCTTTTAAGAATAATAACATATCTGAAGCTCATTTTAACTCTACTACTGGATATGGTTATAACGATATTGGACGCGATGCAATAGAGAAAGTTTTTGCAGAAGTTTTAGGAGCAGAAGATGCACTTGTTAGAAGTCAATTTATATCAGGGAGTCATGCTTTGACAGTAACTTTATTTGCACTTTTAAGACCAAATGATACTTTATTAAGTATAAGTGGAAAGCCATATGATACTTTAGATGAAGTAATAGGTATTGTGGATAATCCAAGTTCATTAAAGTCATTTAATGTTAATTATGAGCAAATTGATCTAATAAATGATGATTTTGATTATGAGGCAATTGAAAAGAAATTAAAAGAAAAGAAAATAAAGGTAATAGAAATACAAAGATCTAAGGGATATTCAACAAGAAAGAGTATAGTACTTTCTAAAATAGATAAAGTAATTAAGTTTATTAGAGAAATAGACGAAGATATAATTATCATGATTGATAATTGCTATTGTGAATTTGTCGAAGATAAGTCACCTTTAGAAATAGAAAATCCTGCAGATGTTATTGTAGGGTCATTAATTAAAAACTTAGGCGGAGGTATTGCTCCAAATGGTGCATACGTTGCAGGTAAGAAACATTTAATTGATTTAGTTGCTGATAGACTTACTGTACCAGGTGAAGGAAGAGAAGTAGGTCCTACTTTAGGAATTAACAAACAACTTCTTCAAGGGATATTTATGGCACCAAGCGTTGTATGTTCAAGTTTAAAAACAGCGGTATTAACAAGTAAGGTATTAGAAAAGCTAGGATTTGATGTTGAACCTAAATGCAATGATGAGAGATGTGATATTGTACAAAATATAATTTTCCACAATAAAGATAAATTAATTAAATACTGCCAAGGAATTCAGGCTGGTAGTCCAATTGATTCTAATGCAGTACCACTACCATGGGATATGCCTGGATACACAGATCAAGTAATAATGGCTGCCGGAGCATTTACTCAAGGATCATCAATAGAAATGAGTTGTGATGGTCCAATTAGAGAACCATACATTGCATATCAACAAGGTGGATTAACATATAATTACGGAAAAATAGCAGTTATGTATGCAGTTGAAAAAATAAAAGAATAGAGCTTATTGTTCTATTTCTTTTTTTATTAAATATTATTTAATGAAAGAGGAATATTATGATAAGAAAAGATAATTTGTGGTTTTTGACGTTGTTTTCATTAATTTTAGTATTAAGTGTTTATTATATTACTATGCCAAATGATTTATTGTTAAGCGAGCAAGTAAGTAAACAAAATGATGAAATAGACAAGGTAAGTTTAGAAGTAGAAGAAAGTGATATCTTAGTATCTTTAAGACTTGATAAAGAGGAACAAAGAGATACAGAAAAGAAAAATTTGCAATCGGTGCTTACTAATTCTAACGCAACAACTGATGAGAAAAATGAAGCTTATGAAAAGTTAAATTATTTAAATAGTATTTATAACATAGAAGAAAGATTAGAAAAGAAAGTAAAAGATTGTTGCAATATTGATTCTTTTGTAGAAGTAAATAATAATGAAATAAGTGTAGTAGGAGTAACTAATTCCCATTCAGTAAAACTTGCTAATGACATTATGCGAACAATACAAGATGAATATCAAGAAAAAGTATATGTTACAGTAAGCTTTAAATAGGTGTATGCCATCAACAATAAAAGTAATTCTCATAAAATATTATGAGAATTTTTTATTGAAAGGAGAATTATTATAAAAAGCATATTAACAAATAGAGAACGAACTATATTTAATTTATTAATAGAGAATAAATCAACAAAAGAAATAGCGGAAGAACTTTCAATTAGTGAAAAAACAGTTAGAAACCATATATCAAATACTATGCAAAAACTAGGTGTTAAAGGTAGAAGTGGTGCAGTTGTTGAACTTATTAAATTAAAAGAATTATCTATATAGAATAGTCATATTATTTATTAGGTGACTTCAATGTTAAAAAAGAAAGCTTTAAGAAAAATAATTATAACTACTTTTGTACTTTTCATCGTATTAACTATATGTATGATTCCATCTAATAAAGATAAAATAAAAAAAGAATATCATTATATAAATACAAAAGATGTATCTGTTTACTTATTAAATGAAAGTGATCAATTAGCAAAAGTAGAATTTAAGATAGAAGATAAGGATATAATTAATGTTGTTAAAGATATTATAAAAAAACTAACTATATCAAATGATGCAACAATTCCAAATAAATTTAGACAGTTGATACCTAAAAATATTAAACTATTAGAAGTATTGTTTGATGAAGGAATGTTACACTTAAATTTTTCAAAAGATTTTTATAATATTAAAAAAGATGATATTGAGAAAGTAGTGGAAGCTATATCATATTCTTTGCTAGAATTATCTAGTGTTAATGGAGTTTCTATATATGTGGATAACGAAAATATATCTGGTTATTATTCAAACATTCCAGAAATTATAACTAAAGAATTTGGAATAAATAAACGCTTTTTTATTAAAGATTTATCACTTGTTTCTAAAGTAGTTATTTATTATTTAGATAATGTAGATGATAATTATTTTTACGTGCCTATAACTAAATATGTAAGTGATGATAGGGATAAGATTAAAATTATTATTGATGAGTTATCTAGTAATTATATTTATGAATCTAATTTAATAAGCTTGTTAGATAAAAATATAAAGTTATTAAATTATGAAATAGTTAGTGATACGATGATAATAGATTTTAATAATTGTATTTATTTAGGTGATGATAAAATGCTTGAAGAGGTTATATATTCAGTATTTGCTAATTATGAAGTTAATAAGGTAATTATTAAGGCTAATGGGGAAGAAATTACAAAAAAAACAATAAAAGTTATTGAATAATTCATTTATTTGTTGTATAATCCAATATGTATCTGGGTTATACATGTTCCGGTAGCTCAGCTGGATAGAGCAACGCCCTTCTAAGGCGTCGGTCAAGAGTTCGAATCCCTTCCGGGACACCATTTATGAAAAGAAACTAGTCAATTGACTAGTTTTTTTGTTTATATAATAATGGCGATTTATGGCTATTGATAACTCGGAACATAGTAATCTTACGATCATTCATGTATATGTAAAAATAAGCTCTTTTCATGGTAAAATAATAATATAAATAAAATTAAACCAATAGTGTGTGTTAATTACTAATAAAAAATGATAATATTTTTTTGAGGAAGTGAGAAAATGGATCAAAATAAAAGTGGTAAATTTATTGCTAAATTAAGAAAAGAAAAAAAT
>JAFXTH010000011.1 GCA_017525035.1 Bacilli bacterium | reverse complement strand
CTTAATACTGTTGCTTTATTTGCACTATTATAGTATGAACTAAAACCACTTTGAGCTGATGTACAAGCACTTGATAATGTGCTTAATTTACCAGTCAAGTTTGATAAAGTAGAATTCATGCTATCTAGTCCTCTTTCCATAGCATCTCTAAAAGTTTTAAATTCTTGTGGTACTGTTAGCATTTATTCTCACTTCCTTTTTATGCTTCTAATGATTGTTTGAAAGCCCATTCTAATGGGTTAATTGTTTCTCCATCATCTGTTTCAAATTCTTGTTCAAATGTTGTATTTTGGACACCAGCGTGCCCAGCAGTTGGATATGTATGCATCTGAACATCAGCTCCAACGCTTTTAAGATATTTAAATGTTTGAACTGCATTTTTAAAGTCACAATTAGTATCAGCTGCGCCATGAAATATCCATATTTTTGTATTTGATTCTTTTACTTTCTCACCTACATAGCAAAGTCCACTTATAGGTACAAATGCTGCAAAATAATCAGGATTATTTGCAATCATCTTGTATCCAGCTATTGCTCCCATGCTATGACCACTAAGTGAAATCTTGTTTTTATCTGCATTATTATCTTCTGCTACTTTATCGCATAATTCTATCAAAGCTGCATGATAATCTGCTTGGTAGAAATCTCTTAATGTTGATGCTTGTGGACAAATTACTATTCCTGAAGGTGTTATTGCTTTTTGATCTATTAATTTTGGAAGACCACATTTTAGTACTCCTCCACCGGTTTCACCTGAACCATGCATGTACACGTGAATAGGAAGCCCTTCAACATCTTTTCCATAATCTGGAATATATAACCAATAATTAACAGTTACGCCATTTGAAGCTTTATATGATTGTTGTTCAAATGTACCGTATTGTAATGCATCTAAATATGATAAGTAATCTGTTGAAGTAAAGTCTGATACAAATTGTAAATTTGCATCCATTCCTTTTAATTCGTTCAACAATCTTTTTGATTCATCTTCTAATTTTGAAAATTCTTGTTCATCGTTATATTTAACGCTTCTTGCAGATGATAGTAACGTATAATTTGGAGTTGTTTCATCATCATCGTCATTTGCTTTAGCATTTTCAGTACTTATAATACCTTCTTGCTCTTCAACTTCTTTTTTTAACTCATCCATTCTAGCAACTTTAGTAACTAGATCACTAGCTTTTGAAATCATTGGTTTCAAATCACCATCTACACTAGTACTAATTTTGGTTACTATCTCTTTTAATTTCCCAAATTTATTTAAAATTTTTTCTTTATTTTCACTATTATAATATGAAGAAAATCCACTTTCTGCTGTTGCACAGGAGTTGGATATATCTGTTAATTTATCACTTAATGATGAGGCGGTAGAATTCATGCCTTCAATTCCGCCTGAAACAGTTTTCCAAAAAGTTTCTAGTTCAGTTGGTATTGTTAGCATTATATTCACTTCCTTTTATTAAGCTTTTTCTTGTCTAAATGCCCAATCTAATGGGTTTTCTTCTATTCCATCTGGTGACATATATTTATGTCCATATGTATCTTTATTAGTTCCTGCATGTCCTGTTTTTAATGGTGTAAGATATGCTTCTCCACCTATCTCATTAATTGCCTTAACTGCATTTTGACCATGTTGATAACTTGTCCAGCTTGTTCCATTCTCATAAGTTCCATTAAATGACCAAACTTTCATTCCTTTGAAAGCATCAGTTACATTAGCGCCACCACTTATTGCAACACAGCATGAGAAGTAATCTGGATATCTATTTATTAGGTTATAAGCAGTTATACCACCATAACTATGTCCAGAAACAGATATCTTATTAGGATCTATTGGATTAGTTTCTACAACGTGATCTGTTAATTCTTTTAATGCTATTTGTCCTCTTTCAGTAAAGTCTGTTACTGCTGGAATTATTACAATTCCAGAAGGTGTTAATTCTTTATTAGCTATCTTACTTGATAGACCATATCTAATTGCATCTTGTGGACTTACGTTTTGGTGAGTACTTCCTCCATGCATGTAAAGCATAACTGGTAAGTTCTCAACCTCTTGACCATAATCTGGAACATATAGCCAATATTTTACTGTTAAACCATTGCTTGCAGTAAACTCAGCTTGCTCAAATGTTCCATATTGTAATGCATCTATGTATGCTAAGTAATCATTTGAAGTAAAGTCTGCTACAAATTGTAAACTTGCATCCATTCCCTTTAATTCATTTAATGAAGTTGTTGCTTCATTACTTAACCTATTAAATTCTTGCTCATCATTATATTTAACACTACGTGCTGATGATAATAGCGCATAGTCTGGATTAGTATTTTCATCATTATCAGTTGATTTTGCATTTTCTCTACTGATAATGCTTTCTTGTTCTTCAACTTCTTCTTTTAACTCAATCATTCTATCTACTTTAGTAACTATTTCCTGTGCTTTTGAAAGCATTGAACCTAGATCGCTAGTTACACTAGTACTTATTTTTGAAATGATTTCTCCTAGCTTACTGAATTTATTTAAAATCTTCTCTTTGTTTTGACTGCTATAATAGTTTGAAAAGCCACTTTGAGCTGATGTGCAAGTACTAGACAAATCAGATAATTTGCCACTTAAATCGGAAACGGTAGAATTCATGCCATCAATTCCGCCCGAAATTGTATCTCTAAAAGTTTGTAATTCCTGAGGTATCGTTAGCATAAGATCCTCCTTTCAATTTAAATCTTTGTTTCTATTTGTGTATCTATATCTTTATTTGCACCGCTGTAAGTTGCAAATACTTTTCTTTGTAAGAAATTAATATCTCTTTGAAAATTAGCTTTAATTCCCATGATATGTTTATAAAAATCTTCAAAACTTTCAAATACTTCTTTAGATGTTTTTGTTTCCCAATATTCTTTTAATAAGTTATTATTTTGTTCAATATAGTCAAATACTTCATCTAAGTCTGCTTTAACGTTTCTTAAGCTCTTAATCTCTGTATCAAGCGCATTATAATCTAGTTTTAAGTTGCTCATCCATATCACTTCTTTCCATTTTAGTTTTAAAGTTATTATCAGATGTATTATGATTAAGTGCGTTCTCTTTTAATAACATGCTTTTTTCTTCTAAGAAATCTATTATGTCATCTAATTCATCTATATGACTTTCGAAGGATACTCCAAAGTTATGGCTATCTTCTCCTGTCCATAGTTTTTCTACATTTTCTTTTATTCCTCTAAGTTTTCTTTGATCTTCAATTACTCTATCAGCATATACATGATATTTCATTCCTGATTCATAAACTTTTCTTGGATTTATTTTTATATAAGCCATTTCAACACCTACCCAATTACAGATTTAAATATATTACTTGCAATGTCAGTACCTAAAGTATTAACTGTTCTAAAGTATGCAAGTGACTTAGATAATGATTCTACTTCATTTTTTAATGATGTTTCATAAGTTCCTGATAACAATTCTGAATATGACATTCCACCAGTTTTTGCTACTTCATCAACTGCTGTTCTTAAGAAGTCCATAGTTTGATTTGAAACATCTGTATTACCATCATAAACATCGAGTAATATATCTGATAATTTTCCATCTTTTGATAAAATTGTATTTATTTCGTTACATAAAACATCAACGTCAGCGAAGAATCCTTTAGATTTTGCTGCTGCTGATAAATCTGATTTTTCACTCTTTGATACAGCATAATTGTCAATTATTTTCTTAGACATGTCGTTTACATTTTCTGTATTTGTTAAAATATCTTGTAACAATACTTGAACTGTAGCTGCTTTCATGTCTTTAACTCTTGCTTTTAATTCATCTGGTATATTAGGTGAATTTAATATTAAGTTTTTAAGAGTTTCTGCATATTCTTCTTGTGTTAGATATTCGGTTAATTTTCCTCCAGTGATTGATCCTAAAGCTGTCATAAAATCGATATAAGTGTCATAATTCAATTTGTTAATCTCAGCCATTATTGTATTAATATCAATATCTTCATCTGTATTATCAACATCAGTATCTTTTACAGTTGGAGGCTCTGTATTTGGATCATTATTATTATTGTTGTTATTGTTAGCACGTCTATTGTTATAGTCTTGATCCTTGTTTTTAGCGTTATCGTCAACATCTTCTTGCTCTTGAGCAGCTTCTTTAACATAGTTACTAACTGACAAAATCATGCTTTCAACTCTTTCCAAAGCATTTTTTAAACTAGGAACATATGATGTTGCTACTCCAACACTTGTAAGTGGTTGAAAAGCTGATTCTACGTTAATAGAACTTATATCTGTTGCTGAAACATTACTACTCCATGCTGAACATACATCATTAATACCTCCAGTATTAACTTCTAATGTTTGATCTGATAATTCACTTAATGCAGCTGCATCATCAGCTGCAAATCCATATCCTGACTCTAAATCTTTCTTTGGTGTTACTTCTTTAACCTTATTTTCTAATTTCATATCATTCATATTATCACCTACTTATATATTAATTCATTTATCGTGTCAAGTCAAACAAGTATGACCATATTTTACATAAAAATTGCACAATATTCGTCATATGTTATTTTATTTTTTTGAATATATGTTGCCGCGTCTATTCCCACATATCTAAAATGCCATACTTCACTGTTGTAACCCGTTATATTTTTAGTGTTTTCTGGGTATCTTAAAATGAAACCATATTTGTATGCATTATTGATCATCCAAATATATTCTTTAGTGTTTTTAAAGGGGCTTGAGTAAACTGATTTAACATCTAACGCTAGTCCTGTTTGATGTTCTGAAAAACCAGGCTTAGCAACGTACTTATTAACATAATCTTGCCCATTTACTTTTAAATAATAGTTATATACATTTTGTTGTTCTTTATAACTCCTATAAGATGATGTTGTTCCTATTTTCATTCCATCTTTTAAAGAGGCGTCACATAATTTATCAAAAGCTTCTTTTGCTTCTTTAGATAAATAATTCTCACCTTCAGAGCATTTATCCATTTTAACTAACTCCGGAGTAAAACTTTCGTCAAGTTTATTGTATGTATTAACAAGCATTGTTGTACTATATTTACTTATTGTATTTGGGTCTTTATAAAATGGTTTATCAAGTCCAATATTTACTTTAATAAGTGTATCTTTTATATCACCTTTGTTATATGCTTCATATCTTTCAAATAGTTCTGGTTTAAAATAATCATATTCTAAATAAGCTTTTAAGTTTTCATAATAAGCGGTACTAGCAATCTTGTTAATTTCATTATCATTTTTCTTATTTATTTTGTTAATAACTTCTGTATCATATCTTAAACGCAGCATATTAGAAGTATTATTCGTAAAGTTTTCTCTGTCATAATAATCTATTTCAAAATATTCTGATAAATAGTTCTTATCATATTTACCATCTATAATCATATTATCTAGTGTTTCTGAATAGTCTTTATCAAGTACTATACTCTTTGTTCCATTAAAAGCTATTTCAAATGATGACTTGAATGAATAGCCTTTAAAATAGAGTTTCAATGGTCCAACTAATAGTGTAATTATTATTACTATTAAAAGTATAACGACTGAAACAATAATACTCTTTTTTTTGATTTTAAGTTTAGTCTTTTTACGTTTCATATTAGTCCTCTATTCTTATTCTTACTAATTATAATTATAGCAAAAAAATAAGAAGTTTTCACTTCTTATTTTCTATTCTTCTTTATTATATAGTAGTCTATAAGTTTCTGAATTTTTTAGTAATTCTTTATGTGTTCCACTTGCAACTAATTTACCTTTATCTACTACATTAATTACATCGGCATCTACTATTGTGGAAAGCCTGTGAGCAACGATTATTATTGTATGATCTTTTACTAAATCATCAATTGTCTTTTTAATGTAATCTTGAGATTCATTATCAAGAGCTGATGTTGCTTCATCAAATAGTATTACTTTTGTATTAATTAATAGAGTTCTTGCAATTGCAATTCT
>JAFXTH010000010.1 GCA_017525035.1 Bacilli bacterium | reverse complement strand
TTAGGTTGTGTTCTTGTTTTACTATCTTCACTTCTTAACCATATTGTTACATCGTATCCACAATAAGCTGATTGAAAAGCAATTTGACTTCCTAAAACACCGCCACCAGCAACCACTATTTTCTTATAATTCATATAATTCTCCTTACTTTTATTAATATATACTATTATAACATTTTATTTAAAAAAAAGAATCTATAAAATAGACTCTTTTTATTTTAAACTGGGGCGAAATATGAGGATCGAACTCATGCATACCGGAGCCACAATCCGGCGTGTTAACCACTTCACCAATTCCGCCATCTTTTACATATCTCATAAAAGACTACTTTATTTTAGCAAGAATTAGTTAAAATATCAAGTATTTTTTGTATTTTGGTCTAATGCCCAAACTAAGATAGACAAATGACATATTTTATTGTTGGGAGGATTTATGAATAATTATAATTATTTTAATAATACATTTTTAAATACAGATAATAATTTATATGGATCTTATGAAGGTTACTTAAAAGGAAACTTGTTTAGAAATTTATATGAACCATATAAAAATTATAAAGTTGCTAATGTAAACATAAGAAATGAGAAAGATGAACTTTTATTTAATTTAGATCAAACACAATTTGCTATGCACGAATTAAATCTTTTATTAGATATTAATCCTAATAATAAAGAAGCTTTAAATTTATTTAATAGCTACAAAAACACTTACGATAATTTATTAGAAGATTATCAAAGTAAATATGGGCCAATTAATGTTACTGGTAGTAATAACTCTACTCCATTCAACTGGGTTAGTGAAAAATTCCCATGGGAGGTAATGTAATGTTTCAATATCAAAAGAAATTACAATATCCAATTAATATTAAAAAGAAAGATTTAAGAATGGCTAAATACTTAGTTACTCAATATGGTGGATCTAATGGTGAATTAGGTGCCGCGCTTCGTTATTTGAATCAAAGATATTCAATGCCAGATAATAGAGGTAAAGCTCTTCTTACTGATATAGCAACTGAAGAATTTGGCCACATTGAAATGATTTCCACAATGATTTATCAACTTACAAAAGATGCTTCAATTGAAGAATTAGAGCGTGCTGGTCTTGGAAGTAATTATGCAGAGCACAACAAAGGACTATACCCTACTGATTCAAATGGTGTTCCTTTTACAGTTACTTATTTTGCTACCACAGGAGATCCTATAGCAGACTTGTATGAAGACATGGCTGCAGAACAAAAAGCTAGAGCTACATATGAAAATCTTATTGATATGACTGATGACCCAGATATCATTGGACCGTTATTATGGTTAAGGCAAAGAGAAGTTGTTCATTTTGCTAGATTTAAAGAACTTGTAGAAATATATGAAAAAGAAAAAAGTGGATTAAATTAATCCACTTTCTTTTTTATTCACAAACTACTTTACATGATCCTTGAGCACAATACAATGTTGAGCTACAATTTCCATGTTCGCATGTGTATTTGAATGATTGTACACAAGTTCCACTTGCGTTTTTACATTTATAATATTGGTTGCCAGTGTGATAAGTCTTTATTGTTCCTGTATCAAAACTACTAGCTGAAACGTTATCTTTAAAGCCAGTAACAGTGTAGTTGTAATCACCACTACAAGATGTAAGCCACAATTCATAAGTACCTGGTCCCCCAGTCTCTCTGTTACACTTCCAAACTTTTGTACATGATGATTCCCAATGAGCATAAACTGTTATATTACCAGAAGCAGTTGTGCTAGCAGTTACTGCAGTTCCACCTGATGCAGATGTATACCAGCCTTTAAAGTCATATCCATCTCGTGTAGGTGTACATAATTTTCCCCAAGCACTTCCATGAGTAGCTGTCTTGTTTGTGCATCCACTTCCGCTATTGTTGTTATATGTTAATGTATAAGTATTTATTGTACATTTGCTTATATTTCCATAAGTTACCGTATGAGGTGAAGAATGATATCCAGTAGAACATACTGATGCATCACCATATGCTGTTTCAACTTTATAATTTGCAGCTACAGATTTTGCACATCCAGCTTGAGATCCTGCTGCTGCACCATCTCTATATCCTGCTGGACATTGTGTACATACGCTTGTTTGTCCATATTTAACCCAATGTTCACCATTATAGTATCCCTTTGCACATACTGTTGCGTTTGCATCGTTTGCTTTATCAACAAAGTATCCTGCTGTAACTTTCTTTTGACAGTCACCAATAGCTCCTACTGGTCCTCCATCTCTATATCCTGCTGGACATTGTACACAAGTTGTTCCTACCGCATCTGTATAATATCCTGTTCCACATTTTTGATATACTGCGTATAATGTTACATCTTTTGTAACTGTATGTGATGTTATAGCACTTGTTGCAGTCTTGCTTGTACTCCATCCAATCATCTTATGTGCTACTTTTCTTGCTGTTGGTGTTAAGTCTGCAAGCTCTGTTTCTCTTTTTATTTCACTTGTCTTAGTTGGTCCGCTATTTCCACCATTTTTATCATATGTTACTAAATAATAGTTTGAACTTATTTGAGATGTTAATCCTGAATGGTCTGTTGCCTTTAGGTACCATGTTCCAGTTGAAGGTACTGATCCTGTGCTTGTCCATTCACTTAGATAATCTAAACCATCACCTTCACCACTATTTGCTGTTTTACCAAAATATACTTTTACTAATTTTGATGTTGCATCAGTGCATTTTAATGACGCATGGTTTGTTATTGAACAATTTGGTACTACTGAATCTTTTCTTACTTTAATACTACATCTTGCATAGTTTTGAGCTTTGTCCTCAACAAATCCATAATACCAAACATATTGACTTTCATCTGAATGAACGGCTTCTAAACTGCTTGTTCTTGGTGATTGGTTATACTCTGTTGTTCCTCTTCTTATTGAGTTAAACTCAATACCACTCTTTGCTTCTGTTACTGTACTTGTTTGGTCTTTTAATACATCAAAACCAATTTTTATATTTGAATTATACCAATCGTTTTTACCAGGTGTTCCTTCTAACACCTTTAATGAACATGACGGATCTGTTTTATCTACCCTTATAATTAATGGTATTGTTTCTTTACTTATATTTCCTTCATTATCTACTACTCTAAATGCCACTTCTTCATTCATTTCTTGTCTATAGTCAATATGACATGACCCATCAGGTTGAATGTCATCACAAATATTTTTCCATTGCCCGCCTTTGCTCCATTGGTATTGTGTTACTTTCTCTCCTGATTCTGAATAGAATGTTGATCCAGGCTGAAAGTCTATATTTATTTCTTGAGCCCATTGTCCTGATGAATAAGTAGTTTGCTTTGTTTCCTCAGTTACTGTTGTTTCAACAATCTTTTTTGCATATACATTCGTCTTGTATACTGTTACTTCAGGCGCTCCATTTTCATAAACGTGTACTCTTCTATCTACACTTTTATTGTTATATTTATATGTTACTGTATATGTTCCTACTTTTGATGTATCTACTATATCAATGTTTTCTGGAAGTATTTCTGGTATTCCATCTACTCCATCTCCATTGATACTATCAACTACATTTCCTTCTCTATCAAATTTTGTTATTGATACTGCTGTTCTTAATTTTTCTCTTAACTTGTCTTGTGGTGTATTTTTATAAACATAGGCATCTTCCATTGCTGCTAAGTCTGGTTTTACTGTTGTTGGATCATCCCATGAACTGTCACAATATTTATCTTCTAGGTTTGAATATGTGTCTTCTGAACAAGCTAAACACGCATGATATATGTAATCATTTTTTGCTGCTTTAATTGCTATAACATAACTACTTTTATCACATTTATTACCATTATAATCTGTTATATCATCAATATATGCTTTTGATTCTAATATTGATATTGGTACTTTTTGTGCTGTAAATATTGAAGTTGGCCTATAGCTTCTATTGTCTTCAAAAAACTCTTTACCTGATTCTACTAGTGTTCTTTCTAGAGAAGTATAATAATTATCTCTAAATTCCTTCATACTACTTGTGTAAGTTACTACTGCTACTATCGATATAATACCAAGTATTATTACGGCAGCAATAATTTCTATCAGTGTAAAACCTTTCTTGTTTTTCATAAGTCACCTCAATTATGTTTTATTACTAACTATTCGTAAAAATCGTCAAATCCCTCGTCTTCTTCTTTATTTCCTTCTAAGTTCAAATCAAATTGAGGTTTGTTCTCTGACACAGGAATTCCCATATATTTGTTTGAATCCTCTTCTTTTATTTTTCCATTATTTAAATCATTTAAGTTTACAAAATCTCCACTCTTCATATCCTCATAATAGTCTTTATTACTTGTTGGTATTGCACTATTTGTTGAAGGTGCGATTGTATTTTCTTCTTTTTTATTTGCTGCTTCAAGAATATCATTTTGGAATCCACCACCGCTTTGTTGTCCTTGTTCTTCTGCACTGTCATCGATGAATGTCCAATTCTTGCTGCTGTTGCTACTTGGCATGTTATTTTGATCTTGCATGTTATTAAATGGGCTTTCGTTTCCATAACCATTCATATCTCTTGCTGGATCATAAACATTTCCTTGGAACCCACTATTATTATTCCCAGAATCTCTTACATCACTAATTACTGTTTTTATATTTGATAAATTATTCAACTTATCGAATGTTGGGAATTCATCAACAATTTTTCCGTTTTTAATTCTCATATTGTCAGTTATTAATTGTCCAAAGATATCAACACCCTTGTTTGAAGTTTCTTGAGGTGCATTGTTTTCGTTTGCATACATTGGTGCTCCAAACAATGTTTCACCTGTGTATTCTGGTTCTTGATTATTCTGTTGAATATCTAAGAAACTATTGTTTCTTGGTTCTCTTCTTGGTGGTGTATCCATAGGTCCATAAATGTCTGGGATATTATCATATGGATTTTCTTTGTTAGTATCATCACTATACATTGGTGCTCCAAATAATTTTTCAACTGGTTCTTCCTCTTTTGGTTCTTCTACATTTAAGAATCTACCACCTTGAGAATTTTGCGGTCTATTATTTGGTGCATATCCATTGTTTTGTGGTGACATGTTTTGATAATTTCCTTGTGGTATCATTCCACCATTTTGATATTGCCCATTGTTTGGTCTATTGTTGTATTGTTGTTGTGGTCCCCCATTATTTGGTCTCATTTGATTTGGACCCATTGTTGGACCCATAGAAGGTCTCATTTGATTTTGTGGTCTATTATTTGGCATATATCCATTGTTTTGTGGTGGCATGTTTTGATAATTTCCTTGTGGCATCATTCCACCATTTTGGTATTGCCCATTATTTGGCATATTATTGTATTGTTGTTGTGGAGGCGTTTGGTTGTTTGGATAATATCCATTGTTTTGTGGTGGCATGTTTTGATAATTACCTTGTGGCATCATTCCACCATTCTGGTATTGCCCATTATTTGGCATATTATTGTATTGTTGTTGTGGAGGCATTTGATTGTTTGGATAATATCCATTGTTTTGTGGTGGCATATTTTGATAGTTATTTTGTGGTGGTGCCATAAAGTTGTTTCTATTATCCATTTGATTTTTTGGTAAAAAATCATTTGCAGGATTATTGCTTTGACTAGCATCGCCCTGTGAAAAGAAATTACTATATTTATCAAAATTTTGTGCACTAATATCTTGTCTTACAGGTCTTTGTCTATCATCATGCATATTCTTTCCTCCCTTTTTGTTCTTATTTGAAGAATTATAAACTCCTATTTCATTAAATTCACTTAATTCTTCTTCTAATGTACTTTGTATTGGTTTCCCTAGAAGTATATTATCAGTAACTCCAGGTTTTATTTCATCTGTTACAGTGAACTTAGTTGGCATCTTTACTTGTTCTGGTTCATTTTCTTTTATTACCGCTAATTCACCAGATAATAGCAAATCATCTAATTTGCTAGCATCTTGTGATCTATTTATCTTTTCTTTCAATCCTTGAGATACTGAAGTTGATCCAACTATTTTATTACCGTTTGAAATAATTGATTTAACTGGTCTATTTAATTTTTCTATATTTCTATCAATTATGCTTGGAGCATTTTCAAGTTTTTCAAGATTACTTTCGCCACCATCTTCGTCTTCTTCTTGTTGTGGGTTTATAACCATTCCTTCTTGTTCTGCTCTTGTTAGTGTGTTATCTTTTCGCCACTCTTCTATTGGCTTTTCGCCTTTTTCTTCTAACATTATGTCATTAAACATTTCATCGAAGTTAGGCAATTCTTTTCTAATAACATCAGGATATATATTTTTACTATTTTCTATTGCTTTTCTAACATCAAATATATCCATATATGGACGGTTATCATAAACTGTGTAAGAAAAAGCTTGTTTTAGTAAAGTTAAACACACATCTGGATATCTTGATCCAAGTGCATACACTCTTTTGTATTCGCTTGTTATATCTACTAAGAAACTCATTATTCTTTCTTGAATAAATGGAGTATATTTCATTTTTCTTCCTGTTTGTTTTTCAAATTTAGGAAGTGTTCCCATCATAATCTTTATTGTCTCATCTCTTGATGGTTCAGGAACTTCTACTTTTTGGAAACGTCTTGTAAAGGCTTTATCACGAAGAATATATCTTTCATATTCTTCTGTTGTTGTTGCACCAATTACTTTAATACTTCCACGTCCTAATCCCTCTTTGAAGATATTGGCAAAGTCTAATGAAGAAGAATCAGTAGCTCCAATAAGCATATGTATTTCGTCTATAAATAAAATTAATTTTTCTCTTGTTTTAAGTTCATCAATCATCTTTTGAACTTTACTTTCCCCACTAGGCATTGTACCTAATAAAGAAGCTGTTTTAATGTTAATGATTGTATATCCTTTTAAGGCGTCAGGCACATCATTATTTTGCAAACGATATGCAAGCCCTTCAACGATAGCAGTTTTACCTATACCTGGCTTACCAATTAAAATGGCTGATTTTTCTGGAGTAAGAAGTATAAGAATAAGTTGTCTAATTTGCTCATCACGACCTATAGCTGGGTTTGTGATGTATTCATCTTTAGTAATGTCAGTTCCATAACGATCTAGTACACTAAAATTGGCTTCGAATTCCATCATTTTCTCATCCATACTGCCAAGCCTCCTATCTTAGAATATTATATCATTTAAAAAATATTAAATAAAGAGAAAAAGAACTATTTTTTAGTTCTTTTTTATTTACAAGATAGCCCTGCTAAATTATAGTAGCTTGTCATTTTATCATAAAGCATTTTATTCTCTTCAACAAATGATGATAATTCTGGTGTATCTGCTAATAGTTTTGTCATATCAACTTTTTCATAATTGATTTTTACTAATGCTTTAACAGTCAAATTATCTCTTTGAACATCTACTTCATATCCACCATATTTTTCTTTAGCACCTTCATATAATTCTTTAACATAGTTTTCATAATAATCTGCTGTGTCTTTGTCACTTGCTTCATATGTTTCATCAAATACTACGTTTGAAATGTACTTATCATCATGGTTTAATGTGTATTCAACAGATATTTTTACTCCATCAACATCTTTTGTTAAAGTACATACAGTTTTCTTTCCGCTTGAACCACATCCAGTTAATAACAATAAGAAAACCGGTATCAATAATAAATATTTTTTCACTCTCTCACCTCTATAATATGATTATATCAAAAAATTAAAAAAAGGAAAGTTTTACTTTCCTATTTTTTAAATTGTGAATTATATAAGTCTGCATAGAAACCATTTTTCTTCATTAATTCTTCATGTGTTCCTTGCTCTACTATATTTCCTTCATTCATAACAAGGATTAAGTTAGCGTTTTTAATTGTAGATAATCTATGTGCAATTATAAATGAAGTTCTTCCTATTGTTAATTTGTCCATTGCTCTTTGAACTATTTCTTCGGTTCTAGTATCAACGCTTGAAGTTGCTTCATCAAGTATTAAGAATGGTGCATCTTTAATCATTCCACGAGCAATTGTTAATAATTGTTTTTGTCCTTGACTTATTGAATCGCTATTATCAATTTCGGCGTCTAATTGTCCAGGAAGTGTCCTTATGAAATGATCTACTCCAACAGTTGAACAAGCATCCCAAATTGTTTCATCTCGTACTTCGTTATTGAACTTCAAGTTATCTCTTACTGTTCCGTCAAATAACCATGTATCCTGTAATACCATTATAAACAAATCATGGATATTTTCTCTTGTTAATTCTTTTGTAGAAATACCATCAATTATTATGTCACCATCTTTTATTTCATAGAACTTCATAAGCAAATTAACCATTGTTGTTTTACCTGCTCCGGTTGGTCCAACTATAGCAATTTTTTCTCCAGGTGTTGCAGTTAAGTTGAAGTTTTTAATAATTGTTTTTCCTTCATCATAGCCAAATTTAACATTCTTAAATTCAATTTTCCCTTTAGCATCTTCTCTTTTTAATTTCTTGAATCCAGTTTTTTCTTCAGCCATTTCGTTTTCTTCTAGGAATTCAAATACACGTTCTGATGCTGCTGCTATTGATTGAAGTGCAGTTAATGCTTGTGCAATTTGTGAAAGTGGATTTGTGAACATTCTTACATAAATCATGAATGCCACTATAACACCAAATGTTATTATATTATTTGATGTAAGGATTGCTCCTACTATACATACTGCTACATAACCTAAGTTCCCAACAAATCCCATTGTTGGTCCCATTAAACCAGATAAAAATTGACTCTTTCTATTGCAATCGTAAAGTGATTTATTTAACTCATCAAATTCATCTGTTACAAGCTTAGTTGCATTACAAGTTTTAATTACATTATGACCACTGTAAACTTCTTCTATGTGTCCATTCATCTTACCTAATTCTTTTTGTCTTGCGGTAAAGTATTTTTGACTTCTTTTTAAAATAAATGCTGAGAATGCAAATCCGATTATACTTGCGATTATTGCAGTTATTGCCATTACCCAGTTTGTTATAAACATCATTAATGTTGATCCAAGAAGTAAAGTTATACTCGTTACAAGCGTTGACATTGTATTATCCATATTTTGTGCTACCATATCAACATCATTTGTAATACGAGATAATACATCTCCTGTTTCATGACTATCAAAGTATCTAAGTGGTAGTTTATTAATCTTGGTACTTATTTTAGCTCTTAAATTCTTAGCGTATCTATTAGATACAGTTGTTAGTGTAAATGCTTGGATGAAGTTTAAAATAGCGCTAACAGCATGAAGTGCTAAAAGAATAATAGCAATACCTTTAATTTTATCTAGATCCATTATTGGCTTTATTTTTTCTTTAACAGGCTCTGAAAGTGTATCAAGTTTTGCTAAAGAACCTATTCCATTATTATCACTATTACCTTCTTTTTCCATCTCATGTGCCATTTCTATAAATGCACTTTTATCTTGATCAGAAATATCTTCACTAGCTAATATTTCTCTTATTGTATTTTCGTTTATTTGTGGTCTTATTCCCTCTGTTATTGTATCTGTTAAATTAGATAATTTATTTGGAGTTATTAGTGCTAGTATTGCAGAAATAAGTGCTAACACTAATGATACGATTACTAAATATTTCCATTTATTTAAACTCGCAAATAATTTTTTCATTGCACCTTTAAAGTCTTTAGATTTTTCAGGTACTCCTCTATTTGGTCTAGGCATTTTCTAACTCCTCCTTTGACAATTGTGATAGTGCAATTTCTTTATAAACTTCACATGTATCAAGAAGTTCTTTATGAGTTCCAATACCAACACATTTTCCTTTATCTAAAACAACTATTTTATCTGCATTAACAATTGTTCCTATTCTTTGTGCAACAATTAAATTAGTTGCATCCTTAGTATATTTCTTTAGTTCTTTTCTTAAATTCAAATCTGTTTTATAGTCAAGTGCTGAGAAAGAATCATCAAATATATAGATTTCTGGTTTTCTTGCTACTGCTCTTGCAATAGAAAGTCTTTGCTTTTGTCCACCTGATACATTAGTCCCACCACGTGCAATATGAGAATTTACTCCATCTTCCATTTTTGAAACAAAGTCATATGCTTGTGCAACTTTTAGTGCTTCTTTTACAGCCTCTTCGCTTACTTTTCCTTTTCCACTATCTCCATATGTAACATTTTCTTTTACTGTTCCAGTAAACATTACGGCTTTCTGTGGAATATAACCTATTTTATTGTGAAGTGCTGATTCTTTATATTGTTTTACGTTAACACCATCTATTAGTATTTCTCCTTCGGTTACATCATAAAATCTTGGTATTAAATTTATAAGTGTTGATTTACCAGAACCAGTCGATCCGATGAATGCAACAGTTTCTCCTTTGTTAGCTTTAAAACTAATATTTTCAATTATATTTTCATCAGCATCAGGATATCTAAATGTTACATTCTTAAATTCAACTTCCCCTTCAACATCTGTTTTACCATTAAATTTTCCTTCTTTAATTGTATTTTCTTCTTCTAATACTTCGTTAATACGTTTTGCAGATATTTGTGCTCTTGGTACCATCATGAATATAAGAGCAAGCATCAAGAATGACATAATAACTTGCATTCCGTAACTTGAGAACACTACCATATTACTAAATAAAGTAATCTTATCAAGCATTCCTGCTTCGCTTATTAAAAGTGCCCCAACAAAGTATATACCAAGTGTTAATGAGTGGTTAACAAGCATCATAACCGGTTGCATTATTGAAAACATTCTTTGATTAAACATTTGTGTTTTTGTAAGATCATTATTAACTTCTTCAAATCTATCTTCTTGATATTTTTCTGCATTGAATGCATGAATAACTCTAATACCATTTAGATGTTCCCCTGTTACTCCATTTACTTTATCAGTAAGTTTTTGAACACGCTCAAATTTCGGAATAACGATTATCAAAATTGTAGAAATAGTTGCCAAAAGTATTAATACTCCTATTCCTGTTAAGGCACTCCATTCTACGCTTTTATCAAGTATTTTTGATACTGCCCAAACAGCCATTATAGGAGCTTTAATCATCATTTGAAGTCCCATAGCTACAGTCATTTCTATTTGCGTAACGTCATTAGTAGTTCTAGTTATCAAACTACTTGTTGAAAACTTTCTAATTTCTTGCATCCCAAAACTTTCAACCTTGTTAAAGATTTTACTTCTTAATTTTAATGATAGAGATGCTGATAATAACGCTGCAAAATAACCAATTATAACAGCAGTTATTAAACTAGCAAAAGAACAAAGTAGCATGAATCCACCTTGAACCATTATTTCTCCAATATCACCAGAACCAGTTTGAACTAAACTTGTAACTTTGCTCATGAATTCTGGTATTTTTAATTCAAGCCATACTTGTGAAACCATAAGAATTACACAAATAAGCATGATAAAGTAATCTTTCTTTTTAAAGTTTTTGAAAACCTTAATCATATAATCACCCTCTTAAAATGAACTATTAAAATAATACTATTTCAACATTTTAAAGTCAATAAATATAGTAAACTTTTCATAATAAAAAAAGTCTCATTTGAGACTTCTTTAAATCGCTTTTAAATCACTTAATTTTTCAATTCCTGAAATAACATCATTATCATCTTTGTATACTATAAATGTTTGGATTCCACCATTTACTTCATTCCATACTAATTCTATTCCTCGCACATAATCACCAATTGTTCTACCTTTAGCTAGTGCATCTTGTACTATTTTTAAAGTTTCCTCATCATATTCCATAATAATTCCCCTTTTCTAAAGTATATTTTTATACACTTATAATATATCATGTAAACACTTTATTTACATCATAAAGTGTTAATCTTTTTGTAAATTTGACTATTGTTGTGTAAACAAAAAAAAGAAAGAGTTTACTCTTTCTTTATATCTTAAGAAAATCTTACACACCCGGTACTTTTTGTTCTTCTTGTCTAAAACAATTTACAACTGTTTCTATATAGTCATCAGCTTGGAATTCAAAGCAGTTTCCAGTGTGCATTCTTCCTGGTAATGATCCATCATCTACTAACTTATAGATATTAACTGGGCTAGAACCATAATAATCTTTTTGTTCAACATATCCACCAGTAAGCAAATCTTTTACACAGTCTTTTTGCATTGCCCTTAAAATCATTACTCTACCAGTTTGTTTATTGTATAGAGGAGTATCTAATTCATCATCTAGTTTATATGTTTTTAAGCTACCTCCATCGTTAACAAATATTCTTAAATCATATGCATGTAGTTGTGAACTTTCTGGCATATCTTTTATCGTTTCTTGTCTTTGCATTTCTTCCATTTGTCGTTCAGCTTCTTGCTTGTGCATTTCTTCCATTTGTCGTTCGGCTTCTTGCTTGTGCATTTCTTCCATTTGTCGTTCAATTTCTTCTCGTTCATCGGGAGCAAAATGACTTGTATTTATCTCACGATTGTCCCATGGAGCATCATGAATACCAACGCCATTATATTTTATCCACTCTACATTATTATATTTTGGTGTTTCTTCTTTAGTTTCATTCTTTCCAAGTAAATATGTAACTGTTTCAGCAAGATCTGTTGCATCAAATTTATAGTTACCTTCACTTAACCAATATCCCTTTAATGCACCATCTGCAATTAATTTGCGGATGCTAAATGGACTAGAACCAATATATTCTTTTCTATCAACTGTTTCACCAGTGATTAAATCTTTTATTTCTTCATTAGTAGTAGGTCTTAGCACCATTACTCGACCGGTTTGTTTATTATATAATGGCACATCATAGTCTTCTAATATCCCGAATCCTCTTCCAACACCATTAATTGTAGTAAACATCGTTAATTTTTTAATATTTGATGTATTTTGTGATATTGTTAGTTCTTCTGCATTAGCTGCTCTTCTTATATTACTTGCGTAATTTGGATCCAGTGTAATTCCAGATTCTTTTGCCATTTCTTCAAGTTCTCTTTGTGATGCACCATTTAGTGCAGCTTCATTTAATTGTTCTAAAATTTCGCTTAATGATTTGCTTTGTTTAACATCACGAAGTACTGATAAATTAGCTCTATAATTATCAAAATTAGCTTTATAGTTAGGATCAAGAGTTATTCCATATTCTGCTGCAATCTTTTCTAGTTCTTTTTGCGAAGCACCATTCACTGCAGCTTCTCTTATAACTCTTGTTGCTTCTTCAGCTTTTAGAATAGCTATTTCATTAGCTCTTCCTTTTGCCTTATCCTCTTCTTGTATTTCTACTATTAATTTATCAATTAATTCATTTGAATAATTGTAAGTAAGTAATGTACCATGTTTAATTGGTATTTCTCTAACTTCTTCGCGGCTTTTACCTTCCCTAATAGCTTTCTTCATTTCATTTGTTAAATCGTTCCAAGATTCAGTTATTGATGGCTCTTTACTACCACCAAGAAAGTTCTTTGCATCTTGAACTGTTCGATATGCAAAGTATCCAGTAACCAATAGATATATAGCAAGACCGATTGCTTTTAATGTTCTTTTAACTGAAGGATCTGCAAACTTCTTATTTCCGCCATCTTCGAATTTCATTTCTTGAATGCTTTTTTCACTCTCTGTTGGTGCTTCATTATGATTATAATCTTTCTGATCATCTAATTTAAATGACATATTACTCAACACCTCCTGCTTCGACCATTAAATCTTTAACTCTTTGTATTTCAGCAGGATCTGTTACACTGGCTAAGTTTAAATCATCACTTAATGGATTATAACTTGCTAAGTAATTTTTCTCGCCATCAGCATATACCAAATATCCTTTTGCTTGATTTGGTTCTTGATATGCGAATACTACTTTGTATTCTTTTTCTATTCCGTTTTCATCAATTAATTTAATACTATCCATATAGTTCTCCTACTTGAATAAAACATCAAGTTTTTCTTTTATTTGTTCTCTATTAAATGGTTTAGCAAGATAATCATTAAATCCTACTTCCTTGTAATGCTCTAAAGCTCCTGCTATAGCATCTGCTGTTAAAGCAATTGTTGGTATATTGAAATTTGGATCTTCTTTTAATTTCTTAAAAGCTTCTTCTCCACTCATATTAGGCATCATTATATCCATAAGAATTAAATCATAAGTATTGCCTTCTTTGAATTTTTGCAACACTTGTTCACCATCATATACTTCATCAATTTCAAAGTTAAAATCACTTAAAGCACGACGAGCAACTTTAATATTTAATTTATTATCGTCTGCAAGAAGTATCTTCTTAGCACCATAAGAACCAACTGTTGGTATTCCTTCAACTTTTGGTGGAGGTGCAATTGTTGGAGTTGTTGCAGGCATTTGTTCTGCTGCTGTTTTATTTGGATCAACTTTAGGCATTGACATTGTTCTTTCAAATCCACCGGTTGATTCTTCCGTTTTTTCTGGTCCTGTCATTTTACTAATTTTTTGTGGAATAGTAACCATGAATAATGATCCTTTTCCATATTGAGATTGTACATTTATTTTTCCACCCATCATCTCAACTAATTTCTTAGTAATTGCAAGTCCAAGACCTGTTCCTTCTACTGTTGTATTTCTTTCAACGTCAAGACGTTCAAATTTATTAAACAACTTGTTAATCATTTCTGCTTTTATACCAATACCAGTATCTTGGACAGTAATAACTAAATCACTTGTTCCGTTTTGGTTAATACAGTTAACAGTAAAATTAACTGCTCCTTCATTAGTATATTTAATAGCATTAGAAAGTAAGTTATTAATTACTTGCTTGATGTGAGTTTTGTCTCCAAGAAGTTCATAAGGAATATCATCTGCTATGTGATATTTAAAGTTAATTGGCTTTTCACCAATTCTAACTGCATTTATCTTAGCAAGTGTTTCTGCTTCTTTCTTAAAATCATAAGGAACTTCTGTAATAACCATCTTATCAGATTCAATCTTACTAATATCAAGTATGTTACCTACTATTTCAAGAAGTGTTTGAGAAGCATTAATAATATCTTCTGAATCTTCTTTTACTTGTGGTGGTACCTGATCTTTAAATGTACCTATATCTTCAGAAAGACCTACTATAGCATTAAGTGGTGTTCTAATCTCATGTGACATAGATGACAAGAAATCACTCTTTGCCCTATTTGCTTTATCAGCTTGATCTTTTGCAATCTCCAATTGTTGAATCATTTTTACATCTGGATTCTCTACAGTAAAGTACATTAAGAAAACTATTAATGCTTCAGTAGAAGATATTAATGTCAACTCTGGATGTGAGCCTCTAAGCAATAATATTATACTCGCCATTACAGCAAAAACATACAATGGATATAATTTCTTTTTTACTGCTTTTTTGATATTTAGCATCAAGCAAACAAACCAAGAAGTTATTAGTATTCCTGCCCCTAAGAAGCAGCAATTAGTCGATGCACCATAAGAGTAAACCAAACTTCCATCATAATAAAAATTTAAAGGTAATAGTATAATTCCTATACAAAATATACCATAAACAATAAAATACGTTTTTTTCACTTTGTTTTTAATCATTAGTTTTTCAGTTGCTTTGTCATAAAAAATAGTCCATGCATATAACGACAAAGAAAGAACGTACGTCATAATCGAAATAATAAATATTTTATTTACTATTAATGCAGTTATCGGAAAATCTTTGTATCTAGAAACAAAAATAACGCTCAAAATTTCCGTAACGACTGATATAAATGTAGTAATCATAATTCTTCCATATAATTTTACTTCGTCTGATTCTACTTTTTTCTTAACAAAATAGTTAATCATTAAAATAGTTAAATACATTAATGAAACTAGCATGATTGTAAACAAAACGCTCATAGGAACACCCACCTATCTTATAAAAATTATATCATAAAACAAAAAAAATAGAATAAAATTATTCTATTTTTTATTATTAAAATATATTTTTTCTTTTCACTAAGGATTTTCCTTTTTCTGCATTATATCTATCCCTCATTGCATCCTTATCATCCTTCATCATCGGCGTGTATAAGATTTTTCCACAATAGTATGCCTTTGGTCTATAATAAGACGATAAGTTTTTCTCACAGATTGTTTTAATTTCTTGAATAATCCTTTTCTTTTCCTGGTAAGAAGCTTTGTCATTTTTCAACTCTACACATGCAACCGGGTAATCTCCAAATTCATAATTCGTATCTCTTACTCCAAATACGATACAGTTACTAACTGCTTCGTGCATACATACTTTAGATTCAATTTCATTTGGAGCTATCTTAAATCCATCTGGTGCTATAATAAGATTTTTTTGTCTTCCTGATAAGAATAGGAATCCATCTTCATCGAAGTATCCTATGTCTCCAGTAACACACCATTCTTTTCCATCTATTGTTTTGATTACTTTACTTGTTTCTTCTGGATCATTCAAGTATCCATTCATAAGAGCTCCTCTTAAACATACTATACCTTCTTGATTGTATTTTAAGGGTTCTCCTGTCTTTTCATCTATAATCATTCCTTCAAGGTCTGGAAGTAATATACCTACGCTACCAAGTTTGTTATATCTTTCTTGGTTAACAGTTCCTATACTATTATTTTCACTACATGAATATCCTGGGTTAAATGTACCAGTTGATCCATGCGAATGAAGGAAGTCTTCTGTTTCTTCTTGTTTTTCAGAGTTTATTGCAGCTCCTCCGCATGAATAAGTCTTAGCAAAAGATAAATCAGTATCTTTAGTTATTAACGGACTATTATTAAACATTATGTAATGGTTTGGTACACCAGCTGAATGGTTTGCTCTTGTATCCAACAATAATTTATCAAACTTTTCTTTAGATGGGTCAAGCACTGGGAATACATTCATTTTTGTTGCAAAAGAGGTATGGAAAGCAAGTATTCCATATACAATCCATGGTGGCATTATTGCTAAGAATCGATCATGAGGTTCAAACGGCATTAACGATCTTTCATATTGGTCGGCTACAAAATTTTGTTTTTCATCAGATATCATAACTGTTTTTGGGAAACTTACTGTACCTGATGTATGGACATATGTCGATGGGTCAGTAGGAGATAATGAATTTTCAATTTTTGTATCAGAATCAACATAACTATGGAAGCCTTTAAACTCTTCTAATTGCAATATCTCATTTCCTAATCTTCTATATCCTAATTCCTGAAATTTCATTGCACCCTTTGCTATTGTTTGTACCATTTTATTGCCTAAAAATTTATATGACGGTATTTTAGCTACTATAACTTTTTTAGTAGCTGTTTTATCCAATAATTTTTTTACACCATTTATTGGGAAATTTTCTAAACATACGAAGTATTGTGATTCAGACTCATTTATATATTTACTTATTCCTTCTATAGAAGTTCTTAAGTCTACCATATTTCTCTTTGCCCCAAGAATGTCTAGCGCATAATACATAATATATGTATCAGGGCATGATGGCATCAAGAAAGTAACAGTGTCTCCTTGTCTAACTCCTAAATGATAAAAAGATTTAGCATACTTCATTACTTTAACTATCATCTCATCATAACTTGTAGTATTTTCATCTGTAGTAATAGCAGTACCATTGAATCCTTTTGTTTTATTAAGAATGTATCTGAACATAGATTGATTAGTATCATTCTTTATATTTGTCTCAGGATAATAATATCTATGGATATTATCTATATGTGGATATCCTGTTAATTTTGAACGATCAACATCTTTTAAAGCCTCTCTAATTGCGGCTTCATTTCCTTCTCTATACTCTCTCATAATACCTACCCCCTTAAATTGCTATACATTATACCATATTTTGGGATTTTTGTCAATTTTTGTATATGTATACATTAAAAAAATACTAGTAAATAGCATTTTTCATTATTACTAAATAATTATTATAGTTACTTATTCATTTTAGAATTTGCGGTTTTTAAAGTAAATATTATCAGATAAGTTGTTACAATCATGATAACAAATACCACTAAAGCGGACGTGAACGAAGCGCCGTTTTTTAAAAAACCATACCAATCATATCCTTCTGTAACTTTACCATCAGCCACATGACTATAAGCTCCAATCATATAATACGTTGAATAAATTAATATTGGAACAAATCCCCACAAAATAGCTTTGTTATTTATTTCATACTTTTTTTCAAAACATGCAAAAGTAATAATACTTAAAACAGGAACAAATAAGTGAAAGAATAAATTACTATTCGTATAAAAATCAAAGAATTCATAATCAGAAAATGGTGCTAAATAGAATAATACAATAGCAAATGTCAAACTGACAGATACTGTTGCTACAAATTTTATTATGGATACGATTTTTGGCATTTCCTTTATCTTTTTTTTCTCGATTAGCAATTGATAAATAACATATATAAGTGCGGCAAGTCCCATGAGTAGATTAGAATCTACAGTAAAAAATTTAAATGCTTCAATATTTTTAGCTACTAGCAATTTATCTTCTCCCATAAATCTAAAACCCGTGATCATAAACACAAGTCCTATAAGAACCAATATAAAAATTATGATATTCAAAATTAACGATAATTTAATCTTTTTTGCCATACTACTACCTCTTAAAATTATTTTATCATAAAATTAGACAAATGATATATAAAATACGTTATCTTGTCACAATATTACAGAAGTCTTCTGCCCTTTCTCTATCAGGATAATCAAGTTTTAATACTGCTCTTTCAAAGGCTTTTCTATCGTATAAAACTTCCTTTTTATCTATTCTAACATTTTTTTCATCTATTGTTACTTTTGTGTAAAATGTTACATTATCTTTTCTACAGCCACTGCTACCAACACAAGTAAATAATCCTCTATTTTTCAAGGTAAAAGCTTCATGTGAATGTCCCATAAACATATAATCTGTTTCATAATTATTCATTACATCAAACACTTCTTTACCACCCAAAATATTTAGTGTTATGTAGTATTCTTTTGTATCGTCTAAAAAGAAATGTGAGAATGTGAATAATTGTCCATTTATCAATTCTTCATATTCTATAGGTAAGTTTTTAAGATATTCCATCTCTTTATCATTTAATGTTAATCTTACCCATTCTTTATGTGCATATTCTACACCATTTAGTAGTTTTTTTGCTAATTCTTTATTGGTTTGGTATATTTCATGATTTCCTTTAACCATCTTAATATTAGAATCCATGATTACATCTAAACAGTCTTTAGAATCAGGGCCTACTCCAACAACATCTCCAAGACATATTACTTCATCAAAATCCTCTTTATCTATTGCTTCTAAAATGCTGTTTAAAGCTTGTAAATTACCATGGATATCACTAAATATTGCTATTTTTTTCATACTATCACCATATCAATTATAACATAAAAAGAATGCCTTTGTAGGCATTCTTTATACTTTAATATTCTCTTTTTCTAAAATCTTTTTCATCTCAACCATATTGTTGAAATCAACATATTTTAGATTACTTTGATTAATACAATTACTTATTAATAACTTATTAACTGTACCTATAATAATCTCTAAATTTGTTTCTTCTATTTGTTCAGCAGTTATAGAAACATTCATCAATTTATATTTATCTAAAATCATTTCCACAACGTTTCTATCTTCATTAATTGTAATATTATTAATAATTGTATTATTTGGATAATAAATAAATTCTTCTAATAATTCTATTTCTTTATCTAATTCATTATTAGATATATCTTCGTTATCAACTTTTAATAATCTTCTTAAATTAATCTTATAACCATCAATTAATAATAACATATCTAAAATTGTAGAATTATCATTCAAATTATTAACAATAACTTCTTTGAATTTAGAGTTTTCAAGTTCTTCATATAAAGGCCTTAACTCTTTCATTTCAGTGTCAATCGCTTCATAGAATTTATCTAATTTCTTACCACCAAAGAATCTTTTCTTGCGTTTAATTTTCTTATTAAGCTTATTAATTTTACCTTCATATTTAGAAATACTCTTAAGAAGTGACTTTGTAATACTTTTGTTATTTTTATCTTGATAAATCTTTTTAATCTCTTCAATTAAAGGTTTGAATTTCAAGTAGTTTTTGTATTCATACAAAGTAAATGAAAGTTTTAAGATGTTTTCATTTTGTTCTTTTTCATCTGCTGTATTAATAGAAAATGATTCTTTTAACTTATCTATTTTTGAATCTTCAAATTCTTTAACATCTAATTCACCACTTAAGAATTTATCTTGTATATCTTTAATATTAGAATTCTTAATAAGCATATATTTTGATAATTCGTTTTTATAATTATTTAAATATTCTTCTTTATTAGTTATCTTTAAATCATTTAATCTATTAATATAATAGTTTTCAAATTTCTTTTGATTTTCTGAATATAAATGTTTAAAATTTAGATTTATATAATTAATAATATCCGGGCATTTCCAATATAGCTTATCAAATTCTTCTTTTAATAAACTTGATTCTGGATTATTTTCTTTGAAGAATACTTGCATATAGGAATTAACCTCTATTCCATAATCAAAATCATCTGGTGTAAGTACTACACCTACTTCTTTGAATATATCTAAGCTCTTTTTAATATCATTATTAACTTTTATTAAATCATTATCATAATAATTTTTTAAGTCATATAATACTTCATTTAATTTGCTTTTTTCATATGAAGTATTGTTATCATTTAGAAGATATAAATTGCGCTTTATATCTTCTAAATTTTTTTCTAACATTGTTACATCTTCATTATTCTTTGTTATAACTAAATTTGTATATCTTTTATTAATATCTCTTATTAATTCTTTTTTAAATTCGACAGCGGTTTGTTTCATTACTAATGCTTTTTTCATGTAGATTCTTGAGTTTTTAACATTATTTCTTGGTAATACTTCTAAAAGTTCTTTATAATGTTCCAAAACTTTATTCAACTGAATCACCTACATCTGTCTTTTTAATCTCTTCTTCTACTAGTTTCAAAAAAGCATCTGTTTCTTGATATTGTTCAATTATCTCTTGATCATTTAATGCATCAAGTGAGATAAAATCTTCATCAAATTTTTCTTCTTCAAAATCCATTTTTATCATCTCGCTATCATAATAATTATAACATAAGTTTTTTTTATTTAATAATAATATATTTGTAAACATCTCCAATATACGTGTTGTTGTCATATAAAGAGAATACAATCTTATATGTTCCTGATTTTAAGTTTTCTTTCAAGTATAAAACTTGTGACATTGTACTTTGTGGATTATCGAATACTAAGTACATCTTATCTACATTTGTATCACTAAAGTTATTTGTAAAGAAATCTTTAAAATCAACTAAGTGATATACACTCGAATATACTTCATCATAATCTCTTCTATATAGTGATACACGAATATTTGGATTTAATAATCCACTAGAATATTGGAAGTTAAATGCCATTGCATTTGTACCACCTTGCGTTTCTCCAGTTGTTTTATCCACGATTAACTGTTCAGAATCAATTACTGTTTTTAACCCATAAATAGTATTTTTAACAGTAAATGGTATTGTTACACTATCTGATGATGTTAGTCCATAATAAATACCATCTGGAGATCCGAATGATTCGATTAACAGTTTGTAGTTACCGGATGCTAAGTTACTACCTGCTGTATTTATTGTAATATTTGAAGATACGTTAGCTATACGTTCTGCTACATTAATTCTTACTGTTCCATCAAATCTTGGATAATATGTTGTGTTACCAAGCGTATAGGATAATCCCATTACACTCGGTCCATTAACCACATTATCATTTGCGTCTAATATTGATATTTTTATACCTGATCGATAATCATAGAAGTTTGTATCAATAATTGGTGTATTATTAACTTTTTGTTGAACAAAGTTTGTTGTTACATTTAACATTACTTGTTCACCTATATATACTTCCGTTGTAGATAGTGTTCCATTAACATCAATGATTGAATCCTTATTTGCATATAAATTATAGAATAATTGTTGCTGTTGAACACCAATTACTGAAAGTATTATTTCATCTTCATTATTTCTAAGCTCTAATAACAAATATTTTTCAAGAGCATCCTCTTCTATTCCCGCTTCCTTAAAGTCTACAATAAAGATAAACTCTTCTTCTGCAATACCCAGGTCATCGTCATAATACAACAAGTTCTTTGCCGCATCATTATAATGGTTATTTGGATTATCACTACCCATTCTAACAAAGTTAGAAAGTGGATATGTAACATCTCCATGGGATGCAAGTTCTGCTTGTTTTGTTCTATAGTCATTAGCAGTTACTACATAGTAGTAATATTCTGGTGTTGTACCACTTAATAAGTCAATCATTGTAATTTTTGTATTTTCTGGGAAGTTATATGTTGATGATAATACTCTGTGGTATCCTTCCCTGTAGATTGTCTCATCTTTTTCTACAAACAATGAATAGTATGTAGTAAAGGCACTCTTTGAAGTTATATTAACTACACCTGGTGCAAACATTTCATATACTTTACCTGTTGTAATAGTACCTTCATAATCATCAGTTGTATATAATGCTCTTGATAAATTAACATTAATATTTATTCTTTTTACTTCATTATTTAAATCGTCAATCGGAACAATTGCTACCATTGATATTGTAGCAGTTCCCATATCACCTGATGTTTCTAAGTTCTTAGAGTGATATAAATAGAACAATAATGTTGGAACTGTATTAGAGTTTTCAGTAACATAATTAACTGTTCCATCAAAGTATGATTCATTTGTTAAGAATGTTGTCTTACCTATTGTTAACCATCCGTTATCACTAGTCTTCATAACAAGTGCCATACGATTATCAGCAAGTTCATGAGTTGCTGCAATTCTTGGGATATCATCTTTATCAACTAACTCTACATCACTATCTAATTCATTATAGTTAAATCCTAAAACTGAGAATGTTGTATTAGCTTCGTAGAAGTTGATAAGTGGTAACTCATAAGTTCCTAATGTTGAATATTTAGATGCTGTTAAGTTAATTTCAATTGATGTTACTTGGTCTCCTACTACCCACATATAATAGTTAGAATCATCTGGAGTTGGTGTAATATAATCAACTTTTATTTTGTCTGTTTCACCACTCTTTGGATAGTTAGTATAGAATCCATCTTGTTCATAATTGTGATTTGTTTTATGTTGACCTAAAACATAACTACCTTTTGTGAAGTATACGATTTCTGATGATGGTACAGTTGAATCATTGTTATAGTTTGTATTATAAAGTGCTGTATAAACTTTACCATTTCTATCATATGAGAACATTCCAAAGAATGTCATTCCACTTACTTCTCCGTATGCTGTTATGTTTTCGTTTGTTGCTATGTTAATATTTTTACCCTCATAAATGAATAATTTATTATTAACATTTCTTGAATCTAATCCATCTTCATCTATTTCAACTGTCTCTTTTGTTATTGTGTCTCCTACTTTTAATCCACTTGTGAATTTCTTAACCAAGTTAGTACCGTTTTTTAAGTATAAAACCGAATTATTTAATAAATTTATTTCATCCAATCTACTTAATGAGAACAATACATCAGAATATTCATTAGTTCTATCTGTTGCACCGATAAGTTCAATTACTGAGTTTTCAAGAGTAACAGATGATGCTCTTTGAATAGATACGTTTGTTTTGTAATTAGATTCAGTTCCATAGTTTTTGATTAGGATATTACTATATCCACTTGTACTTGAAGCATTACCACTTCCAAATATAGAACCATCTATGTCAAATGTGTTGTGACTAGCTGCGTCTATATTAATTGTTATTCCTGTTGTAACACTTATGAATGAGAAGTCATACACTTCTGATCCTGATGCATTGGCTTCTCCTCCACCAAAGACAGTACCTGCAATATTTATATTGCCTTTTGTAAGTGTATTTTCTGTTACAACATTTTTACCAATATTAACATTTACTGTTCCATATAATACTGAAGTATTAGCTCCACCATAGACATTTCCTCCACAAGTTAATCCAGCAATATTAACTAAACTTGTTGAGTTGTTGGCTTCTTGAGTTCCTGTTGCAGCAGCATTTCCTCCACCAAATACGTGATTTGCTACTGTTGTTGTTCCTCCTATATTTAAAACTGTATTACCATGTACAATTGCAGTAGTTCCATTACCTCCTGCAAACAAGTTAGCACCTAAATTACTATTTTGTACAAATACATTAGTATCATTTCCTACTGTTCCTAGGTTTCCTCCACCAAATACATTTCCTATTACTGTAGCGTTTTCTATTCTTAATATAGAATCATTTTCTACTGATGCTTGGTTTCCTCCACCATAGACATGCCCTTGTATTGTTGCATTGTTGATAATTGTATTTGTTGATCCTGTATCGGCGTAGTTTCCTCCTCCATATAGGTAAGTAATTTGTCCTGATTTAATATCTACATTAGCATTTACTGTTCTTCCACCTCGGTTATTACCACCAAAGGCATTGTTTATTACTACATTATTATTTCCTGTTGGAACACTTATATGACTTGTATTAACTGTTCCACTTTGATTTGATCCACCATATAAGTTTGTTACACGGCTAATTCCTTTTACTGTAACAGTTGATGTATTAACTGATGCTTGGTTTCCTCCACCATAGATATTAGTAATTGCACCAGATGTATTATTAATTGTTATGTTACTTGTTGTTGAATCAGCATAGTTTCCACCACCGTATATGCTAGTTACTGAACCATTATTTACGTTTACATTAGTAGTAGTTGTTGTACCACCTTGATTGTTACCACCATAAACGTTAGTTGAATTTCCACCAGTAAGATTGATGTTAGATGCTACTACTGTTCCACTTTGATTTGATCCACCATAAATAGAATTTACTGTTGCACCTGTTTGATTAACTGTTGTGCTAACAGTTATACCTGCTTGGTTTCCTCCACCATAGACATTAGTCAAGTTTCCACCACTTAAAGTAACAACTGTTGTATCTGTTTCAGCAACGTTACCTCCACCATAAACAGTGTTAACGCTTGCTCCACCTGCAGTAACATTGGCTGTATTAGTTTTACCACCTAAGTTATTACCACCATAGATTGTTGTTGCTGTTCCGCTTGTTGCAGTTATATTTGAAACAGGTACTGTACCACTTTGATTTGATCCACCATATATTGTTGATACAGTAGCTCCTTGTAATTTTACCGTTGTGGAATCAGTAATACCTGCTTCGTTTCCTCCACCAAAGGCATTAATAATTGTTCCACCATTTAAGTTAATTGTTGTTACATCTGTCATAGCAATGTTTCCACCACCATAAACAGTATTTATATTTCCACCATTTATATTTAGATTTGAGGCAAGTGTTTTACCACCTATATTGTTACCACCATAAATATTTGTTGCTGTTCCACTTGATGTTGAAATATTTGATTGTGTAACATCACCTGATGTGTTACTTCCACCATATAGATTTGTAACAGTTGCACCATTTAATGAAGTGTTAGTTCTTGTCGTAACTCCGGCTTTATTTCCTCCTGCATATGCACTAGGTATTGTTCCACCATTTAAATATAAATTAGTTGTTCCTGTTGCTGCTTCATTTCCTCCGCCATATACAACATCCATTGTAGAACCATTAATTGTTACGTTACTTGTTGTCGTAGTTCCACCTAAATTATTTCCACCATATATTGCTGAAGTTGTTCCGCTTGTTGCAGTTACGTTAGATGTTGTAACTGTACCACTTTGATTTGAACCACCATAAATATTTGTAGCATTTCCGCCTTGTAAATATACGTTTGTAGTAGTTGCATTAGCAAGGTTACCTCCACCATAAACATTGGTTGCTGTTCCACCATTTAGATATACATAACTTGTATTAATTGGTGCTAAGTTACCTCCACCATATACGTTTGTTGAATTACCTCCTGCAATGTAAACTCTTATAGTTCCATTAGGAGTTCCTTTAATATCATTTCCACCAAATACGTTATTAAGAGTTCCATTATTAACTGTTACTGTTACGTTTCCTCTAACATATGGAGTTGTTGTATCATCTCCCTGTCCTCCTCCAAAAACAGATCCAGTTATATTACCATTATTAATTGTTACAGAAGTATTTCCACTAGCAGTACCGTTTGCTGAATTACTGTTAACAATACCTAGGGCACTTCCTCCATAGATATTTCCTTGAATAGTTGGAGTATTAGCAACTCCTTGTCTACCTATAGTTATATCGATGTTATTAGATACAAATGTTGGAGCACCTTTTCCTCCACCATAAACATTTCCAGTAATTGTACCTCCAGTAATATCCATATCAACTGAACCATATACATCACCTGTTGTATTTGATCCACCATAGACATTTCCGATTGTACCACCGCTTATATCTATATCAATTACACTGTTTGCTTTATAATCATTCTTACTAAATCCAGCTGATTTAGATCCACCATAAACGTTTTCAATTGTACCGCTTAAAATTTCTATTTTAGCTTTAGATGCAGATGTTGTTTGTGTTCCTGTACTACCGAAGTTTCCTCCTCCATATACACCATTATTAATAGTTGCTCCATTAATGATAACGTGTGAATTTTTAACAGAACCTCTAGTTGGATATCCTTCAGCTCCTCCACCAGCTCCAAATACAGAACCAGCTTCAACGTCATTTAATGTACCTGTTTCATCACCAACAACTGCAGTGCCACCAACATATACAATAGTGTCTCCATCAATAATACCTATATTACTTCCTGTTCCACCATTACTATTAGAACCACCTAGAACGCTAAAATGAATTAATCCACCAGTAATGTTAATAATTCTATTTCCATATGTAGTATTTTGTGTTGCTCCACCATATATTTGTCTTACATCTCCACCGCTCATACCAACATAAACAGCATTTGCTCCATTATTGTTATTGTATTTATAACCAGAACCACCTAGGATTATATTAATTGAACCACCTTCAATTTTTATACCATTAGTTGCATGTGTAGTAACTGAAGTACCTCTTCCGCTTATGTAAGCTCCTGCACCATCAGCGTCATTGCTTGGTGTTCCATTAGGATTATATCCATACATCCCGCATTTAAATGTTACAAAAACTCCATAAATGTCTGCATTACCTGCATTAATTGCACCATTTCTACCAGTTAAGTATCCAAGAAACATTTTTATTTTAGAATTATCATTTAAAGCACGGTCATAGTCACTACCTAAGATTACTGTTTCATTAACAGTTGCAGTACCACTACTGTAAGTACCATAGTAACCATTATAGAAACCACTTTCAACGATTACTCTAAAGTGTCCATTTAATCCGCCATAAATAGTATGTGCTACCATGTTAGCACTATTTGATCCATTTGTTACATTTCTTCCGATTTTTAAATTATGTGAATTTGCGTAAATATAAGGTGTTTGACCTATTTGTCCAAAGTCGTTATTACTTGTTCCAGCATTAGCCCCTGTGAAATGAATATTTTCTATTACCAAATCGTTTTGAAGAGTTAAGTTACCAGTAATACTAATTGATCCAGTAATATTAGACCCAGTTGCAGAAACACCAGTTACTGTAAATGGTCTGTTTTGAGCTAAGTTAGATGCTGTTAAATTAGTTGTACTAGTATACCTAAATATATTTAAATCTCTTGTTACTAAATAATAGTAATTATCTCTGTCTACTATATTTCCGTCATTTTCTTCAATTGTAGCTATTGAATGACCATTAGATTTATTAACACTATCTTGATATTCAATTAATTTGTAAGCTGTTTGACAACTATTGGCATTAGTACAAACTGATCCATCACTACTATAGTATTCTCTTGTGTTAACCATTGCAGTTGTTGGATTTTGTACTTTGTAGAAAAATCCTGCCGCACTATCGCCAGCTTCTAAATCAAAGACATAATTTGTAATTGGAACAGTTATCTGATAAGACCCATTAGGATCTTCAACTAGATTCATATAAGTAGCATTATAAGTATTAATTGTTGTACTAGTATTATTTCCCCATGAATTGAAATTTGGTACAAATTCAAATGTTCCACCAGTATACTCAGTTCCATTAACTATGCCTGAAGTATTTTCAGTATATGTGTAACATGTTGCATTTCTTCTACACCTTCTACTATAGCTATTATATGTATATGAATTACTATTTGGATCAGTTTTATACCAAGTATATGCTGGCATATAACCGTCTTCATCATCACCACGCACATAAGTACGCAAAAATTCCATAGTTGTATAATTTCGGTTCCAAACAGCTTTAGCTGGATGGTTTTCATATGTGATTATAGTACGTTGTAATTGTTGCATTGACATGCTATTGAATGTTGTAATATTAGAATATGATGTAACAACATCTGCTCTATACCAACTGGCATTTAAATGAATTGTAAATTCATCTCTTCCATCACAAGCTATGTCCATATATCTTGTATAATTAGCTTTTGTAAAATACATCTTAGTGTTGTTACATACACCTGATGTAGTATCTTCACTAGAATTACATACCCATCCATTAAATCCATATTCTACTCCATCTACATATGGTCTTTTACTAAATAGATTATCAGGTAATTCTACTCTTATATAATTACGTCCATTACTATCAGTTGCAAGTGTTCCATTGGAATTTCTTTCTAATGCATAATATTTATAATAAATATATTTATTAACATCCTCGCTACTTAATGGAGAAACATAACCAACAAGAGATGAATCATTTATATCTTTACCATCATATATAATCTTAACTTTAACTAGATAATCATCATTGTAATATCCTGTACTTGTTTCACTTGGAATTACATTTTGATTAAATATTTTTGTATAGTTAAGTCCTTTAAAATAGTTATAATCACTGGATAAATCATTTATGTGCATTGTTTCATCAACTTTTCCAGTTACTGGTGCATTAAAAGTTGATACAAATTCTCCATAAGTGAAGAAAGTAGTTAATCCAAAACAAAAAAGAAGAAAAGAAAGAGCTGCAAAAATTATTCTTTTTGTTTTAATTTTTATGATCTTCTTTTTCTTCTTTTTCATAATTTTTATCCTTTCTATGATGGATTAACTGTTAGTTGTAAATCAAATTGAATATCATCATATGAGGCATCATTTTCACAATCTACATCTTGTCCTTCAATCCACATGTATATTCTCATTTTTGTTATTCCACTTTCTAAAGTAAATACAGGAACGTTTGCTGTGAAATCATTTTTCGTGTAATAATCTATCATTACTGTTTTAAACTTTGTTGGAAAATATGTTGCTTTAGCATTTCTTAGTAAAACATTGTCTGTTTTAGCAATATCGTTTGTAATTCCATCATAAATTATTCTGTTACCATTTTCTGTTTGTGTGATAATTCCATACAAGTTATATGCATGATTTACTGCTGCTTGTGTATGTATATCATAATTTGGTTCCCAAGAATAAACTGTATTGTTATTAGCATTTCTAAGCCCTTGTATTGTTGCAAGATCACTACCTGTTGGTACTGTTCCTTCGTTTACAAATACAATTCTTGTTGCATTAGCAATACCTTTTCCTTGTTCAGTATTTAAATATGTTACTTTGGAATTACTTGTTAGGTAAAGTTGTGTATCACTGCTTACTTTGAAAAACAAATCGAAAACAATAAATTTACCATTGTTTGTTGCTCCATTACCTTCAGTTTCTACACTTCTTGTACTTGTTATTATGTAATCACCTAAAGTGTTGTTATCTGTTAATCCATAGTATATTTTCAATAGTCCAGTTGCAGGGTCAACTTCTAATCCTGATGAAACTGGTTCAAGTGAATATGGTATTTGGTTGACGCTTGTTGGATATGTAGTAGCATGAACGCTTGTAATATCTTCTGGTGTAATAATTGATTTCCAATTAGTACCATCTGCAGATATTTCAATTCCACCACTTGCTGCAACGTGTACGTTAATTGTATTTACTGTTACTATTCTATTTGATGTGAACCATGCATAAGTTGTTGTTGAAAGCATTGCTAAGGTAAACAAAAAGAGAATTAATAAGTAAACACGTTTTAGTCTTCTACTCGTTCTGTTCATCTTCTTCCTCCTTGTTTTCCTCTTCCTCTGGTTCTTCTACGTTATCTTCATCTAACTTTTCAAGTTCATTTTGGTTGATTCTTTCTTCACGTATATTCATATGCATCTTGATATCGCCACCAATTAGTGTATTTACTGTATCAGGGTCATCCCCTTCAATCCATACAACTACAGTAATTCTATCTGGCTCTCCTGGCATAAGCGCTTTTCTTTGTTCAAGTACAGCGATATACTCATCATCATTAGTAACACCTTCGTAGAATGCTGTTGTGTCAGGTTCTGCTTCATTAGTATCAGCATTCTTTTTAGCATACACTGTTGGTTCACCATTTAGGTAAATCATTATTCTGATTCCCTCATCTACTCTTTTGATAACATCATCAATAACTATTTCATACCAATAATTAACTGCAACGTCTCCTATGTTTTCTACATAGAATGTATACGCAATATAGTTATTTCCATTATGTGATCCTTCTTTTTCAGTATCTATATCCTTAGGAATCCATTTAATGGAAATATTATCCATATATGGCATTTCATCAGCATATAATTTTCTTTTCATATCTCTATCGTCTTTAAAGTCATAAATCGCCAAATTACTATCACGATTTGCGCCCTTATCAAGTTGAATGACAAATTTACCACCTTTAAAAATCAACGTTAAAATAACAAATATAACTGTTAGGACAGCTAAAATGACTAAGCTAGTTATTTTTGCTACTTTAGCTGTCTTTTTTCTTCTATGTAATTTATCGGCAGTTAATAATACTTCTTTAGCCATATTTAGTCTCCTGTTTTCTTATCCTATATACGTAAAATTTTATCATATTTTGTCCATTTTTACAACATAATAGGCATTAAAAATAATCTTTATGATATACTTAATTTAAAGTAGGAGGTGTTTGTTTGTTAGAGAAAAAATTTCTCATGGTTGCGCTATCACTAAGCTGCCTTTTTATAACAATGTGCATGATTGGCGAAACATATGCTAAATATGTTACTGTTGCAACATCTACTACATCATCTTCTATTGCAAGATGGAAGATTTTAGTTAATAATGATGATATTACTTTAGGTTCAACTTCGTCATCACTTATCACACCAGTATTTCCTGGCTCAAGTGATATTAATGAAGGTGTTATTGCTCCTAATGCTGAAGGATATTTCGATTTAGTGCTTGATGCAAGTAATGTAGATGTTTCATTCGAATACGAAATTACTATTGGTCCAAATCCAAATAGTCCTGTTACAGAATTAGTGGCAACGAAATATATAATAAATGGTGGCAACGAAGTAGAATTTGGAAATGATAAAAAGGTCGAAGGAATTGTTAGATTAGCAGATAGAGATGATCCGATTAATATAAGAGTTTTTGTTAAATGGGATGACTCATTAAATCTAATGACAAATTCACAAGATACTGATACAACTGTTGGCAACCAAAAAGGAATGCTCGATGTATCAATAAGAGTTGTACAAATATAAAAGATACACAAATGTGTATCTTTTTTTAATTGTTTATTTGTATAGCTGAAATCTTTATTGTCATTTCTATACTTGGTTCATCAGGATAATCAGCATGATACTGATATGACTTATTTCCCCAATAAGTATCTAGTTCATCATTTCCTGATTCAAAAGGCCATTCGGCATATATTGTAAACGTTGATGATCCTGTTGTAGCATCTATATCTTCGTTTGTTAAATCAAAAGTAATCTTAAACGGATAATTATGAGCAAGATTATTAATCATTTGAGTACTTGTTAACACATCATCAGTTGTGTATAAAGTTCCAAGTATTTTAACGCTTACTATTTCATATGATATTTCTGCATCTCTTTCACCACGATTGTATGCAGTAACACTATCGGTATAATTAGGCATTCCTGGTCTTATACTAGGAATATTAAAGCTAATATACTCTTCAACAGGCGTATTAGCTTGGGTAAACATTATATCCCATGCATCAATATGTGCTGTAATACCTGTTGATACTTTTGTAGCATATATAAACCATGCGAATGTTGTAGATGAAAGTGTAATCACGAGCAAAATAAGAGTACTAAGACGTACTCTTTTGAAAACAATCTTTAATATTTCAAATATTGTTAACTTCTTTTTAGAGCTCATAATTACTCCTTGTTTTCTTCTTTTACCTCTTCTATTATTTCAGTAGTCTTCTCTTCTACTATCTCTGTTTTTGTTTCTTCAATTACTTCAGCTTCTTTATTCTTTTCAGCTTTCTTTTCTTGAGTTTCCAAAACTATATCTCTAATATCTAAGAATATTAATATTGAGAATGGTACAAAAACCATTATATAGAACATTACAGTATTATTCATTAGTTTACTAAAAGCACTTAATACTGTTAATTTAGATATTACTCTACCTTGAACTTGTGAATATTCAATTTCAGGGTCTTCAAAGTCATTAGCAATACCTTTTGTGTGTATCTTCGAATCAATTGCAATAACTCTGTGAGTTACTATTTTTCCTGAAAAGTCTCCTACTTCACCTTGATATACTAAGTCATTTCCTACTTTAATATCGTCTTTTGCTACTTCTTTTGCAAGAAGCATATCACCTACTTCGTATTCTGGTTCCATTGATCCTGTTAATACAGTATATACACCATATCCAAACATTCTAACTTTGTTTCCAGATACTTTTTGTACAATAACTATTATTAGCACTAATATTACTAAAATAGTTAACAATGCTTTTAATAATTTTAAACCAATTTTTAATGCTTTCATGTTACCTCTATTCCAAGTTTAAACTGTTGAATCTATCAACATACTCTTTAATTGCTGCTTTAAACTTATCATGTATTTCTTTATCATTAACAACGTTTTTATATTTTACAACAGTGTAATACTTATCAATTAAATCAAGTATTTCCTTCTTATCAATAGCATTCATTTCCATTAACTTTTGAAGCATTCCATTAACAATTTTTTTAGATACTTCTTTCTTTCTAGCATCAGTCTTTCTTGCTGGGCCATTAGCATATAAATTTAATACTAAATAGTTAAGTAAGAATATTTCATCTTGATAATCTTTTGTCTTTCCTTCTACTTTTTCAGTCTTATTTTCTTTAACATTCTTTGTCTCAGTATTCATATGCTCTTGCATATAATTCCAAAGTTTTAAAGCATATTGGAAGTTAGTATTTTTAAGTATTACATTTGTCTTCTTTATTGGTGATGTAACTAGTGTTATATGTAACTTATGAATTGTTTTATAAGTTTCTGATCCTGTTAAATCAGTTACTTTATTTTCAAGTTTTTCTATACGTTCTAGCACATTATCAATACTATTTTCATCTTGAGAATCAGCTTCTAAAGTACTGTCCAATATAACAGTCATATTATAATTTGTATTACCTATTTTAGATGAAGCATTATATTTTAATTTCTTGTTGTCTTTTGCGCATGTAACTCCCTCTAAAGCCTTCTTTTTGAAGTTAATATAGGCTCTCATATTTTGAATCAAACTATAAATAAACCTATTTTCATAAGTATCATAGCTTTCTTCTTTGTTTATATTAAGTATTTTAGAAGGTTTAACTTCTCCTGTTTTCTTGTCAAATTTTTGAATTAAGTTAGTATTTCTTGAAAGGTGTTTAATACTTTCTACAGTAACACGCCTTGCAAGTTCTACTTTAACAATGTCTTCTTCATTTATTATGAATCTATTAGGGTTTCTTAAGATATTATCGATGTATCTAATAGTATCTTCCATTATTGTTAACCATTCAGTTGAAAACTCAGTTTTATCATAGTCTACATCTACATCTAAACTAGATACGATACCATTATTGAATTCTTCGATTATTTCATTTGAATGTTCATTATACAAATCAGTTATTTGAAGTTCTCCGACGTTAGTGTCATCTGTTTCAACAGCAATGCTCTCATCATTTTCAACAACTTCATCCATAATATCACCCCAATTCTTTTTATTCTTTTTAATTCTTTATTAAGTAAGTTTCTTAAGTCTTAGAACGTATTCTTCACATTCTTTCATCTTACCTGTTCCAAATGTGTTATCTAAGAACTCAACAAATCCATCAATTTCATCTCTTATGTATGAAATATTTAATTGTTCAAATTTTCTTAAAATCTTTTTAGCAATGAAGTAATCTACACCTTCAATTTCATCTCCACCACACGCAACATAAACTGGTACAAATTTCTTTAAGTGAGAAACAATACGGTTACCAAACGCGATACGGAAATGTTGTATTACGTAGTTATCCATTTCTTCAATTTTATTTAGTGTATCTTCTGATACTGGATTCTTTTCTATAGCATCTTTGAATAAGCTATTTAGATAACTAAAGTTAATATCTTGTGCAGGTATTTCTTCTGGTGTAAATACCTCACCTTTTTCGTTAATATCTATAGGCATAGCACGGTCGTATACTTTATCTGTAACCATGAATGTTGAGTCGTCGTTATTGATTGTACCTATGTACCAAACATTCTCTGGTATTTTAAGTTTTCCACCAACAACGTGCTTTGGATCGTTTTTCCATGATGATGCAACTAGCTCTACTATCCACTCGTCATGGTTAGGCATTTCTAGAATAGATAGCATTTCAGCAAAGTAATACTCAACACGTGAAATGTTCATCTCGTCTAGGATTACTGTATAAACATCATCAGTATATCCAGCAACATATAATTCTTTTAATACTTCTGTTTCATTAAACTTCTTAGTAAATTCATTGAAGTATCCAAATAACTCTGTTCTATCACGCCATGATGGTTGTACAGATGCAATACATGAGTCGTGCTTCAAGAATTTTCCCCAAGCATAAGCAAGGGAAGTTTTACCTGTTCCTGAAATACCTTGTAATATTACTAGTTTTGTTGATGCAAGCGCAGATATAAATAATCTTATCATCTGTGGCTTATAATATAGTTTTAACTGCGATGCAGCAAAGTTTCTAAAGTTACTACACAATTCCTCCAAAGTAAATGAGTTACCATAATTTTGAATCTTATAGTTAGCATACTCTTGGTCAATATCAAATAATTTAGAGAATCTTGGAGCTTCTGTAGGTCCATTATCTTCAGGGTTTTCACTAACCTCTTCAGTATCTGATTCATTAGGTTTAATTCCTAAGTGTGACACCTTCATCGCAAGTATTTCTTCACGTTCTTTAACAAGCGTTGCAACTTTATTATTAAGTTCTCCTACTTCTTCAAGAAGTGATTCTTGATCTACTAAAGTCTTCCTAAATCTTAATAATCTTCTTGCAGCAAAGTATACAAGTAATCCTAATGCAAAGATAAGTGCTAATACTACGATTATCGCTAGTACTACAAATATCCATTCTACTACTGTAAAATCGCTTTTATAGTCATTAATAATAGCAATGTACTCTTTGACATTAAATATCTTTGCAACTCCATTAACTATTCCCAAACCTATTTCTATAAGTCCAGAGAAGAATTGTGAAAGAAATTCAAACAAAAACTTCAAAAATGTATCCATACTTCACCACCTATTAATCATTTATTACAATGATTTTATCATTCTTGCTCTTTAGATATTTTGAATTATTATCAACAATAATGTAATTAAACATCTCAAATAGAATAAAATCATTCTTTTCTATATCATCTTTTATTTTTATTGCAAACATATATCCATCTCTAATCATATTCTTAATATCATTACCATACTTTGTGTAGTCTTCATATGTTATTTTAAATATTGTTTGCCCTTTAAAGCAGTCATCACTAGCTATTTCTAATAAATTGGCTAGCCTTTCTTTATCTTCAAATAAAGAAGTTGAAAAATCGATTAAATAAAATCTATCAAACACACATCCACGTATATCTTTTATAATCACGCTGGTTAGTAAATAGTATTCTACTAACAATTTATCTTCTTTAACAACTCCTTCATTAAATACTCTATCTATTGCAAATTCGCTATATAACTTAGGAAATTTAATATTATATTTTAGTTCAACATCAATCAAATTGTCTTTTGATGTTGTATAGTTTTTTATCTCAAAATCACTTGTTTTAAAGTAATCAAAGAATTTTTTTCTTTTATCTTCAATTCCTTTTAGTAATTTAGTCATCTCTTCTCTAAATAGTGTTACATCTTCAAGACTATATAGATTTCTATGATACTCTGATACTAATCTCACAAGTGTTTTATATGTTATAGTTTTAACTCCGTCAAGACATAATACATAGTTGAATACAGTAAACATTTCAGCTAGTCTAGCTTTTGTATTATCATCTTGACCTTCACTTAGCTTCATTACAGCTTTCCTTAAGTGATTGAATATTCTCTCTTCAAAAGGAGTAGCTTCATCACTATAAAAGTTGTAATATCTATTTTCCATATAAATGTCTAATAATTTACTAAAGGTTTCTTCTTCATAATAATCAGTAGATAAAACTTGTTTTGCAAATAATGTAATATTATTCTTCTCAAAGTTTATATACTCCTTTAGCATATTCATAAAACCACTTCCTATTCACTAGAGAATGTAATAATTGGCGTACTAGTTACAAACGGGTATGTATAATTATTATTTGTATTTAATTTGTAAAACCTTACAGATGTACTAGATAAGGCATCTGTACCAAATGTTACACTGTTAATATAATCAAATCCATCACTCATTGTTGTTGTCGTTGTCCTTTTTGCTTGTAAATAAGCTTCATTAGTCATATCAAGTCTAAACAAGTTTGGATCGAACGTTAATGTTATTAATGCTGATGTACAATGGGCTTTGTTTGCATGGCTCAAAGCAAGATATTCTCTTATTTCCATTCTATCTCCAACACTATATGTGCCGAAAGCTTCAATAACTTCATAATAATCAAGAGTATTAGTAATATTAAAATCCAAATAAGGGCTTCCTCTTGAATCCACTATTTCGTAAGAAAGTCCTATTTCTCCAACATTAATTGTGAACTTCCCACTAAGTGTCTTAGTATATGGACTAGTGGCGCTTGTTTCTACTTCTAGCCACACAGAATCACCATCTCCTAGTTGGGTATTTGGTGTCATCGTTATGGTAAAAGAATCAGTATTCGTACCATTCATTATTAATCCGCTGTTTTTAGATGCAACACAATCAACGTTAGTTGAACACTCAAAACTTATATCATAAGTAATGTTATCACTTGATGATACTATATTATTTTTTTTACTATTCATGTTGAATGTAATAGTAACAGGTTCAACACCTGACCAGTTGTCAAGCTGATAATATGATTCATCTTCAGTTAGCTTATCACTATTGAAATAGAAATTCTTAGTACTTAAATAATAGTTTCTAATACCTCTATATATGTATCTACCATATGTACCAATTAGGAATAGTCCAGTTAAAAGAGCTACAATTATAATTATTTTTTTGTTATTAATCTTCTTTTTTTTACTCTTTTTCATATACTCTCCACTATACTATATAGAATATCATATTTTGAAAGTATTTACAATTAAAGACAAAAAAAATACATCCTTTTTTGGATGTATTTATTATTTATTATTCGCTTAGTGTAGTAATTACTAAATCATATTTAATTGATCCACCAGATGCATTGTTTTCGCAATCAACATCTTGTCCTTCAACCCACATGTAAATTCTTACTTTAGTAATACCAGCTTGTAGAGTAAATAATCCTAAGTTTGCATCAAATCCAGCTCCTGCTTTAGTAGCATGTGTTACGTTAACAGCACCAAATAATGATGAATATGTTGTTGCGTAACTTGTTGGATCAGTTACTTGAACTAATACGTTGTCAGTAGCTGCAATATCATTTTTAACTCCTACATATGAAATTTGACTTCCAGCTGTTTGAGTAGTTGTTACACCGTATGTATCACGTGCATGTGCTACAGCTGCTGCTGTATGAACGTCATAGTTTGGTTCCCAAATATATTTAGGGATTGCTGCTGCTTGTTCAGCAGATAAGTTTAATCCTAGTGCTTGGATATTTGCAACAGAATCTCCGGCATCAGCATTACCAAGAACAACAAATCCTACTCTTGAAGCATTTTTGATACCTGTGTCATCTGCATCAGCAACTTGTACTCCAGATGCTTTTGATATATATATTTGTGTTTGTGAAGTAACTTTAAAGAATAAATCGAATGCGATAAACTTACCACTTGTTCCACTAACCTCAGTATCTTTTTGTGCAGTTAGAATATAACTTCCGCCAGCATTACTTGTGATAGTACCATAGTACATCTTCATTTTACCAGTAGTGTCTATTTCACCAACTGTAGATACTGGTTCCATAGTTGTAGGCAATTGGTTAACACTAGCACTATATGAAGTAGCTGCTCCAGTTATATCTTCTGTTTGGATAATTGACTTCCAGTTAGTACCATCAACAGAAATTTGGATACCGTTTTTAGCTTCTACATTAACAGTTAATGAATTAACTTTAACAGTTTGGTTTGCAGTAAACCATGCATAAGTTGTTGTAGTAAACATTACAGTTGTAAAAAATAATGCTATTAAAAGTAATAATAATCTTCTCTTCTTGCTTCTTCTCTTCTTATTCTCCATTTTTATTCCCTCCAATACAAATATCGACTGATATTTTCGTCTAAGATAATTGTAGTATATCAGTTGACACTGCCTTTCGCAATATCTTTTGTCAACTTTTGTGCAAAGTTGTCACTTTTTATGTAAACTTGTCAACTATTAATCTGTATCTAGTTTTTGTTTAGCATTTACTGTTATTTCTATGTTTTCTGCAACATCTTGATATTTATGAGTGCTATATTCGCTATCAAAGCTTATAGTCAACTTGTAATAATCTGTCGTGTCATTTTCAAAGTCAAGTGTCCTACTTGACGTTTTTAATGTTTTGAAATATGTTCCATCTTCATCGCTTATTATTTCTTCATCACTTATAAAAGGAACATCTATTCCACTGTTTATTAAGTAAAGATCATATCTAAGCGGTAAATTAGTTGTAGCTTTTACTTCAACAAAATAGTCCATATTTACTTCTGATCTATTTGTTCCATCAGTGTTAGATACACTAAAGGTATATGAACTGCTATCTCCTGGTTTTAAATCAGTTAAATTTATTTCTTCATGCGTATATGTGTCTTTTGCAAGGAAGAAGGCAATATCCACAGTCGGATTTGCTCTTGTTTCTGTTCTTAATCTTGAAAAAGTATATGGTACCAAGAATAGTAATAATGCTAGCAATATAAAGAATATACATATTTCAATTTTAAGTCTATTATTATGCTTTAACTTCTCCATAATCTCTCTTCTTCTTTCACTATTATCTTCTTTTATATTCTCGATTTGTACTTTTTCTTTTTTCTTTAAAAGTTTTATTGTATATATCATTATGGCAATGGTAGCAAGACATGCAACCATTACTTTAGGAGTTGTAAGGACTTTAGTCCATACTCCTACTTTTGAAAATGTTTTAACAACTCTTCCAATAATCTTATCTTTTTTTATTGGTTTGTCTATTGTGTTGTTAGCATCTCCTCTTGTTATGCATGTATCATCTCTTATTTCTGTAATTCTGTGAGTTATTATTGCCCCGTTACTTTCAAACGATACTACATCCCCTACATCGTAGTCGTCATTAATTTTTACAAGTATTACGTCATATTTATCTATTGTTGGGGACATACTTCCACTTATAACTTCAAATACAGTATATCCAAAAACATTAGAATATGGTTGATTTAATATTTTAACTGAAAAAAAGTTATATACAGCAAGCAACATAGGTAATATCATTATAATGCTAAGTATTGTTGTAATAACTTTTCTTGTTATCTTCAATATTTTATTTTTCATGGTGTATTCTCCTCTATACTAGTCAAAGTATCACCATCCATATATTGCAAAATTTCAACTGTTATTGGTATCTCAATACTATTGTTATATACTTTGCCTAAATCAGAATCTTTTTCATTGTTATTCTCATCATTTACCCAGCTTAAGTATACTCTTATAGTATTAGTTTCATTATTATTAATATCATCTAATGTCATTATATTACTATATGTGTATGTGTCTGTATGTACAATTGGTTTATTGTCTAGTTCTATTATTTCATCAATTTGAAATTGATCTTCATCTAAGTTAGAAAAATCAAATGTAATATTATATATTATTGATACATCTGTATCATTTGGATCAATTACTATATCAAAGTAACCGCTTCCTCCTGGAGCTATCTTACCCTCTTTTACATTTGGTGATGAGTTCCAGTTTATATTATCAACTGTAAATGTTGATGTACTTCCATCTATACTATCATTATTAACTTTTACCTGCCACTTAGCTATATCTATTTGGCTAGTATTAGTTCTTTCACTCTCAAACAATCCATACGATCCTATTAAAAGATATATTCCAATTAAGAAAAAGAATGGTGCTAAGACCATTATATGTTTTTTCATTGTTTATTATTTTTAATTTCTTTATAGATTGCGTATATTTCGTATATGAAAGCCAAGAATAATGGAAATACAACTAAGAATAGGAATCCCCATTTAGATTGTAATACATAAAGTAATTGTCCTAAGAAGTGATGTGCTGATGTTGATTCTTTTGTACCTAATACATATTCACTAGATACAGAAGAGTTATCTTTTAATACATATGTTGTTTCTTTTTCATTAATTTCTTCTTTTCTTACAACTTCAGCATATTTTATTTTATGATCTGTTGAATAAGTATCATAGAAAAATGCCTTTTGTCCAATTTCGATATTTTTATTATCTACTTTACTGATAAATAAAAGTGTGTTGTTACTGTAGTCTTCTATTCCCTCATCTTCAACAAGTACTAGATATCTTCCTGCAAAAGAAGAAACTCCATAATCATTTCTATTTAGTAGGAATGCTGTTGTGAATACGATTAGTATTAAATATACTGAAATAACTATACTTAAAACAATTTTTAATGCTTTTTTCATAATATACCTCTTCTATTGTTACTATATATATAAATATATCATATTTTGTGTATTTATGTAAATAAAAAACTTCACCAGCGTGAAGTTTTAAAATGGCATTTTCATGTTACCATTAGACATTTGTTTCATCATCTTTTTCATTTGCTCAAATTGTTGAAGTAATTGATTTACTTCTTGAACAGATCTTCCAGAGCCTTTTGCTATTCTTGTTTTTCTACTTGCTTTAATAATGTCTGGATTTTTTCTTTCTTTTGGTGTCATCGAAAGAACAATAGCCTCAATGTGTGCAAGTTGTTTTGGATCTATTTGAACTTTATTAAGTCCCATCTTAGATGCTCCTGGAACTAGTTTAAGAAGGTTCTCAAGAGGACCAAGCTTTTTAACTTGTTTCATGCTAGATAGGAAGTCTTCTAAGTCAAACTTACCATTTTGCATTTTCTTAGCAGCTTTCTCTGCCTCTTTTTCATCTATTTCTGATTGAACTTTTTCAACAAGAGATATAATATCTCCCATTCCCAATATTCTTCCAGCCATTCTTTCTGGATCAAATACATCTAGTCCATCCATTTTTTCACTAATACCAATGAATTTAATTGGAACATTAGTTAAATGTCTTACTGATAATGCTACACCACCACGTGTATCACCATCCAACTTAGTTAATATAACTCCTGTAAGTGGTAATTTACTATTAAATCCTTCAATAACATTAATAGCATCTTGCCCCATCATAGAGTCAATTACAAGTAGTATTTCTTGTGGATTAACTTTCTTTCTTATGTTTTCTAGCTCTTCCATCAAGTCTTCATCAATATGTAAACGACCTGCTGTATCTATTAAAACATAATCGTATTTGTTTTCTTTAGCATATTTAATAGCATTTTCAGCAATTTCTACTGGGTCTTTCTTACCTTCTTCATATACTTCGATGTTTAATTGTTTTCCAATTTGTTTTAATTGGTCTATTGCAGCTGGACGATATACATCGCACGCAACAAGAAGTGGCTTTTTGGCATGTTTTTTTCTTAACATTAAAGATAATTTACCAATATGTGTAGTTTTACCACTACCTTGAAGACCAACCAACATAAGTATTGCTGGATTACCATTAAGGTTTAATGGTTTTTGCTCTCCACCTAAAAGTTCTGTTAATTCATCTTTAACAATCTTAACAAATACTTCTCCAGGTTTTAAGCTTCTTTGTACTTCTTCACCTAAAGCTTTTTCTTTAACTTTGTTTGTAAATTCCTTTACTACAGTATAGTTAACATCAGCTTCCAAAAGCGCAAGACGAATCTCACGCATCATATCACTTATGTTATTTTCGGTAATCTTACCTGTTCCTTTAATTTTTGAAAGAGCACTTTGTAATCTTTCCCCCAAGCTCTCAAACATTTTATCACCTCTATATGTTTTTCCAATTTACTACGATATCACTATTTGATGATAGTGGTGCTGGATCTGGCATATCAAGATGTACAATTACTGGGATTTTGAATGCTGTTCCAAATCCTAGACATGTACCTGACTGCAATCCTTTTTGTTTATCCACAATATCACTATTGATATTTGGAATCATTTTTCTTATATATTCTTCATCCACTGGATGGTTTGTTTTAAATATTAAGAAGTTAGAACACTGTGAAATAACTGTATCAGATAATTCAACAGGTCTTTGTGAAATTACACCTAAGATAACTCCATATTTTCTTCCCTCTTTTGCAACACGTTCAAATATATTGTAACCAATTAAATAATGGTCATTATCGTTTTTAATGTATCTGTGTGCTTCTTCTACAATAATATGGAATGGAATTGCTCCCTTATTAGGAACTGTCTTAGCAAAATCAAAGATAATTCTTGTAAATATCTTTGTAATAACTGCTGCTAAAGAGTCATCCATATCTTCTGGGTTAATAATAACGATTTGACGTTTCTTATTATCTTTAAACATTGTTGCACTCAAGAATTGTTGAACATCTACATGGTCTGGATAATCAAAGATCTTAGCTTGTTCACTAGTTATTAATGAGTGTAATCTTACTCTAACACTTGCAGCATCTGCATATGTGTTTGGATTATTATACCAACCTTCAGATATTAAAGTAAAGTCTAATGCTTTCTCTAAATCTTGCAAATTGTAATATGTTAATCCAGTTGGTTCATAACTATCTAATTCTTCTTTAACAAATGATGTTACATATTCTGTGAACAAAATACTTTCTGTAAATGTTCCAGTCTTATCTATGTTAAAACATTCTCTTAATTTTCTTGTGTAACCAATACCAGTTATTGTTGCCTCCATGTTAAAGTTTGGTGTTGGACATGTTTCTACTATTGCAAAAATGTCGTTCTTTTTCTTAACTGGTGTTGAATCACTGAATAAAATAGAAATTATAGCTTTTGCAATTAAGTGATCTTTGTACATTTCACTCATTGCTGTTGATTCAGCAAATATTCTAGCTAGTTTTAACATTCTTTCTACAATTGGTAATTGTGAATGTGCGCTAGACATTAATAATAGTGCCAAATCATTAGCATTCAATAGCCATAGTGGAATTCTTAGTTGTTCATATTCTTTATTAGTTTGGCTAGTTGTTAATACTCTATAATCATATCTTGGATCTATTTCTGATAATCTAGAGAATGCATTTGGATATTCTCCAGAAACATCAAAGATAATTATATTAGCATTTAATGGTGGAGTTTCTTTGTTCATAAATACGTTTTGAATAACTCTTGCAGTACCGCATGATTTACCACTTCCAGAGTTACCAAATATAGCAAAATGGTTTCCAAAGAAATTATTAACACTTAGGCATACTGGAGCACCATTATAGAAAGGACTTCTTCCTAAATACATTGCGCCTTCATTTGTTTGCCCTAGGATAATTGCAATTTCTTGTTCATTAACTGATCTTACTTTTGCATCCATTAATGGTTTTCTTATGATACCACCAAATAGTTTACCATTAGTAAATTCACCCAATAATTTAATACTTACTTGAGTTTGATTTACTTCTGCTATTTCTCCAAGTAATTGTTTTTCCGCATCTTCAATAACAACGTGTGAACTTAGTATATTATTTTTAATTTCTACACCTGGCATTAAATCAACGTATACGCTAGTTTCATTAATATATGATATCTTATCAAACATATTCCACCTCTATAATATTCCTTTTATTTCTTCTAATAGATCCTTATCAATCTTATTTTCTAACTTATTAATTATTTTATCTTTTTTTTCATTAAGTTTCAACTTATCTTCTAGTTCAATAAGCTTTTCTTCCATAATCTTTATTTGATTATGAACAGCATTTCTTGAGACATCGTTATTCTCTGCTATTTCACTCAATGATAAGTTTTCAAAGTAATATGACTCAAAGTACATTTGTTGCTTTTCTGTAAACAATTCTTTGTATAGGTCATACAGTAAATTTAAATATACAACTCTATCCATAAGTCACCTACATCATATCTTTAAATAATCCATAAATATATTTTTCTATGTCGAATACTTGCAAGTCTTCTTTTCTTTCTCCTAGCCCAATATATTTAACTGGAATACCTACGCTTTCTTTTATAGCAAGTACTATTCCACCTTTTGCTGTTCCGTCTAGTTTTGTAAGTACTATACCTGTTATATTAGTGATTTCTTTGAATGCCTTTGCTTGACTTATTCCGTTTTGTCCTGTTGTTGCATCAATTACCAATAATGTTTCATGAGGTCCACCTTCAACAACTTTACCAATAACTTTGTTAATCTTTTCTAATTCTTTCATTAAGTTAACTTTATTTTGAAGTCTTCCTGCAGTGTCAATTAATACAACATCAATGTTATCTTTAACTGCTTTTTCAAGGCCATCATATATTACACTTGATGGATCTGCACCTTCTTCTTTTCCAACAAAAATTGAATCAGTTCTTTTAGCCCATTCTTCAAGTTGTTCTGTTGCTCCTGCTCTAAAGGTATCTCCTGCAACCATCATTACTTTTTTACCTTCATCATGAAGCTTAGCTGCTATTTTGGCAATAGTAGTAGTCTTACCTACTCCGTTAACTCCTACAAATAAAATTACTGTTGGTCCTTTTTCGGCAAAATTAATTTTATTAACTATTACTTCATCACTAACATAGATAATAAATAATTCATCGACTATAACTTCTTTCAAGTATTCTAAGTCTTCAATATTTTCACTTCTAACTCTTTTTCTTAGTCTATCCATAAAGCTCATAACAGTATCAACACCGATATCTGCCATTATAAGTATTTCTTCTAATTCATCAAAATACTCTTCATCTACCTTACTATGTCTGTTAGTTAAATTAATTAATTTTGAAACAAAATTTTCTCTAGTTTTGGTTAAACCTTTTTCATATACTTTAACTGATTCTTTAACTTCTTGTTTTTCCTCAGCCTTCTTTTCTACATTGCTTTCTTTTTTAGGTTCTTCCTTAACTTCTTTTTTCTTTTCT
>JAFXTH010000009.1 GCA_017525035.1 Bacilli bacterium | reverse complement strand
TTGTTTCATATTGTTCAAAGGTATCTTTATATTCGTTTACAGCATACTTCATTGTAGATATTATTCCTTCTCCACCCATTACGTGATCTGCTGCTTTTTCTTTTTCCTTTGCTGCATCGACAATTGTCTGCATTGATGTTTTAATTTGCGTTTTTACTTTATCATCCCATCCATCATCACTAGAACCATCCATAATTGCACTTGTTCTATTTCCAAAAACAGTCAAATTATCTTTGATATTGTTACCAAAAGTCGTTAAAGATCCTGGTTCGATTGATTCAACTTGTTTTTGTAATTTAAACAGTTCTTCGTCTTTCTCAATTGCCATAAAAACACCTTCTATCTCTTATAATATTAATTTTACTATATTTATCAATTTTTTTAAATAGAAATTATTAAATGTTTAAAAAAAAAACAATAAAAAACAAATGGATTAAATCCATTTGCTTATTGTTTTACTTATATATTATATGTATTGATTTGACCAATAAATTCATCTTGTAATTCTTGTAATTTTTCTGCGCTATTTGCTTCAAATCTTGCTGTTATATTAGGTCCTGTATTACTACATCTAACAAGAGCCCAACCATAATCAAAGTTTACTCTTATACCATCAATATCTATAAAATTATAACCTTTTTCAACGGCATATTCTTTTACTTTATCAACTACTGCAAACTTTTTATCATCGCTTGAAGGAAATTTTAATTCCTCTGTAGAATAATACTCATTAATACCTTCTAGTAATTCACTAGTCTTCTTATCAGTTTTAGAAAGTATTTCAATTAGTCTTAATCCTGCATAAAGTCCTGAATCAAAGCATGGCCATCTGTCATTAAAGTAAACATGTCCAGATAACTCTCCTCCAAAAGGAATATTATCATCTTTGACTTTAGCTTTCGTATAAGAATTACCCGTTCTATAACAGATACCATTACCACCTAATTTTTCTATTTCATCAGATAAAGATTTAGAACATTTAACATCATATAAGAAATCTTTCTTAGTAACTTTATTAATAATATCTCTTATGATAATTATCATATACTTGTCTGTTGCCACATATTTACCATTTTCATCAACAACACCAAGACGATCACCATCACCATCAAATCCAATACCTAAGTCAGCATGTGTTTCTAATACTTTTTGTTTTAAAGCATCAAGATTCTTTTCAACGCATGGATCAGGATGATGATTTGGAAACATTGGATCACTATCTCCAAACAACACTTCTACATCAATTGGAAACATCTTGTATAATTCTTCTGCAATACAAGAAGTAGTACCATTACCTAAATCAATTACTACTTTTACTCTTCTATCACCAAAATCAAGTGATCCCTTATATAATTCAATATATTCTCTTCTAATATTATATTTTGCTAATAGTCCATGACCATCATCAAAATCTTGTGCAAAAGTGAAATCTCTAAATTCTTCAATCATTTCTCCTCTTGCATTTCCTCTTTCGTCAAAAGCAAATTTAAATCCATTATCATCCTTTGGATTATGACTTGCAGTAACCATTATTCCAGTTGGATTATTAAGTTTAATACAAGCATAATAATACATTGGTGTGGTAACAAGTCCAAGATCTATTACATTTACTCCAGTATCCATAATACCTTTAATTAAGGCATTAGCTAATTCATCTGAAGAATATCTATTATCGCGCCCTACAATTGCAGTGAAATGCCCCATTCTTCTTACATACGTTCCAAAACTTTTACCAATAGTATACGCAACATCTTCATTTAAATCAGTAGGATAAACACCTCTAATGTCATATCCTCTAAATATGTATTTATTCAACTTTTTTGTTAGTATCAACGTAAACTCTCTCCTTTACAGTTTCAGATTCAGTACTACAATAGAACCCCATACTTATTAAATAATCTGATTCTGCCCCTGAAACATAAGAATAGTCTTTCAATTGCTCAACTGAGTATAAATTGTAGTTCTCAAAATCTCCAGTAAATATATATCCATTTTCTACTTTTTTATAACTAAATCCAGGTGCATCTACTTCTTTCATCTTTTCTATTGGTGCAAATGTTGGTTCTTCATCAGGTACAGGATTTTCTTTAATTTCTCCTTCACCATCTGTATTTTCATCTACATCATTTTTCTTTTTATATGAATATTTTATTTCAAGATTTTGTAATGAACCATCTCTATATTTGTTATTAACTTCTGTATAGAAACTATAATTTTCAATAGAAGTTGGATATGTACAAGAAAGTTTTACATAAACTATTTCTTTTTCAACTTCAGTAATTGGCTTTGGATTTACCATTCTCAAAATTGGTGGTAATAACATTAAAACTACTATTAATCCCATAATAGCAAAACAAATAAAATCACTTTTTACATTATGCTTAATACCACTTTTTATAATTTCATCTTCAGTAGCTGTTTTAATATCTATTTGATCAAATGGTACAACTACTTTCTTTTCTTTTTTATTCTTCTTTTCCATGATAGCACCCTCTATTCTAGTAATACTATAACATAAATTAAAACAAAAAAAAAGTTCTTAAAAGAACTTTTATTTATTATATTCCTTCAATAATTCAATTACTTTTCTAATTTCTAAATCGTATTGAACCATTTCTTTTCCACCAAATGCTTTTAAGAAGTCTTCTTCTTTCATTTGATATCTCTTAGCCATTTCAGCTACTTCTTTATCTACTTCTTTAGCATCTACTTTAACTTTTTCAGTTTCAAGTATTTCTTCAAGCATTAATCTGTATAAAACATGGTTATATGCATCTTTTTCCATTTGTGCTCTTAAATCTTTTTCAGTAGTCTTAGTGAATTCATAATACATTTCAAGATTAATTCCTTGCATTTTGATTTGTTCTTCAAATTTGTGGATTAACCTATCAATTTCTTCTTCAACCATTTCTTCTGGAATATCAACTTCAACATTTTTAGCAACAGCAGCAAGTAGTTCATCAACATATTTGTTTTCAACTTCCATTTCTTTTTGTGCTGCTATATCTTCCTTAATATGTTTTTCAAGTTTTTCTTTAGAATCTACTCCTTCGATATTTAAGTCTTCAAATAACTCTTTATCAAATTTTCTTTCTAATTTTTCTTTAATATCATTTACTTTAATCTTGAATACTACTTTAGCACCCTTTAATTCTTCAGCATGATAATCTTTAGGGAATGTTACATTAATATCCTTTTCTTCATTTAATTTAGCTCCAATTAATTGGTCTTCAAATCCAGGAATAAATGTATTGCTTCCAATTTCTAATTCGTAGTTTTCAGCTTTTCCACCAGCGAATGGTTTACCATCTTTGAATCCTTCAAAATCTATAATAGCAATATTACCTTTTTCAACAACACCATTTTCTTTTGCTCTTGTTTCAGTAAATCTTTCTAATAAATGTCCCATTTCATGTTCAATTTCTTCTTTAGAAACTTTTACTGTTTCTGGTTTAACATTTAATCCTTTGTATTTTTTTATTTTTACTTCTGGTTTAGTAATAATTTTGAATACAAATTCAATTCCAGTTTGATCTACACTTTTAATATCAACACTTGGTTGTACTACTGGTAATAGTTTAGATTCTTCAAGTGCTTTTCTGTATGCATTTTCTACAACAAAGTCACTTGCTGGAAAGTATAAGCTTTCTTTTCCAAATTTCTTTTCATATATATCACGTGGAACTTTACCTTTTCTAAATCCATCCACTTGAACTGATTTAACTCTTTCTTGGAATGCTCTATCTAAAGCATCAGTCCATTCTTTTCCTTCTACTTTAATAACTATTTCATGAGTATTACTTTCTTTTTTTGCCATAATTGCCTCCATATTTCTTCTATATTATAATATACTTCGCTATTTTAAACAAGAAAAAAATAGTCATTGACTATTTTATTTCAGTTATCTCAATCTTGTAAGTTCCATTTGGACTTTCAACTTCTACGATATCTCCAACTTTTCTATTCAAAAGTGCGATTGCTATAGGAGATTCATTAGAAATCTTGCTCATAAATGGATCTGCTTCTTGACTTCCAACGATTTTGTATTCGTCTTCTTCATCATCATCTATATATTTTATATTAACTGTTGAACCAAGTCCTACTTTATCATTTGATTTCTTTTCAATGATTTCATAGTTTTCCAACATTTTTTCTATTTTCTTTATTCTTCCTTCTAACTCAGCTTGATCATTTTTTGCAGCATCATAGTCAGCATTCTCTGATAAATCACCTAATGCTCTTGCTTCTTTGATTGCTTTTAAGTTAGCTGGTCTTTTTACATTGATTAATTCATCTAGTTCATCTTGTAATTCTTTTAGACCTTCTTCAGTAAGTAATGTCTTTTTTCCTTTCATTTGGCAACACCTCTTTTTCAATGTATTTAATGATACCACAAAAAGCCAAATCTGTCAAGATTTTTTAGTTAACAGAAATGTCATTTAATTGAGCCATAAAATAGTCATCTGTCATACCTGCAATAAAGTCTATTACTATTTGCTTATTGCTTGTATTTTCAACGTATTCTGTGCTCATTTCCTTTAAAAACAAATTGTAAATTTTACTAGATTTTTTATTCTTATTTAAGTCATCTAATAAAGTATAATATAGTTTATTAATACCTTCCTTATAATATGACAAATCTTCTAAAGAATTTGCATTTCCATAGATATTTTTATAGTTAAATTTTATTAATTCGTTCATAGCATTGTAAACTCTATTGCTTAGTTCAATTTTATTCTTACCATAACTATTATTAACTATATCTAATACTATATTATTGATTATTTCACTATTTTTATTACCTAAAACTTCAACTATTTCTTTAGGTATTGAGCCACGCTTTAATTTTCCTAATGTAATTGCATCTTCAATATCTCTTCCAATGTATGCGATAACATCAGATATTCTAACAACACAGCCTTCAAGGGTCATTGGTTTAATCTTTGATGCATAATCATGCGATTTAACTGATTCATTATAGTCTTTTAAAAAGTCTTCTTTTGTCTTTTTAACTGGTTCATATACTTTTTCAAGCTTTTCACCATTATGACACATCATACCATCAAGAACTTGAATAGTAAGATTACTTCCCTTACCACCTTCAGATAAATACATATACTCTCTAACACTTTGTAAATTATGCATAAAAGGAATATTTAATTCTTTTAATGATATTTCATTTAAAATCTTTTCTCCTGTATGACCTAATGGAGTATGACCAATATCGTGGCCAAGTGCCGTTGCTTCAATTAAATCTTCATTTAAGTTTAAACATCTACCAATAGTTCTTGCTATTTTGCTAACAAGTTGAACATGAAGCATTCTTGTAGATATATGATCATTCTTATAAAAAGAATATACCTGAGTTTTATTCATATATCGTGCATATGGTCTTCCATGTATTACTTTATCAGTATCACGAAAGAATGCTGGACGTATGTCTTCTTTTATCTCTTTTAATCTAATGGCATCCACACTTTTACAAGCATACTTTGATAAACTATTTTCTTTTTCTAATAAATTATCTTTAATATGATTTAATACATTACTCTCCATAAGAACCTCCAAATTCAAAAATATTATAACACTAAAAAAGAGTTAATCATAGTTAACTCTTTAATTATTAAATATCTTGAGATAATGCAAATACTAATTTATCATTACCATATAATTCAGTATATCTTTTTACAATAATATCTTTTCTTAAGTCAAAATATTCTTCTTCACTAATTTTACTAGATTTTTTATTGTATTCTTTATCTAATACTCTTAAACGTTTTATTAATACTTCATCATTTTCCATCATTTGATTCAATAATCTTTTATTACCAATATTAGATATTTTTCTTCCTATAGCTTTATACATATATGCTGTTCTTTTAATTCTATTAGCTGTACCTTTAACAAATAAGTAAGTAAACATTATAATTGCCCCCTTACTCTTTTCTTAATGTACTCAAGTTCAATATCTTCAGATGTCTTTTTAGTTGTTGTCTTTTTAACACTCTTCTTTACTTTTTCTCTTTTTTTACTACTATCACAAGTTTTAATAAGATTTTCAATTAATTCTTTATCTCTTTCTTCTACTCTTACATTATTTCTATACATAAACACTAATGCTACAGAAACAATAAGAGATATTATAAATAATCCAATGTTTAACATAAAAATCGAAGCAAAGAATACGATAACATCGCAAACTACTAGCATATAAAATCTAGCCCAATTATCCTTATAAATATTATCTAAATCTTTCACAATAACCATACCCCCCAAAGTTGCGTACATTATATCACATTTTTCTTATTTTGTCAAAAAAACTGGCATATTTAATATACCAGTTTAGTTTATTTTTACCCTCATCATTGAATCTTTAACTACTTCTTTAGGTACGTATAGTTTTAATATTTCTTCAGGATGTCTTGCAACATCAATCGGATTCATGTTCTCATCATATAGTTTTTCAACAGTAAATGAAACAATATCACCATTTGGTGTAAATATTTCAACTTCATCTCCCACTTTAAAGTAATTACGTTCAGTTATTGTAGCAATACCTGTTTCTTTATCATAATCAAGAACAAGTGCTAAAAAGTCCTGATTAGATAATTCTTGTCTTCCAGTATAATACTGATCATTATAATCTGCTTCTTTTAAATAATAATGTGTACTTGTCTCACGATTAGCAACACGTGATAATATTTTTTCTTCAAAATCAATTAACTCTTGATTTAAACTTCCGTCATAATAAGCATCAATTAACTTTCTATATGAAGATATTACAGTAGCCAAGTAATAAGGAGATCTCATTCTTCCTTCTACTTTTAAAGATTTAACTCCAGTACTTATTAATTTATCTAAAATACTAGCCATATTTAAGTCTTTTGTAGCTAAAGTGAATTTTGTATCATTATTAGCTATATCAAAAGCAAATCTACAAATTTGAGCACATCCACCACGGTTAGAATCACGATTAGTGAAATAGTTAGATAAACAACATCTACCACTATAGAAGGTACACATAGCACCATGTATGAATACTTCTAAATCAAGCCCTGTTTCTTTATATATTTCTTCTATTTCTTTAATTGATACTTCACGAGCTAGAACTACTCTATCAACGCCCTCGTCTTTCCAGTATTTAACACTTTCAACATTAGTAGTAGATCCTTGAGTACTTAAATGTACCTCTACATCAAAGTTTTCTTTGATATATTTGATAATAAATGGATCACTTACTATAAATGCATCAATTCCTGCATCTACTACTTGTTTTATAAATAAATTAACATTTTCCAAATCTTCATTGTGGAAAACTATATTTAAAGTTAGATATACTTTTTTATTTAGGTTGTGGGCAAAAGTACATGCTTCACGTATTTCATCAATACTAAAGTTATTAGCATTTGCTCTTAAACTATATTCTTGTCCACCAATATATACTGCATCAGCACCATATAATAAAGAAAACTTAAGTCTTTCTAAATCTCCAGCAGGTGCTAAAAGTTCTACTTTCTTAGTCATTTTTCTTCACCTTATAAATAGTCTTCGTAAAGAAGAATCCCCTATTATCCCCTACTAATTTATCTAACTCTAAAGCATATTTATCATCTTTTGTTTCAACAAGTTTTGCATACAATTCTAATGCACTTTTAAATACATCATTTGTAAAATTATAATCATTTAATATTATATATTCAACATCTAAATCTTTAATAATATTGCTTCCATTAAGTGGCTTACCAAATAAGAAAGCATTACCTTTATCTTCTTCTTTTACTATATATTCTTCGCCATTATTAACTATTGTGTAATTGTTTTTTTCTTTTTCTTTTCCAATAGATTTAAAGTAATTAGAAAGAAGACTTCTTCTTGAATAACCCATTACTTGGTATCCTAAAACGTTTACAAATAGTTTCATTTTAGTCTTTTTACTTATTTCATTAATCTCATCAAGAGTTATTTCACTAGCAATTACTCCATAAGTACATCCTTTTTCATAATAGTAATTACATGTATTATAATTAGTTACCATATGTGTTTGGTTCCATACCAAAGGAGTTTTAAGATTTAATCTATTATGAAGTGATAGTACTGAAATATCATAGAATAAAATTCCATTGATATTAAGTTTATCTAATTCAATTAATTCTTTTTCTAACTCTTCCAGTTCAGAATTAAACATATTCTTATTAACAGCAATAAATAATTCGCCATCATAAATTGTTCTTAACTCTTTTATTTCTTCAATTGATAACTCATTATGATAACCACTTGAAAAGTTTAATAAACCAAAAATAAAGGCATTAGCCCCTATTTTTTTATATTCAAGTATATTATCTTTACTACATACAGTAGCAATTTTCATAATATCACCCAATTTCTTTTTTTTCTGTAACAGCAATACCATCACCTTTTGATACAAAAGTAGTATTGTAGTTTGGATTAGTTTGTAAAAACTCAATATAATTTTTAATCTTTCTAACTAATGCTCTTAAGTTTCTACTCTTAATCTCTTCTTCATCTTTACTAACATATCCATGAAACTCTATATTATCTGTAATAAAGAATCCATGATCATCTAGGTTTCTTTCAAAATATTCAAAGAAATTGATATTTTGTCCTTTAGCACCATCTAAGAATATTAAATCAAATTTTTCACTTAGTTTAACTTCTAAAGCATCTTTAAATAGCAAAGATATTCTATCTTCTAAACCAAATTTCTTAACGTTCTTAACTGCTTCTAGATATCTTTCTTCATCACGTTCAATAGATACAATTTTAACATTTGGACTAGCAAGTGCCATCATTATTGCTGAATAACCAATTGCTGTTCCAATTTCTAGAACATGTGTAATTTGATGTTTTACAATAAATGTTGTGAGGAAGTCTATTCCTTCATCCTGCATTATTGGCACATCATTTACCCTTGCATATTCTTTTAATTCTTTAATCATCGACCCTGTTGTTGCCATTATTAATTCCACTTTCCTGCTTTCATAAGCTCATTTTGTTTTTGTTGATGTTCTTGATAAGTTTTAAAGAAATATGTCTTACCTTGATTATCTGATAAGAAGTATAAATATTCACTAGCAGATGGATTAATTGCAGCTTCTATTGAAGTCTCACCTGGATTTCCAATAGCTCCTGCTGGTAGTCCACTAACTAAATAAGTATTATATGGATTATCATTTTGCATAATCTCATTAGTAATTACTCTATTTTCTATTTCATTAAACTCTTTTTTAATTCCATATATTGCAGTAGCACAACTTTGGAATAACATTCCTTTTTTAATTCTATTATAAAATACTGCTGCAATATCCTTAAAATCTCTTGTCTTACCTTCTTTTTCAAGAATAGATGCCATTATAAGAACATCCCTTACTTTTAAATTCTTATTTGTAATATCATCTTTATACTTAGATAAAACCTTATCCATTTTATCTAACATTTTAATAAATATTTCTTTTACTGTAACATTCTTATTAGCAAAATAATAAGTATCTGGGAATAAGTATCCCTCTAATTTATAATAAGTTTTATCATTCTTAATTGATTCATCTATAAACCAATATTTCTTAATTATTTCATCTAAGAAAGCTTCATCATTAGATAAATTTATAACATCTTCATATTTGTTAACAGTCGCCTTTTCTATCTTAGTAGCAATCTGCCTCATATTAAATCCTTCATTAAATGAAATACTTATTTGATCTGGGTTATAGTCATTACCCTTTTCTAAAGCCTCTATGATTTCTTTAAATGACATATCTTTATACAAAGTATATGTCGTTGCTTTCATATCGTTTACACCGAATAGCTTTACATAGATATCAAAAAATGTACTGCTTCTTATTAAATCCTTTTCTTTTAATATCTTTCCTATTTCTTTTACACTAGTTTTTTCTGGAATTACTACCTCAATTGGAGTATGATCACTGCTATCTACAGGACTCATGTTTATTTTATAAACAATTCCAAGTGTTACTACTGTAACAAATACTATTACTAATACGATAAGTGCTATATTTCTAAATCTTTTCATATTTGGAAATAATAACGAGCATTATTGCTCGTTATTTTCAGCAGCACTATCAATTTTCTTCTTAATTTCTTCTTGTAAAGTATTAAGAATTGTTTCAATAACTTTCCATTCTTGTTCAGTAGTTATTGGTTCTAGTTTTTGATCTTCTTGATTTGGATCATAAATTGATGCGAAAACTTGAACATTTCCTTCAGCATCTCTTGAATTATCTGTATATACTATGTAACTTTTTTTAGTTTCTTCAGAATCAAATGTGAATAAGACATCACACATGATTTCTTCTCCTTTATCATTAATAATCTTAAAAGTATTCTCCATATTTTCCATCTTTCTTAATTCTCCTTTTTACTTTTTATCTAAATACGACTGTAATATAATCGTAGCAGCCAAACTATCAACAACTTTCTTTCTTTTCTTTCTGCTTGTATCATTTTTAATTAACAAGTTAGTAGCCTCTACTGTTGATAATCTTTCATCAACAAGTATAACTTCTAATCCAAGTTTTTCTTCAAGCATTTCTTTAAACTTATAAGAAAGTTCTCCTTTTGGACCAATTGTCCCATTCATATTTTTAGGAAGACCTAAAACTATCTTTTCAACTTTATATTCATCAACTATTTTTTTTACGTCATCTATTAATCTTTCATACTCTTCGTTATGTCTAATTATAGTATGACTAGAAGCTATAATCCCACTTGGGTCAGATAAACTAACCCCTAATGTTCTGCTTCCTAAATCTAGTCCTATATATCTCATATCTTATAACTTACTTACATAACTTCTTAAAAGTACTTCAATAATTGTACTTCTATCAATACTAGTTATTTTATTTCTAGCATCATTATGTGAAGATATGTATCCTGGATCTCCACTCATAATATATCCAACTAATTGATTTATCTCGTTGTAACCCTTTTCTTTTAAAGCAGCACATACTTCCTTTAAAGTAGAGCTAACTAGAGAATCTTCAAATTCATCTATTGAATATAAAGAAGTTTTTTCTATTTCATTTTCTTTTTCTTCATTCATTTTTTAATCACCTTATTCATAAAACTAATATATCATTTTTTTGCCCTATAATCAACTATAATTGACATAGTTGAAAGCAATAAATAATAAGAATCCCACAAGTATTGTTGATATTACCCAACCATTAATCTTTTCAGTTGTAGTGCTCTTATATTTAACACCTAAAGCCATTGTCATTAGCGCTCCACCAATAAGTCCACCTATATGTGCAGAGTTATCAATTCCTTCTTGCATAAATCCAATCATTAAGTTAAGTAACAATAATGGTATTATTTGGCTTTTAATAACTTGACCTAGATATACTCTATAATGATATCCAAAATAAAGCATAGATCCAAGAAGACCAAATATTGCACCACTTGCTCCTAAAGAAGCAGTATTACCATTTAGAACAATTGAGAATAAACTTCCCATAACAGCACTAAACATATATACAATAAAGTACTTAGCCTTACCCAAATAACTTTCCATTTGTGTTCCTATAATATATAAAGAATACATATTAAACAAGAAATGTAGTACTCCACCATGTAAGAATGCTCCAGTAATAAGCCTAAAGTATTCATGATATACTACTACTCCTGCTCCCCACGTTGAATATTGCCCAACAAAGTAATCTCTATAATTTGCTAAATACATAAGTATAAACAAAACTGTATTAATAGCAATAAACAAATATGTAATAACAGGAATCTTTGGTTTAAATATTTCATCAACTTTAACTGAATCTGCTTTATTTTTCTTATTGATATCAGCTGTAATTCTCATAAACAATTGGAATCCTTCTTCAGTAAAGTCCATCTTGTTAGTAATATCTGGGAATACATCTTTAACAAAATCATATTTAGATAAGTCTTCTATTTCATATAATGAAATACAATCCATATTCTTTTTACTTTCAATATTAACGTCATCTTCTAAATCAGTATAGAAGCTTAATACATTTATTGAGAAAGTAAAAGTTTTTTTCTTAATCTTTCTTAACACATGTTTTGTTTTATATAAATCAAAATTAAATTGTTCATCATTAATAATGTGATTTGATACAATTCTTATAACTTTATAGTCACTATTCAAATTCTCAAGCCAAATTTCATCTTCAGCACCCTGAAGAATAATTGGATTGTAATTCTTTTCAGTAATAAAATAATGAAGAAGTTTCATAGCTAAAACATTTTTTCTATCTAACTGCTCTAACATAAAATCACTCCTTTCAATACTAACATTATACATTATAACATACTTTTCTTAACCACGACAAAATATGTAATTTTTTCCATATTTCATTAAGAACTTAATCTATTATAAACAATATATTTAATATTTCAATATTTATTTTAATAAAAAAAGTGTTATTTATTTTTAACACTTCTTTTTGTTATATTTCATTATCTAAAGTATCTAAATAATCTTGAAATTCTTTAGGTAATTCTGTCTCTATGAATATCTCTTTTCCAGTAATAGGATGAGTAAATTTAATGCTTTTTGAATGTAGGAATTGTCCAAATGGTGTTGTGTGTTTATTCTTACCATATACTGGATCATTATATATTGGATAACCAATATATTCCATATGTACTCTAATTTGGTGAGTTCTTCCAGTATCAAGCTTACATTCTATTAAAGTTTTGTTCTCATTTTTATATCTTTTTAATACTTTAAAATGTGTTATAGCATCTTTTGAATTATCAGCAGTTACCATCATTTTTTGACGGTTTACTGTATCTCTTCCTATTGGTGCATCAATTTCACCAGCATCATGCATAATGATACCATTTACTAAAGCGATATACTTACGCTCTACTTTCTTCTCTTTTATCATTTCAGATAACAACTCATGTGTCTTATCATCTTTTGCGACTACTAAAACACCAGATGTATCTTTATCTATTCTATGCACAATTCCAGGACGAATCTTGTCGTCTTTATGGCTAAGATTAAATCTATATAAAAGTGCATTAACAAGTGTATGTGAATAATTTCCTGCTGCAGGATGTACAACCATTCCACTTTCTTTGTTAACAACTAAAAGATAATCATCTTCATATAAAACATCAATTGGAATATCTTCTGGTTCTATATCTATTTCATAATCTAAATCAGAATCAACAAAAATATCATCCCCAACTTTAGTCAAATAGTTAGCATTTACTGTTTTTCCATTAACCAAAACTTTCTCTTCTTTTATAAGTTTTTGAACTTTACTACGAGAAATATCTAGTTGCTCAGTTAAATACTGATCAATTCTAACTTTATCCGCGTCTGCTATCATTTTTACCACCTACCAATAAATAGTCTATAGCAACAAGTATAATACCTACCACTATAAATATATCTGCAACATTAAACACTGGAAAGTCATATGAAAAGATTTGAAAGTTCAAGAAATCTACTACAAAACCTCGTGCAAATCTATCAATCATATTTCCAAATACTCCAGCAATTATTAATGCATAATTAATTGAATTAAATAAGCTTATTAATTTTTGATCCAATATATACTTAGTAAATACAATTAAGAATACAACACTTAATAAGCCTAAAAGAACTGTGCCATTTGAAAATATCCCCCAAGCAGCGCCAGTATTCTCAACATAAGTGATACTAAAGAAACCTGATATGACATTGATTGAAGAACCAACTGTCATATTACTAGTAACAATTATTTTAGTAATCATATCAATTATAAGTAAAATAAAAGCTATAATGAAAATCCTTTTCTTCATAATATCACCAAAAATATTTTATCAAATAAAAAAAATATTATAAAGTAATATTTACTAAAATAACATCTTCCCCAATTCTTTCAATTGTATTCCACCCTATCTCTGTATCTACTTTCCCTCTTGCAAAAGAAAAGAAGCTTTTATTAGGTTCAATAACTAAAGATATTATAGCACCACTATTTTCATCTATTTTTACATCGATTATATTACCAATGTTTCTTCCATCATTTATGTTTACTATATATTTATTTTGTAAATCTGATAATCTCATATAACCTCCATTAAATTATATGAAATAAAAAACCTAATGTTTCATTAGGTTTTATTATTCAGATTCTTCTTTTTTTCTCTTAGCAGCTTTTTCTTTTCCTTTATTTTCGTTGATACTAGCATTTGCTCTTACTGTTTCAATTGCTGTTTCAAAGTCATCACTACTTGTTACATAATTACCTGTAACTATGATATCTACAAAGTCTAATCGCTTAGCAACTTCAGCATTAACACCACCATCAACGCTTATTTTAACTCTAGCTTTTTTTGACACTATCATCTTTTTAATTCTTAATATTTTCTTAATAGTATCATCAATAAATTCTTGTCCACCCTTACCTGGGAAAACTCCCATGATAATTATTAAGTCTATTTTGGGTAAATATGGTAGAAGCACTGACACATCAGTATCAGGATTTATTGCAAGACCACATTTAATTCCATATTCTCTAATTAAATCTAAGTACTTCTCTACTTTAGGAAGCTCTACATGCACTGTAATGTATTCAGTATTTAAACTAGCAAAAAAGTTAATATTCTTTAAAGGATTCTTTTCCATTAAATGAACATCTAATCTTTTATTAATTGTATTTCCCATCTTATAAAGCATTTTATAAGGTTTATATTTTTTCTTAACAAACTTACCATCCATGACATCTACATGGATATAATCTGCACTAGTTCTATCAATTTTTAATATATCTTTTTGTTCATCTTTACTGCTTAAAAATGATACGGAAACTTTTTTCATAAACCCTCCTAATCTTTATCATGATTTAAAAACTTAATATAATTTTCATATCTTGATAATAGTATTAAATTATCATTAACTGCTTTCTTAACCATGCATTCATTAATACCTTCATTAGTATGCATACAATCTCTATATTTGCATGTATAATCTTTGAACTCAACGAATGCATTCTTAATTGTTTCTTTATCATAAATAGATAAATCTATATTAGAAAATCCTGGAGTATCTACTAATTTACCATCAAATAATGATATTAGTTCAACAAATCTTGTTGTGTGTTTTCCTCTTCCTAAGGCAAGAGATACTTCACCTACATCAAAATTCAAACTAGAATCTAATCTATTAAAAAGACTAGACTTACCAGCGCCAGTCTGTCCTGTAAACACTGTAGTCTTGTCTTTAAATATAGATTTAATCTTATCTATTTCGTAATTGTAATATACATCATAACCAATTTTCTTATAATAATCTAAAATCTCTTTTATTTTTTGTTTATCTTCTTCCTCAATAAGATCTTCTTTAGTAATACATATTATTGGTTTTATTTTATTTATTTCCATAATAAGTATTAATTTATCAAGAAGATTTGTGGAAAAGTCTGGAGTTTTTAAACTTGTTACTATAAGTCCTTGATCTACGTTTGCTACGAAAGGACGTATTAAGAAATTCTTTCTTGGTAATATTTCTAATATATATTTGTCATCTTTATCAATAATACAATAGTCACCTACTACAGGAGTTATCTTCATATTTCTAAAAACACCTCTACTGTGACATTCGTAAATAGTATTATCACAATTAACAAAATATAAATTACTAAGTATTTTTACTATTTGTCCTTTCATATTTCTCCTTATTGATTATCTTGATTTTGTTCCTCTTCTTCTGGTTCTTCAACCTTTGGAGTTGGTTTTTTAGTAACTGTAATTGTAAATGATGCTCCACTTACAATCTTACTATCTTTTTCTCTACTTTGTTTGATAATTGTTCCAACTGGATATTCACTTGATTCAACATAACTTATATATAAGTTGATTTCGTTGTTTTCAGCAAATTCTTGTACTGCCTCAACTGACCATCCTTCTCCAACAAAGTCTGGATATTTATCATAAGCATTTGGAATATATAGAATAATCGTTTTAGGATTATCCTCTGAAATAATTATTTCTTCATCAGGCTTAATACTTTGTTCAATTATATTATCAAGGTCTTGATTTTCTTTAAGTTCAACATCCTTTTTCTCTATTTTAACTTTCATCTTGTATTTTGTCTCAAGCATTGTTTGAACTTTAATATAATTTTGACCTACATAATTTTCTATCTTGTATGTTTCATTTTTACCAATTGATTCAACAAGTGTTATCTTTGTTCCTTTTGCTCTTGTTCTACCAATCTTAGGATTTGTATCAACAACTATGCCTGCTTCATATTTATCATTTACAACTTTTTCAGTTTCATCTGCTACTATAAAGCCTTCACCAGTAAGTACTTTTTCAGCTTCTACAACAGAAAGTCCTGATACATCAGGTATCTTAACGTTATCGCTACCTTTGAATGTTGGATATAGTATAAATAACAATGCTCCAACACCTGCTAATAAAACAATTACTAAGAATACGATTATTATTGTTGAGAAAGATGTTTTCTTTTTTGGTTCTTCAACTTTCTTAGCAACTTTCTTTGATTCTTTTTCATCTTTTACTTCTTTTAATACAGGTTCCTTTTCATCTGGATCATGTTCAGGATATTTATATACATAAGGTTCTTGATTTAGATTTTCATCATTTAAGCAAACCTTTAAATCATTATACATTTCCCTAACATCATCATATCTATTCTTAGGATTCTTAGCAGTAGCTTTTAATACTATGTTTTCCAAACTTTGTGGAACATTAGGATTAAGCTTTCTAACACTAGGAATATCATCTTTCATATGTTTTAAGGCTATTTCAACAGCATTTTCTCCCTTAAATGGAAGTTTACCTGTTAATAACTCAAATAACATAATACCCATTGAATATATATCAGATTTAATAGTAGAACCTTTACCACTAGCTTGTTCTGGTGGTAAATAATGAACTGAGCCCATAACTGAATTTGTTTGAGTTACTTGAGTTGAATTCATCGCCATTGCAATACCAAAATCTGTAATCTTTATTTTTCCATCATCAGAAATCATAATATTCTGAGGTTTCAAATCTCTATGTATTATATACATATCATGTGCATGTGCAATACCATCTGTTAATTGAAGCATTATATCAACAACTTCTGGAGAAGTTAAACTTCCACGTTTTTTTAGAAGTTGTTTTAATGTTCTTCCTTCAATGTATTCCATTACGATGAAGTATGTTCCATTATCTTCACCAACATCATACATCTCTACTATATTAGGATGAGATAAAGCTGAAGCTGCATAAGCTTCTCTTTGAAATCTACGAATAAACTTCTCATCAGTAGATAAATCTCCTCTTAATATCTTAACAGCAACTTTTCTATCTAGAAACGTATCATTTGCTAGATAAACGTTTGCCATTCCACATTCACCTATACTTTTTATAACTTCATAACGATCATTAATCATTTGCCCCTTTGTAAACAACGCTAATCACCACTTTCTGAAAATTCTAAGTATGCAATAGAAATATTATCTGTCCCCCCACGATTATTACTCTTTCTAATAAGTTTAATAACTTTATCTTCTATTTCTAAATCACTTAATAATACTTTTTCTATTTGTTCTTCTTCCAACATAGATGTAAGTCCATCACTACATAAAAGAATTGAACTAATATCCATATCACAATCAAAGATATCAATATCTATTGGATTATTAGCTCCAAGAGCTTTCATAAGAACATTCTTTTTAGGATGATCTTTTGCTTCTTCTGGAGTTAATTCACCAGCTTTTAAAAGTAAGTTAACTAGTGTGTGGTCATAAGTAACTTTGTGCATTTCTAAATCTTTAACTACAAAACCGGAAGAATCCCCTATGTTACCAATTAATACATAATCAGTAGTTACTAAAGCCATAACTAAAGTAGTACCCATTCCTTTGCTTTCAGGATGATCTTTAGCATAACTAAATATCAAATCATTAACTTCTGTTGCCATTTCGCGCATCCAGTTAACTGCTTTTGATTTTTCCATATTGCAGAATGATTCATTAAAGCACTTACTAATATGACTAACAACTATACTTGATGCAATCTCACCAGCAGAATGGCCACCCATTCCATCAGCAACTGCCATCAAATAATCTCCACTTTGATTCTTAGTGATTATTACACTATCTTCATTGTGAGATCTTACTTTACCTGCATCTGTTAAATAAAATGTCTTCATAGTTCCTCCCTCTTACTTCTAAGCTGTCCACACGCTGCACTAATATTAGAACCAAATTCACGTCTAATAGTAACACCTATGTTATTCTTTTTAATTATATCATAAAATTTCAAAATATTATCGTTTTTACTTCTTTTATATTGAATATTATTAGTTTCATTATAAGGAATTAAGTTAACATAGCAGTTTAACCCCTTTAATAATCTACACAATTCTTGAGCATTTTCTTCTTTATCATTAATTCCATCAAGCATTATATACTCAAACGTTATTCTTCTATTTGTCTTTTTATAATATATTTTTAAAGCATCCATAATATCTTTAATCTTGTATGCTTTATTTATTGGCATTATCTCATCTCTTAACTTATCATTTGGAGCATGTAAGCTAACAGCAAGATTAACTTGATAAGGGAAATCAGCAAACTCTAGTATCTTCGGAACAATACCTGATGTTGACACTGTAATATGTCTAGATCCAATCGATAAACCTTTCGGATGATTAATTATTTTAATGAAATTTGTAACATTTAAATAATTATCAAATGGTTCTCCAATCCCCATTATAACTACATGAGTAATTCTTTCTTTTATATCTTTTTCAACTTCTAAAAGTTGAAGTACAATCTCATAAGCTTGTAAGTCTCTTACTTTCTTAAGTCTTCCACTTTCACAAAACTTACATCCCATGTTACATCCAACCTGACTAGATACACATATACTAGTACCATAATCATGTCTCATTAGAACGCTTTCTACTAAAGCTCCATCATGAAGTTCAAATAAATACTTATTAACAAGTTCATCTCTTTCAACTTTAAGAACTTTAAGTTTATCAAGTGTGAAATCTTCTTTAAGCTTATCCACAACTACTTTTTTAATATCAGTAATTTCATCAAAGGAATTTATTCTTTTCTCATATAACCAACTATATAATTGCAAAGCTTTAAATTTCTTTTCCCCAATACCTAGAAAGTAATCTTCTAATTGTTCAATTGTCATATCATATATGTTTTTCATATTACACTTCCACTTATATCATTATTATAACATATTTAACATAAAAAAAAGATAAATTAGATATTTTCTAATTTATCATTTCATTGCTAATCTTTTAAGATACTCAGGATACTCGGAATATCCATTATCAACCGTTGCAGCTTGTACACCTTTATTATTAACATCCCCTGAGAATATATTTGAATAAAAGTCATTGTATTTTTTACTTACTGCATCAGCATCTAAATGTGCCAAAGCACTTATTAGTTTCAATTTATTTATAAGTAATTTTTCAGGACGTTTTGCATCAGAATCTTTTTCTACCAATCTATCCTCTATCTCATCAACTTGTTCTTCAAAGAATTTTGTTTTAAATCTTTTATATGCCTTTATATCAACACCGATTGCTTTTGCAATTGTTTCGTCATCTTCAACACATAAAGCTTCATCTCTTTTAAATAAGAAGAAATACCAACTTTCTAATTGAGGATTTAACATTAATGTGGAATTTTTTTCATCTATTAGAGCTCTTTTCATAACAGGATCTTCTGTTCTTGCAATTTCATCATCAAGAATTCTAATATATGTTTTTTGATGAAGTGTAGTCAACGCACCCTTCATTCTTAATGTTCTAACAGATGGATAATATTCTCTTTCAAGGAATGTTTCTTTATCACATAATACTCTTCCATAATCATTTAATAAATCATAATCATTACTTTTAGCAGAATAATAAATTTGATCAGTTAAAACATAATCATTAGACATTATTCCAACGTTTCTTGTATCTCCTCTTGCAAAAACACCATCTCTAAATCTTATTGCCAATTTAGTATCTTTGTATAAAGCCGCTTTTAACTCATCATCCAACTCACTAGCAATTGTAATATTTCTAACAACTGTTTCATATTCTTTACTACCTATTCCACATAAAAGTTCTGTATCAGTTAATAAGTCATATTGACGCATAATTGCACTAGATAGTTCAAACATTTCGTCTATTTTTCTCTCATCCTCTTCGTATCTACTCATAATAGTCCCCTCTTGTGTGGCTATTATACAACAAAACGTTTGAATTTGCAATAAAATACGTAGTATATCGCTTTTTAAATCTTTTATAGTATAATAAATACTGGAAGTGATAATATGTATTCAGTAGGAATAGATTTACTAAATAATAATAGATTTGAAAAAATTAAAGAAAATGAAACTTTTATGAATAATACTTTTACAGAACAAGAAATAGAATATATAAAAAGTAAAGATAACTACAATGGCACTATTGCAGGCATATTTTGTTCTAAAGAGGCTTTCTTAAAAGCAATAAAAAAAGGAATAAATAATTATTCCTTAAAAGATATTGAAATAATACATGATGAGAATAACGCTCCATACATAGTTCTTCATAATGAACTAAATAGTTTATATGCAAACAACAATATAAGTGTATCAATCTCCCATGATGATAATTTTACCACTTCTATTGTATTAATAGAATTGTAATTGTTTAGAATACTTTCTATATGATTCATTCCAATCATCATAGTTTGGATCATCTTTATGTGAAGTAACTAAATTATTTTGTTTAATATAGTTTCCTAAATAACTGGAAACTTTTTTTGCGCCTTCATAATTTAAGTGACTTCCTTCATCCTTTGTTTCAGTTCTCCAATCGATTCTTATTTCTTCAACTAAGTTAAGATCAATAAACTCTAGATTATATTCTTCTGCAAAAGCAGTAGCCATTCTATCTTTTTCATAACTCCAACTTTTCATACTTGGAATTCCAAATAAGATAAGTTTAATATTATTTTCTCTACATATGTCTAATATTTTTTCAAAATATAAAACATTAACTTTAGGTATTTTAATAGACTTATGTCTATTCTGCATATAATTAAATACTTCTGCTTTATTTACTCTATTAACATAATAATAACCTTTATTAACATTAAGTGGTTTTCCATATTCTAATAAGTCTTTCCAATTATCATGATAATCATCTAATATGGAATATCTATCATAAAAATCTTTTAATTTTCTTTCACTAGTTCTATTTTTTGGATCACGGAATAAAACGTTAGCCTCCAAAAATATTACTTTTGGGTGTTGTCTTTCAACTGCTATTTTAATATATTCATAACTTGTTTCCGTAAGCTGTGCTGGTGTTGAACAGTCAAATGATGTTATACCAAATTCATTCCATATTTCCATTGGTGATACAGAGTTATAGACTAGACTATCACCTACAAATAAAACGTCTACTTTATTATCCTCTTCTTCTAGGATTTCATAATCCAAGAAGTTAAGGAAACTATATTTAAATAAATTTTGTTTTGGTAAGAGAATAAATACTGATACTGATAGAAGAACTAGAAAAATTAAGATAAAACAAATACTTTTAAATAAATTCTTCATAACCCCTCCTAAAAATCAGCATATATTGGATCAACTGGTGCGTAAGTTGGCCCATATGCTCCTAATACAATAATAGAAAGAATTAACAAATAATAAATTGCCCATCTAACTATAATGTGTTTCTTCTCTACTTCATCTCTTACATTAACATTATTTTCTTTTAAAATACTTATTACTAATACTACTATTAATCCAATAAAGATTAATGCTACATCAAACATATCTAAGCCAAAATAGTAAAATTCATTCTTAGAAAGTACAAACATCTTAGTAAACATAATCTTTAGCATTCTAAGTCCATCTCTTACAGTATCAGCTCTAAAGAACATTTCACCAATAAATACCAAAAGTGATGTTTTGACAATTTGGAATCCATAGTACTTCTTACTTTCTCTATTTATCTTTAATTTAGCACATATCTTAATAATTAATGGTTCAAATATATTACCCATAAGTATTAAAACAAAATGATACATTCCAAAGAATAAGAATGGCCATCCTGCTCCATGCCATAATCCATTTAAAAACCATACACAGAAAAGTGCAATACCACCTGCTATTAATGAACTATAATGTGCACTTAACTTTTTTCTTAAACTAACTGATAATTTTTTTAACGGTTTAGATAAAGATACTGGATAGAATACATAATCTTTTAAGAAATGACCTAAACTAATATGCCACCTACTCCAAAAGTCAGTTATATTTTTTGAAAAGAATGGCTGTCTAAAGTTTTCTGGAATCTTAATATCAAATATATCTCCAATACCTAGTACTACATCCATAGTACCTGAAAACTCCATATAAAGAAGCATCGTATAAGATATAATTCCAATTAAGATAGATAATCCATTAAAACTCATATAATTATTAAATACTTGTTTAACTAAAATATTTAATCTATCAACAATAATTAATTTTTTAAAAAATCCAAATAAGATTCTTTGGTATCCATAACAAAAGTTATGATAAGTTACTTTAGAAGCATTATATATTTGTTCTGCTGTTTCACTATAAGTTGATATTGGTCCTTCCATAATTTGTGGAAAAAATGACACATACAAAGCAAGCCTAACAAAATTGTCATCTGCTTCAATCTTTCCATTATAAGTATCAACAACATAAGATATAGCTTTTAAAGTATAATAAGATATTCCTAAAGGAGCTATTAAACTAATAATAGATAATTCTTCTAATTTAAATACTTTAAGTATTGCATTTAAATTAATAGTAAAAAACTTTAAATACTTAAATACAAATAGAAAAGAAATATTAAATAGTATTACTAACACTAAAATATGTTTCTTCTTTTTCTTATATTTTTCTTTAATAAGTTTTTTATCTATATCTTCTTTTTCTAACTCTTTGGCTTTTTCACCATCGAGTTTTTTAAACTTCTTTCCTGCAAGAAATATAGATATTGTAGATAGCAATAAAAATATGATAAGGAAATTACTTACCATAAAAAATATTGCATAACTAGCAAATAATAAAATATATGGTTTTGCTTTCTTAGGTACAAGTAGGAATATTAATACAACTACTGGTACGAATAAAAAAGCAAACCATAAATCAAAATATGACACTCTATTCCTCTTTTAATTTTTCAATTAATGCATAAATACTTTTTGCAGAATTAAAATTTGCAGGAATTATTTCTACTGTAGGAACTTCAACATCAAATTCATTTTCAATTTCAGATATTAAAGATAATATTGTTAAAGAATCTAAATGTCTTCCATCCACTAAATCTTCACAAGTATTATAATCTACATCTGGTTGTAATTCCTCTAATATTTCGATTAACTTATCCATTTTTACTCCTCCTCATAATTAGGACAGTTTATTACACTTGTCTTATTATTATTTCTTACTAATATATCATGATTATCTTTAACTAGAACTACCTTAGGTAATTCTCTACTTAAGAATAGTGCAATTCCTTCTGTTGAAGAATAAGCACCTGTGTTCTTAAATATAAATGTATCACCAATACTTAATTCGTTCAATTCTATATTTTTAATTAATAAATCATTTGTAGTACATAAAGATCCACAAAGGTTATATACTACTTTATTTTTGTCTTTTTCAGGTATTACTTCAAAGTGTGGTACCTTCATAGCCATCATCTGACCATAATACACAAGATGATTTATTCCACCATCTAATATTACGAAGTTTCCATTCTTGTTATCTTTTATATCAACAACACTAGTTAAATAAGATCCACAAGATGCTGCTATACTTCTACCTACTTCTAATGTAATCTTTTTATTACCAAACTTTTCAATTAATTTATTTAAATCATTCAAATAACTATCTTCATCAAAAGAATCACTTTGAAAGTAAAACACAGGAAGTCCTGGTCCATATTCAATTTCTTTTATTTCAAATTTTAAATCATTTTCAATTTCATTAACTAGTTCATTAATATAATTAATATCTTTTTCAATAATAGCTAGTGAATGTTTTTCAGTTCCTGCAAAAAACTCAATACCATCAATATTTAAATATTTATTATTATGTTCTTTAATAATATTCAATAAACATTCTTTGCTAACACCAAACTGATTACCACTAGTTAATCTAATTAATACATTAATATTTCTTTTATACTTTTCACTTAATTCATTTAATAATTCATATTGAGTATAAGATTCTACAGTGTATTTGCAAACATCATCATATTTAGATATTAAATCTTCAATGAATTCATTATCTTTATTAACTCCAGATATAACCATCTTATTTCTAGATATACCTAACTTTTCACAAATCTCATATTCACCTTGTGAACATATTTCAAATCTTTCTACCAAAGAATCAGTTTCTTTAATAATAAAAGTATTTGCTTTAACTGCATAAGCGAAGTTAAAGTTTTTATTGAAATTAGATTTTAGATATTTTATTCTTTCATGTAAAACGTTAATATCATAAACGAACAATGGTGTATTATATTTTTCTTTAATATACTTATAATCAATCATGTTTATCATCCTTCATTAATAATAACACTTTTCTATCTATTTTACCATTTTTATTTATTGGGAATTCATCTATTTGAATTAGTTTAGATGGAATCATAAATACTGGTAATTTTTCTTTTAATTTAAGATGCAAATCTTTTTTATCAATACTACCTACATAGAAGGCATATAACTTTGATTTTTCTTCTTCAAAGATACAGCAAGCTCTTTCTACTTCATCAAAATCCATTATAGATTTTTCTATTTCCTCAAGTTCAATTCTATGACCTTGATATTTTATTTGAAAGTCTACTCTACCGTTAAATACTAAGTCATTATCATCGTTGTAGAATGCTAAGTCACCTGTTTTATAAATCATCTCATTATAGTTTTTCTCAAGTGGATTTTGTACAAAATGTTTATCTGTTTGTTCTTTGTTGTTAAAATATCCTAAAGCAAGACAAGTACCTGCTACACAGACTTCACCAACTTCATTCTTTTTTGTAACTAATTTATTATCTTTATCTAGTAAGAATACCTTTTCATTAGGGAATGCTTTACCTATTGGAATCTTGTCGTATTCTTTTTTGTTATCTATTATGTAATAAGTACAATTACATGTTATTTCAGTAGGTCCATACAAATTAACAAACATTGTATTTGGTAAATGATCTCTCCATATGTTTAAATGCTTTACAGGCATTACTTCTCCACTAAATAATATTTTATTTACTTTATCTGGTACTTTGTAATCAAGTCCGTGGAATGTTGTAATAAGACAAAGTGCTGATACTGCCCAAGTAAGCGTTGTAACATTATTTAGACACAAGTAATCCAAAAGTTTTGCAGGAGATGAGAAATAAGCTTTAGGTACAATTACGAGTGTTGCTCCTACTTTTATAGCACTATAAATATCTTTTACTGAAACATCAAAATCAAATGGTGCTTGGTTAGCTATAATATCGTCCTCATTGAAATTGAATAATTTAGTAAAATTATCAATAAAATCAATAACAGATTTATGCCCTATTACTACTCCTTTAGGAACACCAGTTGATCCTGAAGTAAAGTTTATATACAAAGGATTAATATCATTATGATAAGTCTTAGCAAGATTTAACATTTCTTCATTAATCTTTTCTTTTTTCAAATCATTAATATTAAATATCTTAGAATCTTTAAAATACTCTTTAGCATTTTCTATATATTTATCATCAGTAATAACATATTTAGGACTTAATACTCCAATTATTTGATTAACTCTTTCATAAGGAAACTCTGGATTAATCAAAGTATAATAACATGATGAATAAACTACTCCAAAAAAAGAAATTAAAGCATCTATTCCCTTATCCATGTATATTACAACTGGTTCATTAAATATATTATTAGATGCCAAAAAAGACCCAACTATTTTAGAACAATTATTTAATTCTTGATAAGTTATCTTCTTATCTTCTTCAATAACTGCAATCTTATTTGGATTTCTATTACAAGATAAATTTAAATACTCTAAAACATTAATCATAATATCACTTCTTTACCAAGCATTATTATATCATAAAAACGTACAATAAAAGGAATATTATTCGTGATATAATAAAATTATGAAAGGAAAACTTGTAAAATGAAAAAAACAATATATTTTCTTACTTTATTTTTATGTACATTTATTATTTTCAGTGGTTGTCAAAATAATGAAAAAGCTAAAAAGCCTGCATATACAAAAAGTGCAACATGTTATACACAAGGAATAGGACATGCTGTCGTTAAAATTGAAGGAAATGATGAAGAGTCCCATGCCACTGGAAAAGCACTAGTAAAAGATAGTGTATCTTGTTTTGTAGTTGATAGAGTCGGAAATTATTCACAAGAATCAGTAGAAGATAAGACAAAAGAAATACTAAGTAGACAAACAGGTAAACTTGATTCATTCAACATCAAATTAGTTGATGAACATATTATTCCAGATCGCTTAAGAGATGATAATAGTTCGTATGATGAATTTTATTACAAAATTAATTATGAATATACAGTGAACATTCCATTTGATAAATATATTGAAAAATTAGAAAATGCTACTGTATACGAAGATACATATAGCTGTATTATAGATGATGATAATGAATTAAATGGAATATGGACAGGAATTGATAAAAAATATCTTAGTAACCAGCCATATAGAATAGAACTTGTATTAAAAAATAATCATACTGGTACATTCGATGCTATTGATATTGGTGAAGGATACAAATATGACGTTCATTATGATGCAAAATACAATATACGTGGTAATAAACTATATTTAGTACTTCTAGAAAAAGAAACCAAAAGAAATGAAACATTTGATATTTATAAATACACAGAAAAATGTGACATAGAGGATAACAAAATAAAATATAAAAATCTTGGTGAAGTAATTACCTTAACAAAAAAATAGTATTTAAAAAAGCAGAATTCTCTGCTTTTTTATTTATAAATATACAAAAAACGAATATTTATCTTCGTTTATATAATATAAGTTCAGGATTGTTTCCGTTTTCTTCATATTCACAAACAATTAAAAAATTCAATATCAGCCATAACTATCACATCCTACCTAAATTATAACATTAAAAAAACATCTTAAAAAAGATGTTTATTTTAATTTTTGAGTTAAGAATCTGTTTGCTAAACTATCAGCATTCTCTACTAGATTATCAACTTCGCTAACTGATTCTACAAACCCTTGAGCATCAGGGAAATACATAACTGCTTTTCTAACTGCATCTATTGATGAATCAAGCTTTAAGTCTTCAGTAGTATATCCATATTCTTTTGCTAAGCTTATAAATGTTGCTGTATTTAAAAGTTGAAATAAAAGTGCTCCTGACATAGTGTCTTTTTGTCCTTTTGCTTCGTCAGTTTGTTTTCCCATTTCAATATTAACCATTGTGTAATTACCGCATAATCTTATTTTCAACATTGCTATTAAAAACGCTCTAAAATTTCTTATATTAAGTTCTTCTTTATCGAAACTAAAATCCAAAGATCTACCTGTTAATTCATTTCTAAGTACAAAAATTCTTTCAGTATCTAAAACAACCATATCTACAAATTGTTCTTTGTTGTGTGTAGTATCTCCTACAGCACCAAAATACCAATCAATCATTTCTAATAATCTTTTAGATATATTATAATCAACCACAAATGTCATCTTTTTTCTTCTGTAATCAATGTCTTTATCTACACTATAGTTTTCTCCTAGATCTTTATTTAATTCAAATAATTGCATATAATCATAACATTTTTCAAAGAATGAATTATTCATAGCTTCTTTTACAGGTGCTTTAGATTCAGGTGTAAGCATATAATCAAATTCTTTGGCATCTTCTGAATCAAAATATTCTTTTGCTAAAGCATTGGTAACATCCATTGTTTGTCTTAAATATGTCTCATATATTTCTTTATACCCGTCGTTATTAATTCTAGATAGTAATAAATCTTTAATTATACTTTTCTCTTTGTTTAAGCTTGCGTCTCTTTCATTTTCTACTGCCATAATATCCCCCTTTAAGTGCTGCCTATTATACCACAAATGATGAAATTTTGCAAATTAAAACTAGTCTATGACTAGTTATTTTTGATGAACATCAATTTGATTATATGGTATATGAATATCTTTTTCTTCTAAGCATCTAACAATACATGTAAGCGCATCTCTTCTTGTTTGTATTTTATTAACTGGTGCAGAGTATACTTTTATCTGATATAAGATGCTTGACTCATCAAGTTTATTAACACCACGATATTCAACTGATTCAACTGTTTTAATTTTTTCTATTTCTTTTGTTATATAATTAATTGCCTTCTCAGCTTCTTTTAGTTTTAATTCATATGGTAGTGGTATATCTATATTAATCATATGTGAGATAACTTCTACTTCTTCAATATTCCTATTTGAAATAGATACAATATTCTTTTCAAAAACATCTTCTATCTTAGTAGTTTTTATACCAATAGATAATACTTTACCAGTATACTTGTTAACTCTAATAATATCTCCTACTTGATAATAAGAATCTGTAATAATATCTATACCCTTAATAACATCTTTTAAAGCATCTTGAATAGCAAATCCAAACACTATTCCAAAAACTCCAACACCTGCGATCATTGCAGTTATGTTAATGCCATTAATCTTTAAAATAATAAATAACAATACAATCATGAATATGTATCTACCGATACTCTTCATTAACTTTATATAAGTATTTGACTTACTATTTTTTAGTATCTTATAATTCTTCTTTTCTAATTTAGAAAAAAATGAATGTGATAAGAATGTATATACAATTATTGATATGATAATTGCTAGTAATGAATATAGTATATTTAATATCCATGGATTATTATCTAATATCTCTTTTATTTGATCCATAATATCAACTCCCAAAAAGTATTATAACATAAAAACAGTCTTGCGACTGTTTAATTATTCTTGCTTGCTTCTTCTTGATAATAGGCTATTAATAGTAATATCTTTTGGTACTTTTCGTAAGCTAACAGGTTTAATAACAGGTATTGTCCTATCACCCTTACCTATTTCTTTACCAAACATAACAAAGTGCCCAATTGGCGTATTATATAAGTTATATTCACGTTCATCACAAGCAACAGATTGCATACGCTCAGTAATCTGTGTAGTTTCAACATCAGTAGTTAATGTTCCAAGCCACTCATCATAAAACTTTTCCATATTTTGTGCATATTCTCTACTTACTGGAAATAGCATAAGTTCAAATAGTTCTTCACTCATTCCAGTAGTTGCATGCTCTTTACTAATACTTAAAGCATTGTCATCATCAATTTGAAAGTGAAAATATTCTTCTGGATTAGTTTTACTTTGTGCAAAGTAGAAATCATCATCTTCACTATTCATATCAAATTCTTTCTTTTTATATTTCTCAATTGCTATTCTTATATTAGCAAGTAACTCTTCTGGTATTTCTTTTAAAAATTCTACTATTTCTTTTCTTTTTCTTTTATCTGCTTTAACTATAAACCATAGTGCAGTATCATATGCTTCATCAAAAATCATAAAACCCTCCGTATATAATTATTATATATTATGGTATTTACAATTACAAATTAAAAAAAGGCTTTCACCTCTTTTTATTTCAATACTACTATCTTATAAATATTGTATAAAAAAACTAGTTTTTACTAGTTTTATCTTTTTTCTCCAATAACTTAGGTTTACTTGGAAAGTTACATTCTGACATAATAGTATCTTCAATTAATGAATCAAACCAATCCATTGATGCTCTTTTTGATATTAACTTACCATCTGCTTCAATTATGTTTTCCATGCACATATAAAAGTATTCATCTATGAATGCTTTAAATCTAGGAAATATAGCACAAATATGTTCGATTGCTTTATCTCTTGTGTCTATATTTCTATCATGCGTAAGTAATTGATATGCATATTTTTTTGCTTCTTCTAAATCTGCAACTGGAAAAGCAAATTCAGGTCTATTTTTTCTTCTTAATACTTTAATAGAGCCATCATCAAAAGATACCGTTTTAGAAACTAGTCCTTCTTTGCCAGCACCTTCTGTCATTAAGAAACTATCATCATATACCGAAATATATCTTTTAATTGTGTTATCACCTAATCTACCATTTATTGAATAAGTTACATATCTTTTGCACATTGAAACATTAGCGGCTAAGCCATCATGTGCTGCAAAAGCCTGTATCCAATCAATTGCTCCATCAGCCCAGTAACCTTCAATATAACCATAGTCACCATTTGGTTTATTTAATCTAGCTGCGAAGTGTTTCTTTGAACCATAATCAGCACCAGAAAACTCGAATTTATCCCCGTTAGACTTTGTATGATAGCATAAATCAAATTTCAATTGTTCTTTTGTATCTAAATCAAAATATCCATGTTCATTGCTTCCAAGCCCTACAGTCTCTTCTATCTTGCTTTTAAATTCATTTTTTGTTATTTTAACATTTTCACCAGCAAACATAAAAACACTTCCTTCTCATTAAATACGCGTATATTATAATGAAAATCTAGTATAAAGTCAATTTATTTATAAATAAATTATAACATAAAAAAACAGTCATTAGACTGCTTTTTATAATGGCATTTTAGGAGGTATATAATTTTAAAAACCATTATCGTATATTATATTACTCATTACCTTTTAAGCTTGTTACCATATCTATTTTCTTTATCTTTCTTGCCAAGAATCTAGATACTAAATATGAAACAATGAATGTACCTATTGCTGAAATAATATATGTTTTTGTTTCAATAAAAGCTCCAAAATCATAATGTTCTTCAATAGCAGTTTTAAATAGCCAATCAGTTAAATAATACCCAATTGGTAAACCAAATATAATAGATACTACTGCTATCCAGTTATTTTGTTTTATAAATATATTCTTTATTTGATTATCTTTAAATCCTAATACTTTTAGTGTTGCAAATTGATATTCCTTTTCTGTATAAGATAGTATTCCTAAATTATATATTATTATGCCTCCAAGAAGCACTGCTATTCCAATTATTAAAATCAACATAGTTTTCATCATCGAAAGCATTCCTGTCATACCATCTTTTAAATTATCTATATTTTGAATTGTTTCAACATTTTTAATTTCTTTTGTATTACTTAAATCTATATTTGTATATAATGAATCTGGTTGATATGTTATTCCAAGATTCTCTAAATATTTTCTTGTCATAGATACATTTTGATTTTGTGGATCTTTATTAAACCCTATTATCTTAGATGAATAATATTTACTGTCTCCATAGATATGCCATGTGATTTCATCACCAAGCTTATATCCTTTGTTTGATGCTAACTTATATGTAACATATACACCATCATCACTTGGTTTTTCTTTAATTTTATTTTTATTATCCACAAATCTTAAATAATTTCCTGCATCTGTTACTAAAATATTATTTGCTTCTCTTTTACCATCAATATCTTTTATTTCTATTCCTAAACTTTGCGATGTATTACTACCATACTTATCATATAAATCTTGTAATTCATTATTAGATAAATTTTCTTTAAGGTTCAATTTATAATCAAAGTTATATAAATCTTCAAATTGCAATTTAACAAAGAAATTCATAGAATCTAGCATTCCTAGTGCACACACTATTAAAGCACAACAACCAACGACTCCAGCTAGCCCCATAAATGTCCTCATTTTATTTCGTAAGATATCCCTAACATTCCATTTACTAGAAAAGCTTAATTTTTTAAAGAATCCTCTTTTTGTAATTCCAATAGTTTTACCACTTACACTTGGTATTTTTGTTCTAAGTGTCTCAGCAGGATTTTCTTTTAATATACTTCTACCTGTAATGTAAGTTATTAATGCTACTACTAAGATTACTCCTACTGATACACAATAGCTTGATATATTCATAGAAGGAGCACCATTTGGTATTTCAAAAAATTCCATTTCTAGATTAATAAATATATTACCAATTAAGAAATAACCTAATACTAATCCAACTAGTGAAGCAAATACGCTTATCCAAAATCCATAACCGATATAATGTAACAATATTCTATTATTACTAAATCCTAACGCCTTAAGTGTTCCTATTTGTACTCTTTGATTTTTAACAACTCTAGTCATAGTTGTAATAACAGAAAGCATAGCAATGAATAAGAATATTCCTGAAAAGACTCCTACATAAGTTTTACCTTCATCTATTTCACCTTGATAAGAAACATATGAAGATGTATCCTCAATATTTATAATTGCCTTTGCATTACTTACATTATCCTCTATATTTTCTTTAACATTATCTTTATTATTTTTATCTTCAACATCAACCATTACACTAGAAAATGGTATATGATCTTTATAATTAAAGTTTGGCATAACTATATCAAATACTTTTTCATCTGCTATACTAGCTTCTTTCATAGCAATTGATTTAATATAATCTTCAGTAATTTCATTAACACTCATGTAAGCAAATCCAAACTCTTTACGATCTGGATATAATTCTGATTCATCTCTAGTATCATATAAATGATCTGGAACATTTATTTTACCAAGTACTTTTTCATAAAGTACCATACCATCATATTTGACTAAAACTATATCTCCAACATTAATATCATTTTCTTCACAGTAGAAGTTATCTAACCAAATACCACTTTTATTTGCATCAAACTCTTCTCCTTCATATATATAAAATTTTGAAATATTATTTGATTCAATAAAGTTTAATAATAATGTTTTATCATTATCTGTGGTCGCTGTTACTGAAAGCTTAAGTTCAGCATCTTTAACATTATCTAACTTTTTAATCTTATTTAGATCATCATAATTTAAATATCCAATTACATTTAAGTCTTGTAAGTTATTTTCTGAATAAAACCTATTAGCTGTTTTTTGCATACCATCCATATATGCTTTAATTCCTGAATAAGCCATTATTCCAATCATAATCATCAAAAAGATTGTTATAAACTGAGATAAATTCTTACGAATATCTCTAAACATTTTTCTTTTTAACATATTACCACTTAACCTCATCTATGTTTTTTGGATGTTTGTTAAGTTCATTAGATTCAACTTTACCATTTTTTATTTTTATAACTCTATCTGCTATATCTGCAATTAGAGAGTTATGGGTAACAATTATAACTGTTGTATCTTCATCACTTTGTTTTTTTAATAATTTTAATATTTCTATACCAGTTTTAGAATCTAGTGCTCCTGTTGGTTCATCACATAATAGTACCTTTGGATTTTTCATTATTGCTCTTGCTATAGATACTCTTTGCTGTTCTCCACCTGATAACTCTTGTGGAAACTTATCAGCATGCTTTAATAAACCAACGCTTTTTAATATTTCTTTAGAATCCTTAGAAGTATTTGTAACATCTTTTATTAAATTTACATTTTCTTCTACTGTTAGAGTTGGCATTATATTATAAAATTGAAAAATAAAACCAACACTATGCGCTCTATATCTTGTTAATTCACTATCATTAAATTTAGCAATATCATCTTCCCCAATAACGATTGAGCCTGATGTTACTTTATCCATTCCCCCCAATAAATTTAACAGTGTTGATTTACCAGCACCTGATGGCCCAAGTATTACAACAAATTCACCTTGATTAATGCTCATGTTTATTCCATCTAAAGCATCAAATTCTTTTCCTCCAACTATATATGTTTTCTTAACATTTTTTAATTCTATAAAACTCATTATTGTATCTCTCTTTCTAAATATGAAACATATTTCATATTAATTATATTCTCCGCAGCAATCACAGTCAACAAAAATGTGAATAATATTTCATATTTTTTACAAAGTATGATATAATACTTTCATGAGGTGATTCTTATGATAGAAAACATCAGAGAACCAAAACAACAAAGAGCTATAGAAAAAAAAGAAAAAATAATTGAAGCTGGTTTTAATTTGATATGTAAAAATGGTTATTATAATACTAATACTGCAGAAATTGCTAAAGAAGCTGGTGTTTCTACTGGTATAGTCTACCAATACTTTAAAGACAAATATGATGTTTTAATTGAAGGATTAGAAAAGTATGGTGACGATATCTTCTTCCCTATGCTTAAGAACACAAATATTAAATTTGATAAGAAAGATTTTGATAAATTATTAAGGCAAATGATTAATCATTACATCAATAATCACAAAGTATCTAATATTGCCCACGAAGAAATTATGTCTATGGTTCATTCAGATAGGAGAATTGCAGAATACTATTATAAAAGAGAATTAGAAATGACTAACTCTCTTAAAGAAATACTACTAAATAATAATTTCAGTGAAAATGAATTGTTTGAAAAAGTTCATATAATGTTAGGATTAATTGATAATTTATGTCACGAAATTATCTATCACAAACATAGTGATATGAATTATGATATTATGACTAATCTTGTAATCGATAATATCAAAAATTTATTTAAAAACGACTTAGTTTAATTACTAAGTCGTTTTATTATCCTTTAATTAACAAAATTATATATTAATATACTTGCTAAGCCAAACTCTTAATTCCCCCTCATTTTTTATTGAATCAACATTTGAATTAATAGTTGCATATAATTTCCCATCTTTAACAATCGCAACAGATCCATCCCCTAACTTGCTTGTATCTAATTTTGAATCTTCAAGTGTAGTATCACCATTTAATGCTGCACTGCCTAGTTCAATATATGAGTAATTATATTGCTCTAGAATTTTCACAGCACCATCTACTACTGGATAAGCTCTTGCTTCGCATTCTTTAGTATGAATTAAAATAATAAAAGATTTCTTTTCTTCTATAAGTTTATTAAAAATTTCTACTCTCATACTTTTATATTGTTCAAATTGTTCTCCAAACTTTTTGTATTCTTCTCTCCATAAATCATTTACAACATATCCTTCTCCATCAGGAGCAAGATCATAATACTTATTTGGTATAAAGTTACCATCAGCATCTGTTAATAAATTAGTCTTATCCTCAAACTCTTTACTAAGCTTAGACAAATCATATGATAATAGTTCTCTATTTTCATGAGAAACATCATCCAATTCAATACGAGTACTTACTATTTTTTTACTAACAACAACATCACATGTAACTGATTTATTACCATCTACAGATTCTACTTTTATTGTGGCTTTACCATTTCCAATAGCTTTAACCAAACCAGTATCTGTTACTACAGCTATTTTTTCATTACTACTTGACCATTTTACTTTTTTATTAGTTGCAGCATTTGGTAATACAATTACGTTTAATTGAAAAGATGTACCTTCTTCTAATACTAAATTAGAAGTGTTAATTTTTAATTCACTAACTTTTATTTCGGGATTTTTATAATTTGAAGTTTTTGTTAACTTGTCAAAGTCTATCTTATGATATGGTACTTTATCAAAGTCATAAGATACGACTCCATTGTTATCTTTTTTTACGTTTATGTTATGCTTTCCTTCATAGTACCAGTATCCACCAGTATTATAAATTTTATTTTCATCCCATCCTAAAGATACTAAAAAGTTTTTAGTCATGCCTGCATAGCCACCGCCACCGCACATCAAAAATATCGCTTTATCTTTTGGAAAGATTTTTTCAATGATACTCATAGACTCTTCATAATTAGCTATGTAAGTTCCATTTTCCTCATAAAATAATGTTGTACCAGTATAAGTATCACCAACCTCTTTTGGTAATCCTTTAACAGGAATTATATATGGTAGTGGTATTACCTCAAATCCATCAACGTAACCAGATAAGAAACGATCACCACCTATTGCTTCATAATTACCTGGATCTTCTAACATTCTCATGTCTCTATAAACTGAATCTTCTCTATATAAATATTCATCAATTGTTTTCTCGTTTATATTTTTGTCTATTCCAAGTTCTCCTCTTGATCCACCGGTAATTTCAGGTTTTGGCAATTCTTTTAATTGATTTTTATTCTCAGTAGTTGTTTTATTATTAAAAACTAATAAAATAATTCCTATAGTTAATAATGCTACTGCTACTATAATTGCTGATATTATTAAATATTTCTTTTTTTTCATAAAACACCTCATATTATTTTTTTATTATTATAATTTAATTATATACGAAAACATATCATCTAGCAATTAAAAGACTTACTAACTAATACTGTTTCATTATTTCTAACAAAAAAACTAGTCAATCGACTAGTTTCTTTTCATAATGGTGTCCCGGAAGGGATTCGAACTCTTGACCGACGCCTTAGAATTTTTTCGGGATTATTATTCCCACATTCATTTTAGACTTATTTTATAGGTGTTTTAGAGCATCATACTTTTCATCAAAAGAAAAGTCGCCATAAAAATAATTTTTTTTGTTCGTAATATCTTAATCTTCCGATCATTCTAGAACAATGATATTTGTTCATTATCCTTTATTTCTCTTTTATATGCTTTAATAATATCTTTCATATTATAAAGTATTCCATACTTATCACATTCATTAGTAAACACTTTATATAATGATTTATAGTTAGGAACAGCACAATTATATCTTTCTCCATAATATTTGATATATTTTTCTTTTAAACCTTTAAAATGTTTATCTATTTTTTCAAAATAATAATCTCTTTGATTTTCTCTTAAAGTCATTCCCATATATGTATGAATAAACTTTGCTCCACTTTCATAAGCCTTTTTAACTAATTTCTTAATATCTTCTTCATCATCAGTAATAAATGGTAAAACTGGATTCATCATTATTCCTGCAAATATACCATTATCGGATAATGTCTTTATTGCTTCAAATCTTTTAGAAGATGTACATACGTGGGGCTCAATTATTTTAGATAATTCATCATTAGGAGTTGTTATTGTAAATTTAATTATTACATTATTCTTTGAATTAATTTCTTTAAGTAAATCTAAATCTCTTAAAATCAAATCACTCTTTGTATCAATAGAAACTCCAAAGTTATATTTTGATATAAGTTTTAATGCTCCTCTTGTTTGCTCATATTGTTTTTCAAGTGGATTATAAGTATCAGACATTGATCCAATACCTACAACACCTTTTTCTTTCCTTTTAGATAATTCACTTTCTAATATTGCAAGTGCATTTTCTTTTCCTTTAGGAATATCAAAATTATCTATATGATAGCAATTACTTCTACTATCACAATATATACACCCATGAGAACAACCTCTATATAGGTTCATGTTATAATCTATACCATACCAATCAGAACCATATTTAACTTTTGATAGTATAGTTTTTGCTTTTACAAATTCCATATTACTTAATTAACTTCTCAAAGGCATTTGCATTTAATATTGTATTTGAAACAAATTTTCCTTTATAAAAGTTTGCCCAGTTATTAAATACACATGGAGCATTCTTTGCTTTCTCTAATGAGTCTATTTTTATAAAATCTAATTTTATTCCTTTATCTTTGGCATAATCAGATAATTCTTTTACTTCATATTCTACATAAGGACATTCATTAGAATAATAAATAGTAAAATCTTGACTAT
>JAFXTH010000008.1 GCA_017525035.1 Bacilli bacterium | reverse complement strand
TTGATTTCATTTTGATTTCATTTTGATTTTGTTTTGATGTTGCTTTTGATTTTATTTTGCTTTTGTCTAATGGTCTTTTTAAGTTATTAAATATCTTCATTTGTTTATCATTTAAAGTAGGTTTTTTGTCTTTAAACATATACTCTATAATTGCCATTATTAAGTCTTTCTGTTCTTCTTCATCTAGCAATGTAATTAAGTCATAATATTCTTCATATATAGTGAAACTTTTTACTGACATCTTGCACCTACCAAATACCTAATCTTTTCTTCTCTTTTTTAACTTCTTTTTTATTCTTCCAGTTAATTGATAATGTTCTAAATTTTCCATCCTTACCTACTATTATTAAATTGGGATATTTATTAGCAAGTTCACTCATTCTTGCAGTAGCTTCATATCCTACAAAATATTTTCCACTTTGGAAGTCTTTAGCAGTCCAATTATCATATTCTTCATGTTCTAACATTGCCATTAAAATGACATCACATTGTGTTAAATTTTTCATTTTTTTCTCCTTTCATAAATACCCCCTTTAAATGTTTTTTCTTATGTGCTATAATTTACACATAAAGAGTTTTTCCATAACTCTTTTTTCTTTTAGATCATTTGTTGTAGATTAAATCTAACTTCTTTAATTGCATATCTACATACCATTGTTATTGAGTAGTAAAATAAACTTTCATAGAATAGATTATTTAAACTAAAACCATTCATTATTTGGTGTTCTATCATTCCATAAGTGAATAGAATAAATCCAGATAATGCAATTAGATTTTCAAATTTAAACCTTAATACCTTTTTCATATTTCTTCTCCTTTCTCAAATTCAACTTCATATCTTTTTTCTAATATTTTCTTTATTACCTCAATTATTAATTCATCCATTTTGTTAATTTTCCTTAACTACTTCCCTAAAAAAATAATTATGTATTTCATTAGGTTCAATTTCTAATATTTCACAAATTTTAACTATATCAGTTTGACTAAAAGCACTCTTATTAGTTAGTTTATTCCATAAAGCAACTTCACTTATCTTTAGTTCTTCTGCTAGTCTATATTGCGAATTTAGTTTTTCTTTTATTCTTCCTTTCAATTTAGAATAATCAAATTCTACTTTCATTTTCTCCTCCTATCTTGTTAAGTTTTTTTAACTCTTGATTTAAGTATAAATCATTTCAATTTTATAGTCAATAAAAAATTAAGATTTTTTAACTTAATTTTACAACTAAATTAACAAACTCTTTATTTTAGGGGAATTTTGATGTATAATAGTTTACAGGTAGGTGATGTATGTGGATGAATTTTCTGTGAGATTAAAACAAGCATTAAAAGATAGAAATATGAAACCATCTACTTTATCTAAATTAACTGGGATTAGTAAACCACTTATTTCAAATTATTTATCAGGTAAATATAAAGCAAAACAAGATAATGTTTATTTAATAGCAAAAGCATTAATAGTAGATGAAGCTTGGTTAATGGGATATCAAAATGTAGATGAGTTCAAAAAAGATGTGAGTGATGAATTAATTAAAACAATAAATAATAAATGTGTTCAATTAACAGATGAGCAAAAACAAAAAGTAATAGATATGATAGATATAATTAAGTGAGGTTTTGGATGATAGCAGGATTATATATTAGAGTTTCAACTGATGAGCAAGTTAAATATGGTTTAAGTTTGGATGCTCAAGAACTAGCTCTTAAAACATATTGTAAAGAACATAAAATTAAGGTTTATAAAGTTTATAAGGATGAGGGTGTATCAGCAGGAACTATAACTAAAAGAAAAGCACTTTTGAATTTACTTGATGATTTAGATAAAATTAATTTAGTGTTATTTACTAAACTAGATAGACTATCAAGAAATATAAAAGATGCTATTGAATTAAATGATAGATTTAAAACACATAATGTAAATATGATAGCAGTACAAGACCAATATATAGATACATCTAGTGCTAATGGAGAATTTATATTTAATTTAAGATATGCTCTAGCACAACAAGAAAGAAAACAAGTTGCTGAAAGAATTAATTCAGTTAATGAATACAAAAGACAAAATAAATTAGTATGTTCTGGAGCAGTTCCATTTGGTTATAAAATAGAAGATAAGAAACTTGTTCCAAGTGATAATGCTAAAAAGATTATAGATTTATTTAATTACTATGCTACCATCCAGAACTTAAACAAAACAATAATATGGTATTCTAACAAATATGAAAGTATTCACTATACAACTGTTAAAAGATATTTGAGAAATCCTGTTTATATTGGAAGATACAAACTTTATAAAAAAGAAGAATACATAGATGATTATTGTGAACCTATTATATCTAAAGAACTATATTATAAAGTTCAAAATTTACTTGATAATAATTTAAGAGAATTTACCAAAAAGAGTAAACCAATAGGAAATCCTATATTTAATACATTGCTTATATGCAAATGTGGAAACAAGTTTACACATAAACATAAAGGTCATACATATTATTATCATTGTAGGAAAAGATATTTAGGATGCCATAAGAGTTTATTTTTAGAGGAGAATTTCATTGAAAAGTATTTAATTGATAATTTACCCCTAGAATTAGAAAAACTCAAAATAAGATCTAAAAACTACCTTAAAAAAGGTGTATTAAATATTGAAATACAAAAGAAAAGACTGAATGATAAAATTAGTAGATTACAAAAAGCATATATTGATGGAAATTTAGATTATGAAGTCTATAAATCTGAACTAATAAAGACCAAAGATGAATTATCTAAATTAGAAGAACCTAAACACAATATAGAAGAATTAGATGAGCTACTTAAATCAAATGCACTAGAGATATACAAAACATTCTCTAAAGAAGAAAAAAGGATGTTCTGGAAAGGTATTATAAAGGAAATAGAAGTTAGTGATGAACTAACTATTAAATTTTATTAAGAGTTCCTATTATTGAGCAATTCCATTACTAGCAACTCAATAATAAGAACTAAATGGAGGAAATATGAGTAAGATAACAAGATTAGAAAGAATGAGGTTTAGTATTTTAACTAATGACTTAAACTATTGCTATGTATGTGGTAGTTTAAAACATTCATTGCATGAAATCTATTTTGGAAAGAATAGAGTTAATTCTATGAAGTGGGGATGTGTTGTTCCATTATGTTTAAATCATCATACTGGTATAGATGGAGTACATCATAACATTGAACTAGATACAAAGCTGAAACAAGAATGTCAAAAGAAGTTTCAAGAGGTTTATCCAGATATTGATTTTATGTCTATATTCTATAAGAACTATCTTTAACCAAAATAAAAAGAGCATTTAAGCTCTTTTTATATTGCTTCTATCATTATTGCACTTTCTTCTAGTATTTGCATTGTACCTGCTGTGCCTGACATTAAATAAATACTTATTACATCACCCTCATTAACATTCAAATATGTTTCACCCTGCATTGTATTATAATAATCATCTGAATTTGTATAATCTAAACCAACTGACCAAACACCATTAACATATACCCTTAATCCTTTATCACCTTGTAATTGATTATTTGCCATTGCTACCCTAGAATATAATCTTATTTGTGATACTCCACTAGGAATAGTTATATCACCACCACTTGCAGTAATTCCTAATGTGTTAAATAATTCTATGTCCAAATCTAATTTTTGAACTGTCCAAGCATTAGACCAAGTTAATGAATAATTTGGTCCTATTCTTGCTTGATAGATTTTTTTATTTGAATGTATAACACCATCACTTGTTATTCCTGTTGGAGAAAGTGTTGTTGTCTTTGTGCCTACACTTCCACCATTATAATCATCTTTTAATGTTATTTCTCCTAATGAGGTTATTTTTACTGCTTCAGTTGAATGAACACCACCTAATACAATATTAGCAGGTGAACCACTTTGCCCTGCATTAAGACTAATATTACTTGCATAAGAATTTTCTACAAATGTTGCTATCTTCATAACATCATTTATTCTTACTTGACCATCTAATGTAGCATCCCATTTATCTATTAATTCAGCAGTTGTTGAAAAACCATATTGTTCTAAAAACTCTTGTGGAGCATCTCCTGAAGGACCATATCTTATAGAATATGTACCAGCACCCAAAACATCATTCATATTATATTTATATGTTTTACCACTAGCACTTTGCCAAGTTGCATATTCTTCTACACTATTCCATAAACTATCTTGTCCTATATGGAAACCACCTATATCTCCACTATTAGCAGTTATATTTCCATCTTTATCTACACTAAAATTTGTACTTACTATGTTTATAGTATCACTTGTTAAATTTATTGTTTTACCTCTAATATCTACTTCACTAATTTCTTGGTCAATTCTTATTTCAGCTCTTTTTAATAGTTCTTCTGTTGTAGGTGTTTTTTGATATTCAATTGTTGAATTAGTAACTGATGGAGCTTCAAATGTGCAGTCATCATAATTAAATTCATATCTTAATATTATGCTATCAATTAAATCCCCATTTTTATTTTTAAACTTAATCTTATCTCCAAGAGTAAGATATGGTCTATAAGTATATTTTGATTTAAAACTTGAATAACCAAAACCTTTTACTTTATTAAAAATAGCATCTATTAGTAAAGGGAATTTATCAGTAGAATATGCAAAAGGATTATCATATATTCTTAACCAATGTTCTCCATATTCTTCTATTAAACTTTGGTCTTGCCTTATAACATCCTCACCATCAATTTGACTAAATCCAATTGCTACACTTGTTATAGGTTGGGTATCTCTTTTATCATCTAAATCACTATAATCTTCTAAAACTTCATCAGTATTATTAAAAAATAATAGTTCTAATTTATCATCATCAGTTATAGTTGCAAAATTACAACTTATACCTGCTATTGAACTTATAACATCTCCAATAAGTTCTCCATTAACAAATTGGTTACTATCTACTATAAAACTACCATTAGTAATAGTTTGGTTTTTTAAAGTAACACCTGCTTTAGTACAACATTCTTGTAATACTTGAAATAATGTAATTTGATTACTAGAATAATTTAATTCAGTAGTATAAGGAACTGCAAACTTTAATCCATAATCATTTGCAGTAACCTTAATCATTCCTGTGCTATCATTATCTACTACTTCAGTTGTAATAAAAGTACCTATTTTGAAACTATTTCCATCTATTTCTTTATAATACTCAAATTCTTTGTTTCTAAATTGTGTAGTGTTTTCAGCTTCAAATTGTAATACTTTCATATTAAAAGTTCCTATAAAGGAAGTATCTTTGTATGCAGTTGCACTCAATTTACCTTTAATATCTATTGTTTGATTATCTATAATAATATACTCTCTATGAGTGTTTTTATCTGCTTTACAAGAGTTTTTAATTGCCTGTGATACATTTATCATTCTACATCACTACTCTTTTCTAAAAGCACTGTAAAGTCCTCTAAATAGTAATTATTTGTAGACAATACTTTTCCTGCTACTAATGTTGGTTTTGTAATTATAAAATTAGCATTTCTATACTCATTATGTTCAATACTCCAATACTCATATTCTCCATCAGTTAAATTACTTAAATAATTGATGGTATCAGTTTCATCAAGTCCACCTAATTCAACTCTTATTCTGCAGTCCTCATAAGTGGTATATACTCTTTTTCTATTCCCATTTATAAATTGTATTTTAGAAATTGTATTAGGTTGTTCTTCTATACTATAACCACTTTCTAATATTTTACTAAAAGTAAAATCATCATTATCATTTATTTTTTTAAGAAGATACACTATAACCACCTCCAAATTGAGTTTGTAAGTTCTTTTTAGCACTTACTATTTGTTGATTTGCATATATTTCATCACCATCAAGATATAACTTATTATTATTTTCTACAATTGTTGTTCCATAAGCACTTAACATTTGTGTAACTGTTCCATTTGTTCCACTAAAGTTTATCTTACCTGTTTCTACATTTACTGCTTTTGTCATTTTATTAACCATATCATCATTTAAGTCATCTAATGCTTTATCTACACTATCAGTATTTGCTTCAATTCCAACTGCAACACCTGCTGGTATCCAATGCCCTATCTCATCAGCAAAAACTTTTGATGGACTACCAATTTTTAGTGTCTTTTTTGCTTTTTCTAATGCTTTACTTAAAACACTTTTTACTTTGTCATATAGTTCAGTTGCTTTTGAACTAATACCATTTTTGATACCATCTATAATCCATTTTCCAAATTCTTTCCAGTCTATATCATTTACTGCTTCTCTAAATCTAGTTCCTAAATCTCTACCTATTGTTTTAGGTAATTTGTATAATTCAATAGTAGCTTGTATCATTCCTTTCATTAAATTATAAATTATAGTTCCACCAGCACTTATTATTTTTGCTAGTGTTTCTGGTTCAGTAAATTTAATTGCCATCTTTTCTACCATACTAGGTATTTTTGACAAAAGTGTTGGTAGGTTATCTACCAATGAATTGCTTAATGCAATAATTAAATCAAGCCCTGTATCTACAATTAAATCTAAATTATCAATTATTGTATCTCCAATTTTTTCAATTACCTCAACAACTTTCTTTACCAAAGTTGGGATTTGTTTTGTAATCCCATCTACTAAATTTAATATAATAGATACCCCTATATCAACCATTTGAGGGAGCATATCTATTAGTTTTGTTAAAGCATTAGTAACAAAATTAATTAATTTATCACTTAATCCTACTAATAGTTCTTGTGCATTTCCCTCACTTTGAATTAAAGCATTTACAACAGGTAATACATCATCCCTTAACAATGTAAATAGTGGTGTCATTGCATCACCAATAAAAGCATTTAAGTTATCTTTTAAGTTAGAAAGTTGACCATTAAGTGTTAAACTTTGATTTTCCATTGCATTAGCATATCTTCCACCTTCTTCTGATGCAAATGCTAAAGCATAAGTTAAATCATCATAAGTAACTTTCATATCTGCAACTTCTTTTCTTGTTTTTCCTGTTGCATCAGCAAGTAATCCATATACATCAATTCCAGCATAAGCAAATTGTTTTATATCTAATGAACTTGCTTTACCTACATTTTTTATTTGTTGCAGATTAACTGCCATTCTTTGTAATTCTTCATTTCCACCACCAGTAGCAGAAACTGCATTTCCTAAAGCTAGAATATCTTTTCTTGCTTTTTCACTTGATACACCAGCACTTATAAGAAGTTGGTTTGCTTGTACTAATCCATTTACATCAAATGGTGTTCTAGCTGCATCTTCTTTTATTTGTTCAATTATTTTATTTGCTTTATCTGCATCTTTTGTAAGCGTAGTTAAAGCAGTTTGATATTTTTCTATTTGTGCATTATATGTAATACCAGCACTTGCTATTTGTTTTAAACCCTGTACTGCTATACTTGCTAAATTGGATATTATATTACCAATAGCAACTGCCATTGTTTGGCTTACACCTTTTGCTTTTTTTTCTACATCATTTACACCTTTATCTATTCCAGATGTATCCATTTTAGTGTCATAATGTAAACTTCCAGCAATATTATTCATATTCACCTCCTACTTTAATGCTTCATATAGTTTTTGTTGTCTTAATTTGTTTTCTAATTCTATCCCAGTAGGTGGTAATTTATAAAATTCTTTTAGTTCTAAAAGGTTCTTATCCTTACCATTATATAGTCTGTATGATTTTATTTTGCAAAATTCACAATTGCTATTAAGACCATTTAGTAATGCTTTGAATTTCCACCAATGCATCCCTTTTGATAAATCTATTTTATAGCACTCCATAAAAGCACTATATATAAGGTCATCATCAATTTTATAGTCATAGCTTCTAGTATTATTTCCTTTTCCACCACACTTTGCCACATCTTCTTTGCCACATTTATAAAACCATATAAACTTGTCTACCATTTCCATAGTAATATCAGTTAGTAAAAAAGCAGGATAAAATGCACTCAAAACATTTTTCATTGCTCTTTTTGTGTCATTCTCCTGCATTTCTATTTCAAATTTAACAAACAACCTATAATCAGTATTAATTCTTATCTCTTTATTATTTATCATTAAGATTTGAGGTAATTTGTTATACATTCTCATTAATATCTTTTTCTCCTATTAAATCTATTTTGATAATGGTTGAATTTATTTTTATATGCCATTATTTGTTCATAATTCTTTTTATAAACATCAATTACCAAATCAATAATAGCAATAATTACATTGTAATCCATGTCATCATAACCATCTTCTTTTCTTTTAGCATTGATTTCTTCACTAGCACCATCACCTAAAAATAAATCAACATATTTATATAATTCTTTAAAATCTTCTATATTTTCATTCTTTAATTCTTCTATTTCTTTTAATAATTTTGTTTCTAATTTTTTTACTTCAAATTCTATTCCATATATATCTACTATTATTTTTTTATCAGTTTGTTCATATCCTATTTTATACATTTAAAATTACCTCTTTCTTTATTTAATTAAACTGTTGCTGTAAAAATTTTTGTACTTGTATTAAATGTTCCATCTACAAAATCTCCACCTTTTAGTGAACCTGTGAAGTTGATTTGTTCACCAGGGTTGGCTACTTTTCCTGTGATAGAAACTGTTTGAACTATTTTTCTAGCTTTATATACATTATCAGTTCCTGTTCCATTCCATAATTCAACTATATAATGAATTACTTGTGCATCAGTTCCTACTTTTCTATCTCTAAATATTTCATAAAAGTATTCACTTACTTCTTCATTTTTAACTAGATCCATAGTAATTGGAAATTCATTTGCAAAACCTGTAACCTTTGTTGTAGATGATTTTTGAGTAATATATTGTTTTTCTTGCTCATTTGGATTAGAATTTTCATCTAATTGAGTAATTACTCCACCTAATACTACATTAGGTGTTGTACTTGTACCAATATCAAAGTAATGTGCTTCATCATAAGTCATTACATCAACTGGGTCATTACCTGCAAATAATTGTATATTTAATTTCATTTTAATCCTCCTTTGATATTAAAATATATTTGAAGTGAATAGACACTTGTTGCACCATCTTCACCTTCTTGATAAGTAAGTGCATTAGCACAACTTACCTCATATACTTCTTTCCCATCTAATACTGGGAAATCTTTACTACTATTAGCATCTGCTAATTTATCACTTAATTCATCTAACCAGTCAAGATTAGATAATCTTTGTATATCACTTTCACTTTCACTCTTTAATAAAAGCATATATTGGTATTGTCTATACCAGCATTTATCAGTTACATATTTCTTATCTAATTCAACAAATCCTGTTCTTTGTAATGCAAGATTTTTTAAATTATCAGTAAGTCTTTCAGTATGTATTTCTTCATATTGTGCTATTTCTTGAACTATCTCAAATTGTTGCAACCATTCATTTATACTATTATCCATTATTTAACCTCCTAGCATAAGCACTAACTTGTCTTAAAATGCTGTCTTTTTTATCAGCTTTCATTCTTTCAAATGGGAATTTACCTCTTTTTGAGTTTGAATGATATTTTAAATCTCTAGTAGTAACTATCTTTTTCTCTCCTTTTTTTGCCCATGCACTTCCACTTTGCTCACCTACCATCACTTTTCCATAAGCCTGAAATCTAGCATAAGGAACTGATATAGATACAATTCCACTTCCATAATCAGTAGACAAAGGAATTGATAAAGATTGCATACCACTTTTGAATGAAACATAACCAGATAATTCTTTAGCAACTGTTTCATCTAAATACATTTGAGTTCTATTAAAATTATTATTAAATTTATTAACATAACTCTCATTGTATTTTAAATATGCTTTCCCATCATTTCCTAAAAGTATTTTGCCTTTAGGAAATTCTATGTTATGTATTCTTGCCATTAGATTAATCCAACTTTAATATGGTTTAGTTCTGACAAATCATTATCATCAAATTTGAATTTATCAATACTTCTTACTTTAAATACATTCTCTTTACCATATTTATTTTGCAATTGTGTTAAAGGAATAGTGTTATCAACAATAGTATCATCTACAAGTTGATTTACAATTACATCATCTTTAGATATTTCAAATGCATTATTATCCTTAAAAAATATCCTTATTAGAATACTATCAGTAGTATTAACTCCTGTGGTATTTCTATTCAAAATTGATGTTCCTCTATAACTAGCAATTAATGGATATATTACATAACCATTATTAGTTTTATGGTATAAAGTAATGTCTTGCAATAAATCATCCATTATAGATACCTCACTAAATCTTCAGGGAGATTATCTAATACATCTTCAAGTTCTTTTTTTTGTTCATTAGAACTTTTAAATGTCTTCGATACTCCATCAATTGAGATACTAGATACATTACTATTTGAAATAGTATTTAATTTATCACATAAAGCACAAGCAACATATTTTACTTCTTCATATTTATCTAAATCTTCTAAAGTAATTTTTTTATTTACATACCTATCTATTGTTCTACTTGCTTTGTTTATTAAAGAATTAAAGAGTGCCTGTGATAAACTACCTTTATATATATCACTATAATAATGATAATCAGCATAATTTAACATAGTACACTCTCCTTTCAATTATTATTTTTTACCTTTTTTTTCAACAATAGGTTCTTCTATTACAGGTTCTTCTATAACTTCTTCAGCTACTTCTTCCTCTACAATAGGTTCTTCTATTGTTTCTTTAATTTTTTTAGGTTCTTCTATTAAACCAACTGTTCTTGCCATAGTTTCCTCCTATTCATCAGCAGTCCAAGTCGCTTTTAAACTTAAATGTTCTTTTACAGGTTTAGTAAAGTCATATTCAACCTCACCATTATACCAACCATCAAATGTATAATCTTCTTTAGTTGGGTCAGCAGGTTCTGTTGCTTTTTCTCCCTCAATTACATATTGAGTTGCAACTGAACTTCCACCATCACTATCAAATACTACTTTGAATAATTGGCTATCTTCTAAATCTGCAACTACTTCATTTATAGTATCAAGCAAACTTAAAACTCTATTGAAGTTTTCTGTTACATCTTGGTCTGTATCACAGTCTTTTAATCTACTATCTATAATTGCCATAAGAGATACCTCCTATTATGCTTTATTATGTAGATAAATTCCTGCTACTTTATTATCATAAACATCAGCAAGTCCATATTCTCTAAAGAAGAATAACCATTTATCACTTTCTTGGTTAAGTTCAGGATTAATAACTTTGTTTACTATATGTTTTGGATATTGTAATACTGCTGATTTTTCAATAACCATAAAGTTGATATCTTTACCAGCACTAGCTTTAGCATATCCACCAGCTTCTTCTCCTAATGTTGTACCATCATTTAAGTCAATTGCTGTATAAAATCTTGTTTGTGGAACTAAAACTACTTTACTAAATCTTTCTAATACTTCTCTTGATTTAGAAGTATCCATATCTTGAACTAATCCATATAATGTTGGAGTGATATAAAGTATTCTATTTTCCATAGGAACTTCTGCTTCATCCATTGTACTTGTAGCAGTTCTTAAAGCACCAATTACATCAGCACCTGTACTTAATGTACCAGCAGTTGCTTTACCAATTCCACTTATTCCACAATAAGTTGCAAATCTGAAAGCATCTACTTCTGGAACAACTTTAGTTCTAATAAATTCACTACCAAGTTTACCAAAAGCAACTCCAGCAGTTTCTTCATTATCCATTGCATCAACACCAAATTTTCTACCTCTATCATAGTTGAATGCAACAGTTTCATTTGTAAGTGTTACATCTCCACTAACATATCCACCATTTCTTGAATAGTCAGCAAGACCATCTAAACTCATTTTTGGAACAATGATTTCATTTGCATTTGCTCCATCTCTAACTAATGTAGCATCACCATCTAAATCAGCTGTTAATGATGCATTTTTATAAACAGCATCTAATCTGTCTATATATTTTTTAAATTTTGTTATACTATTCATTTTTAAATACCTCTTTCCTTTGTTTTATTTAGAGGTATATATAATCCCAATTACTTATTATCTAATCCCATAATGTGGTCTATATAAGCATCTTCATCACTACTTGTTGCTGTATGACTTTCCCCTGTTGAAGTAAATACTTCACTTGTAGTTTCAGCTTCTTTTATAAATGCACTAGGGTCAGTTTCTTGATATGACTTAACAAAATCATCAAAACCTAATAATGTATCATTTTCTAGTTTTAGTCCTTTTTCTTTTAAATCATTAATAAATGACTTTTTAGCACCATTACTTGAAAATTTTAATCCATTAGTAAGTTCACTAATTTTATAATCATAATCTTTTTGAGATAAACTATCTTTCAATGCTTTAGTATCAGTTTCATACTTCTTTTTCCACTCATCTGCCTGTGCCTTAATCTTATCAACATCAATTTCTTTGAAACTTTCAATTTTTTGATTAGCTTCAGTTAGTTGAGTTTCTAATCCCTCTTTTTCAGTTTTGACTTTCTCTAGTTCTTGTTTTAGTCCATTAATAGACTTTCCATTCAAGTCCATAAGTAGGTCAATAACTTCTTTAGGTAGTTCAGTATCTCCTACTTTGATTTTAGATAATTCTTCTCTATTCATTCTTTACCTCCTACAATTTTTTTACATGGTTCTTCTCCATTTGAATTTCAAGAATTTCCTTATTTTTACGAGTTTTTTCTCTCTTAACACTTCAATAATAAAACATTTTTAAAATAATTTCATAAATGACAAAAAAGAGCATTTTATTGCTCTTTTATTTAACTATCCATACATCTTCAACTATTCTATCACTAGGATTAAATGTGTCATATATAGTTTCTTCTCCATACTTATTTGGTTTAATACAAGTTATATGTCCTCTCATAGTGCATAAAACTATGTTATTTTTAAAGTTTCTAGCAACATCAATAACTTTATATGGTGGGTTAGAAACTCTTCTAAAATTGGTGTCTAAATACCACCTAACAAAATCTCTTTTATCAAGCAATGTTCCTCTTTCTTGTGCTAAATCAGATAATTCATCATACACTTCATCCCATGACCTATTAGTAGCACAAGACAAAGCCCTAATAACACAGTCATCTTCATATAATCCTAGTGGGTTTAAATTATAAAACTCATACATTACATCATACTTCTTTGTAATTCTTCTGTAATCATTTGCTTTTGTTGTGGTGTTTGTGCATCTTCATATAGATATTTAACAAAATCTCCTAATGATTTAACCATAAAATGATGTGATTTGTCAGTTTCTTCACTTGCACCATATCTATTACGGCTTTCCATATATCTACCATAATCACCAGCCATTCTATCTATGTACTCATCACCTCTATATTTTGTGTCATATCCTCTTCTGCCATATTCTCCATAGTTTCCATATCCACCACGGTTGTAATCTCCATAACTATCATATCCAGCTCTTCTTCCGTATTCTCCATAACCTCTACCATAGTTACCATAATTACTATACATACATTCTACCTCCTTTATGTCTTTTACTATGTCAACAAGTTTATCCAAATGTTCTATATTATTTGGTGTTATATCATTGTCATTGATTTCTTTTATTTTTTCTAAACTTTTTTTAGAAACTTCTTTTAATGTTTCTTCCATAATTTCCTCCTTTCTTTTAAGGATTTTTAATATTTCATTGTTTTGATTTATTATTTTTTCAAGATATTCTTTATCTTGTTTTTGCAATTCACCCATTAAATCACTATTCTTAAAATCTTGTAATAATAAAACTAAATTATAGATTTGTAAAAATAATGATGTTAGGTCTATATTATTCATTAGAATACAGGATCAATAATAATATTTGCATTTTTAACACTAGGTGGTACTGTTTCAACAGCAGGTGTAACACCACTTACAGCAGGTACACTACCTATTGTTAGAGTTACATTTTCTCTAGGACATAATCTTATTCTTTTCTTAATAACAATATTAGTGTATTCTCCAACTACTACTGTTGCATTTGCACTAGCTCCTACTACTCTAGTTCCATTTTCTTTTAAAGCTATTTCGACAGGTCCAGCAGTTTCTCCACTTACATTACCTGTAAATGTAATATCAAATACATTTGCTTGGTTACAATTACCACTTCCTAATATAGTAAATTGTGAAGTACCCTCTGTATGATTTAACCAACCTCTACAAGATGCACTTCTTGTTCTTAATTCATCATTAGCAAATACAATATCACTTGTGTTAGTAGGTAATATTTGAATTGCATCATTTGTACTTTGTATCATAAAATCTCTCCTTTCAAATAATAATTGCTAAAAAAAAACAATTATTTTGTTATTTTTTGCATTTTTTTCTCATTTTTTGTAAAAATATTGCAATTTTTATTAATTATTTTATAAAAATAGAGAATAAGACTTGCTTATTCTCATAAATTAGCAAGTTCCTGTAATCAGGGTTGTAGTATTCTACTCTATGCTATTAAATAAATTGACTTGTTGTGAAGTTTCCACAACCACATCCATAACTTGGTTGGCAACTATAAACAGGTTGGTTTCCATAGACACTAACTGCATTTATAGGACAATTTTTTAAGCGATTATAGAAGTTTTCAAATTGTTGTTCTTCACTTAATCTTAATTGAGCAGTTTGTGCAACTTGACTAGCTGATAAGTTTGCCATATTTAATTGTGTTTGCAATTCAGCAATTCTATCATTTTTGGCTTCTACTTGTGCTTTTACACCATCTAATTCAAGTTGACATAACTTATCAAGAATTGCTTGTGTGTTGCTTGTTGCATTTGTAATAATATCTCTTGTATTATTAGCATCAGCAAATCTTGTAGCACTACCTTCACTTATAATTGCATTTTGAGTTTGACAAGTAGCAAGTCTATTTTCGCAGCAACAATCAGCAAATTGTCTACTTAAATCAAAAGCAGTATTCATATTTGCCATTTGTCTATTAGCTGCTGCAATTTCACTATTGTATGCAGTAGTGTTTATAGCACTTGTAATTGCATTACCTGTGTTACAAATTTGGTTACTTAATCCTGCTACTCCATCTCTTACACCCTCAATTTGATTTGATAAATGTAATGTATCAAATCCATAGTTTGTATTTTGATTAATTCCTGCTTGTCCACTCATTAACCACGGATACATACCATTAGCACCATTACCACCATTGCCACCAAATAATGTTCCATTACTTAACATACCTAAAGCAACAATACCAAGTATCCATTCACCCATATTGCCACCCCAACCATTATTTCCGTTTCCAGAAATATCATAAGTTGGAATTACACCTGTTGAACTTCCATTCATATTTCTATTCTCCTTTCTTAAAATTTTTATATAAACTCTATTTTGAGTTCATACCTAATTGATTTTGTATTTCGGCTAGTATTTCATTAGGACACCCTAAATTTTGTGCTTGACTAAATAAATGTTGCATTTGCTCAGGTGTAGAATTTCCAGCCATTTGTTTTAATATATCTAAAGGATTAATTTTTCCTTGACTTAACATTTGATACATTTGAGGATTTTTCATTCTCAACTGGTTCAGTGTCATTTGTAATACTTGATTTTTCATTTAATCTCTCCTTTAATTCTTCAATTTCTCTTTTCATTTGTTCCATTTGTAAGTCTTTTTCATCTTTATATTCGATTTTTTTAATTTCATAAGGTGTTACTTCACCTTTAACATTTTTAATCCACATAAACCTCATATCCCTACTAAAATAAGGTGTTTCAAAATAAACTAAATCTTTTCTTACATCATCAATACTATTTACAAATCTCATACCTGTATGAGTTGGTGATAATTGAAAATTTTGAGTTATTGGTTGTTGAGGTATTGGTTGATTAAAATTGTTATAATATGGATTTTGATACATAATTTTCCTCCTAAATAAAAGAAGTAATAATAAATGTTGTTTATCAAGACAATTAATTCTTGTTTCTTTTTTATTACTACTTCCTTTCTACAAAAGTTTTTCATCCCTGTTTTAAAGTTTTTACTTCCCTTTTGTAATTAAATTTTCTCATAAAAAAAGAACTCAAAATCTTTAAGTTCCTCCTAAAATTCCTTTAAATTACCTTTAAAATTTTCTTTTTAACCTTTTTCCATTGGTATGTTATAGTGCTTTCACTAACACCTAATTTTAATGCCATACCATATTCAGTTAAATCTCCTTTTAACTTCATATCTAATATTTGTTCTTGTAGTTCAGTTAAATATATTTTAGATTTGATTTCCTCTATTTCTTGTTTTGTGAAATCTAGTTTCATATAAACCTACCACATTTACTACATCTTTTCTTATTTTTAGATTTCTTTACTGCATATCTTCTTTTAGTTATTTTGATTTTTCCTATACATCATCACCTATTTTAATATGTGAACTATCTATTTGTGAAACATTCTCTATTTCAATACTATCTTCATCAATATAATCAATACTTCTAATTGTATATATTAGATACCCTATTGTGATAAACCACATAATAAGAATTACTATAATTATATAAAACATTCTCTTATTTGTTTTTTTATTATCATCTAATAATTCTTTTGCTAAACTATATTCTTTTATTTCTTTTAACTCTTTTTTTGCCATCTTTATATCTTCTCTCATTTCTCATCCTTATGGTATTCATTGATATGATGTTTCATAGCATCATTTATCTTTTCATCTACTTCTTTATCATAAGTATCTAATTTATCTTCAATTTTTGATAGTGTCTTTTCTATATTAGACAACTTTTCATCAATAGAACCCCACTTATAACTATCTTTTTCAGTATTTTGATTTGATTTATCTTTTCTATTTACAACAAAATTAGCAACTGTCATAACCCCTGCTAATATGCTCAATACTAATGATAATTCCATTTTTTATCCTTTCTACACTATTCCTTAATTAGATTATATTCTTTTTAAGTTATTTTTTCATAAATGAAAAGAGCATATAATATGCTCTGAAAGAAGAAAAATGTTTCTATTGTGATAAGAAACTATTTGTACCTTAATAGGTACTGAACTAAAGATATGTATTGTATCTCTAGTTCACTAACTATTAAAGTTAGTGAGTTCTTTAAAAAAGAAAATTTAAGACTGGTACTGCTAACAATATGCTAATTAGCAGTACTAGGAGCAACCTAGAATAAGAATAAAGAGAATATTTTTTTGGATTAACCTTTCATATAAATATTTTCTTTAAGTTGCCCTTAGTACTACCAATTAAGGTAGTACCAATATATTATTGGGATTAATATAACCTCATATACATAATAGCACATTTTAAATTTTAATTCTAAAATGGTCTTTTTCTATTCCAGTTTCTTTTGAAACCTTTGTATATTCCTTTTGCCATTTCCTTAATTTTGCCATTTCTTCACTATATTCTACATCTGCTCTATTAAGGATTTTGACTTCTCTTTTATAGTGTCTTATATTTCTTTCTATTCTTCTCATTTCTTGATTAGCTTCATATATAGATACTTCTTTACCATATAGAGTAGTTTTAGTATTTGCTAGGTCATATAGTTCTTTTTTAGTATAAGCAGGTTCACTAATTCCTAAAATAATTGGAAAGACTGTATGTCTACAATTGATTTCTTCCCATAATTCAGCAATAGGTGTTCCCTCAACTGTGTCATACCACCAACCTACACCAAACTTTTTAGCATCTTCTTTAGTTTCAGCATATTGCTTTCCCTGTGCTACTTCATGTGTAGGTCTTGCTCCTAAATGTGCAGTAACCTCATAACCATCACAACCAAGTATCTTACCTGTTTCTTCATTTATATCATTTGCTGTTTGCTGTATTCCTGTTGCTACACATCTTCTTATAGCAACATCAAGATTAGTTTTTCTTCCAGCTCTATCCTTTAAAGTAAGACCTGTGGAAGCAATATCTTTATAACTTTCATATATTGCTTTGTCATAAGACATTGCTCCACTAGATGTCTTTAAAAATGCTTTATCTACACTATTTATGAATAATTCCTTACCACTAAATGCTATTGATTTAGTAAAGTTTCTTATTATCTTATTGTTTTCTTTAATACCTCTATTTAGTATTCTCATTTGTTTTTTAGATAACTTAAACTCTTTATCTCTATATTTATAAAGTGGTCTATAATCTTGCATATCCATTTGAACCATATCAGCATAAACTTTATATAGTTCTTGTCTAGTTTCATCATCTAATGCAGATGTTTTTTTTAGTATTTCTTTAAAGATGTCTTGACCATTTAATTCTAAAATAGCTCTTAATTCATCTTTTGTTGTTTGTGTTATGTTTCCCATAGCACTAACTCTATCTATAATATCAGCACATATATCAATGTTTAGCTGATTATATAAATCTACAATTCTATTAAAAGATAATTTATCTATTTGTTCTGGTTTTAACATCTTTTACCATCTCCAACTTTTTTATTTCCTTATCAATTAATCTCACTTGTTCCATTCTATAAGACATACCAACTAAATGATAAAGAAGTTCTCTTTTTAATTTGTATAGTTCTTTAAGTTTATTTTCTATTGTCATTTTACATCACAATGAGTTGAAATACCCATATTAGGTGCTTTCTTTGTTCCTGTCTTTTTACCTTTTCTATAAAACCCATTACAATAACCATAATTAGGTTTAGTTAAAGTGAACCAATAGTTTATCATTTCTTTTCTACCATCTAATGTTCCACTAATAGGTGTTCTAAAATCTACTGCTCTACCTTTAGTATGAAGTGAACCACTTACACCACCCTGTATTTTATTCCACTTCTTACACCTTAACATTGATGTAACACTTGTAGCACCAAATTTTTCTCTTTCTTTTTGTAAATTCTTGATTAAGTTCTCATTTATAGTAGCAGGAAATCCATTACAATATTTTCCATTACATCTGCAATATAACTTATCACCTTTTACATCAAAATTTTTACCAAATGCCCATACATTCCATACACTATTTAAAAGAATATCAGTATTCTTTCCATAAACACCATCAACATCTTTCTTTCTAGTGTAATAATCTTTTTGTAGATTTTTGTATGCCTTTTTAGTTAGAGTTCCAACTTTACCATCTATTTTGCCTTTATAATAACCTAAATCTTTTAATTTAGTTTGTCTTTGCTTAACTGATAGCATTATTCTTCCTCCTCAATTTCTTCTCCATACTCATTGTTTTCTAGTCTATTGTATCTAATATTACTAATACCCAACATAGTTCCTAGCATAGTATTAAAAGCTACTGCAATTGTAATAACCATTTGAGTAAAATCCCATTCTAAAGTTGAACCTAAAACCCCAAAGAATGTAATAATAGCAGGAAATCCTACTAAACAAAACCATTTTAATTTATCATAAATACCATTTTTAAAAATCATCTTTATTACCTCCTATTAAAAATGCCATTAAAATAACCCCCATAAAACCCCCTATAATTAAACCTAATAGAAACATTATTGCACCAACTTTCTTAATACATTCAAATTAAGAAATGCACAATTATCAACATATTTCCATATAAATTTACTTTTCATAATATATTTTTTTCTATTTTCTGCACTTCTTTTTATTGTAGGTCTTGTTTCACCTGTTATTCTTTGGGCTTCTGACATTGAATTATATATAGCAATTAATTGATTATCTTGACCATATTGAGCAACTTTTTTGCCAATTATTATGTTCGGTTTTTTTCTTTTTGATTTTTTAACATATTGCCAATGATACCCACCAGAAGTTCTGTTATTTTCTTTACAACATTCACTTATATATGCAGCATTACAGCCAGTATCTTTAGAGGCTTCTTGAATAGAAAAATAAACTTTTCCTGTTTCAACACATTTTACTTCTGACCTATTAACATTTTTAATGTTTTCTAATGCCTTTGTTCTATATTCTTCATTAGCCCAAAGTTTATAGTTTCTTTGCCTTAAAAATTCTTTGCATTCTTCTGAAACTTTATGGCTTGTTTTTCCTTTAAGAGCCTCACTTAACTTTTTTCTTGATTTAGGTGTTAGTCTATCACAATAAAAACCACCATAATCTAAATTATAACCACACTTTTCATCAGTTGAATTGTATTGTTTTATTAATTCTCTTTCTTTATCACTTGCTTCATGTTTAGTTAAATTTTCAAAAAGAATTTCATGTTTAAAATTATTCCAACCATATTTATTGATAGCACCTGTAAAATGTTTGTTATGTGGATATCCTTTACCGTTTGCCCATCTTTTTTTTAAGTTCATTCTTGTAATTCCTATATATACTTTATTATCAGGTGAAGTGTGTTTATATACAATATATTCTTTTGGTTCTTCCATATTAATTACCTACTAAAGTGTTTAAATCAAGTAATGCAGAAGCACTTATTATAACTGGCAACCCATCATTAATTTGTGATATGTTAGTAATTCCTTTTTTACTCATCATATTGTTGTATATATTTGTTAGTTGTGTTTGTAATGTGTCATTTAGTAGTGTATATGTTGGTGTTGCTAAAGGCAATTCTACTATATTATTATGAGTAGATAACCAAGTTTTATAATTATCAACACTTGAAATATTATCATTTCTAAACCATAAATAAGTTCCTTGACCACCTTTACAAGCAAATTCACCATTATTTAAACTACTTTGACCTGCTGTAATAAATGTATAATAATTACATTTCATATTATTATAATTACTTAAATCTCTTTCAATATTTATATAAAATTTATTAGTACCACTTAATTGTGCCCATGCTTCATCATTTGAACCTGTATAAATTATTTTTTCTATATTTTTCTTTAAATACCATTTATTTAATTCTAAATTAGTATCAGTTGTATTATATATAAACTCATCTTCATAGTTTCCTATTTTGCTATATTCTAGTGTTCCTAATGTTAGTGGATAATCAGTTTTATTGTATGGTTCATAAACAAATTCATTTTCAGTTATTGTTGTATCTAATAATGATAATCTAAATGTTATAGAACCACTTACACCTGCATTCCAAAATGCATAAGTTGTAAATAATTGGTTTGTATCTTTAAAAGAACTTTTTGTTGTTATATCTTTATAGTAAATGTGACTACTACTTAAACTTGTAAAAGGTGTTGAATATGTAGTAATAAATTGTTGAGGGGCATTTGCTTCATTTATTGTTAAGTTTCCACTACCACTAACATTTTTTACTTCTAAAAAACATCTATAAGTTTTATCTTTTTGCAAATTATATTTAGGATTTAGTAATATATTGTAAAGTAATGATCCACTTCCTGTATTATTTCCTGATATAGTAATCCAACCATCTTCATCTACTGAAACATTTGGATTTTTGGATTTTATATCAAAAATATTTAATAAATTTTGTCCCTCATCTCTTATTACATTATCACCTGTTATAGTGTGTATTTCTTGTGGATATGATGGACTAGGACTTGCACCAAAACTAAATTCCTCAAAAGTTTCACTATCAGTTGATTTAATTAGCATTGCTTTTAATATATAATTTGAAAATGTTTGTCCATTATCAATATATAATCTCATTTTTGCTATTGTTTGATTAGTTGTTGGTGTAAATGTTTGACTTGATACATTTAATACTATATTTCCTATTAAATTATCACTACTATCTTGAACATTTACATTCGCACCTGTACCTCTTGTATTTGCATTAGTAAATTTGTATTCAGTATTTGCTATTAATTCTTTTGTATATTCCACATCTAGTCTTGTTGTTGTATTAGCAGTTCCATTTATTTGGATTGTACCATCACCTAAATTTATAATTGTTAAACCATTTATTGTTTGTGTTTGTATTTGATTTATTGGTAATAAATTCTTTCCTGTTGTTGTTTCTTGTGTCATCTCACTAGGACTTAATTTAGACTTCATTTTTGCTTCTATTGTGTTATTTAGTGTAATTGTATCACCTGTGCCATTTTCTCTTGGTAATTGGTCTATTATTGAGTTTAGGTAGATGATTTCAGTATCTTGTGCTTGTTGTGAATTGTAAATACCACCACTTTTTACAGGATTATTACTATTTTGTGTTGGTGTGTCATCAAAAGTAAGTGTGTCTTGTTTTCCACTTAATGCAGTTTCTACATCACCAAAACTATCTATTGTTGTACCATCTTTGATATTTGATATATCAGTTTTATTTGTTTGTATTTGTGCTTTTTCACTTGTAGTTACAAATTTATTTGTAGAGTTTGTATCATCTACTAAATCACTTGTTAATTTATGTGAATTATCTATTGTGTTTTGTTTTGCATTTAGTAAAGTATCAGTTTCACCTTTTGTATAAAATGGTCCTTCACTTCCAACATAATCAAAGGTTGATGTATTCCATCTATAATAACTTAAAGCATTTGAATGTGTGCTATCTTGCATTACTTTGATTACATCTTTATCAGTTAGTTTACTTGTATCATAATCTAGTAAATCTTGATATGTGCTTACAACATCTACAACATCACTACTTGATGTAATTGCATCTATTTGGTTTTGTAATGCAACATCACTATTTTGTCTATTTGTTGTTTCAATTCCTACTGCATTTGAGATAGCAGTATTCATATCACTTGTTTTAGAATAGTTTTCTAGGTTGTTTACACTTTTATCTATAAATCCACTATCATTTATTAAATTACTTGTTTTTGTTGGTATTTCACTTTCTATTGTGGTCTTTATAGTATCAACTTCACTTTTAGAATAAGTTTCAGTTTTCTTATAGTAATCACTCATACTTGATTTATCTTGTTTATCATCTAGTAATGTATCAGTTTGTTCTTTTGTATAGTAATCACTTAAATCAGTTATTACTTCTAAATTTCCACTTCCTAATAAACTTTCATTATTTATTGTCTTGATGTTTTCTCCACTTACTAGGGTATCTTGTTTTGTTTGGTCTAGTGTATCAATATCAGTTTCTAGTGTACTTACATCTTGTTGTAATTGTGCTATTTCACTTTCTATTTGTTCTTTGTCAGTAGGTGTTATTGGTTCAGAGTTTTCATATTCATCTTTTAAGCTACCACTCCAAGTTGAAAAGTAATCAGGACTAGGGTTATATCTTTCCTTTAATTCTTCATTCTCTACTTCATATACTACTACACCTAATTCTACTTCTCCTTTTTTAGCAAGAACTTCACTAGGAATAGTACATTCATTATTTTGGATTATTTGTTTATAAGAAGTGCCATTATAAGTAAAATATGCATCCTTAACCATTCCCTCTACATTCATTTCAAAGTCAAATTGACATTTAGTAATATTAACTTCTCTTTCATTTACTGGTGTTTTTGTAATAGTTATTTCATGTTCACCAACTTTTACTATCATTCTTCTTCACCTCCTAAATCAACATTATCTAAATCATCATTTATTATCTCTTTAGCAGTTTTTTCATCTTCTCCAAAGAACTTCATTCTATATTCCCATCTTTGTCTTATACCCATAGCAATTTCTTGTCTATATTGTTCTTTTAAACTTTCAGTATCAGTTAAGAAACCATCTACATTTGCAATTTTTACATTGCAATCTTCAGTTACTTTTTCTCCTAATAGCATTCTTCCTATTAAAAGACTTGCTCTTACTATATTTTTAGAAAATTCATTAAGATTATCTCTATATTTTTTAGCATTTTGAACTAAATCTTGTCTATCTCCCATATATTGAGTTGCTGTTACAACAGTTGAACCATTGAATTGATAATATTTAGTTCCAAATCCTGTTTTAAATGATAATATATCTAATGCAAATTGTATTCCATCTTTATCTTCACTAACTCTTAACTCTGGATTATATTCATGGATCAATGGATTATCATTGATATTCTCCATTCCATCTCCTACTACTTTCCATTGTTGTTTAGTTACATCATCTGGATAAACAGGAACTTCTCTTACATCATAAGTGCCATCTTCTTTTTTAGTCTTAACTTGTTTTGTTCCTACTATCTTTTTGTTATAGAATACTTTCTTACCTCCTAAATAGAAGTCCATTACAAAGTTGTTATATGTAATATCAGTAGCTTCTATTTGTGGAAGTGCATCAGCATATACACTCATACCTAAACCATTGTTATTCTCAATAGAATTTACTTTAGGTGGTTCTAATATACTGAATAAAGGTATATTAGATTTTGTTTCATATTCAGTTAATACACCCTCTTTAAATACTTCCTTACCATCTTCATCTAGGTATATATTTGATATTTTATATCCCTCATCAGTTAATTGATGTAATTCAATATAACTAACTTTTTTATTATCTATTACTGAACTACTTACAAATGCTACTTCTTTTATATCTCCATTTTCGATAGTCAATGGAATAATGTTTTTAGCATTTACTTTAATTAGTTCTTGTCTTGTTTTATCAGTCTTTTCTAGTTTGCCATTTACTACTTTTATATTGAATAGTCTTATAATTGCTCCACAAGTACCACTCCAAGATGCAATTTCAGTACTTTCTTTAAGTGCTTGTTTTAGTTTCAATTCTTTAACTATCTTTTCAACATACTTTTTATTTTGGTCTTTATCAGTAATTATTTCATCTTGCTCACTAGATATAACTGATGCCCAGTCCTCACATACTCTTTTTGCCATTCCTAATGTATATAATCTATGAGAACAATTATATTCATCTTTGTAAGTCATATAATCTACATCATTCTTCCAATAACTTTCCCATAGTTCTACAAAAGAATAATAGTCTTTTGATACATTAGAATAACCTTTTTCTTTTAAGTATTTTAAAACATTGTTATTCACTATATCCTCCCTCTAATACTACTTTTAATATTTGTTTGAACCAATACTCTATTCCATAGTTAAATCCATCTATACTATCTATATCAGATGTTCCATCATCCAACCATCTATCATCATCAGCTTCACTATCTTGAACTGCTTCTTGTAATGCTCTAACTATGGTTTCAGTATCATTCTTAACAAATTTTATCTTTTTAATCATTAATAGCATATTTATTGCATATATTCTTCCTGATATTGGTGTCTTAACACTATCTTTTATTGGTATTGATAATCCTAACTCATCTAATACCTCTTGTAATGCACTTATAAGGATTTGTTCAGCACAGTCTGCCCATATTATATCTATCTTGCCATACTTGTTTAAAACAAATAATAAATGCCTTTTAAATACTTCTTTTAATTGCTTCAATTTTTTATGTATATCATCTATAATTGGTGTTTTATCACTTCTTAATACATTTACTTCACTAAAATCTCTCATTATTGAACTTGTTACAAATGAGTGTGCTGAATTGTTTCCACCAAAGTCTATTCCCATTGATATATAACCTATCTTTGGTGTTTCAGTTATATATTCCAATTCATTCTCTATAATTGGTCTAAATAAAAAACTTTCATTTGCTACTCTTTTACCTAATATATCTCTTGAATACCATATTGAACTTTTATCATAAGTGGATAATACTTTCTTTAATTTCTCATTGCTAATACTCATATTGTCAAATATATTAAAATGACAATAATTAAGACCATAATTAGGGTTATCTTTTTGTTGTCTTTCATGAAAGTCTAAATAATCAGTATAATACCAATGTTTTGGAGATTTAGGGTTAAGGTCATGGAATATTTTTCTATCATCACTACTTATTGTTCTATCTTCTACTTCTTTTAAAAAGTCTGGATGACATTCATTAGCTTCAGTTATATATGCCATTCCATAAGTATTACCTTTTATAGATTTATAAGAGTTTGCTTTACCTCCACCACTTATTAATAGAACCTTTACTCCAGTTTTAGTATTTATATACAAACATTCTCTATTCTTATATTTTCCCTCTTTACATCTTCCAGAAAAGTAATTTAGTATTCCAAATCCATCACAGTCTAGGATATTTAGTTTTGCACTACTTGTATCATATCCTGCTACTAGATGTAACTTATTAGGATGGTTTTCAAGTGCTATACAAAATGCTAAATCATTAGTAACATTCTTTCCACCTCTTTTGCCACCTTCTGCTATATTCAACCAAGATGTTTGACATTTCTTAATATAATCACTTTGTTTTTTACATGGTCTTGCTAATTCATTGAACATCTTCTTCACTCCTATTAGGAACAGGATTATTTATTAAATCAGCAATATTCATAATATTATTATTAATTTCATTCTCTATATTTCCACTATTTCTTTTTAACTCTAACACCTTTAATTCTTTATCTAATATAATTCCATAAGCAGTAGCTAAATCTTTAATATTCATCTTATCCATTTTCTTAATATCATTTGCTTTTAACTCTATACCTTTGAGTAACTTATCTAATACATTCTTTTTTAACTCATGTTGTTTCTCCATGTGTTCTAAAGTAGTTTCAATACATTCTTGTTTTTTTTGCTCGAATTTTTCTTCAATGTCATCATATTCAGCAATTATTTTTCTAATAGTGTTATCACTTCTATGAAACTTTTTACCTACCTTTGTATAGTTATGACATTCTATATAATATTCTCTAATTTTTATTTTTTCTTCATCAGTTACTCTAATTTGTTTGGTGTTACTCATAATAGCACCTCCTATAATGGATTATTCCCATTCATCATCTTTGAAAGACTTATCTTCTTCAACAAATCCTTTAGCTTTTAATTCTTCAAATCTAGCTCTATCTAAATTCTTAATAAGTTCTCCTACTTCCATTAATGTAGGATTACCTTTGTTATCAAGATTTTTCTTATCATTAAAATTCTTAATAACTTTAGCATTATATTTAATTTCTTTCATGTTAATTCCTCCTAGTTGAATTATAAGAAATTCCTCAAAAAATTTCATAAATGAAAAAGAACCATTATAGGTTCTCTACATAAAATTTTAATTTATCATAACAGTGTTTATTATGGACTATATCTATTGGACTTGCATATTCTTCTTTTAGCCTGTCAGTTAATGGATTATAAACATAGTATTTAGTACCTGTTTTAAGACTTAAAATATAATCTTTTGAAACTTCTATTAAATTATTCATTGTCCTCCTTTATAAAATCAAATATTGTCATTTGTTTATCTTCTTCAAGTTCAACTATTTCCCCCTTTGCTTCTAGAAATTTATTAAATATATATCCACCAACTTCTGGTTCAACACAATTTCTTAATAATAGTTTTTTGTTTACATTTTTCCAATTAGAAATATCAAAACCTAACTTTTCAGCTAATTCTTCTGTATTATCAAAACTTCCTCTTGCTTCAAATTTTTTGTTAGGTATTTCAAAGTTAGACCAAAAACAATGCCTTCCTAATATTTGTGGTTCTATTAATGGCTCATACCATGGTATAACATTTTCAATACAATAATATCCCTCATAATAACCCTCTAATAAAAGAATTTCTTGATATAATCTCATATCAGGATAAACTGGCTTGTTTTGCTCATAAATAGTTCCATCTTTTTTCTTTTTTATTGCTAATGTTTTTCTAACTTTACTATGAGTAGGGCATGGTGGACTAGCCCATATAAAGTCATATTCTCTAAAATGCTCTAATAAATATTCATGTGCATCTGCAACTATAACTTCATCATTAGGGAAATTGTTTTTATATATTCGAGCTATCTTTTCATCATATTCTACTGCTGTTATTTGTAGGTCTTTGTTCCCCCCCACATTTTTCTATTGCCACCTATTCCAGCATATAAATTTAATATTTTCATTTTTCATTTTTAAACCTTTCTTCTAAATCAAATACTGTATATTTGTTATATTTCATTGGTCTTGAAGTTTTGCTTTGTAGTTCCTTTAATTTGCCCCAATAAAATGGTAAATATTTATAATAGTTTTTAAGTTCTTTTAAATTCTTATTTGCACAACACCAACAGCTAACTCTATCTAGTATTGAATACAACTCTATTCCATTTTCATTCCAATTAAATCCTTTATCATAGCAATATTTTAAGCAGTCTTTTTCAGTCATTTCCCATTCAGCAAGTGGAAATAGTTTATTGCCTTTTCTTTCTTTATTAAGTCTTTGTGGTTCATCATAAGCAATTCCCACATATTCATAATTGCCTTTAGAATATTTTTCTAATGCTTTTAACTTTTCAGTAGTTCCCCATCTACATCTACCACCACACCAACTATAACCATTTGCTGATGATCCATCTTTTTTCTTAACTGGTTTATAAAACATAGTATAAAAAAATGGTTCTTTTGGTCTTAATTCTGTATATTTAATTTTATGTTCTTTTAATATTGGTAGTATTTTATCTCTTAACTTGTAAATACATTCAAATTCCATTCCTGTATCATAAAATACAACTTCATCTAATGGTTTATTTTCTTCAATTAATCTTAATAACATTGCTAAACTATCTTTACCAAAAGATATACTAGCTATGTATTTCATTTTCTATCCTTCCTAATTGTCTATCAACCTTAAATTGCATAACATCAATTATTTTTTGACCATCAATTTGGTAATAATTTTGTATTTGATTTAATAACACTTCAACATCTGCAAGTTCTTCAATAATATCTTTTGTAAATATATATTTTTTATCTTCCCATTTGCCAAAATCAGTATTTTCAAATTTTGTTATTGCCTGTTGTAATTCAAATACTTCTTCTTCAAGTTTTCTTTGTTGATGTTCTATTCCATAATGATTAATTATTTGTAATAGTTCATCTTTCATCTTTATCACCCATCTTTTTTAATATTGCACTTACAATAGGATAAATTATTATATAAATTATTAGAAAAGTTAATTTTTCATCTGTACTCATTCTTTATCTCCTAATATCTCTAAAATATCTTCTAATCTAGGTGTAAATTCTAAATTATTTTTACAATATTCTATTGCTTTATCTATTTTTATTTGTAGTTCAGTTATTTCATCATCTAATATACATTGTGCTTTGCTTTGTCTTTCTATTTCTTCTTTTAATTCAGCAATTTCTAAACTTAATTTCATATTACTTTGTGTCATTGTTTCATATTCTTCTCTTGTGCAATCATAAAGTTTATTACATTTATTTGCATATTGACAATAAAATTTAGTTTCTAATGCTTCTCTTAGCTGTTTGTTTTCTTGTTCTAATTTATAAAAGTTTTCTAATCTAGTTGTTATAAAACCTATTAAATCTAAATCATCATTGCTTGGTGGTCTATTTAACCAATTAACTAAATCTTCTTTTGTTATCATTAGTTCTTCACTCATTTTCTTTACCTCCTAATATTTCCTCTCCTAGTATGTTGTAATATTTTTCACAACTTGAAGAAATTATTAATTTATCATCTAGTTTTATTCCATATAAAGCATATTTACATAATTCATCTATTAATGCTTTTAGATTTTCGACATCATTATAACCATCATAGTCATACCCTATATCTATAATAAGTTGTAAATAATTTTGCATTATATTTTTATCTCTTTTTAGTTGTTTGTTTTCTTGTTGAAGATTTTTTACTATCTTAAGTAATGTAATTATTGATTTATCTACATTTTCTATTTTCAGTTTTTGTGCTATAAATTTTAGATCAAGATTATTTAAAAGAGTATTTAACTCATCATCAGTTATAATTAAATCTTCACTCATTTTTTATCTACTACCTTTTTAAATAATCTTATATAAGCATTGTTTAAATCTAAATATCTATGTACTAATTCTTCTTTATTCATAGATAATAAAGCACTATATTTACTTCTTTTTCCTGTATAAAGAGTTATTAATTGCCCTGTTAATTCTCTATATTTATTTTCATAATTTGTAAGTTCTTTATATCTTTTATTAGTTAATATTTTCATTTAATACCACCTCTTTATATTGTTTTACTTGTAATATTGTTCCATCTTCTAATTCACAAACAGGACTACCTTGACCACCACTAAAAGCATTTTCAAAACTATAACTACAATTTTTAGCAATTCCTTTGTTGTTATCTAAGTCTATATATTCATATTTTGGTGGTATATAATGTAATCCTGAATAAATTACTAAAATTAATATTATGCCCAAAATTGTAAAACCAACTTTTTCAAATGTATCTAATTCTTCTATTATCATTTTCATTAATACCATCTCCTTTCTTATATTCCTATACTACATAGTGCTATATAAATTAAAAATAATATAGCAGGTAATCCCCATATAAATACCATTATTTCATCTGCTTTATATGTTCCAAATTTTTCTTCCAATTTATCATTAATTATACAAATTAATATTGCTACTAATATCATTCCTACTATTATTAATATTTTCATTTTAACTATCCTTTCCAACCCAACTTAATAACTTAAATAAATCATCTTTAGATTTCTTTTCATATTTGTAACTCATCAACCATTCCCAGATGGTATCTTTGACTAATAAATCTCTATATTCACCTTTACAAAATTTATGCCCCTCTATATAACTTTGATAATCTAAATAATTAAAGTTTGGATCATTCATTGCTTTTGAAAATTCATCTAGTATTTCATCAGCTCTATTACAAAACTCTCTAAATGTTTCAAAAAGTAAAACATTCCTATTCATGTTCTCCCCTCATGTATTTAGTTACATTTGCACTCATTGGTTTAGATATTTTAGTTTTTATTGTGTTTGGTTTTCTTCCTGGTTTTACTTTTTTTACTAAATATCTTCCCTCTGTTTGATAATCTTTTATGATTAATTTGTAGTTTTCTACTTCTACATTTTTTGTTTTGATTTCTAGTTCTAAATTGAATACTTTAGTTAGTAATTCTTCATTTATTGTGTTTATTTCTTTTATCTTTTCTAAATTCTCTTTAGATGTCTTATTAGCACCATCTAGTATTTGCTCTAAACTTGCTATTTTTATATTTGCCTGTTCTAGTTCATTTTGCTCTAGTTTGTATATTTGAATTAAATCATTTAATTTTCTTTTTTCTTCTTCTAGTTCACTAATTTTAGTATTCAATGATTTTACTTCAGTTTTATAATTAAGCATTTTTACAAAACCCCAATTTTTAATTTTCTTTAACCAATTCCCCCATATTACTTTAAGTTTCTTCATTTTTCTAATCCTTTCATAATATGTAAGGATGTTACCCCAAAAGACTTTAAGAAAAAGATAACATCCTCATAATAGAATAAAATAAATAAGAGGTCAGCTATATGAACTGCTACAAAGTCTTTTGTTTTGTATCAAATATTGTCAAGTGGTTCATAAACAATACTGATACAGAAGTGAATTAATAGGTCTTACAAATATATCTCACCTTTTGAACCACTTTTTAGTAATAGGTTAATCTCTTTAAAATGGTAGTGAATTATCATCTAGTTGTATATCACTATCATCATCATAATTTGATGTAATATTTTGTGGTAAATTTACTTCTTGTGTTTCAGTTTGTGTTTCAGTTTGTGTTGCTGATTTATCTCCAAGTAATTCAATATCTTCAGCAACTATGTTAATTACATAGTATTTATTGCCATCTTTTTCATAACTTTCTTTTGCTATTCTTCCTACAAGTCCTATTTGTTTACCTTTTTTAAGATAATCTCCAAATTTATCACTTATATTCCAATATTCAAAATCTAAAAAATCAGCATCATAATTTCCATCTTTGTTTTTAAATCTTCTATTTACTGCTATTGTTCCTTTAGCTACTTTTTTATCAGAAGATGTACTTCTAATTTCTATATCTTTTACTAATCTTCCTGTTAGTTCTACTCTATTCATTTCTTTAATATCTTCTCCTTTTCTTTAACTTGTTCTCCAGATACACTTATGTAAGGTGTTTCTTTTAAAATTTTATCTATTTCTTCAATGGTTACATTTGTGTATGTTTTTACTCCATTTTTAGTTTTAACTGTTATGTTGTACTTTTCCATTTTTCCTTTAAACTTTCTAATTCTTGTGGTGTCATGGTTTCTATGCCCTGCTCTTTACAAGCATCAACCACAAAATCAATGTAATGTGCCATTTGTTTTCTGTTATAACTTGATGTTCCATAGTATGCTATTAAATCAGTTGATGTATTCCCTTTGTTAGACACCTCACAAATCCATCCTATGCCTTTTTCTTCCCATAGATGGATAAATGTATCTACTGCTGAATTATCTATTGTAATTGTCCTAAAAATGCCCTTTTCTCTTATGTACTTTTTATAAAGGTCTATTTTAGTTGTATGTAACACATCAGCTAGTTTTTGAAGTAATACCCAACAATATGAGTTAGCATTTAAACTTCTTTTCTCTTTATGTTCTTTTAGTTCAAATTTAACATCATCACTTTGAGTTAATAGATAGTCTATTATCTCTTTTCTAGTTCCTATCATTGTTCCCATTGCCTTTTAGCAACAAACATAAAATCTTCTTCTGGATTATCTGGATTTTCTAATTCTTCAATTCTTTCTTTTAAATGGTCTATTTCTCCATCCAAATCTTCTATGCAACTTAATAACTCATCTACTGATACAAAATCTTTCTTTGGAAAGTATTTTCTTATCCATTCATTTTGATTTCTCATATCTATATAAACTTCATTCATCTATAACATCTCCACTCAAACAATAAGGACATAATTCTTCATTAAAAGGTTCTTCAAACTCTTTTCCACAGTCTTGACATTCTTTCATATTTCCTCCTCTGGAAGTATTCCAACTTTCAAACATTGCTCTAGGATATTTAATCTTTGTAAGTATCTCTCTATGAATTTTTCATCATAAGGAATTGGATAAAAGAATAATCTATCTTTGTCTATATCCCTCAAATAGTTTTTATAATCTTTTTCTTCAAGTCCATAAGCTACTATTTCACATTCCTTTGTATCAAATGCATACATTTCAACCTGACATTGCTCATAATATGCTTTAGATACTTCAAATCCTTTCTCTAGGTTAAATGTTTTGACTTCTTGGATTTTATTTCCTGTTCTTCCATCTATATTTACTCTTAATCTACCTTTGATAACTTGTTCATCAGTATGTTCACTTTGGATAAATTCTAGTATTCTATGTTCCCAATTAGTTCCTGCTATCATATACTTGTTTGTAAAATCATTTGTTGATATTCCTAATTTGGTCATCCACCAATTTCTAAATGTTTTAGTATTCCACCTAGACATCACATACTTGGTATCACTAGCACCTATATATCCACTTCTATCTTTACTTTTTATCATTAGTTATCTCTTTTAATTTCTTTTCAAAGTCATCAAGTATTCCAAAGTAAGTAAATATTGCTTTAACATCATCTTCTGTTTTACCTAACTTATCAGCTATCTCTTTAGTAGTTAATCCTAGTTGAAGTTTTTGTGTATATATTTCTTGACATCTTTCTTTGATTTTCATAATGTCATGTTTTGATAAGTCATCAACTTCAGCTTCTTCTCCTTGTTCTATTCTTGACCATAAATCAAATCCTAGTCCTGTGTATATTGCTACACCTTTTACAAATAATCTTGTTTGTGCATTCCATAGTCTTTGTTGTGTCATTGAATTATCTCTAACAGGATTAGCACCATTTGTAACAGGTCCTTGTATTTCAAACTCTAAATCATCAATAGTAACTTTTATTCTTGTTTCATAAACTTGATTAGTTACTCCTTTGTTATCAGTAAAAACTTTATCAGTCATAATTAGAGATGAACCATTCTCTTGTTGTATTGGTGTAAAATATACCTTTTCACATCCATTGTCATGTAGTAGTTGTTTTACTACTGCCCAGTTTATATAATCAGCTCCATCTCTTTTGTTGATGTAATTTGATACATCTATATTTCTCATCTTATTAAATGTTTTCATTTTCTTCTTCCTCTTTTCTAAAATCTTCTATAAATTTATTAAAATCTTCAAACTCCTTTTCAGTTTCTTTATCTATTGGTTCATTTTTTATGTCTTGATATAACCACTTTGGAATTACACCTCTTTGTTCCATCCTTTTTGTTTTTTCTTCTTCAGTAAATTCTCTAGGTTTAATTGTTTTTAAAACTTCCATTATTCTTGCAATTGTAGGAAAGTATCTATCAGTTGATAGAATTTCTTTAATAGCTTCTTCAACATAAATTTGGTCATATTCTTCTAGTTCTTCATTCCATAGTAGATATAATTCCTCATTTGGTTCTTTGTTGAAGTTCATACATAGTTTTCTAAATAAATCAATTTTCATATTTCTTCCACCATTCTTCTTTCTTTTCTTTTTTCCCATCTTGTTCTTTAATTTCTTCTAGTGTTTTAAATCCATCCTGTTTCCAATTCTTAACTATTCCAAAGAAGTAGTTAAGTGTTCTATGACCACTAGCAATAGTTTTATCTACTGCATACATTAGAATTTCTAAATCATAATCATCAAATAAGTTCTCTATTTTTTCTAAATTAGTTCCATTAATAGTTATTCCTAAATTACTTTCTATATATTCTATTAATACATTTACATTAACATTAACAATAACATTAACATCTTGATGTGTTTTTGTTTTGATT
>JAFXTH010000007.1 GCA_017525035.1 Bacilli bacterium | reverse complement strand
GAATGTATATGCAAAAAAGATTGTTGAAACAACAGTAACAGAAGATACAGATAAGTCATTATATTCATCAGGACAATGGGCTCAAGAAGTGAATATCGACTTTACATCAGGATCAACATTCTATTCAGAATCAGGAGAGAAAGTAACACAATATCAATGGAGCAAAGGCGGGCAATGGAAAAATATTTGTGATGACATTAAACCTGATGGATCATGTCATGTTGACTATAGACAAGAGATGAATGAAGAAGTAGCATTCAGAGTAGTAGATAACGAAGGAAATATAAGTAAGGAAACAGTACCATTAATCATAAGAATAGATAAAACTGCACCAGCATGTTCGCTAGTAGTAACACAAGGAACACCTGGTAAAAATGATTGGTATAATTCAAACATAAAGATTGGTTTTGATGTATTAAAAGATCAAGCAAGTACAATACTAGAAGCAAAAAGTGGTATTGAATTTAACTCAATAAGAAGAGGAACAACACCATATAATCAATCATCAAGAACAAGTAGTTTAGAAATTGTTCATCCAGATGAAAGTCAATATGTTTGGTATTATGGATTTGTTGAGGACAAAGCTCAAAACTATGCAAGATGTAGTATTAAAGTAAGAAAAGACTCAGTAATACCAAGTTGTTCAATAACAGAGCATTCAACATTAAAATGTACTGATGCAACATCAAAATTAGTAAAAGTATATTTTGGTAAAGATGCAAATAGTGCAGAAGGTGAAGGATTAAATTATTTAAGTGAATGGACTAGTTCAGGAACAGTACCTTCAACTGGAGTATGGTACTTAAAGGCTGTAGACCATTCAGGATTAACATATCAAACAAGTTCACATTATTATTTAGTAACATATGATAGAAATGGCGGAAATAGCGGACCAACTAAGGCAAGTGAAATAAAAAGAGAAACAGAGCTTGCAGATTTAACACCAACAGCAAGAAAAGTAGCATATAAGATGATTGGATGGAATACAAGTAAAACTGCAACAAGTGCAATAACATCACATACAGTTACAAAAGATGTAACATTATACGCAGTATATCAAAAATGTGGAACAGGATATTATACAGATGCTGTAGGAACAGCTTGTGTACAATGTCCAGCAGGATATAGAGATGGAGAACCAGTAGGAGCTATTGGTGACTGTCAAAAGAAAGTTACAGCAGGATACTTTGTTGATAAAGCAAACGATGCAAACGCAACAGAATGTGCAAAGGGATACTATAATGGTGAACATTGGGTTAAATATGGACAAAGAAGTACATGTACACAATGTCCAGCAGGATATAGAGATGGAACAGCCGTTGCAAACAAAGTATCAGAAGCAAAATGTTTAATGATTGTTCCAGATGGACAATATGTTAATAAAGCAAAAGACTCAACAGGAACAAAATGTGCGGCTGGATATTATAAAGCATCACACAATGTAACATACGGTGGAACAAGTACATGTACTGAATGTGCAGCAGGAACATATAACACAACAGAAGGTAATAAAGTATGTAGCAACTGTGGACAAGGATATTACTGTGCTGGTAAAACAGATAGACACGGATGTCCAGCAGGATATGTAGGAAAGAGCAATGTTACAACAGGAAGTACAAGAGATAACGCTTGTAATAAATGTACTGCAGGACACTATTGTACAGGAATCAATGCAGATGTAGCATGTGCAGTTGGATCATATAGTGCAGCAGGAGCAAGTGCATGTACAGCTTGTACTGGTAAAACAACAAATGGAACAGGACAAACAAGTTGTAACGCAGATTGTTCAAATAAGAATAAAGTAACAGCATGGAATACAGCAAGTTGGACAGCAAACTCAGTAACTAACTTGTGTAGCGCTAAAACATGTTCAACAGGATATACATTATCATCAAATAAATGTAATGCAAATCAATATACAGTTACATATAAAGCTAATGGTGGAACAGGTAATGATCAAACTCAAACAGTTACATATGATTCAGCATGGACATCAAAAGCAGCAGTATTTACAAGAACAGCCTATGTTCAAACAGGTTGGTCAACAACATCAACTGGTAGTATAACTCATAACTTAAATACTAACCAAGGGGCATGGACATCGACTTCAAACTTAACGTTATATGCAACATGGAGACCAAGCTGTAAAGATGGATATACTTATCAAGCTAATGGAACATGTTTGAAAACATATGCAGCATCTTCAAGTTATACTTGCCCAGCAGGATATACATTGAGTAATACATCATGTACAAAATCATATACATATACATGCTGTCCTGGAGAATATATTGGTGGTTATTGTGTTGAAACATTTACTAGAACAGGTAATGGAGCATCATGTACATCAACAGGATGGACATGTACAGCAGGAACTGGTTCTCACTGCTATGGAAGTAACATAGCTGCTGTATCACAAACAGGATGTAGACCAAGTTCATCTCCAAACCACTGTGATTGTAGAAAGCAAATAGATGAAACAACATGTACAGGTACTGATACAAAAACTGCAACACTAGTTTATACATGTGCTGCTGGTGATACAATGAATAATACTACTCACATATGTACAAGTGTATATACACCATAGTTGATAGGGGGAGATAATATGAAGAGCAAAAAATCTTTATGTGTGATAATAGTCGGAATAATTTTAATAGTAGCAGGTACTTTGCTTTTCCTAAAACCAAAAGAGGAAAGCAAAGTACCTGAACCAATAAAAGATGATCATGAAAATGAAGTAGTAGAGGAAACCATTATTGATAGTGATGTAACACTATTAATAGCAAACCTAATATCTATTGAAAATATTGATTTATCTAAAAGCTTCTATGTATATCAAAATAAAAAAGTAACTTTAAATGATATAGGTAATGAAGTAATTTATGGTAATGCTCTTAGTTCTATAAGTATGGATAAAACTAGACACTGCACTGAAGAAGAACTAGCAAATAACAGCAATTGCGATATGGCAATTGAATCTAGCAATTTACTAGAGGAAGTTAAGAAACTATATGGTAGTAAATACACAAATTTACCAAAGACAATCAACGGTAATATGTATTTAAGTTGTACGTTAAACAATAGTACTTATGAATGCTTAAATCATGGACCAGAGGATGAAGTTTATAATGACTATACTGAATACTTCGGAATGACTAATTACGTAAATGCAAAAGCTATTACTAAAGCTGAGAAGAGTGAAAAATACTTGTATATTTATGAAAAATATATAAATTTAAGACTCGATACAACTAACTTTAACGCAAAGGATTTAAATACATATAATTATTCACTATATAAATACAGTAATGCGGATATTAAGATAAACGATGAAATAATTTTAGGTAAAGATTATTTTAAAACTGGAAGAACTTCTTTCGGATCTGAGGTTATAAAAAAGTATGCAAATGTTGCAACAAACTATAAGCATACATTTAAAAAACAAGCTGATGGTAGTTATATCTACGTATCAACTGAAGAAGTAAAGTAAAGATGGGCAACCATCTTTTTTACTTATAAATTGTTGACACTTACTTGAAACAATAATAAAATTAGATTAGATAATGATAAGGAGGCACATTATGGCTCTTAGTGTAACGACGATTGGTGACATTAATAGTGCAAAAGGCAAAATGCTTGCGGCATCGGATAAATACACGATGGCACTAGAAAAAGTTAAAAACATAGTCATACAATCTGAAAGTAGTTGGAATAGCTTACAGGCAAAGAATAGCCGTGAGCAAGTATTAAATGCTATAAATAATGAACTAGTAGATAGAAAAGGCGAAATGATGGCGCAAATCAAATTCTTAGATGATACTGCTAAAATATTAACAGAATCACAAGAAGAGATTCAAAACACGTTAGCATAGGTGTAACATATGGATTTATTTGAAATTATGAAAGCAAATTCACTACCTACTAACACATTCAAGGATGGAAGCTCATTAAATGTTGATCCTTCTGAATTAAAATCATTATCTGTAAAATTAAATGATGCTATTAAAGAACTTCTTGAAGCAGACAAAGAAGAAAAAATGGCATGGGAAGAAGCTAAAGTTGCACTTGGACCAAAAATGACAATGCAACTTAAAAGTGCTTTTGAAAAAACTGATAACGAATACTATAATGCCATATTCTTATTAAATAAATATGCTGATGCTTTAGCAAGAGTATCTAATATTTGGGAAAATGCTGAAGATAGAATAATGAAAGCAATTAGTATTGCTGAAAGTGCTGATAAGTAAACAAAAATAACCTCTTACATATAATTATGTAGGAGGTTTTTATGTTTAAAGATTCATTATTTAAAAAGATAGAGGATAAAACTAATGTAGATAAAAACACAATACTATCTCTTGCTAATAAATTACAAAATGGAAATATGAAAGACGAGAAAACACTTAGTGAATTAATTGATAATTTATCTATTATTACTAATACAAAAGTAACAGACGAGAAAAAACAAAAGATAATAAATACAATCGTAAATGATAAGGTTCCTAGTAATATAGATAAGATGGTATAGAATTGACAATTATCCCATAATATATTACTATTAAAAATAGGAGATGGTAAGATATGAAGATAAGCAAAAATAGTTTATCAGCAATACTAACAATAATCATAATGTTTGCCTTTTTAGCAGTTGCTGTGTCTCTTGCAAAAGTTGATAAACAAAAGATGAGCACTTCAATAAACACTTTTTGGAGTGTTGAAATATCTTCTATTGAAGCAGTAGAAACTGATGATGCTAAAGATTTAGGATCAACAATTAATGATAATCAATTATTAATAAGACCTTACCTAGATGGGAAAGATTCAAAAATTGTATATTTAGTAAATGTCAAAAACAAAGGGACAATAGATGCTATCTTAGAAAATATTGTCATCCTATATGACAAAGATGACATAAAGATAGAATATGAAAATGTTTCTATTGGAGAAACATTAGAAAAGAATAGTTCTAAGTTATTTAAATTAACGATTAGTCATAACGATAAAGATGAAAATAGCGTTATTGAACCAAGTCATGTAGTAATTAAATTAAACTATGCTGAAAAATAGCATAGTTTTTTTATCAAAAGCTCATTGACGTAAAGAAGTGTCATATTTACATTATTTTATTGCTATTTACATTGCAATTTACTATAATCAAATTATAAAAATAAAAGGAGCGATTATATGGAAAATAATGAAAATGTAACAAATGAAGTTGTTGAACAAAAAACAGTAGCAAAGAAAAATAACACACCTTTAATAATTATGGCTATAGCTGTATTACTAATTCTTGCTGGTGTAGTTCTTATCGTTACAGGTAACAATAATAGTCTTATTGGTAAAAAAGAAAAGGCTGAAAAACAAGAAGAACCAGCTAAGAGAAATGTAGTACCAGTTGATTTAACTGATGAAGAAGCTATTGAAGTAGTAATAAAAGCAAAAGCAGAAAAATATGCTGAAGAAGCATGGACTTTAGGAGAAGTACACGTAATAGCTCGTGGAGAAAATGGTACATTCTTAATTTTATTCGATAAAGTATATGAAACAAATACTGAAACACTTCAAACAGTTATTACATACGGAACTGAAAAATGGGATGTTGATTTAACAGGATGGCCTGAAGGATCAAAAGATTTATCAGAATATAATTTCAAATATTATACTGATGAACCAGTTGAAGAACCTCCAGTTGAAGAACCAGCAGAACAACCAGCAGAACCACCAGTTGAAGAACCACCAGTTGAAGAACCAACAATAGTAATTGAACCAACTGAACAACCACAAGCAGAATAATAAATAAGTAACTGATATCAGTTACTTTTTTTTATGTATATAAATAATGTTTATTCATATAATTTATTGAATAGAAAGAAAGAGGTATATATGGATAAACAAGAAATACTTAAAAATATAGCATTAAGAACTGGTGGAGATGTTTATTTAGGAGTAGTAGGAGCAGTAAGAACTGGTAAGAGTACTTTTATAAAGAAAGTAATTGAAACCTTAGTAGTTCCTAATATAAAGGATGAATATGAGAGAAAAAGAGCATTAGATGAAATACCACAAAGTGCTAGTGGTAAAACAATAATGACTATTGAACCTAAGTTTGTACCTAATACAGCAGCTAAAATTAATATTGATGACTTTTCCTGCAACATTAGATTAATAGACTGTGTTGGATACTTAATCAATAATGTTAAAGGAGCGGAAGATGAAAATGGGCCAAGAATGGTTAAATGTCCATGGTATGATGACGCTATTCCTTTTGTAGAGGCAGCAGAACTAGGCACAGAAAAAGTTATTAAAGAACATTCGACAATAGGTATTGTTATTGCAACAGATGGCTCTATCGGTGAATTTGATAGAAATGATTACAAAGAAGCTGAAGAGCGAGTTGTAAGTGAATTGCAAAGCATTGGAAAACCTTTTATTGTCGTATTAAACACAACACATCCGATGTTACCTGAAACAGAGCGTCTTGCGGATAGTTTAAAAGAAGAATATAAGGTCCCTGTACTTCCTATTAATATAGATACAATGAATGAAAAGGATATTTACAATATCTTAAAAGAAGCTTTATATGAATTCCCTATATTGGAAGTAAGATATAACATGCCTGAATGGATTACCATCTTAAGTTCTAATAATCAAGTTAAAAAAAGTTTTATTGAGTCTATTAAAGAAAGTATTTGTGAAGTAGATAAATTAAAAGATATAGAAAATATTACCAATAAGTTTCAAAATAATGAAAATATATCTAAAGCTTATATTTCATCAGTTGATCCATCAACAGGTGTTGTAACAATTAACTTAGAAGCAAAAGATGAACTATATAATGAAACACTGAAAGGCATCATCAACACTGACATTAAAAATAAAGCAGAATTATTAAAATTATTCCAAGATTATGATGAAGCAAAGAAAGAATATGATCAAATTAAGTATGCTTTAAAAATGGTTAAACAAACTGGTTATGGAGTTGCAAGCCCAACTCTTAAAGATATGAAATTGGATACGCCTGAAATTATTAAACAAGGAAATAGATACGGAGTTAAGTTAAAAGCAGTAGCACCATCAATCCACATGATTAGGGTAGACGTTAATTCAACATTTGAGCCAATCATTGGAAGCGAATTACAAAGCAAAGAATTAATTAACTATTTAATGAAAGATTATGAGACTAATCCACAAAATATTTGGAAGAGTGAAATATTTGGAAGAAGCCTAGACGTAATAGTTCAAGAAGGTATTCAATCAAAGATATCTTTAATGCCTGAAAACATTAGATATAAGCTATCTCAAACTCTTACTAAGATAGTAAATAAAGGTTCTAATAATTTAATTGCTATAGTAATATAGCAATTTTTATTTTATAATTATGTTATAAGATAAAAGGAGGATAAATATGGAAGAAGTAAAACAAGAAGAATCAAAGAAATGCAAAGGACATAAAGTATTTATTATAGTAATAATATTAATCGCTATGAGCATTTCATTTGGATGTGGTTTTCTATTTAGTGAAAAATTAAAGGATAATGATAAGAAAGAGGCAAATACAATTAGTGATAAAAAAGATGATAACGCTAATACAAATACAGCAACTCCAGAACCTTTAGTAGATAATGAACCACTACCAGAAGGATATGATGCTAATTCATACTATGGAAAAGCAACTGTAAGAGGTTATGTTACAACTAAAAAAGTCACAAGTGGTGATGTAGTAACAGATAATTCACCAACTTATGATATGGTATTCTTTAACATAACTGAATCTAATAGCAATAAATTTATGGCATTCGTTGATTCATACGGATCTAGTGGAAATAGTTATGCTAGCGGTAAAGCAATCGCAATTGGTTGTGTTAAAGATGGTAAGTTAGTTCATTATAATGATTCTGACGAATTTGGAATGAAAGAATATGAGTTAAGTGAAGCAGATACTACTAAGTTAATGAACACTACAAAAGAGGCTACAATTACCCTAGAAATCGAAAGATATAAGTTCACTGGAGGTAGTGGAGCACCTGATTGTTACTCTCATATTTCAACTATTGCAATAGAAGAGTAAAAAAGACAAAAAAAGGGTTAAAAATGGTGTAAATCCGTTGAAAAACAAACAAAATATATTGCTTTTGGAAAAAAAGTATGATAATTTGTATATGTAAGCATACTGTGCTTAAAAAAATGGAGGTAATATAAAATGAAAAAAGCAGAATTAGTTGAAGCAATTGCTGAAAAAACTGGTTTAACTAAAGCAGATGCAAACCGTGCTTTAGAAGCTACTTTTGAAGTAATTACAAAAGCATTAAAGAAAGGTGAAAGAGTACCAGTTGCTGGATTCGGAACTTTCAACGTAACTAAGAGAAAAGCTAGAGAAGGACGTAACCCTCAAACAGGAGCTACTGTTAAAATTCCTGCAAGAAAGGCTGTTACATTCAAAGCTGGAACTGCATTAAAAGACGCAGTAAACTAATATAGTTAAGAAAAGAGCAATAGCTCTTTTTTTGATGCTTTTTTATGTTATAATTAGAGTGGTGATTACATGTTAAAACAAGCTTTAAAAATATTAAATACTATTGAAGAAAACGGATATAAAGCATATATAGTAGGAGGATTTGTAAGAGATTATGTATTGGGTATTAATTCACTTGATGTAGATATAGCAACCAACGCAACTCCACAGCAAATAATGGGGATATTTCCTAATTCAGTACTCCCAAAAGAAGAATATGGATCAATTACTATATATATAAAGAATGATAGATTTGAAATAACTACTTTTAGACGTGAAATAAAATATATTAATAATAGAAAACCTATTGAAATAGAATATATAGACGACTTAATTGAAGACTTAAAAAGAAGAGACTTCAAAATGAATACTCTATGTATGGATAAAACAGGTAGAATACTAGATTATTTTGATGGTAAAAAAGATATAGAAAACAAAGTTATCAATACAGTAGGAAATAGTGATGCTAAGTTCTCACAAGACTCACTAAGAATACTAAGAGCAGTAAGATTTGCTACCATATTAAATTTTGAGTTAAGTAATGAAGTAAAAAGTGCTATAATAAAAAACAAAAGTTTATTAAGGAACTTATCATATTCTAGAAAGAAACAAGAATTAGATAAGATTTTCTCAAGTGTTAATTCTAAATATGGAGTAAGTTTATTATTAGAGTTAGGATTAGACCAAGACTTAGAGATATATAATCTAGACAAAATTAATATTACTAATGATATTATAGGTACTTGGGCTTCACTTGAATTTAGTGATAAATATGCACAAGAGTTCTCAAGTAGTGAAAAATCTATTATTAAAGATATTAAAGAAGTCTTAAAGACTGGTATTACAAATGAAACATTATATAGGTATGGACTATATACTAACCAAATAGTAGCAGCTATGCTTGGATATGATAAATCTAAGATTGTAGGTATCTATGAAGCACTTCCAATAAAATCAAAGAAAGAAATAAATATTCTTGGATGTGAAATAGAAAAAATATTAAATAAAAAACCAGGAATATATATAAGAGAAATATATAACAAATTGGAAGAAGAAATATTAAATCATAGATTAGAAAATAATAAAGAAAAGTTAGAAGAGTTTATTATTCAAAATTACAGTTAGGAGGTGTATTTATGAAATATGGAAAATTGATGAATATAGTTAAGTCAGGTAATATAGTAATACCTACATATATTTATAAACAGTTTCCTAAATTAGATATAGACCTAGAAACATTTATATTCTTAATGTATTTGCATGGAAAAGGAAATGATTTGCCTTTCGATGTAAATAGATTAAGTGAAGAATTCCTAACAGATGCTAAAACAATAATGACTTATATATCTACACTTCAAAAAAAGAAGTTAATTGAGATTAAAGTTGTTAAAAATGATAAAAATATTATGGAAGAATTCATATCTCTTGATATGTTTTATGAAAAACTATCTTTATTAGAAGTAGGAGAGATAACTAAGAAAGAAGAGGATTCTTCTGACGTGTTCCAAACTCTTGAAAAAGAACTAAATAAGCAATTATCTCCTATAGAAATAGAAATAGTAAAAGCATGGAAAGAAAATAATTATAGTGATGAAATAATAAAAGAAGCTATAAAAGAAGCAGTAATCAATGGAGTAGCAAATTTAAGATATATTGATAAGATATTATATGAATGGGCTAAAAAAGGTATAAAGACTAAAGAAGATGTAGAAAAGAATAGAAAAGAGTTTAGAGAAAGAGAAAAAGAAAAACCAAAGAAAGAAGATATATTTGAATATAATTGGTTAGAAGACGAAGATGAAGAATAAAGAAATAGAAGAATATCTTGATTCTTTATATCCTAATCCTAAATGTGAATTAAATTATAATAAAGATTATGAGCTATTAATAGCAACTGTTTTATCTGCACAAACAACCGATAAAAGAGTTAATCAAGTTACTGAAGTATTATTTAATAAATATAAAAATTTAAAAGAATTATCTAATGCAGATGTAAAAGACATCAAAGAAATTATTAAGCCTATTGGAATGGTTAATAAGAAAAGTATATTTGTAATAGAAATAGCAAAGTATTTATTAGATCATTGCGATGGTAAAGTACCAAATGATAGGGAAGAGTTATGTAATATTCCTGGAGTAGGTAGAAAGACTACCAATGTCGTATTAAGTAATTTATATGATTATCCAGCAATAGCAGTTGATACTCATGTATCAAGAGTAAGCAAAAGGCTTGCTTTAGCTAAAAATAACGATGATGTACTAACTATTGAAAAGAAATTAATGAAGATTTTTGATAAAAAGAATTGGTCTCGTCGCCATCATCAAATGGTGTTATTTGGAAGATACCATTGCAAATCAGCAAAACCTGAATGTGATCTGTGCAAATTAAAAGATATTTGTAAGTATTATAAAAAGACATTTTAGATGTCTTTTTTTCATATATTAATGTATGAATAAATTATTATTAAGCTTTGTAGTAACTTTTATAGCAGGCTTTTCTACTATGTTTGGTTACTTATTTGTTTTTGTTAAAACAGAGAATAAAAGAAGACTTATATCTAACTGTTTGTTGTTTTCATCTTCCGTCATGCTTACTGTCTCTTTATTCGATATAATACCTTCTTCTTACACTTATTTAGCAAAAGTATATCTATTTATACCATCGATCTTAATTATCGCTATATCGGGCTTATTTGGGGCTTTGTTGATACATGTAATTAACACTTCATTTAAAAGTCAAAATAATTTATATAAGATAGGTATTACGTCTATGTTAGCACTAATAATACATAACATACCTGAAGGTATTATTACTTTTATATCTACTACTAATAACACAAAATTAGGAATAGTGTTAGCTTTTTCGATAGCACTTCATAATATCCCAGAGGGAATAACTATAGCAGTTCCTATATACTATAGTACTAAAAGCAAAAAGAAAGCTTTCATTTATACATTTATATCATCTATATCAGAACCATTAGGCGCTTTAATAGCATATTTCTTGATAGATAAAATTAATAATACTTATTTCTTTTCTTTTATACTATCTTTTACTGCAGGTATAATGATTTATTTATCTATATTTGAATTACTTGTTGAAGGAATTAAATATTCAAAAATTAAAGATATATTTATATCAATGCTTTTAGGATTTTTAATAATTATTTTTAGTGTTTATATAATATAAAAAAAGAAGCACTTAGGCTTCCTTTTTATGGACTACTTTGTTCAGGTTCTTCTTCAGGTTCATCTTCTCTAACCCTTACAATTCTTGTAATTGTTTTATTATATGAATTATATTCAACTACATATTTAATTGTATATGTATTAGCGCTACTTGTTGAAATGTTAGCTACATTGTTATTTGCTTTATCTGTTATAGATATCTTAACATTTGGAGTAACTACATTTCCATCTTTAGTAAGTTTAATATCAGACTTAGATGGATTTGAATCATGAGCATCTAAAGCCTCATTTTGATTATATGTCTTATCTTGTGCTGTTGTAAATTCAAGTATATATTCAGCAGGATCCGTATAATTAATTGTATCTGTGATACCAGCACTATCTACTGTACTCTTTTTCTTATAAGCAGCAGATACTCTATAAGTACCGTTTGGATCTTCAACATTATTTAATGTCATACTAGTATTCTTAGTAAATCCTAAATATTGTTTTCCTTTATATACTTTATATCCGTATTCACCATATATAGAAGTTAAATCTTCTCCTTCTGGTGCTGATGCATTCCATCTTAATGTAACAGTCTTACTACCTGGATCGTAACTAGCTTTAAATCCAGTTACATCTCTTAATCTCTTATATAAACTTGAAACTTCAGTAGGTTCAGTACCTTTCTTAAAGTATTCATATACTATCTTATCTGTTGGTGTATATTCACTAGGTAACATTGGTTCTCTATCAACATCACTAGATACTTCAACTCCAACTTTAACAACTGTACTTGGCACTTTGAAATCTTGACCATTCTTTTTAAATATCTTACTTCCTAATGCATTGAATAATCCTTGACGTTGATAGTAAGCAGAAAGGGCAGTTGTGTAATATTTGTCATTGATAGGTTCATATCCATACCAAAGTGATATAACTGTCTCTGGATCGTATCCAACAACCCAAGCATCGTTGATAGCTGAGTTTGGAAGACCATGAGCATAAATTGTTTGTGCATTGTAGTTTGTAGTACCTGTTTTAGCTGCTACGTTAACACCACTTACTTTAGCAACTCCAGAAAGACCACTATTAACAGCTGTCTTCAAGCAGTCAGTTATCATAAATGCAGTAGCACTACTCATAACTTGTTTTCTTTCAGAGTCATCATGTGTAACAACTACACCAGTATCTCTAAATACAATCTTATTAATTGTATATGGTTCTGTATAATAACCACCATTAGCAAACGCTGCATAAGCACCAGCTAACTCAAGTGGGTTAGATCCATTGAATGAACCTATTGAATAAGCTTCATGTAAGTAATTTCCTTCAACAGAAGCTTTTTCAAGCGTAATACCAAGAGATTGAGCAAATTGTAAAATCTTTTGGTTATTAACTTGTTGGAATGCCTTAAGAGCAGGAATATTTCTTGATTGAGCAAGTGCTGTTCTTAAAGTAATAATTCCCATATATCCACGGTCAGAGTTTCTTATTTCTTGACCAGAACTATACCAATATCTTGAATCATCAAATAATTTGAATGTTGACCAGTTATTGTATTCAATACCTGGACCATAATCGAATATTGGTTTTGCTGTTGATCCTATTTGACGTTTAGTATCAGTAGCATAGTTAAATAATCTATTTCCTTCTCTGTTACGTCCTGCACCAATAGCAAGTATTTTACCAGTTTTAACATCAACTACAGCAATACCGGCTTGAACAACAGGATTTTCCCATTTATAAGTCTTACCACTTAATATGTTGTCAACAACTTGTTGGTGACTTGAATTCATATTTGTATAAATCTCCACTGAAGTAGTATGTGGATTAACTCCATATTTATCATATGCTTCCTCAACAACTGTATTTAAGTATGACCAATACTTTTGTTCAGAAGTTTGTGGATTTAATAAACTTGATACTGGAATTGCATTAGCAATTTCATATTCTTCTTCAGTAATATAACCATGTCTTAACATTAATGATAATACTGTTTGGCGACGTTCTTCAGCAGCATCTGGATGCTTGAATGGATCGTATGTTGTTGGGGCTTGGAATAATCCAATTAACATTGAAGATTCAGCAAGTGTTAAATCTTTAGCATGCTTATTGAAGTATGTTTTAGCACCTTGCTCAATACCATATGAGTTATTACCTAAGAAGTGGTTATTTAAGTAGAACTCAATAATTTCTTGCTTAGAGTAATTCTTTTCTATTTTGAATACTGCCATATAAATGTCAGTAAATTTACGAGCTATACCTGCAAAACCTTTAGTAACTTTTGCATTTTCTTTGTTATAACTATTTTTTGCAACTTGCATTGTTAATGTAGAAGCACCACCGGCATTAGAATCACCTAATCCTTGTTTTACTGATGCTGCTATAAATCTTGGCGCATCAAAACCATTATGTTGGAAGAATCTTGCATCCTCAGTTGCAACTAATGCATCAACTAAAGCTTCGTTTAATTGATCATAAGTAATAATCTCACGTTTTTCAGTTCCTAACTCAGCGATTTCTTTCCCTTTACTATCATAAATCTTAGTTGTTTGAGTCATTGTTAGAACATCTTCGTTAAATTCTGGTGCATTCTCAACAATATAGTTCAAAAACCATGCAACACCACCAACACCTGCAATAGCTGCAAGTAAGAATAATATTGCAAATGAATTTATCAAAATTCTAAACCATTTCTTTTTCTTCTTTTTCTCAAGTAACTTAGATACCCATATTATTAATAGGACACCTAATACCATAATTGCAGTAAATGCTAAGTTCATAAATATTAAACCTAGGATTACCATAAGTGCTACAAAGATTGCTAATTCTTTAACACTATTCTTTATATGTATTTTAGTATTAACTACTTTACTTTTTTTCTTTTTATTTGCCATTTGTTGTGCCTCCCAATATCTTATCTATAACTTTTAAATAATCTAATCTAGGCATATAAGATATGTCTACAATTGAACCCTTTTCTTCAAAATAATCTAAGGGAATAGATTTTCTATCATTATTATTCAAGAAATCTATAAAATCTTTACCCATCAAAATAAAGTTCTTATCTAAAGAAACAAATCTAACTATTAAAAAGACTATTCCACCATTATTAGCTATATTCTTAATATGATTTATTTGATGTTTATGTATATTTGCTAGAGGAAAAGAAGTTTTACTAGTAGTCTCTTTAGCTTCGAAGTCAATATACATACCTTTATATAAACCATTATAATCTGTAGTAGATGGTTCTTTAAAATATGCTTCTTTGATAATCATACTATTGTTTTTATAATCAACTTTAGTAACTTGAATAGGAGTAGGCTTCTTATAGATATAAGCAATCCCTTTATCAATATAATATTGATTAGTTAGATTGATATCACTTTCAAGCCCCATACCTCTATTATCAAACTTTATATAGTTTTCTGTATTGTTATTCTTAACTCCCTTAGGATAATTCATTAAAATCACCTAGATGTTTTTACACATCCTTATATGATTATACTATATAAAATATTTTTTTTCTATATTTTTAAGTCATATTTCATCTTTATAATTTAACCACTATTTTAGTGCTCTTGTATTTGACAAACAAAGTATTTTATAAGATAATAAGAGAGTAAGGGATTGGTGATATTATGTATCAAGAACAATTTAATTTATCTCCAAAAGATATTTTAGAAAAAGAATTCAAAATAGACACGAGAGGTTATAGATTAAAAGAAGTAGATCAATATCTTGATCTTATTATCAGTGATTATGAACAATTCGTTAAAATTCTTAAGGAAAAAGATAAAGAAAAAGAAGAATTGTTAGATGAGATAATGGCTTTAAAACAAGAAAACAGAAATCTTAAAACTAGCTTGGAAATAGCTAAGACTAGCGATGATGATGAAGGAAATACTGGCAAAGTTGTTTCTAATGTTGATATTATGAAAAGATTATCTCAACTTGAGAAAATAGTATACGGTAAAGATGAATAATACTTTAGGCAAACGCTATATCATTTGATATAGAGGAAAGTCCATGCTCGCAGAATCTGTGATGATTCTAGTGTTCGTGCTAGGGGAAAAAATAACCCTAGGTAGTAGAAATGCTAACGGCGACGAATTAACCTAAGTCTTCGGATATGGTTATAGTAGTCATAAAGTGTCATAGTGACGAATAAGTTGGAAACGATGGATGTGGAACGTGATAAACCCCACGAGCGAGAAACTCAAATTTTGGTAGAGGAGCTTTAATTAGGGAATAAGAACCAAGTTAGGGGCTATTTTAGCAGATAAATGTTTGCCACCTAGAAATAGGTACAGAACATGGCTTATTAAGTATTATTTATTTTTTTAATGAGGTGTTTATGAAAGAGCTTGGTGAGTATTTAAAAGAGACAAGAATGAACAACGGTGTAAGTATTGACGAAGCAGCTCAAGACTTAAATATCGATGGCTTCTTACTTGAAAGTATAGAAGAAGGTAATACAAGAGCATTTAAAGATGTATTATCTATGAAAGATAAAGTTAAAGATTATGCTAAATACTTAGGACTAAACCCAGAAGAAGTAATAGACGAATTTAATGATTATTTATTTGAGAAGACTTCTAAAATATCTCTTCAAGATATACTAGATGCTGAAAGTAAAAGTAATAAAGAAAGCAAGAAAGTAGCTTCTCCTTATACAATCGTTAAACCAAAGAAAAAAAGTAGAATGCCAATTCTTGTAGGGTTATTAACAGTGGTATTAGTAATGTTAGCAATAATATTAATATTTAGTGCTATACGACCAAGAGGTAAGATTATTACCAATGAATTAAGAGATAGAGGTGGAATTTATGAACTTGCCTAATAAATTAACAATAACAAGATTGATATTATCAGTAATAATAATTGCAATACTATGTACACCATTTTATAACTTAGGAATTGAAATACCTAAGGGTCCAACAATTGAAGGAATAACACTTGAATGGACATATATAGTAGCAGGAATACTATTTGTAATAGCAAGTATAACTGACTGGTTAGATGGATATATAGCTAGAAAAAAAGGACTTGTTACAAATACAGGTAAAATGTTAGATGCAATTGCTGATAAAGTATTAGTAAATTCAGTATTAATAATACTTGCAGCAGATCAAATGATACCTGTAATTATTCCAGTAGTAATAGTATTAAGAGACATAATTGTTAATGCTATAAAAATGGAAGCAGCATCACGCGGGAAAGTAGTTGCAGCAATTGGAAGTGGAAAAATAAAAACTGCTTCATTAATGGTTGGTGTAACACTTAAGTTCTTTAGTAACTTACCATTCGAAATTAAATCATGGGCAGTTGCAGATTTCTTCTTATACTTTGCAACAGTAATGTCTATCGTATCAATGATTCAATATTATAGAATAAATAAAAAGTTAATTATTGACGAAAATAGTAAATAAAATATAGAATTTCTTAATAGAAATTCTTTTTTTATGCTTATTTTACAAGAGCAAAATGTAAAATCGAACAAATGTATGAAAAAGTCTTGCTTTTTTATTTTTATTAGTGTATTATTATTTTGTAAGTAAATATGTGGAGGAATATTAATATGGCAACTATAGATAAAGATAAGGCACTTGAACAAGTATTAAGTGATATAGAAAAACAATTTGGTAAAGGATCAATAATGAGACTAGGGGAAAGCAAACACATGGAAGTTGATGTTTGTTCTAGTGGATCATTATCACTTGATATAGCTTTAGGTGTTGGAGGATATCCAAAAGGAAGAATAATAGAAATATATGGACCTGAGTCTAGTGGTAAAACTACTTTTGCATTACATGCAATTGCAGAAGTACAAAAAGCAGGAGGAAGAGCAGCATTCATTGACGCAGAACATGCACTTGACCCAACATATGCTAAGAACTTGGGTGTTAATATAAATGAATTATTATTATCACAACCAGATACAGGAGAACAAGCATTAGAAATATGTGAGGCTTTAGTAAGAAGCGAAGCAGTTAGTATTATCGTTATTGACTCAGTAGCAGCATTAGTACCACAAGCTGAAATTGATGGTGAGATGGGTGATTCACACGTAGGTCTTCAAGCAAGACTAATGAGCCAAGCTTTAAGAAAACTATCTGGAGCTATTAATAAAACTAAAACAATTTGTATTTTTATAAACCAATTACGTGAAAAAGTAGGAGTTATGTTTGGTAACCCTGAAACTACTCCTGGAGGACGTGCTTTAAAATTCTATTCAACAATAAGATTAGAAGTAAGAAGAAGCGAACAAATTAAGGTAGGAGATCAAGTTTTAGGAAGCAAGACTTCAATTAAGGTAGTTAAAAATAAAGTAGCACCACCATTTAAGACAGCAAATGTTGATATCATGTATGGTGAAGGTGTTTCTAAAGAAGGAGAATTAATTGAACTTGCAACGAATGCTGGTATTATTGAAAAAAGTGGAGCATGGTTTGCATACAATGGTGAGAAGATTGGACAAGGAAAAGAAAATGTTAAACTTCTTCTTAAAGAAAATACAGCATTATGCAATGAAATCGAAGCAAAAACTCGTGAGTATTACGGTGTAGGTGCAAAAGATAGCAAAAAAGAAAAATAATTAAAAGTTAATCGTAAAGATTAACTTTTTTTGTTATAATTAATATGATAGGAAGTGATAGTCATGGGAATATTCTTTTTAGTATTTGAATCTAATAGATTTGTTATCTATAGTGAAGTAAATAATGAAGTATATAGAGAAGAATTCTATACTAAAGAAGAAGCGATGGCTAGATACTATGGTAGAAATATATTAGAAGTTTCAAATGCCGATCCTAGAATAAGTGAAATAAGAGCAAAATATGTAGCAAGACAATTAAATGGTGACTTTTTAGCCAACATACCTGACCCTTTAGATGATCCTAGAATATGCGCAGGTATTATGGAAATTGTATTTAATAAACCTACACTTAACATAAGAAATATAAGACTAATTGGAGATAATTCATCAAATTTTGTTCAAGCAAATCCTGGTACTGAAGAAAGAGTATTAGTAGACTTATTAAAAACAATAATTGAAAATCTTGATGAATTACAAAAACACTATAGAGGTTTAGATAGTGAGGAAATAAACCAATTAAGAGCAATAGTAGATAACGATACAGCTTTATTAGAAGTTGTAAGGAAGATGAAAAATCTTAATCAAATATATACTAAAGACGCAAGAGATCCTGAACTGCTTGCTAACTTTGGTTTGTATAAGTTATATCATACAATGATGAACTTTAGAGCAGAGCACACAGGCGCTTATAATCAAATAAATGAATCATCTGCATATAACGAAAGAATATATTTAAATTGTCATAATGAAGAAGTATTATTTCAATTTTTGAAAGAATATGCACAAGCATGCATTAGGCGCAATATAAGCTACGATTGCAAGGGAATGTTTAAAAGTAATGTAGCAAGTGCAGATACAACAATTTTATATTCAAATAGTAATGATTTTAAACTTAGATTAGTTATTATCGAGGAGATAATGAATAGACACCCAGAATGGCGAAATGCTTTTGAACCTCCTGTTTATGGCACTTCCAAAGTAGGAACAGGATTCTATGGAATATCACATGCAGGATTAAAGATGAATACATATAATGACTATTTTCAAAACTTATGTATGTATGCAAGAAATTCATTAATTGCGGAAATATTAATAAGAAAAGGAATAATTCCTAGAACTCATCCTAATTATGAACATTTAGAAAAATTAGCAGATTTAAGAGATATTGAACCATCACAGCTTAGTATTATTAAAATGAAAATAGGAACAATATCTTTAGCATCTTTAGCAGACATTGTAGAACCATACCTTGGCAGCCCTGATGTACAAGAAGAACTTTTTAAAACCGTTCCTGAGGAGTTTAAAAGACGTGTTAGAAGACTGCATGCTCTTAATCAAGGGTTAGATCCTGATCTTGAAGTACATACAGCAATAAGCAGTAATATGATCGAAAGCTTTGGGCGTGGTGTAAAAGAAGAGAAGCCTGCTTTTGCAACTACTGAGCAAAAAACATCTTCTGAATTTATGTGGCCTAAGCCTTTGACAAATGAAGAATCAACTAAGGGCGCTGAAAGAAAGAAGATCAAACGTTATGATCTAAATGATGATGGCTTTATATCAATTAAAGAAGTTATTATTAATTTAATAAGAAGACTAACCGTTCATATAGCGGTAACAAAAGACTTTATTGAGAAGAAAACAATGATGGATTTAAAAGTTGCACTTAGCAATATGTTGAATAGGAATAGATTTGATGTTGAATTAATCACGCAGATAAAAGATAATATTACTGAATATGAAACAGTTAAAAGAAATCCAACAGAAAAGCATTATAGATTAAGAGATCTTGAAGGTATAACAAATACTGTAAATATTTATAACAGAAATGACTATGGTAGAACAGAAACAAAAGAAATGTATAAAGAAGCTGCAGCTAGCCTATACTTTAGATATCATGCCGAGTATAAACAATTGTTAGAATCGCTTAAACCATATAACCCTTCAGAAGAATTTTTACGACAGTTAGATAGTTATAAAGCGCTTGGATTTGTAACATTTGAGAGAATGAGAAGAATAGATTCTGAAATATTTGATATGACTCAATATGGATTATTTAGAGACATAATAAATAATGTTAGAAGCATAATATATCAGTCAATAAAAGCTTATGAAAATAATCAAATGCTTGATAGAGAACCATATGAAAAGCTAAGAGAAACAGTAGAACAATACAAAAAGAGTTAGTAATTATAGCTAATTCTTTTTTATTATAAAAAAACTTTGACTTTATCTATTAAACATCCTACAATAGAAGTAGTGATATTAAATTTTAATTAAATAAATTTTTAATATACAAATAGGAAAAATGGAGGAAAGAATATGGACATTTTGATCTCTATTTTGCTAGTTGTAGTTGGAGTATCAGTAGGATTTTTTGTTAATTATCTTATTAACAATAATAAGGTAAATAATTCTAATAAAAAAGCTGAAGAAATAATTGATAAAGCTAAAAAGGATGCTGAAAAAGCTAAGAGAGATTCGCTTTTCGAAGCAAAAGAAGAAATACATAAATTAAAAATCGATGCGGACAAAGAAATAAAAGAGAAAAAAGAAGAACTTAAAGTTTCTGAAGATAGACTAATTCAAAGAGAAAATAACATGGATAAGCGTGATGAGCTATTCCAAAAAAGAGAATTAGCATTAGAAGAAAAAGAAAAATCAATTATAGAATCTCAAAAAGATATCCAATTAGAATATGCAAAATTAGAAGAACTAAAACAAGAAGAACTTGACCAACTTTCTAAGATTTCTAAGTTATCTAAGGATGAAGCTAAGAAACTTGTTATGAAGAAAGTTGAAGAAACAATGTCTAAAGAAATATCTGAATACATTAAAGAGCGTGAAGACGAAGCTAAACTTGAAGCAGATAAGAAAGCTAAAAACTTAATTGCTATTTCAATGCAAAGATATGCTGCAGATATTGCTAATGAACAAACTGTAACAGTTGTAAACCTACCTGATGATGAAATGAAGGGTAGAATAATTGGTAGGGAAGGAAGAAATATAAGAACTATCGAAGCTATCACTGGTGTGGATTTAATTATTGACGATACACCTGAGGCAGTAGTACTTTCATCATTTGACCCACTAAGAAGAGAAATTGCAAGAGTAACTCTTGAAACATTAATTAAAGATGGAAGAATTCATCCAACAAGAATAGAAGAGTTATATGATAAAGTATGCAAAGAAATGAAACAAAAGATTGTTGAATTTGGTAATGATGCTTTATTTGAATTAGGACTTACAAAAGTAGATCCTGAATTAATTGAAATTATTGGTAAATTGCATTTCAGAACAAGCTTTGGACAAAATGCATTACAACACTCAATTGAAGTTGCACATTTATCTGGATTACTTGCTAGTGAATTTGGAGAAAATGTACAACTTGCTAAAAGAGCTGGTTTACTTCATGACATTGGTAAAGCAATCGACCACGAAGTTGAAGGAAGCCATGTAGAAATTGGTGTAGAAATAGCTAAGAGATTCCATGAGAATGAAGTAGTTGTTAACTCAATTGCATCACATCATGGTGATACTGAAGCTAAATCAACAATTGCTGTAATAGTAGCAATCGCTGATGCTTTATCTGCATCACGCCCAGGTGCAAGAAATGACTCATTAGAAAACTATATCAAGAGACTTGAACAACTTGAAAATGTTGCAAATGATATGCCAGGAATTGACAAGACATTCGCAGTTCAAGCAGGAAGAGAATTAAGAGTAATTGTTAAACCTGAAGAAGTTGATGATTTAGGAGCTCATAAGATTGCAAGGGATGTTAAAGAAAAGATTGAATCAACAATGCAATATCCTGGAACTATTAAAGTTACAGTAGTAAGAGAAACGAGAGCACAAGAAGAAGCAAAATAATGCCTCTTCTTTTTTGTTTGTGATATAATTAAATTAATATAGGAGGAGAAGAAAATGAAAAAATTATTAATTTTATTAATGCTACCAATTTTATTAATACCAATGGTAGTAAAAGCAGATATGCAAATATTACATTCATACTACAATGAAAAAGTATTTGAAAACGGGGAAGTACAAGTAAATATTCCAGTATCATATGATAAGGAATATAACTGGGTAATAACATACGATGCTACAAAGCTTAGAACAGATGAAAGTATGATTACAATTAGCCCTGATACAACATACAAGATTGTTAATGATGAACCAAAGGAACAAAGCAATTTAAAACAAGTTAAAGTGTCTAACGGTAAAATTACTATTAAAGTTAAGATGGATAGCCCAGAAGGTATTATTGATGATGACACAGTTCCAGTAGTTGTATTAAGATTTACTGCAGTTAAAGAAGGAGAAACTAATATCAAAATTGAATCAAATGATCACGATTTTATAGTTAGTCCAACAGTAAAAATATCAAAAGCCCCAGTTACTAACTGTATTGAAATTGATACAACAAAAGTTCCAGAAGAAGAACAAGAAAAAGAACAAGAAAAAGAACAAGAGCAAGAGCCTACAAATACTGAAGAAAAACCAAAAGAAAATGAAAAAGAAAACAAAGATATGTTATTCTATATTTCTCTTGGTGCAAATGGTTTATTATTAATTACGGTTATTGTATTAATATTTATGAACAAAAGTAAAAAGAATAAAATAGTTGAATAATAAAAATATCCACAATTCTGTGGATATTTTTTTATCTCTTAATATCTAATATAACTGGTAAGATAATTGGCTTTCTTGCTGTTAGTTCATATATGTAAGGAAATAAGTCAGCAGTTATTTGACTCTTGATGTCATTAAATGTAACGTTTCCTTCTTTTAATTTTTCAACAATTATCTTTTCAGCCATTGCTTCTATTTTATTTAAAAGCTCTTCATTTTCATTAATTAATACAAATCCTCTAGTTGTTATATTAGGATGTATTAATAATTCTTTCTTTTTCATATCGATATTTGCAATTACAACTAGTATTCCATCACTAGCCATTATCTTTCTATCGTGAAGTACGGCACTATTGATTTCTTCAAGTCTATTGCTATCGATAAACACATCACTAGCTTGAACTGGAACATCTTTTGTAATTACGTGATTATCAAGACTTAATACATCACCATTTCTAAGTACGAACGTATTTTCTTTTGGAATACCACAATCAATACCTAGGTTAGCATGGCTTTTTAGCATTCTATAATCACCATGGAATGGCATTAAATACTTTGGTTTTATTAATCTAATCATAAGTTTTAATTCTTCCATATTAGCATGCCCAGAAGTATGTATATCGGATAATGATTGAGTAGTATATACTTCTACGCCTTGTAAATATAGTTTGTTAATAGTATGACCAATACTCATAGCATTACCAGGAATAGGTGAAGATGAGAATACTACAACATCATCTGGTCTTAACTTAATTTGCTTATGTGTTCCATTAGCTATTCTTGATAAAGCAGCTAAAGGTTCACCTTGAGAACCAGTACATAGAATTGTAACTTCTTGAGGTTTTAAATTGTTTGCTTCTTCAGGATCAATTAAGATATCAGGATGTTCAATATAACCACCCTCAATAGATATCTTTATATTATTTTCCATACTTCTTCCAAATACACATAGTTTTCTACCATGGTTATAACATGTTTCAACTATATGTTTTAATCTATATATATTAGAAGCAAATGTTGCAATTATTATTCTTTGAGTAGTATGTTTATCAAATATATCATTTAATGCATTATCTACTCTTGCTTCACTCAAACTTATACCTTCGTTTAATGCATTAGTAGAATCGCTAATTAGAACATCAACGCCTTCTTCTCCAATTCTTGCCATCTTATGTAAGTCAGCAATTGGACCAATAGGAGTAAAATCAAATTTAAAGTCTCCTGTTGTTACGATATTACCATCTGGTGTCTTAACAAGAATACCATGTGAATCTGGAATAGAGTGAGTTGTTCTAAAGAACTCTACTTGGAAATGATTAAACTCTAATACAGTTTTATCGTCATATGCGAATAAATTGTCATATCTAATATTTCTATCTTGTAACTTTAAAGCAATTAATTCTTTAGCCTGATTTGGGGCATAAATAGCCGGTATTTCTAATGATTGTATTAGAAATGGTATAGCACCAATGTGATCTTCATGACCATGTGTTATAAGTAGTGCTTTTATCTTATTTTGATTTTGTTTTAAAAAAGAAAAGTCTGGTAAGACATAATCTATACCTAAAAGCCCAGCATCTGGGAAACTAATACCTGCGTCAATAATAAGAATTTCGTCATCATGCATTACACAATACATGTTTTTTCCGACTTCACCCAAACCACCTAAAATAATAATTTTAGTATCGTTTGTTTTTTTAATCATAAATTTTAATAAACTCCTTTCTTCATTTATAAAGAACTAACTAAGCAATTATACTATGAAAATAATATTTTGTCTATATTAATAAAAGAAAAGAAGTGAATTGTACATCACTTCTTTATTCATTCCCACTAGGTGTTTCATTTGTTCCAGGTGTAGGATTTTCATTACCACCAGGAGTCTCATTAGTGTTTGGTGTTGGATCTGGTGTAGTGTTCGTTGTTGTGTTAGTATTTGGGTCCCCACCAGATGGATCTGTTGTATTTGTTGTAGTGTTAGTATTTTCATTATTTTCTTTTGGTGCAATTGCATAAGTTATGTATAATGTCTTACCACTATTTAATAATTCACTAACAGTTGTTCCGCTTTCAACAGATTGTTTAAGTATTTCGTTTGCTGGCTTTGCACTAGTTTCTTCATATAATGGTTTGTAATCAAGCATATTTGAGAATCCACCAGCCCAGTTATTGAAGTAATCAACGTTCTTACCAACAAAATCTGGAACGATACATTTTTCATTTTCTTCATCTATTAAGCAATCAATTTGATTTGTATTAGATGAACCACCTTTTCTAGCAATTTTTAATATAACCTTTTTATTAGGTATTAAATCAATTCTTTTTGATGCTGGATATTGTTGCTCTAGTACAATGTTGTTTTCTTTATTAGATTCAGTATATTGTACTTCTACAGTAAGACCTGCATCCTTTAACCATTTTTGAGCTTTAGTTAATGTCCATCCAGTCATATCAGGAAGTAGGGTATACTTTTTAGTATCATAATATCCCTTACCAATTACTCTAACTGAATAATTTTCTCCATATTTATATGAGAATGACTTAATTAATTCTTGTTTCTTACCAGAAAGATTATTCTTTAATGCTTGTTTAACTTCAGATAAGCTTCTTTGATTTAAGATGTAATCCCATAGTACTAAACCACTTCTTTCATCAAAAATCATTTGTCCATCGCCGTCTAAGTATAATTTATCAATTGTTATAACTGAATCACTTGATGATGATAGTAATACATCTTTACCTATGTTGTAGAATGAGAATATTGTTGATTCGCTCATATTAGTATCAAAGTTTTTAGATATTACTGATAATATCTTTTCTAGGTCTCCGATGCTACTGAAGTTTTTCATCTTATTTAATATAGCTTGAATTACTTCTTGTTGATGTTCTGCTCTTACAAAGTCATTTCTAACTCCTGTTGTCCATTCTTTACTACAGTAATTAGAATTGCTTTTTCTATTTCTTGCATATGCTAGTGCCTGTTCACCATTTAATGTTTGATGTCCAGCATTGATATATACCATTTTCTTACCAAATTGTCTTTTACTGTTTTGTTCACATATTTTATAAGGAACGTCAACTTCAATACCACCAACGGCATTAACTAAGTCAACAACTCCAGTAAAGTTAATTTTCATATAATAATCTATTTTAATATCTAAGAAGTTTTGTATTGTATTAATAACACACTTAGCTCCACCAGAAGCAGAGTGAGTAATCTTATTATCAATACCACCCATACATGTTATAGGTACATAACTATCTCTTGGTATACTTAACATAGTAGCATGCATTGTTGATGGATTAAACGTTACTACGATAAGTGAGTCACCATTGAATGAATCAGCATTTTGAAGTCCATTAACAGTAGAATCAATACCAATTAATAATACAGTAAATGGTTCAGATACATCTTTTGAACTTCCACTTAGTTGTACTTCTTCTTTTGTAACTTCTTTTTGAGAAGTATCTATTGTAATAATCTTTTCACCGATATTTTCAAAGTTTTCATCTGTGCTATAAATATCCACATAGTTTGTTTGTAAGAATATATACTGAACTTTACCATCATACAAATCAAGAATCATTTTACGATAGTCTTGATATTCAACTAATTCATTATTCTTATCAAGTGCATACTTTTTAATAATATCTTCAGCAAGTTTATGTTCTTCTTCAGTATTAACACCAATCTTAACATCTTTTAGTTTAGATGGATCAGTTATTTTATTTTCTTTTAATGTAACTAAACTTATTGAATATACAACTTTTTTATTTAAATTAGAGAAATAAGAATAAATCTTATTAAGATTATATCCTAAGAAAATAAATAGGATAGAGAAGACTAGGAATACTACTGATGCAATAATCTTTTTCTTTTTCTTCTTTTTCTTTTTAGAAAAGAATAATTTAACGAATATGAGTATATCAATTATTAATATAACTCCAATAATGAAATATCTAATTCCTGTTTCTATTTTCTTAAATAGTAATATTGCTTGAATTAAATATATAGATGCAATGATAAATACAATTGCTAAAATATTACTATATTGTAATTTTGCTTTTTTCTTCATAATGCCTCCATCAAAAAAAGAAGATTATTTCTTTTTCTTTTTTGTATTATTTGAAATATCTTCTTTAATTTTATCATCTTTTTTAGGAAATTTCTCTATTTCTTCATCAAAAGTTTCATTTTTTTTCATTTTTGTTTGTCTTTTCTTCTTTTCTTTGACTTCAACTTCTTTAATATTTTCTATCTTTGCAGTTTTATCTTCTTTTATTTCATCATCTTCTAACAAAGCATCTTCTATTGAAGGTTTAGGTAATTCTTCTTTTTTCTCTTTTTTCTTTTCTTCTTTAATTTCTACTTCATTAGGTATCTTTTTCTTTTTAGGTTTTCTAATACTGCTTATTAGTAGAGCTATATAAGTAATTATTAGTAGGGCACCTAATCCAATAATTACATATGTGTATTTACTATTTTTACTTTCTAATGAATCTAGTTGATTTAATAAATCTGTATTAAATATTTGAATAGTATTTTCTTTTTTATCATATTGATATAAGTTTTCTTCACCAGTAGCTATATTTATAGCATTTATTAAATAGAAGTCATCATTTGTTTCACTTTTGTATGCTACAACATCTTCTTCACCAAGTTTAATTGTTGATTTAATATATCCTTCTGGAATATTCTTTGCAGATGCTGCTGTAACTATTATTGAATCAAATGAATATTCTTTATATAATCTGTAATCAGAATCTTTATATTCATATAGTTCAATATTTCCTTCACTATCTTTTAATCCAACTAGGGTAGTGTTAGTGATTTTGTTAAAGAATGCAGGAATATTTTCTTCTTCATCAATCTTAATCGTTGTTTCTTCATAGTTCGTATTAGGACTTTCGATTAAAGCTTTTTTTCTAACAACGTTATATTCTTTTCCATCAACATTTACGACTATAGGTGCTAACTCTTTTCTAGTTACATTAATTGTATATGTTTTAGAGCTACCATTTTGTGCAGTTACTTTAACATTAATCTTATTAATACCTTCTTCTAGATTATAAGTTTTTAATCCGTCAACATAGCTTCTTGAATCTTCTTTTGATCCAGAGACAGTTATTTGTGTTACTTCGTTAGGAACTTCTGCACTATAAGCTAAAGTATTTTTATTAAATGCAGGTGAAAGAGTTCCTGAACTAATTGATAATTTTGACAAATTGTTGTTTTTACTGTAACTAGCTTCTATCTCAGCTTGTGTTCTTATAGTTATTGTTCTTGAAACACTTTTAGTTCCTGATAAATTATTACCATTGAAATCTAGTGCTTCATTAACTTTAAATGATACATAAGCACTACCACTTGATTTTGCTCTAAACTTAAAAGTTATTGTTGTTTGTTTTTCTGATCCAGTAAAGCTATATAATGCATTGTTTTGAGTTCCACTAGTTAATGTTAGCTTACTTGAATCATAGCTCATAGAGTAGTTAACATATCCAAGAGGTGCTGTACTAGATATTCTTACTGTTACTGTTACCGTGTTTCCAACTACTGTACTTGTAGTACTAAGTGTTTCACTAAGTGACATGCTAGCAGCATGAACAATCATTACTGTACCTATGAAAGCAACAAGTGCAATAATAGATAGATATATTTTTTTGATTATTTTCATTTAAGACCTCCTGTTAGTTTTGACTTATTATTAATTTACCTAAAACATGTTTTTGCATATTTAATAAATCAATTCCGCTTATCTTACCATCTTTATTAGTATCAGCTGCTTTTAAATATGCACCTTGCAACTTAGCTTTACCAAGTATATGCTTTTGAGTGTTTAATAAATCAATTCCACTTATTTTCCCGTCTCCACTTGTATCACCATAAATAACTATTTCTAATGTTTTAGTATTTTCACCATCAGCGATAATTACTTTATCTCCAGTTACAACTGTTCCACTTGTTTTAGCATTTCCTTTTTTATCTTTTATATTAATTGTAACTGTATTATATTTTTTAGTTAAGTTTGCAATAATTGTATTAACACCAGTTCCGAAAGTAACCTTTGTTAAATATTTATCTGTATAGTTATATCCAGAAGCTTTTAGAACTTCGTTTAAATCTATAGTTGGTTGTGTATTTGTATTTGATCCATTATCTGTACTTGTATTAGTGTTTGTATTCGTATTCGTATTAGTGTTAGTGTTAGTGTTAGTTGTTGTATTAGTGTTAGTGTTTGTATTTGTGTTTGTATTAGTGTTAGTTGTTGTATTCGTATTTGGATTTGTATCAGTGTTGTTACCAGTATCGGCTGGTTTAGGTGCTCTCTTAATAGTTAATTTATAAGTTCTAACTGCACCATTTTGAGCTGTTACAACAACACTTAAAACAGTAGTGTCTTCAGTTAATGCTATAGTACCAACACCTTTAACAGTTGCCTTTGAATTTATTTTTGTAGCATCTATGGTTACTGTTTCTGCATAAGCAATATTGACAGTGTAGTTTAATGTATCACTATTGAAGTTAGTGACTAATGCACCATTAACCTTTAATGACTTTAGCCAGTTGTTAGGATTTCCAAGTTTAGGTAATGATGTTGAATCTGGCATACTATTATATATAGGAATTGCAAATATAAAATCTTTTTCAATTAATCCAAAGTTTTTATAAGCATTGTATGTTGATATTGCTGGTGAAACTAGGGCAGATATATTTGTTGTATATTGGTGCCATGTTTCTTTTGTTGCTGTTGGTGCTAAATTAAACTTTTGAAAATATGATGTATATTGCCCACAGTTAACGTAGTTGTTTGAAACAAACTTAGAACCATTAACAATTGATTTTTCTTGGGTATTCCATCCTTCACTTTTTGCACGTTTTAATGATTGTAATTTTGGATTAGTTGATGAATAAGCTCCTATGTTAAAGAAGTTATAATAACCTGTGTAATCAACTCCTTCAATAACACCAGCTTTTCCATTTGTACATATATTAGTATTTGATGTACCAACTTCTTGTTTTGATAAAGCTGCTAGATAAATTGGTGAAACACCAGAAGCTTGTGCACCTTTAACAAAGTAAGAAGCAAATTGTTTTAAAAATTCTGAAGATAAAGTATATTTAACTAAATCCAAAGTCTGATAACTTGGATAATAGAATAATTCTTCAAACATAAATATTTGTTTTTCATCTAAGAAGTTTCTTGGGTCTAAGTAGTATGCGATTGTTTTTCTGTTTGCTTGGAACCAATATGTTCCATCGTGTGCAATGAACTTATCAGTATTGTGATTATAATCAGCAGCTGCAGTTGATAAATATCCTTCATAACCATTAGCAGCATATGTAGGATTAACATTTAATAAACTTGTTCCAGATATATCTTGAGTGTTTAAAGCAGCAGTCCAATTATATTTTGATTTAACACCTTTAAAGATCCAAGTTGGATGTTTTTTATGAAGTGCTCTTAATTTAACCTTATATGTTTCAGGAAATCCTTGTTCAGTTAAATAAGTCTCAAATTCTTCATCAGTCATATTTGCCATTCTCTCACCAGTTGGTGTAAGTGGTGTTTCAACAACGTCTTTTGTTTCAATATCAGCAAGATATGTAGAGCATACATAACCTTGAACATTTGATGAACTTAGTATTTTTACCCATTTATCATTACATCCATTACCAGTTGATGAATATTCAAGTATAGTAACGTAAGTATTATAAATGGCAGTTCCAACTTTGTTATAACCAGTACCAGGACCGCTTCTAATATTTAAATTATTAGTAGCAGCAACTCTACCAGTTGTAACCTTTTCAGCGTTTGCATAAATACCAGGTGTTAATAACAAAGTTATTAAGAACAAGTAAAATAAGAACTTACTTTTCATAATCCACCTCCATTCTACTTAACAAAATTATACAATAAATAACTACTAAATGCCACTTTAATATACAAAAATAGACACTATAATACACAATTGGACACGTAAAAAGACAATTGAAATTAAAATAGCAAAAAAGATATAATAATAATTGTAAAAATGGAAATCAAAATATGTTATTATATAAAGCTAAGAAAGAAGGTGAGTTTCATATGAAAAAGTTATTGATAACTATATTGTTTTTAACAACTTTATTAGTGCCTGTTAATACTTTGGCATATTCTATGGAACCATCACTTTCACATAACATACCAACTAGAGTTGATTACGATGTTTATTATGGATATTTAATATCAAATGGAAATGAAGATTACGAATATGGAAATATAAAAAAATCTCGTGATTATTTAGCAATGAATAAAGATAGTTATATATTCTATCAAGGACTTTCTAGATACAAGGATATAGAAAAGATAGCTATAACTTTGAAAGATGCTATGAAAAAAGATATAACTATTAAAATAACGTATACAGCAGATAAAATTAACAAAGTAGAAAAAATACTTAAAAAGGGTGAAAAGCAAATAATTTTTGACATACCTAAAGATACTTTTAGAGACCTAAAAATAAGTGTATATGGTAGTGATTTACTAGAGATAATAAGGCTTGATAAAGTAGAGTTATTAACTAAGCATGGAAACATATTAACTAATCAAGATGTAAGTGTTTATTTACTAGGAATCAATTATAAAAATGTTAAAATTTATAGCGAAAACACTGAAGATATAGTAAGCGTTAATTCACTTTCAAAAAATGAGAAAATAAAGATAACTGGAATAGATAAAGAAATACCTAGTGTTAAAATAAAAGCTACAAAAAAAGACAGTAAAAAAGAAGTTAAAAGTACTACATGGTCAAATAAAGGCCTTAACTTCTCATTCTATGATCTAACAAGCGGCTTTAGTGGTGCAACAATCTATTATTGTCAAGATGTTAATAACACATGTATTCCTAAAACAGTTTATAAAAAGAAATTAACAAGTTATAACATATTAAATGGAACATACTACATAAGATATCAGGTTGTAAGTAATTCTAAAGCAAAAAGTAGCATTTATTCTTTTGAAGCAAATGTTGAATCTAAAACACCTGAAGCAGAAATAGAAGTATTAAAAGAAGATTCAAAACTTTATATTAAAAATGATGAATGGTCAAATGAAGACGTTTCATTTAGAATTTATGAAATATCATCTATGAAAGGAGCAACAGTTTATTACTGCGAAGATGAAAATAACACTTGTATTCCAAATATTGAAGTAGTTGATATGGAACTAACAAAAAAAGAAAGAAACAATGGCATATCATACATAAGATATTATATTGAGAATAAATCAGGGCTTAAATCAAGTATCAAGTCTTTCAAATTAAAAATAGATAAAGAAGTACCAAAAGTTGATTTAAAAGTAACAAATAGTAAAGATGAAGAAATTGAAAAAATCGATAGTTGGCAAGATGATAATTTATCTTACAAATTTGTTGATGTTTCTAAAAGCATTAGCAAAAGAACAATTAAATATTGTAAAGATTTAAATAATACTTGTGTTCCAAATATGGAAGTAAGTAGTAATAGATTAATAAATATCTTTAATCAAGAAGAAGGTATTTACTACATAAGATATAGAATTGATAATGAATCTATGCTAAGCAGTGAGATATTTTCTTATGAAGCAAAAATAGATAAAGAACCAGGAAAAATTAATTTAGTTGCTAAAAATGATGAAGGAATAATTGAAAGTGATACATGGACAAATAAAGGATTAATTTTTGAATTTAATCTAATAAATAGATTTAGTAAATCAAAAATTTATTATTGTGAAGATAAAGATAATACATGTATTCCTAATACAGAAATAGAAGAAAATAAAATAATAAATGATTATATTGATGAAAGAGGAATTTACTACATTAGATATAGAATAGTTAATGAAGCAAATGTTATGTCAGAAATATATTCTTATATAGCCAAAGTTGATGAACAAACACCAGATGTTGATATTATTGTAACTAATGATGATAAAGAAGTTGTTGAAGATGATACATGGCAAATTAGCGCAGTAGATTTTGAATTTGTTTTGAAAAACAAAGCATTAAGTAACACAACAATTTATTCCTGCATTGATAAAGAAAATATGTGTACACCAGATATAGAGGTTATGCAAAACAACAAAGAAAGCATCGACAAAGAAGGAATATATTACATTAGATATTTTGCAAAGAATGATTCAAATATTAAATCTCCAATAAAAACATTTAAAGTAAAAATAGACATAACAACTCCTATATGCGTAATTACAAAGAATAAAAATGAATTAACTAATGAAGATATTAAATTAACAATAAACGTTTCTAATGTTGGAATTAGCAAAATAAATTCTTATTCGTGGGATGGCATTAAATATAATAGTAATAATGAAAAAATAATAAAAGAAAATCAACATATTGATGCTTATATCAAAAACAATGCTGGAAACATAGCAAAGTGTTCTATTGAAGTAGATAATATAGACAAAGAAAAACCAGTTTGTGAATTAGTAGCAGTAGGAGACAAAAACGATGATGAATATGTTGATGAAGTAACTATCAAGTTTAATAAAGCAAGCGATAATTATGAAATAGATAGTTATGGATTAAACAAATATGATGGAGCTAAAGAAATAAAATATAATAAAAATAGTGACACTACAATTACATATAGAGGGTATATAAAAGATAAAGCTGGTAATACTAATACTTGTGACATATCGCTTAAGAAAAACAGTAAGTTAATTGTTGAATATGATAATAATGGTGGATCACTTTGCTCTTCAAAAGAAGTTAATTATAATGGTGACTATGGGAACCTATGTACTCCTGTTAGAACAGGTTATACTTTCCTAGGTTGGTATTTAGAAAACAAAAAGATAGAAAGCAATACTAAAGTAGAACAAACAAAAAATCATACACTAACTGCTAAGTGGTCAATAAATAAATATTCAATTACTTATGATGTTGAAAGTTGTAGTAAGACAACTAAAAACTACAAAGAAGAATGGGGCAGGTTATGCACACCAACAAGAAATGGTTATACCTTTGCTGGTTGGTATAAAGAAGTAAATAATAAAAGAATATTAATAAACGAAACGACAACAGTAACAGGTAATATAAATGCATATGCAAAATGGGTAAAAGAAGGTTATACAATAACTTTTGATAATGCTGGTGGATATGGCTGCGATAAACAAATAGGAGAAAAAGATGAATCAATTGGTAACCTTTGCATTCCTAAAAAAGACAATTCTACTTTCTTAGGCTGGTATATTAGTGATAAACAAATAAATGAAAATTATATTCTGAAAGAAAATATTAAGTTTCATGCTAAATGGAAAAACGATTAATTTAATCGTTTTTTTATTTTTCTTAGTTGTAAAGTTTTAAATTATGAATTATAATTGATATAGAATAAAAATTGACAATAAAATAGAGAGGGTATACTTATGAATTCGGTAAAATGTAGAAAAAAAGTAGAGAAAGCATTCACATTAATAGAAATGATAGCAGTTATTATCATAATTGGTATCATTGCTTTAATTGCAGTTCCATCTGTAGCAAAATATATAGAAGATTCTAGAAATACAGCATATCTATCATATGAGCACAGTATGGAAGATGCAGCAAAAAACCAAGTCATTAAATGTATTAATGGGGAAGAGTTAGAATGCGACTTACCTAGTGAAAATGAAAAAAACTTATTGTACTTAAATGAACTAGTAAACAAAGGTTACGTTGAACTTATGAAAAATCCACAAGAAGAAGGATTTTGTGATGGTGACCTAAGTTATGTTGAAATAGCTAATACAGGAAGAGATTATGAATACACTGCCTGTTTATACTGTGGACAATATAAAACAGATAAGGCCCTTTGTACAACATATACATACGATAACGACGATCCAGTCTGCGGTCAAGTAATTGGAGAAGCAGCAAATGGAAGATGGTCTAATACTAACAGAGCAATTTCAGTAAAATGTAGTGATGCAACAACAGGATGTACAAGATCAGCATTTACTAAAACATTTACTACAACAACAAAAGAATCAACAATATCAATCGTAGACAAGAGTGGTAGAAAAACTGATTGCCCAGTTAGAGTATACGTAGATAAGACAATGCCAACATGTGAGTTAGAAGTAGAAGGTAATTACGATGCAGACCTAGGTTGGTATACTAATGAAGTAACAGTTAAATTAAAGAACTGGGAAGATACAGATAGTGGAGTACTAACATATGGTATTGGTACTAGTCTAGCTGATAGAGATTATAATAAAGAAACATCATTATCTATCAAATCTGGAATTACAACAGTAATTGGTTATGTTAAAGACCAAGCTGGTAACGAAGGAATCTGTAGTAAAAATATAAGAGTAGGTGCAGAAAAACCTAAATTTGATTTTAGATATAAATATCAAATATTCCCAAACGGAGAAAAGAAGACGTTATCTGGACTTACAGAAAACGGATCAAAATTAACAACAACAAGTACTAATCCAGTACTTACAATAAGCAACTTAGATAAATACACAAATGTGGACAGAGTAATTATTACATTAAATAGTAATATTACTAATTCACAAAATGCAACACTTACATATGTTGGAACATCAAACGATTCAGTAACAGCAACAATGACAAGTGGAACAAAGAAAATCGAGTTTGTAGTACCATCAGGTAACTATAGAGAAATGTCATTTAAGTTAGGATCAATATCTGGAGTAACTTTTGATATAGCAAAAATAGAATTATTAACAACAGATGGTGGAATATTTACTAATAAAGATGTAACAATTAAGATTGATGCAATTGATACAGGAGTTAGAACAACTGGATACTCTTTTGATGGAGGAGCAACATTCCAAACAACTGATGAAAAATCATTTGCAAGAAATACTTCAAATAAATTAGTATCAAAGAATGCTGGTAACATATTATCAGACCCAGTAGATTATTCAATTATAGGAATAGATAAAAACAACCCAACAGTAACAATTGCAGTTACAAAGCATGGAACAAATACAACTGTAGCAAACGGAGAATGGTCAGCAAGTTATCTAGATTTCGTATTAACAAGCGGTAATGTAGGTATAAGTGGAGCAACAATTTACTATTGTATAGATAACAATAATACTTGTGATCCATCAACAGTTATCGGAACAGGTGTTAAGTCAAGTGCAATAGCTTCTAAAGCAGGCATCTTCTATATAAGATATAAAGTTGGAAATGCTGCAGGAACAATGAGTGCAACATCAAGCTTTAGTGCAAAAGTTGACGTTACAACACCAACATGTACAATTTCATCAAGTAATACAAATTGGACAAATCAAGATATAACATTAACTGTAACAGGACAAAGCCATGGAGCAAGTTCAATAGTATCTTATTCATGGGATGGTGGAACAACATACAATGGAACAAAAACAAAAGTTGTAGGAACAAACGGAACATACACAGCAAAAGTTAAAAATTCACCAGGAACAGTAGGAACTTGTACAATTACAGTATCAAATATAGATAAACAACCACCTGCATGTACATTAAAAGCAGAGGGTGTTAAATATGCAGGAAATGGAAGATTCATAGGTAATGCTACAGTATCATTCGACACTGCAACAGATACTGGTGGAAGTGGAGTAGGATCATATGGTATTGGAAGTGTAACAGGAAGTAAAACAATAGTACACTCTACTGATACAACAACTACTTACACAGGATACATTAAAGACGTAGCAGGAACAGAAAGAACATGTTCAATTACAGTAGAAAAAAATAGTGCAATGACACTTACATATAATAATAATGGTGGAAGCGGATGTACAACAAAGACAATTAATTACAATTCTCAATATGGTACATTATGTACACCAACATGGGCAGGACACATTTTCACTGGATGGACAACATCACAAACTGGTGGAAGTGCTGTAACAGCAACAACAACAGTAACAGTTACACAAAATCAAACAATATATGCACAATGGGATACATGCCCAGCTGGAACATTTGCAGCAGCAGGAGCAACAAGTTGTACTGCTTGTGCAGCTGGAACATATAGTGGTGCTGGAGCAGGAAGTTGTACAACATGTGCAGCAGGAAGCTATAATACTGGAACAGGAAACACAGGATGTACAACATGTCCAAATGGATATTATTGTACAGGTGGAACAAATACAACAGCATGTAAGGCCGGATATAAAGGAACAGGAACAGGAAAGAAGAACGAGGCTGAAGGATGTTCAATATGCTCAGCCGGAACATACAGTTCTAGTGCAGCAAGCACAACATGTACAACATGTCCAGCAGGAAGCTATAACACAGGAGAAGGAAACACAGGATGTACAACATGCCAAAACGGATATTATTGTACAGGTGGTACAAATCATAGTAGTTGTAAGGCCGGATATAAAGGAACAGGAACAGGAAAGAAGAACGAAGCTGAAGGAT
>JAFXTH010000006.1 GCA_017525035.1 Bacilli bacterium | reverse complement strand
TGTTGGATCATCCCATGAACTGTCACAATATTTATCTTCTAGGTTTGAATATGTGTCTTCTGAACAAGCTAAACACGCATGATATATGTAATCATTTTTTGCTGCTTTAATTGCTATAACATAACTACTTCTATCACATCTATCTCCATTATAGTCTGTTATGTCATCAATATATGACTTTGACTCTAATATTGATATTGGCACTTTTTGTGCTGTAAATACTGAAGCAGGTCTATAGTTTCTATTGTCTTCAAAAAACTCTTTACCTGATTCTACTAGTGTCCTTTCTAGAGAAGTATAGTAACTATCTCTAAATTCTCTCATACTACTTGTGTAAGTTACTACTGCTACTATTGATATAATACCAAGTATTATTACGGCAGCAATAATTTCTATTAATGTAAATCCTTTTCTATTTTTCATATTACACCTCTATTATAAGAATATTCTAACACATTTTAATTTTAAATAAAATAAAAAAGTATTAGTTTTCTAATACTTTTAATATTCTCTACCTATTACTGCTTTGCATTTATCCATTTGAGCTTTTATCTCATTTGATTTTTTAATATAGTCAGCATCGCTTATTAGTTTTGCTCTATATCTTTCGTCTAGTAATTGTTGAGCTTTTTCTAAGTTTTTAAGTGTTCCTTCATAAGATGCATTTCTTTGTGCATTTAAGTCTGTGTTAAATATCATTTTATTCACTCCTATTCTTAAATTGTAAGATTATTGGTGTCCCTTCAAGTTCAAAATTCTCTCTTAATTTATTTTCTAAATATCTTTCATATGAGAAGTGTACTAAACCTTTGTTATTAACGTGGAAAGTGAATTTTGGTGGCTTAGTTCCTGATTGATTTGTGAAGTATATTTTAAGTCTCTTTCCTTTATATGATGGAGGAATATTCAACATATATGCATCTGTTACTACATCATTTAATACATTTGTTGGTATTTCTCTTTTTATGTTTTCACTAACTCTTAATACTTCAGGCATAATTGTATGTATACCTTTTTTAGTAAGTGCACTAGTGAATACAATTGGAACATAACTCAAGAATTGGAATTCTCCTCTTACCTTTTTAATATACTCTTTTTTGTCAGGATTTTCAACTGTATCCCATTTATTAACGACTATTATCAATCCTTTTCCTTTTTCTAGAACGTATCCAGCGATATGTTTATCATGCTCTATAATGCCTTCTTCAGCATTAATTACTAGTAAACATATATCTGATCTATCGATAGCTTTCATTGAACGAAGTAGACTATACTTTTCTATTGCTTCATATACTCTACCTTTCTTTCTCATTCCTGCTGTATCAATGATAACAAATTCTTCATCATTATATCTCATCACTGTATCTATAGCATCTCTTGTAGTTCCAGCAACATCACTTACAATAACTCTTTCTTCATTTAGCATTGCATTAATTAAACTACTCTTACCTACGTTAGGTCTTCCAATAACAGAGAACTTAAGTCTTTTATCTTCGGCATAATATTCTTTCTTTTGAAAATTGCTTACTATTTCATCTTTTAATTCAAAGAATCCAATACCATGTTCTCCACTTACTGGTAAATATGTATCAAATCCTAATTCATAGAAATCATAAATATTTTCTTCAGATTTTTTATTATCAACTTTATTAATTACAACTATTACTTTTTTCCCACTGTTTCTTAGCATGTCTCTTACTAAAAAGTCATTAGAAGTTAAACCTTCTTTACCATCTACTACAAATAAAACTAAGTCAGATTCATCTATAGCTATTTCGGCTTGCATTTTAATAACGTCATTAAATTTTTCTAAAGAACCATCAATACCACCAGTATCTATAACATTGAATTTATAATCTTTGTATGTTGCCTCACTATAAATTCTATCTCTAGTTACTCCTGGAGTATCTTCAATAATAGAAATTTTTTCTCCTACTAGTTTATTAAAAATAGTACTCTTACCTACATTAGGTCTTCCTACTAAAGCGACTGTTGGAATTTTCATGGTATCACCCCTTAACTCTCGTATATTATAGCATATCATCATATTATTGTAAATTAAGATTTTCTATCGAATAATGTTCACATATCTTAATAATATCACCATTTTTAATGTCATTTGAAGATATTAAAAAATTATTAAGTAAAGTATAGTCATCTATTCTTATTTTATAATCTTTATTAATGTAGTTTATCTTTAAATCAACATTGTTTTTAAAATAATCATCTTGATCTTTTTTTATAAACTCAATTACTGTTGTTATACATTTTATTTCATAAATATTAACATCATAATAGCCATATATATCATATGCATATCTCTTTCTTACTTTTATTAAAATATTTTTAATACTATCATATAAGTTTTCTTTATTTAAACACATATATGATGAATTAAGATATATTATAAATTTATTTTTATTTATTAATTGATATTTCAATATACCACCTAAATTATTTTATGTTATTAATATTATTTGGTAAAAGAAAAAAGCACTTTCGTGCTTTATTGAACGTATTTTTCTAAGTCGTAAATTGTTCCATCCATAGATTGTACTAGAACAGTTCTTTTACATTCTAATGTTGTATCACTACATGCATTAGCATTGTAATGCTTAGCAATATTATCTAATCCGTCAATTCTAAATGTTCTGTAATCATCGTTTTTTACAGCTCTTTCAACAAGAATGTATTCAACGCTTCCATCTTCTAATATAAAGAAGATTGAATCTTTTTCGTTACTATCACCAAATCCTGCTACAAAAGAATCAACTACATTTTCATCAAATTCAATTGCATGTCCTTCTGTGTGTCCATCTTTTATATAATTTCTTACAAGATTTATAGTGCTCTTATCATCACCATAGCGTACTTCAAAATATGAATCATCTAGCCCTGCATAATTATCTAAAATAAATGTATAATTATATTCATTTTCATCATAAATGATGTTGTATTCATTAAATCCTAGAGTACTCTTTCCATTGTTATATCCAGCTGGTACTACTTCTTCATCTGAAGCATAATTTGTAACATTTCCAATTTTACGGGCATTATAACTTTCACCATATGCAGTTCCACCTAAAAAGGCAATACCTGCAGCAATTCCGATAAATGATAACACTAATTTCTCTTGTGGTTTTTTAGTCTTTTCCATATCTATCCTCTTCTTCCTCTATTTTAATTATATTATCATTTTTTTTCGGAGTAAAGTAATTTTACACATATTAATTTAAAAAATGTAAAATAAAAAAGCACTATTGTGCTTATTTTATTATATCTTCAATTATTTTTAATACTTCTTCTCTTCCTACTTTACTAACACTTGAGAATAGTACGACATTATCACCTACTACTATGTCTAAAGCACTATTAAGTTCCTTTAAATTCTTATCTTTTTCTCTTGAACTTACTTTATCTGCTTTAGTTGCTATTACCGTAACAGGTATTTGATAATACTTTAGAAAGTCATACATTAACTTATCATCGCTTGTTGGTCTATGTCTAAAATCTACTAAAAGGAATACTCTTTTAAGTTCTTTTCTTTTTTGCAGATATTCTTCAACCATTAATCCAAACTTTCTTATTTCTTCTTTTGAAGTATCTGCATATCCATATCCTGGAACATCTACTAAATAGAATGAATCTTCTACGTTAAAGAAATTAATTGTGCTTGTTTTTCCTGGTTTTGAAGATATTCTAGCTAAATTTTTTCTATTAACAAGTGTGTTCATGAAGCTACTTTTACCAACATTACTTCTTCCTAACATTATAAATTCAGGAAGATTATCTTCTGGGTATTGGCTTCTTCTTACTGCACTTACGTATAAGTTAACATTATCAACCTTCATTTTAGTCTCCTTCTTTCTCGTTATATACTCTACAAATATTATCTAGTTCATTAATAAGTAGTTGTACCTCTTCCATAGTTTTAACTCTTGCACCGCTTGCTAGAGCATGACCTCCACCATTGTAACGTTCAGCAATATTATTAACTACTGGCCCACGAGATCTTATATTAAATTTAAACAAACCATTCTTAACATCTTCTGAAATTGTTGCCCATGCGACAACTTCATCAATATTGTTGAAGTTATTTACCATGTTACCTGCTGAACTTGCATCAACTCCATACTTAAGTAATGTATCGTTGGATATTATTACGTATGCAAATCCATTTTCAGTTAATGTTAAATTCTCTGAAATATATCCTTGGAATCTTACTTCGCTGAATGGTCTAGCATATAAATGTGAATATAATTCTTCTACATCTATATCATATTCTTTTATTAAATCACTTACTATTTGAAATGTATTGTAATCAGTATTGAATAAGAATCTGTTAGTATCTGATGCTATTCCATAATATAAGAATTCAGCAATATTTTTATTTATTTCAACATTATTTTCTTTGAAGAATCTAAGTACTAATTCTGAAGCACTAGATGCTTTAGTATCGATATATTCTATCCCTCCAAAGTTATCAATTAATGGATGATGATCTATTTTACAAACATTTGGAAATGTATCTAATCTATTAATATCAACTCTTTTTTTATCAGGAGTATCTACAACAATTAACAATACATTTTGGTTGTCTGTCATTTCATATCTATCAAGTTTTGGAAAGTAGTTATACCTTGAACTTTTACTTCCTACAGCATAAACAAGTTTATCTGGGAAATTTAAGTTAATTGCCTCTTTAAGTGCAAATTGGCTTCCTAGTGCATCTGGATCTACTCCAATATGTCTTGCAATAACAATAGTATTATATTTTTTTATTTCTTCGTAAATTTGTTTAAGCATTTTTACTTCCTATCTATTTATTAAATTTAGTGTGTCTCTTGCAATCATTAATTCTTCATCTGTTGGTACAACATATACTTCTACAGTTGAATCATCAGTACTAATCTTTGCAAATTTTCCTCTAATGTTATTCTTTTCAGGATCAATTTTGATTCCTAAACAAGCTAATTTTTCAATAACTGCTAATCTTGTTTCTGGACTGTTTTCTCCAATTCCTGCAGTAAATGCGATGGCATCAACATGTCCTAATAAAACATAGTATTGTGCTATATATTTAACAATTGAGTTAACATACATTTCTTCAGCAAGAATACACCTTTCATTTCCTTCTTTGATACCATTTTCGATATCACGTGAGTCGCTACTTACTCCTGATACACCTAAGAAACCTGATTTCTTATTTAAGTCATTCATGATTTCACTTGCACTCTTACCTTCTTTTTCCATGATATAAGGAACGATTGAAACATCAATGTCTCCACTTCTTGTTCCCATCATGATTCCAGCATGTGGTGTGAATCCCATAGAAGTATCTACGCACTTTTCATCTTTAATTGCAGTAATACTTCCACCATTTCCTAAGTGACATGAAATGATGTCTAAGTCATCTTTACCTAATTCTTGTTTTAATGTTTGAGCAATATATCTATGACTAGTTCCATGTGCACCATATTTTCTTATATGATATTTTTCATACCATTCATATGGTACTGGATATAAGAATCTTGCTTTTTCTATTGTTTGATGATATGCAGTATCAAATACTACTACCATTGGAGTTTTAGGTAAAACCTCTCTAAATGCTTTAATACATATAGCATGTGCTGGATTATGAAGTGGTGCATAATCACTGAATTTGATTATGTCATCAACAACTTCATCAGTAACCATAACTGATTCAGTATATTTATCTCCACCATGTACTATTCTATGACCTACTCCTTCGATTTCTTCTAAAGTAGATATTACTTGTAATTCTATTAATTTCTCAAGTAATATTTTAACTGCTGTTGAATGAGAATCTAATTCTTGTTCAACTTTAATTTTATCTCCTTTGTACTTTAATGTATAAGTACCACCTTCAATACCAATACGTTCAAATACTCCTGAAATTAATACTTCTTCTGTAGACATATCAAATAAGGAAAACTTAAGTGAACTACTACCGGCATTAATTGACATTATTTTCATAATTATCCCTCTTTTCAATATCAATATTTTATCAAATATTATAACATTTTTCTAGTGGTATTGTTAATTTAAATATGATATATTTGTTATGGTGATAATATGAATGATTTAGCAATTGTATGTTTTAGTTGTGATCTAAATGATGAAGTATGGCCTACATTCATGACTTGCTTAGATAAATATTGGCCTAATCACCCAGTTACATACTTATTTACGGAAACCTTAGATAGTCCTCTTATGAAAACAATCAACCATGATTTTGAATTAGATGAGTGGACTACTAGAATATATTTATCTCTTCAAGATATACCAGAAGAGAAAGTAATATTTATATGTGATGATTGCTTCTTAGACAACTACGTTAATTTAGATAAATTGAAAGAATGTTATGACATAGTAAATAATAATAAAAATGTTGCATATGTTAATCTAGAATTATCTTTTGATTCAAATGATTTAGACTGTGAGTATGAAGGTTTTAAAAAGAAAGGACCCAATTCATCATTCACATTAAGTTTATTATGCGGACTATGGGATAAAAAGAAATTAATGGATATTTTAAACATAATGGTGTGCAGTCCATGGCATCTTGAGGCCTCTCAAAACGTGCTTAACTATGATGTTTATCAAGTAGATAAAGTAAAAGCCCTATCATGGTTTAGGGATGGTCCTAAACAATGTGGTGCTAAATATGGTGGGCGTTGGGCTAAAACGCTGCCAGCTTTCCTTGAAAAAGAAGGAATTGAAATGGATCTATTAAAAAAAGGATTTAATAATTCAGAATAAAAAAACTTGTATTTTTTAATACAAGTTTTATTCTTCTTTTAGAAAGAATTCTAATATATAGATTCTTTTATTTGTTTTATCTTTAATCATGATGATTTCGTTACTCTTGGCATCATTTTTATACCAATATTCTACATTTTCAAATGTTGGTCTATTGTTATCTATTCCTAAAACATTTAACCATTCGTTAACTGCTTCTTTAGCATTATCATATTGAATTGTTTCAACATCTTTCTTAGACCAATTAACTAATTTTGCAACATCTTCTTCTTTTTCATATTTTAAAATGTAGTAAGTATTATAATCACCAAATTCATCTTTTTTACCTTTAACAGAATATACTTCCTCAACTGAACTTGGTATATGTAATCCCCAGTTTGCTTTGAAATTATAATATTTATCTCCAAACATTAAATAATACATTAAACCAGTAACTACTATTGTTAAGATAACTAAACCAATTAAAATCTTTTCTCTTTTAGTTAGGGCAAAAGATTTTTTCTTTTCTTTTTTATCTTTTTTTGGTTCTTCAACTTTCTTTTCTTCAACTTTCTTTTCTTTTTCTGGCTCTATAATTTTTGGTAATTCTTTTTTTAATACCTTTTCAATTTATTTAATTGTATCATTCTTTTTAGTTGCTGCTTTCTTTACCGCAGTCTTTTTTGGTGCAGTTTTTTCAGCCTTTACTGCTTTCTTCGCAGGTTTCTTTGTTACTTTCTTTTTCTTTTTTTCTTCTTCAGCCATATTAACTTCTCCTTTTTACTTTCGTTAGTACCTTTATATATGTTTCCTACTTATTGTAAGTATAACACTTTTTAAGTTATTACGCTACTCTAATAATAGTATAACAAAAAAAATAGATAATATCATCTATTATCTATTTCATATTATTAGTATTAGGAATTTCTTTTTGCACTTCCACCTTTTCCTCGATTTACTAATCTTTTAGTAATTTCACCACCAACGGAACCATTGGCACGAGAAGTAGAATTTGGACCTAAACTAACACCAAATTCATTTGCTATTTCATACTTCATATTATCAGTTGTATTCTTTTTAGCAGTAGAATTTCTTGTGGAGCTAGTTTTTTTCTTTTGTCCTTTTTTCATTGTTTCACCTCCTACATTTATAGGATGTGATTTTTTAAACAATTTATACTTTAATTATAATAAATCATCAAATTCATTTTTATCATGTTCAGTTATTGTAATTGTCTTAATATTTTTAAGTGCTTTGTTTATTAATTCTTGATAATCAAATCTTGTTTCCATATCTTCACATAATTCCATTTTAGGATTGATTACTGGATGCTTTGGAACAAAAACAGTACAACAATCTTCATATGGTAATATGCTTATATCATAAGTATCAATCTTTCTTGCAATATCCATAATTTCAAGTTTATCAAGACATGCTACTGGTCTTATTACTGGGTAATTAGTAACTGAATTAATAACTTTCATGCTAGTTAATGTTTGACTGGCTACTTGCCCAATTGATTCACCATTTATGATTGCTAAGCATCGTCTTCTTTTGGCCATTCTTTCAGTTATTCTATACATCATTCTTCTCATTATTGTAATTACATAATCTTCATCAGCTGTTTTATAAATTGCTTCTTGAATCTCTGTAAAAGGTACAATATGAAGCTTAATACTTGATGTATAAATAGATAATTTTTTGCATAGTTCTATTACTTTATTTCTTGCGTTAATGCTTGTATGTGGAATTGCTTCAAAATATAAAGCTTCAACATGTACTCCTCTTTTCATAGCAAGATAGGCTGCTACTGGAGAATCTATTCCTCCACTCAACATAAGCATTCCTTTTCCTAAAGTATTATTTGGATATCCTCCTAAACCATAGTAATAATTTGTATAAATATAAGTGTATTCTTTTCTTATTTCTACATTAACAAGTAACTCTGGATTATGAACATCTACTTTTATATCATTGATATTTTTAAGAATTAAACCACCTAATTGCCTTGAAAAATCTTGACTATTAATTGGGAATTCTTTATAACTTCTCTTTGTTTCTACTTTAAAAGTATTAAACTTTTCTTGTTTAACTATTTCTAATACTTTTTCTTTAATAGTTTCAACATCAGTATCTATTTTGTATGCAACTAAATATTCATGTATTCCAAATATATTATTAACTCTTTTTAATATTTCATCTAAATCTTTATCATTAAACTCAATATACATTCTAGATAAATCTTTAAATATTTTAACGTTATAATTAGCAAGTTTATTTTGAATACTTTTGTATAATAGTTGAACAAAGAAGTTTCTATTACCCTTTTTTGTAGTTAATTCACCATATTTTATTAAAATAACTCTTTCCATATTTCCCCTTATCTAAAAATAGGTTTATTAAACCTATTTTATTTCTACTATAAATAATTTTTTATCTTTATGTATTATGTATAAAGTAACTTCTTTAGGGAACCCTAAATCTTTTTCGTAAGCTATTGTAGTAGTTACTACATATCCTAATCCATCAGATAGTTTGCCATATTTTAATGGTTTAGGTTCTGCTTTTTTAATTTCAACACTTTTTACTTTTGGAAGTGATTGTTTTCTATCTCCATAAACATTTGATTCAACATATTTATATATTGTATCAGTAGCCTTTAATATGAAGTTTTCTTTCATATCTGGATATATAAAATCAAGTCCACCAACATCTGTATTTGTTTTTTTATCAGCTAATGAATAGAAATCTGCTACAAATAATTTAGCAAGAACTTTAGCATATTCTAAATCATCAACTTTATCTTTTAATAATACTTCTTTTAATTCTGAAAAGTAATCTTTATATAAATCAGATTTATTATTATATAAAGTGTAATCTATTTCTTTTGTCTTAATATTATCAACTTTTTTAACTTCTTCTACTTCAGTTTTTTTAGATCCACCATTCATTAATAAGAAGGCAGCAATTATAAATAGTACAATTGCAGCAGCAATTAGTATAATTATTCTTTTATCTTTTTTTCTCTTACTCATATCTATTGCTTCCCTTCTACTACTTCTGATTCATTTACTGTTTGTACTTTTGAATTTCTTATTAAGTCATATACTAAGATGTCATTAGATACAGATAACAATTTATCAGTGTATTCTCTATTGTATTCAATTTGCTCTTGTGTAACAACTCGACTAGATAATACAAATGATTCTTCTTTCTGATTATTATAATACATATCTTTAGTTAGCCAATTTCCTGTTGGGAATATTACTATGTTGTTATCTTTAATTTCAAATATATCATGACCTAAGGCATATTTGTTATAGAATCCAAACATATTTCCAAGAGTTGGCATAACATCATACATACCCATTGTATAAGATATTTTTTCTGCTTTATTTATTCTATCTTTAGACCAAATTATAAATGGTACTTTTCTATTCAACTCATAATGATAATCATTGAATTCTACATAGTTAGGATCATCTTCATCTAATACTGAATCATTTTCTTTATCATAGTTATATAGTCTTACATAGTTGCTTTGAGGAAGTCTTGCATCATGGTCTCCATAGAATACGATAACTGTATTCTCAAGAAGTCCTGCTTTTTCAAGTTCATCTAGGAATATTCCTAAAGCATAGTCAGCATAGTGAGCAGACTTAATGTAATTTCCTAACTTAGTTCCTTCCATATATGGATAACTAACTTCAACCTTTTCACCATTTTCATTAGTAATTGTTTCTTTGATATCTACATCAAATTCACCATATTTGTCTGTTTCAGAGAATGGTGTATGGTTAGTAAGCATTATAAATGTTCCATAATACTTACCATGTTCTTCAACAATCTTTTGAAGTTTAGGTACTGCTTGTTTGAAGAATGAGGCATCTGATAAACCAAGACCAATTACTTCATCTATTTCAAATTGATCTTTTGCAATTAATTCATCATATCCTAAGTTTTTATGCATTACTCTTCTATTCCAATACTCACCATTGTTAGCATGCATTGCAAATGAGTAATATCCTTTTTCTTTTAATAATTTAGGTATTGATACATATTCTTTATCTGCATAATCTGAGAATGCTGTTCCCAAACTTGCTGGCATAAGTGATGTGTTTAATGTAAACTCTGTATCACTACTTGTACCAATACTTACTTGTGTGTAGAAATTGTCAAAATACATTCCTGTCTTAGCAAGTTTATTTAAATTTGGTGTTACTTCTTGTCCATTGAATTTAAGCCCAATTAGGAAGTTTTGAATACTTTCACCATGAATTACTAAGATATTTCTACCTTCATACATTCCTGTATATTTATTCTTTGTAGGTTCTTTAACATCAGCATAAAATTCATTAAATTCTTTAAGTGCTGAATCGTATCCGAAAAGTGCTGCAAATTTTGGTTCCAAACTTTTTACTAAATCATTAACATGATAAACATAGATACCAAACTTTTTAACAACATATTCTCTATTCCATTGTTTTGTAAGTCTTCCAACATCTGTTCCTGTTAAAGTACAACAGAATATAATTGCACATACTGCCCCAAGACCTAAAGATTTTAAAAAACCTAATTTACTTCTAAATAATTTTAATTTACCAGCTTTCTTATATCTACGATGTAAAAATATTAAAGAGAAAGGCATAATTATATATACTAAATCTTTTGGTTGTAATACATTTTCTACAACTGCATCTCCAACATCAGTTATAAATCTTGCTGTTGATATAAGTGAAATTGATGAGAAAGATGTATAGAAAGTATAATATGCAGAGTTTAATACACAAATTGCTGTTAACAATGTTGTGATAATAAACATATAGATAAATCTTCCCTTTTCATTAAACAAGAAAGAGAATGATCCAATTACAAACATAAACGCTGCATCTGCAAGTATAGCATCAAAATCGAATAATGTTCCATTACCTAATGTGAATGCTCTTAATAACATACCATTAATAACATTTAATAAAACAAATAGGAAATAGAATCTATTATCTAAAATCATTTTTTTAGTTTTCTTAAGTACTCTAACTGTATATTGTTTAGGATTGCTTTTAAAACTTTTGTAGTTAGATTTAACTTTAGAAATAAAGGATGTTTTAGACTTTTCCTCTTTCTTAATCTTCTTTACTTTTTTATTTTTAACTTCTTTAGTTTCTTTTTTCTTAATAGTCTTTTTCATAGCACTACCTCGCCTAGTAAATTATAGCAAAATACTATTTATTTTTCAATCTTATCAACGTTTTTTTCTTCTTTAGCCTTATCTTCTAAAATCATTTTTTCGCGTGCTGCATTAAGATTCATTCCAAGCACGAATATGTATGTAATCAAATTAATCCATAACATCAAGAATAAGATGTTAGAAATTCCACCATACAATGTCTCAAAATCTGAAAAATACTCAATATATATTGAATAAAACCATGTAGAAATCATTAAAAGAACTGAAGTAAATACTGCTCCATAACTTGTCCTTTTTCTATTTTTTCCACTAGGTGAAAATTTATATAATATTTTAACAAATATGAATACAAATAAGAATAAGATTGGATATTTCAATACTTTATAAAGCATGAAATATATGTTAGTAGCCATATTTGTTTTAGTTAATCTAGCAATTAATCCAAGTACTTTTGAGTTTATTGCAGGAATTATCAACAATAATGTGAATAAAAGTACAAGTACTATTACTAGAACAACTGATTTTATTCTATTTTTAATCGCGCTACTTTTCTTTATACCATATATTGAGTTAGATGTAACTATCATTGAATAAGTTCCATTTGATGCTAGTAAAAGTGAACCAATAAGGATTGCCCAAACACTTACTGTAGATGATCCTTCTGCCATAATAGATGTTATTAAATCAGCAATATTATTTGGAAAATTAGCGTATATTGTTTCTGTTAATGATCTATCTGCTATATCAAGATTTGCAATAACTGTTCCTATTATGGTTAATAATGGGATAATCATCATCATAAAGAAAAAGGCCAGATTTCCAGGCAAAACCTCCATTTCTGGCTTTCTAATACTGACATATAAGTAATGTAAGAATCTTTTTACTTTTTCTTTCATAATTACCTCTATTTGTATTCTTCTTTATCCTTTTTCATTTCAATTGTTGCTTCATTGATAGCATCATCAATAGTTTTAATTTCATCTAAGATCATACTATATCCTACTGCAGCACCAAATCCATATGGAAGTGATTTAAATTCTTTTGCTAACTTTTTAGAATATGTTGATACTTGTTGTTCACTATAACCAACTAGGTATAATAAGAACTCATTACCATCGCTTCTTATAATTTCACTGTTTTCAAGTTGAGTATTAATTAAGATACTTGCTGCTCCAACAATTAAGTTATCTCCTTGTTCATGACCATAATTGTCATTAACATATTTAACATTATTTAAATCTATCAATATAATAGCTTGTGGATATTTTTGAGAATCATTCCATGCTTTTATATTATGATTCAAATAGTTTCTATTCTTTAATGAAGTAAGCATATCTGTATACTTTCTTCTGTCTTCTTTTTTGATTTGTTTTACTTGTTTTCTTCTCTTAAGTGCAAAATATAGTATTGTCATTACAATAATTGGAATCAATACAACACATAATAAGATTACATATAATTCTTCAAATGATATTTTTTCAAGTACTGAAGCATTTAATTCATTAAGTCCAGTATTTCTGTAATTGTAATATGAGTTTGTTCCAATTATATAATTGAAGATATCATAGAATACTTTATTACTATCATCATTGTGAATCATGAACTTATATTCGTTTGTTATTGTTGATTCAAATAGTACACTATAATTCTTGAATTTGCTATTCTTGTAATATTCATAAACTTCTTTATCAACAACAATTAAAGAATCTTCTCCATTATCAAGTAATTCACTAATTGTTTCTGAAGGCACTAATTGCGCTTTACTATTATCTTTAAAGTAATTGTAAATAGAATTATTAATCATTATTGATACTTTTTTGTTCTTCATTGATTCGAAGCTATTAACTACAAACTCATCTTCATCCTCAGCAAGAACAACATATTTTTCAACAAAAGTTGAAATAGTTGATTTATAATCATTATTTTCATAATCGTAATAATTGAAATAAATATCTACTTCACCTGCATCGATGTCTTTTTTTAATTCATCGATAGTATCATATTCTTTAAATGTTATGAAATCAGTATTAGCAAGACGTAACATTCTATTAACGTATTCTGCTGCAATACCATTAAAGTCACCTTTTCTTAATACTTCATATGGATAATTTTCTACAAATCCATAAGTATATGTCTTTGTTAAAAATTCAGTTTTATCTTTATCTGAAACATCTGCTTTTTCTAAATAATAATTTAATACTGATTTATTATATGTTTCTATGTATTTCTTCTTTTTCCAGTTATTGAAATACTTTCTAACTATATTATTCATCTCTTCATTGTTTTTATCATCTGCAAGAGTTAATACTAGTTTCTTATTTATTTCAGTAAAGATATATTTTATGTTATATTTTTCATTTAATAATGTTTGATTTAAATACATTGTATTTGGAACAATTATTAAATCTACTTTATCATCTTCATAAGCTTTAAATAGTTCTTCTGATGTTTCATAGTTTTTATATTTAAGATCACTATATGATTTTAAATAATAGATAATTTCATCTGAGTCACTTTCTAAAACTCCAATAGTTTTAGCACCAACATCTTTAATTGAATCTACTCTTTCACTTGTTTTACCAAACAATACATAAACATCTTCTTGTAATAGTAAATCATTGTCAGTTAATTGATCTTGATTATTTAGTACTCTAAATCTATAACCAGTTGATGTTGTATCTTCTTCTTTTCCTCTTTGAATTGTATTAAATTCAAATTTAGTATCTTCACTAAAATCATCAATAAACTTTTTAAATACTCCATCACTATATACAGGATAGTCACTTATAACATTAAAATCTATTATTGTTGATAAATGCTTTTCAATCCATTTATTATCTGCTACTGTGAATGAATTTTTATCTTCACCATAGAAGTAATAGAATAAACCTATAAAAATAGCTAGTGGAATTACAACCAATATCCCTATTATCCATTTTTTCTTTAATTTCATCGTTTCACCTATTTCTATCTATCTTTTGTCCAAACTATCTTATTTGTTCCTTGTTTTTGATATCCAATGATTGGATAGTTTCTACTCTTAATAGAATTGATAGTTTCTGTTTTAACAGCGCTTTCTGCTGATTTCTTAACTATTTTGATACTGCACTTGTATTCTCCACCTTTATCTTTTGTATAACCATAGATAATGTGTTCTCCATCTTTAGTAATTGTTATCTTTGTTTCTTTATTGTAATCTTTTGAATCTTTAGAAGCCATTCCATATTCTAAGACTGACTCAACATCTCCTAATTTCTTTTGGAATGTAACTACTACATCATCAGTAAAGTTACCATCTTCATCTACTTTACCAGTAGCCTCTAAAGTACAAGAATATTCTTTTGTTACAAAAATTTCAACATCGTAGAATTTCTTTTGTTCTTCTGTTAATACTGCTGTTACTTTACTTGCTAATGCTTTACCTGATTTTAAATCAGCATCATCTGTAACAGTAATAATAACTTTGAAGATTTTACCACTTAAATATGGATCTTTTACTTTTGTTACTATCTTTTCGCTTTTTAACTCACTGACAATCTTTTTTGTTTGTTCTTCTGTAATTGGTACATCCTCGATTCCGTCAAGTCTATCTCCATATACAGGAAGTCCACTACTACCTATAAATAGATTGTATACAAAAAAGCCAAATGCTATTACTATTATATATACTAAAATTATAAATGATGTTAATTTGTGTTTCTTTATGTATTCCATGTAATCACCTCATATATTACTTTTCTCTTTACACGTTTGTATATTAATTATACAACAAAAAGGAAATATTTTGAAGACAAAATAACTATATTTCATAATAAAAAAAGCATCTATTTCTAGATACTTTTCTTTTACTTATCAAAACTTCTTGGATCTGTTCTATTTTTTTCGCCTGCTTCAAAGCAGAAGTCTTCAATTCGCTTATCAATAGAACCTTCTCTAAGCTGTGCCATAGCGTTTCTAATAACGTATGTTGAAAATTCTTCACGGAAGGCACTACGAAGACCAGGTACTTCTGTTTCAGGTATATATACAGAATGTTCCCATACTCTGATACCAACATTTCCTTCCTTCTTTGCTTCACCTGTTCTTTGGAAAGCTTTTTCTGGTTCAATTGGTTCATATCCTAAAGATTGTAACAATCTGATAACATCTTCACAAACGTCTTTAGGAATCTCAAAGCCATCCGTAAGTCTTGTTACTGATGCAATCATTCTTATAAACGAAATTATTTCATCTGTGCTTAAATGTGTGTTTCCTTGATTTATTTTAACAAAACCTTTTATTATTTCAATTGCTCTTTTTCTTATTTTATCGCGTCTTTGCTCTAACTTTTCTTTATCTACAATTGTGTTTCTTGCTGCATCTAAGTAAGATGCTTTGGCTGATGCAAAAGCCATATTATTAAATCTTACTCCATTATATACTCCGGTTACTTCAAATCCAATTGCTCTTAACTCTTCCATGTTATATAAAAATACATCTAACGGCTCACCTGGTAGAGCATGTAATTCTTTTAAATTCTCTTCAGCTATTTCCATAATAGTCACCTATCTTTCTACTTTAATTATATTTTTGTTTCTAATTTTTGTAAATAAAAATAACTACTTGCGTAGTTATTTATTTAATAATTCTGTTAACTTGTCAGTAACCATTTGTGGATTAGCATTACCTTTTGTTTCTTTCATTATTTGACCCATAAGGAATTTAATAGCTCTTTCATTACCATTTTTATAATCTTGAACACTTTGTGGATTATTTTCAATAACAGTATTGATAATATCTATTACTTCGTCTTCACCCATTTGTTTAATATTATGATTATCTAAGATTTTGTCTATAGAATCATTAGATTCCATAACATCATCAAGTATTTCTTTGAAAATTTTACTATTAATCTTACCACTATCTAAATAGTTAACAACATCTTCAAACTTTTCATCTGTAAGTTTAGTTTGATCTAAATTCATTTCTGTTTTATTTAAGTATGCTGCTATATCCCCAAGTAATAAATTACTTGCAATTACTAAGTTAATCTTTTTAATAAACTTATTTAAGTAATCTGAAATATTTCTATTTTGAATAATTTTTTCAACATTAATATCGTTAATTCCAGCTTCTTTATACACTTCTCTTCTTTGTTCTGCTGACATTGGAAGATTTTCTTTTGTTTCTTTTATATATTCATCAGTTAAATCTACAAAAGGGATATCTGGTTCAGGAAAATATCTATAATCATTTCCTGTTTCTTTAACTCTCATTAATATTGTAGACATAGTTTTATCATCGAATCTTCTTGTTTGTTCTTTGAATGTTTCACCTTTTTCATATAAAGCGATTTGTCTTTCTTCTTCATATTTAATTGCTACTCCAACATTAGATATTGATCCAATGTTTTTAACTTCTACTTTAGTATTCAATTTATCTGTTTTACTAACAGAAACGTTACAATCACATCTCATGCTTCCTTCTTCGATTTTGCAATCTGAAACATCAGCATATAAAAGTAATTCTCTTAGTTTTTCAAGATATTTAACTGCTTCTTCAGCACTATTCATATCTGCTTCAGTTACTATTTCAACAAGAGGTACTCCTGCTCTATTGTAATCAAGCATTGATTTTTTATCAGCATGGATACTCTTACAAGTATCTTCCTCTATATGAATATCGTGTATTCTTATTTTCTTTTTACCATTTTCTGTATCAATTTCAACATATCCATTTACTCCAATAGGTGTTCTATTTTGAGTAATCTGATAATTCTTTGGATTATCTGGATAGAAATAGTTTTTTCTATCAAAATGCATATGTTTATTAATTTCACAATTAAGCACTAAAGCTGCTCTTAGACCTAAATGAATAACTTCTTCATTCATTGTAGGAAGAGTTCCAGGATAACCTAGATCTATAACATTTGTACATGTATTAGCCATTTTACCATAATGGTTAGCACTATCTGAAAATATTTTTGTTTTTGTTTTTAATTCAGCATGTACTTCTATTCCAACAGTTGTTTTATAGTTACTCATTTTTATCACCTCTTGGATCTAGATTTAAATTAAGTTCTTTTTCTAAGAAAGCTCCAAATTGATATAATTTAGCTTCTTCAAATCTTGGTGCCATAACGTGAAGACCAATTGGAAGATGATTTGGAGAAAACCCAACTGGAAGACTTAATCCAGGAAGTCCTGCCATATTAACTGGCATTACTAATACGTCATCCATAAAGCTTTTTGAAGGATCTGGAAATTCTTCATCTAAGTCATATGCTTCTGATGTTACAACCGGTCCAATTACAAAGTCATATTTTTCAAATGCCATATCAAAGCTTTTCTTAATATCATCTCTGATACTTAATGCTTTATCATAATATATTTTTGCATTCTCACCACTAAGTATGAATGAACCAACCATAATTCTTTTCTTTACTGTATCTCCAAAACCAAGTTGTCTTGTTTTTGTATATAATTCTTCCAAGTCTTTAGGGTTCGGATAAGAATATCCATATTTAACTCCATCGAATCTAGCTAAGTTACCACTTGCTTCAGCCATTGTAATAATCTGGTATATTGTTACAACATTTTCTAAGTATTTCATATCTATATAATCTACTGTGCACCCTAAATTTCTTAAAGTTTCAACTGTCTTATTAAATACATCTAATACTTCTTTTGATACAATATCTGATACAAAGTAATTAGGAACTGCTATTTTCATTCCTTTAATATCTTTACCTATTAATCTTGTGAAGTCCTCACTATCGCGTTTTGCGCTAGTTAAATCTTTTTCATCTTTTCCACAAATAATGTTTAAAAGTTCTGCATTTTCTTCTACATTTCTAGTTATTGGTCCAATTTGGTCTAAACTTGAACCATATGCAATTAAACCAAATCTTGATACTCTTCCATATGTAGGTTTTAGCCCTACTACACCACAAAATGATGATGGCTGTCTAATTGATCCACCAGTGTCACTACCTAAGGCAATTGGAGTAAGTCTTCCTGAAACACAAGCTGCACTTCCTCCACTAGATCCACCAGTTATTTTACTTTCATTCCATGGATTACGAGGTGCTCCAAAATAACTTGTTTTAGAACAAGATCCCATTGCAAACTCATCCATATTTGTTTTACCTATTATGATCATATGTTTCTCATTTATTTTTTCAATAACAGTTGCATCATAGATAGGTTCAAAGTTTTCTAGCATCTTAGATGCACAAGTAGTTCTTAAACCCTTTGTACAAATATTATCTTTAATAGCAATAGGAATACCAAAGAATAAATTATCTACTTCTTTATCTTCTAATTCTTTAGCCTGTTTTAATGCTGCTTCTTTATTTAATGTTATAAAGCAGTTTAAACTAGAACTTTTTTCAATTCTATCAAATGCTTCTTCTACTAAATCTATCGGTTTAATCTTTTTAGATTTTAATAGATTATTTATCTCTTTTATACTTAAATCTAAATAATTACTCATTTAACATCACCGGTACTTCCACAAAATTTCCTGTAGAATGAGGAACATTCTTCATTGCAGTTTTATAATCTAACATTTTACCTTCAACATCAGGTCTTAAATCACTATTATATTCTACAGGTGATATCATCATTTCATCATCATAGCCTTTTATATCTTTAATCTTGTCAATGTCTTCTAATAACTTACCTAAATCATTAGCGTATCTTTCTATTTCTTCATCTTCAAGGTTAATTCTTGCTAAGTGAGCAACATGTAATACTTCTTCTTTAGATAATTTCTTCATACTATCCCTCTTTTTCATTACAATATTATAACACATATCGTTTTAAAAAAAAGCAATTTAAGCATATTTTTTTATTCACATTTCTTTACATTTTGACGAAAAATATATCTTGATATTTATTGTTAAAATTAAAAACGTGTTGTATATTTTAGTTAAATAGGAGGTAGATATGGAAAGGAAAATAAGAGTAGTACAGTATGGTGTAGGAAAAATGAGTTTATACACTATGAGATACGCTCTTGAAAAGGGGTGCGAGATTGTAGGTGCAATCGATATTAATCCAGAAATTATTGGAAAAGATATTTCTGAAATTTTAGGTGGAAATCCTACTGGAGTTTTAATAACATCTGTTAATGATGCTGAAAAGATGTTAAAAGAAACTAAGCCAGATATTTGTATTGTAACCACAATGAGTTTAATTAATGACTTGTACTCTTCTTTAGAGCTATGCGCAAAATTAGGTATAAACGCTATTACAACATGTGAAGAAGCATTCTTCCCTATTAATTCAAATCCAGTATCTACTAAAGCTTTAAACGCAATAGCTAGAGAAACTGGATGTACAATTACTGGTAGTGGATACCAAGATGTATACTGGGGAGAATTAATTGCAGCAATTGCTGCTTCTACTCAAAGAATTACTAAAATAAAAGGTAGTTCTAGCTATAACGTAGAAGAATACGGAATAGCATTAGCTGAAGCTCATGGAGCTGGGCTTACATTAGATGAATTCGAAGAAAAGATCGCAAGTGCAGATAATATGACAGATGAGGAAAGAAAGGAAAAGATCGATAAGTGCGAATTCTTGCCTTCATACATGTGGAATGTTAACGGATGGTTAGCAGCTAAACTTGGTTTAACTGTTACTGGTCAAACACAAAAATGTGTACCACAAACTCACAGTGAAGATTTAGAGTCAAGTACTTTAGGTATGACTATTCCAAAGGGAAATGCCACTGGAATGAGTGCGGTAGTTACAACTACTACAGAAGAAGGTATTACAATTGAATCTGAATGTATTGGTAAAGTTTATTCAAAAGATGATTTTGATAAAAATGAATGGACTGTTTATGGTGAACCAGATACAACAATAGTGGTTAATAGACCAGCTACTGTTGAATTAACGTGTGCTACAGTTGTAAACAGACTTCCAGATGTTATTGATGCTGAACCTGGATATGTTACTACTGATTTAATTGGTGAACCATCATTTAAAATTAAACCTTTAAATGAATACGTTAAGAAAAATTTAATATAATAAAAAAAAAGAATGCACTGGGCACATTCTTTTTTTATGTCTTTATCTAGTTTTCTTTAATATTTTAACTTCAGTTATTTCACTCTTATCTATTGGTAAACCGAAGAATTTATTAACTCCACCTGAAATAACTATTGGTTTTAAATGTCTTGTTTCAACTACTCTTAATGCTATATCTTCATCTATTGGTGTAGGTTCGGCATCTTTAGCAGTATAGTAATAATAATGTCCGTTTTCTAATTGGATTATTCTTTCTCCACCTTTTCCTACATAGTTTGTTCCACGGCAGAAGTCTGTTCCTTTATATATCCAAGGACGGAAGAAAGTCATTTTACCATTTATATCCACTTCTGCTGGCATCTCCCAATATCCTTTATCCATGTATTTATCAGGATCAGCACTTACTGTATCTGCTCTTCTATATCCACTATGTAAGTGACCACAAGCGAACATATCAAATTGGTTAAATGTATTAGCCATTGCTCTTAATCTTCCTAACATTTCTAAATTAAAACCTAATCTTTTTTGTTCATGTGTACTTAATGCTTGTGCAACAATCTTAGGGTTATGTGTTAAAAGGATTGAGAACTTATCATCTTCTTGGAACTTAATACCACTTTTTTCCCAAGATTCAACGAAATCACGTAATGCAAATCCACTTTCTTGTCCAGATGGTGCAAATGATTTTCTTCCTGGAGTAAATTCAACTACTCTAATATCTTTATCACTAACCATTTCGTTTTCAAGTGGGAATACTCTACCAGGTCTTGCACTTTCAAGTGATCTATATGCCACGTCGGCAGCAGCGTCATATTTAATCAAGTCGTGGTTTCCTCTACAAATAACAACAGGACAATCTTCTGATAACTCTGCTAAGAAATCTCTTATTTGTTTTAATGTTACTGGATTTCTATATTTTGTACCTTGAATAAGGTCTCCTGCTACTAAAATTAAATCTGGTTTTAATTCTTTAACTCTTTCTGCTAAGTCTGTTTTTCTTCCACCTGGGTAATCATGGAAGTCAGAAATTATAACTATTTTTCTGTTTGCTTTGTCTGTTACAACTTTGTATCTAATTACAGCTGTTTTTTTCATATTACTATACCCCCTCATTTGTTGCTATATTATACCACAAAATCATTAAAAAATCAAACTATTCAAAGTTTGACTCACTATTTTGCTTAACATTTTTTTCAAATATTGAAAGTTTTTCATCAGTATCCACAGTTACTAAAAGTAACTTTTTTATTTCTTTATAATTTAAATTATCTAGTCTTGTTCTTAACCATTTCTCATCTTTGTTAATATTTTTTAAATTGTTTTTCATAATTTTTCCATCAATAATTACATTGGTACATAACCCATTATAGTCTGCTTTAAGTTTAACATCTTTTAATGTAACAGGCTCATATTTACTTTTCAAAAGAAAACTAATTTTACCATTTGCCTCCATGATTGCATATTCTATTTTTGATATATCAAAGTAGCCATTGCATCTTGCTTCTTCTAAAAATTCATTTATATCTAACTTACACTTTGTTAAGCCTTTTTCTATTATCTTGCCATTTTCCATAAGTACTGTTGGGGTACCACTAATTAATCTCCTTAGAATAATGCTTTTAGTCATAACGAAGGAAATAAAAACATCTGTTAAGGCATAAACTGCCATTACAATTACTCCATCCATAAATACCACTTCTTTATTAACAGTCATTTCTGCAACAACATTACCTATTGATATTCCTATCACATAATCAAACATGTTTAGCTGATTAATTTGTTTTTTGCCTAACATATTTGTAAATAAAAAAAGAATTAATAAAGAAGAAATTGATTTAATAATTAAAATAAAAAAGTCCATAATATCACCTTTAATATTATGGACATATTATTTAAAATAAACCAGTTATCTCGTTATTTTCATCAATATCTATGATTTCATAGTTAGGTCTTTTTGGAAGTCCTGGCATTGTTACTATTTGACCTAGTAGAACAGTAATAAATCCTGCTCCTGTATGAAGTTCAACATCTCTTACCATTACTTCAAATCCCTTAGGATATCCAAGTTTCTTTGGATCATCACTTATTGAATATTGAGTTTTTGCAATACATATTGGTAAATTATTTTCTTCAAGACGATTAATCATTTCAAGTTTTTCAACTGCTTCTTTAGAATAATTAATTGTTCCTGCATGATATATTTCTTTAATAACTTTTTCTATCTTAGCAATTAATGGTTCATCTTTATCATATAGTGGTTTGAAGTCGTTTTCAAGTTCACACATTGTTTTAATTTTATCAGCAAGTGCGATTGCTCCAACTCCACCTGCTTCATATGTATCACAAATTGAGAATTCAATTTGCTTTTCACTACAATATTTTTTTATTGTTTCAACTTCTTCTGGTGTATCAGTTGCAAATTTATTAAGTGCAACAATGATATGTGAAGTAAATTTTCTTAAGTTTTCAATATGTACTTCTAAGTTTGGAAGTCCTGCTACTAAATAATCAACACTAGGCTCATTTATTTCTTCCTTAGGGCATCCTCCATTATGTTTAAGTGCTCTTGTTGTTACTGCAAGAACTAAACAGTCAGGTTTAATTCCTGCAATTGGACATTTAACATCCATGAATTTCTCTGCACCTAAATCTGCTCCAAATCCTGCTTCAGTGATAACGTAGTCAGCTAGTTTTAATCCAAGATTAGTTGCAACGATTGAGTTACATCCATGTGCTATATTTGCAAATGGTCCACCATGAATTATTACTGGATTGTTTTCAAGTGTTTGAACTAAGTTAGGATTAAATGCATCTTTTAATAAAGTAACAAGTGATCCTTCTAGTTTTAAATCTCTTGCATAAATAGGTTTACCAAAAGCATCTTCTGCAACCATAATGTTTCCAAGTTTTTCTCTTAATTCAGTGTAATCTTTTGCTAAACAGAAAATACTCATTACTTCTGATGCTGCTGTAATATTAAAACCATTGTTTTCTATAATTCCATCTTTAATATCATAACTAATTCTTCTTAATGCTCTATCATTAACATCTACACATCTTTTAAAACATATTTTATCTGGATTAATGTTTAATTCATTTCCTTGATAAATGTGATTATCAATTGCTGCAGAAATTAAGTTATTGCAGCTTGTTATAGCATGTAAGTCACCAGTGAAATGTAAGTTTATATCTTCCATTGGTACAACTTGGCTATAACCTCCACCAGTTGCTCCTCCTTTAAGTCCAAATACTGGTCCTAAAGATGGTTCTCTTAATACACCTATAGCATTTAATTCATTATGATTAAAAGCATCTACAAGTCCAATAGATACAGTTGTCTTACCTTCTCCATATGGAGTTGGGTTAATAGCAGTGACTAGTACAAGTTTTCCTTGTTTACCACTCATAACGTCATTAAACTTAATTTTAGCTTTATATTTACCATAAATTTCAATTTGATCTTCGCTAAGTCCAAGACGTTGTGCTACCTCTCTAATATCTTTTTTTACGCATGTTTTTGCTATTTCTATATCATTCATTCGAATCACCCATTGACATTATAACATAATTATTACATTTTAGTATATGTGATATAATATCTTTGGTGATTTTTATGGATTTAAATAATTGTATGTTGTGTCCAAGAAAATGTGGAGTAAATAGAAACAAAGGTGAACTCGGTTTCTGTAAGGCGACTAACAAAATAAAAATTGCTAGATATTCATTACATATGTGGGAAGAACCATGCATATCGGGTACTCAAGGATCAGGGACAATATTCTTCTCATGTTGCAATCTAAAATGTATATTTTGCCAGAATTATGATATATCTACAAACAACATAGGAAAAGAAATATCTATTGAAAGATTTAAAGATATATGTTTAGAATTACAAGAAAAAGGAGCACTAAATATTAACTTAGTAACTCCAACAATGTATATACCATTAATAAAAGAAGGATTAATTCTTGCAAAAAAAGAAGGGCTTAAAATTCCTATTGTATATAACTCAAGTGGATGGGAAAATGTTGAAACCTTAAAAGAGTTAGATGGTCTAATAGATATATACTTACCAGATTTTAAATATTATGATGATAATCTTGCAAAGAATTTTTCTAATATTTTTAACTATTTTGAAATAACTAAAAAAGCATTAGAAGAAATGTATAGACAAGTTGGAAAAAATGAATTTAAAAATGACATTATGACTAAAGGTGTTATTGTAAGACATTTACTTCTTCCAAAACATATAGATGATTCAAAAAAGATTCTAGAGTATTTATATAATACTTATGAAGATAATATTTATATAAGTATTATGAATCAATATACTCCATTAAGGAATATAAAAGAATATAGTGAATTAAACGAAACAGTAAGTGATAATGAATATGATGATTTAATTAATTATGCTTGTGATCTAGGAATAGTTAATGCTTTTATTCAAGAAGGAGAAACTTGTAAAGAAAGCTTTATTCCAGACTTCACTAAATTTGATGAAATATAAAAAGAAGGTTTAACCTTCTTTTTTTAAGCTTTCTACGTTATCTTTTATTTTCTCTATTGTTAATCCTTCTTGATTATATAATTCTTCAATAGTTCCTTGTTCAATAAATTTATCATCAAATCCCATTGATTTAATTCTTCCTTTAAATCCATGTTGTAATAGATAGAAAGATATAAGTGAACCTAGACCTCCATTTAAAACATTATCTTCAATAGTTAAGATATTATATTTTTTCTTAATCAATTCATTTAATATGTCTTCATCCAAAGGCTTTATAAAAGTTGCATTTATTATTTTGGCATTTAACTTATATTCTTTGTTAGCAAGATATGCTTTTTGAACCATTTTACCTGTCGCAATAATTGCTACCTTTTCTCCATCATTAATCTCTTCCCATTTGCCTAGTTCAACTTTTTTTATTTCTTTTAAATCAATATAATCTCCACCTCTTGGATATCTTATTGCTACAACCATTTTTGATTTAACTGCCCACTTTAATAATTTTGGTAAATCTTTCATTGTCTTTGGAGAAGTTATAACCATATTTGGCATAAGCGATAAATATGATAAATCAAAAATACCTTGATGTGTTTCCCCATCACTTCCAACAAGACCTGCTCTATCAAGTGCAAAGACTGTTGGTAAATTTTGCATGCATACATCATGAAGAAGTTGATCAAACCCTCTTTGTAAGAATGTTGAGTATACTGCAAAAACTGGAATCATGCCTTCGCTAGATAGACCTGCAGAAAATGTTGTGGCATGCTCTTCACATATTCCTACATCAAAACTTCTTTCAGGATATTTTTCAAAGAATTCACTTAGTTGTACACCATCTTTCATGGCAGCAGTAATGGCTACTAGCTTGTCATTTTTTTCGGCTATTTCGACCATTGTTTTACCGAAAACAGTCGAATATGTTACTTTTTCTGTATTGACAACACCTTTTTCTTTATCAAACGCTGAAACACCATGATATTTGTCAGGATTCTTCATTGCATGTTCATAACCATTACCTTTTTTAGTAACTGCATGTATTATGATTGGTTTTTCTAGTTTCTTAGCTTGGTTAATAACTTTGGTTAATAACTTTATATCATGACCATCAACTGGTCCAATATATGTAAGCCCCATTGTTTCAAAATATTTTGATGGTACCAAAAAAGTTCTTAGACCATCTTTTATTCTTGATAAATATTTTGCTGGTCCACTTCCAAATTTAGTTCCATCTAAACTATGCTTAACTTTATTTTTTATTTTTAAATATCTTGTATTAATACTTATTCTACTTAAATAACTTGAGATACCTCCAACATTGGATGATATACTCATTCCATTGTCATTTAGTATTATTATCATTTTAGTTTTATTAAAACCTAAATCATTTATTGCTTCTAAGCTTTCTCCGCTACTTATTGATCCATCACCAATAACTGAAACAATGTTATAATCTTCCTTCTTAATATCTCGTGCTCTTGCCATTCCAAGTGCTGCAGATATTGAAGTGCTACTATGTCCTGTATCAAAGAAATCATATTTACTTTCTTTTCTATATGGAAATCCTCTTAGCCCTTTATACTTTCTTAGCTTATCAAACTCATCTTTTCTTCCTGTTAACATCTTATAAACATAACTTTGATGTCCTACATCAAATATAACTTTATCATTATCTAAGTCAAGACACGATAAAAGAGCAATAGTAATTTCTACTACTCCTAAGTTTGATGCAAGATGCCCTCCAGTTTTTGATACCTTATCTATCAAAAATTCTCTTATTTCATCTGCGAGAATTTTCTTTTCTTTTAACTTTAACTTTTGAACATCACTAGGTTTTTCAATTTTTTCTAGATACATAAAATCACCTAATACTCATTCGTGCATTTTATTATAGCACAAAAAAAAGGAGATGTAATCTCCTATTTAAATAACATATATTGAACTTTCTTTCTTAGTTCATACATCTCTTTCATCTTACCATCAAGTGCTAAAGTAAAGTATTTGTTTCCATCACTATCTTGTGCTACTACAAAGTTAGATGATGGTAAAACATCTTTTGTTGTATATAACCATTGATAGTAATCTGATAATTCAATATCCATATTACCAAGAATATAAGTCATTAATAAATCTGGACTTAAGTATTTTGTATCATCATAATCAATATCATAGTTACTCATTATAAGTGCAGTTGTATTAAATTGTTTATAAACACTTTCAAGGTCATAATCATCACTTAAGAATCCTGTTTTAAATAATGCATCATTACCATCTGGTGTTGCAAGATGTGGTAAGTGGTCTCCAAAGAACACTACTATAGTATCTTCATCAAGTGTTTGAATGTAGTCATATAGTCTTCCTAATTGTTGATCTGCTAAATATATACCTTGAGCATATGAATGAATAACTTCATTAACATCTTTAGTATATGGGCTTTCTACAATATTAACATCATATTTATCATATCTTTCTTCATAATATGGCATATGTCCACCCATAGTAATTGTGAAGAAGAATGTTTTTTCATCTTTATCTTTACTATCAAAATATTCAATAATTTTATCAGTTAAATATTCATCAGTAACATAATCTCCACCAAGATCTATTTCATCAAATAAATGATTTCTTTCATCTACTCCGTAGATATCGTAAATATAATCACAATTAAACATTGCTGCTCCAGATGAATTTAATATCTTAGTCTTATAACCATTTTTCTTTAATTCTTGAATTATTGAAGGATTATTCTCACTTAATCCTTTTTTAAACAATTGCATATAAGGAGTATATCCTTTACTGAAATAATTTAAGCTTCCTCCAGTTAATATTTCAAATTCAACATTTGAACTTATTCCACCATATGCTGGAGAAATCATTTCAATTGCTTTTTGTTCTTGTCTAATTCTATTAAAGTTTGGTGTTACATCTTTATCAAACTTAATCTTATCAAGTTTAGATACATCCCAATATGATTCTGAGAAGATAACAATTATATTAGGCTTCTTCCATGAATTGTTTGTAACTTCTGCTTCACTTAGCATCTTCTTTAATTCATCTTCATTATAATCTTCAGGTTCATATCTTCTTGTTTCAATAAACTTACCATAAAGTCCTGGAAGTACTCCAAAGCGTTTATAGTATCTCATGTTACTTGCTGTTATAGCATTATCTTTACCATCATGTATATTAAACACATGGTTAGTCATAAATAGATTAAATGACTTTATTGGTAAAAACATTATTATTAAAACAGCTAGTGAAACAAGACCCTTTATAGCTATTTCTTTTTTACTTGTTAATTTAATATTACTTCTTTTATATAAATTAAATAGTAATACCATTATGATTGTTGCAAGTATAGTTGGATATAGAATAAAGTTAATTGCATTCATCATTGTGACATCTGCAAATCCAGCTATCTCACCAGTATTTTGTAAGAATAAGATATCCGTTATTTGAACTGTATCACTAGTATAATAAATTCTTAATTCATTAATTATAAATATTACAAAGAATAATATTGCATATGTTTTATTTGCTATACTACTTCTTCTAAAGATTGATAACAATATTAAATAAATTGAATATGTTAATATTAGTCCTATTATCATAGCTTTAGGTTCAATATTAATAGTTAAAGTATTAAAAGTACATACTGTATAATACCACTCTAAAACAATCATTGTAATAGCAGGCATTGCATACGAAATAATTCTTTTTTCATGTTCCGAAAATTCTTCAACTTTTTCTTTTTTATTTTTCTTTTTCTTATCAGTAAATAATTTAATTATTAATGGAATTAGTCCAAAGATATATGCAACTACTATTTTCTTAGCACTTATATTTCCACCCATACAAGTGTATCCTACTAATGTATAAATGATAGTAAGTATTATTGGTACATTCCAATTAATTTTATTATTCTTTGAATGAAAGAATACTAATACGAAAAAATAAATTGGGAAAATAATATATGTTAATACATTTACTACATCACTAGGTATTATCTTAAATATTATTGAAGTTATTAAAAATAATACTAGAGAGAATAAATATAATTTATCATTTTTTTCAAATACTTCTTTCATACTTCACACCTCTAATTCTGAATACTTGACGTCATTTCTACTGCTGATAACTTTCTTATATTAAAGAAAGATACTATATATAGAATTGCTACGAAAGCAAAGAATATCCATAATAAGTCATTGTTATTAGTTAATAGTAAAAAGTCAAATATACCATGCAATAGTATTGGAATTATAAAACTAAAGAATTTATATAGTCTTGCTTTTCTCTTATTACCTATCGAATAATTAAGTTTCGATATTCCGAGGTAATACCCACACGCTATGGCATAGAATGCATGCGCAGGAACTGATATAAATGCTCTTAATAAAGCTGTTTGTGTTCCATTTTCAACTACGTAAAGAATGTTTTCTAACATTGCAAATCCAAGTGAGACAAATGTTGCATATACTATGCCATCATATACATGATCAAAGTTTCTATTATGCCAACATCCAAAGTAAGTAATTATATATTTGTATCCTTCTTCTACAAGTCCTACTACTAAAAATGCAATAACAATACATTCTACTACATCCAATCCACTTTTATTCAAATCTAAGGCAGACATTAATGACTTTTCAACAAATGATGCAGGTATTGTAATTAAAATACCTAAGCAGAATAGTTTTATTAACATAGGCATTGGTTCTTTTTCAATTACATCTTTTTTATAAACATAAGTACAAATTATAATTGATGGAATTATAGCAATTAATAAGTTTAATAATAATGGTGCTAATTCATTAGATACCCAATCGCTTTGCTCAGTAGTTAAATAAAAAAAGTTCTGCATTAACTCTCACCATCTTTCCTTTTTAATTATAGCATGAGAAACTAAAAAAATATAATAAAAAAAAATAGTCGTTTGACTATTTTCTTTTTCTTATAAATAATTTTCAGCTTTTACTTCGAAATAGCTTTGTGGATGAGCACATACTGGGCATACTCCAGGTGCTTTCTTACCAATAACTATATGTCCACAATTTCTACAAATCCAAATCTTTTCTTCATCTTTAGAGAACACAACTTCGTCTTCAATATTTTGAAGAAGTTTTCTATATCTTTCTTCATGATGCTTTTCTATTTCTCCAACCATTCTGAACTTTGTAGCTAATTCCTTGAATCCTTCTTTTTCAGCTGTTTTAGCAAAATCTTCATACATGTCTGTCCATTCATAGTTTTCGCCATCTGCAGCTGCTTTTAAGTTTTCAGTTGTTGTTGGTACTTCTCCGCCATTTAAATATTTGAACCACATTTTAGCATGTTCTTTTTCATTGTTTGCAGTTTCTTCAAAAATTGCTGCAATTTGTTCATAACCATCTTTCTTAGCTTTTGATGCAAAATAAGTATATTTATTTCTTGCTTGGCTTTCACCTGCAAAAGCTGCTTTTAAATTTTCTTCTGTCTTTGTTCCTTTAAGTTTTTCGTAATCCATAAAATCCTCCTACCGATGAGATTATTATATCATTTAGAATTATTTTTGGAAGTACTTATTTCATTTTTCTTCTACTAGATATAACTGGATATTTAAGACCTTTTACATCTTCTAAAACTATTTCTCTATCATCGTGTACTGTTCTTTGTGCTACTTCTTGTAAATGGCCTAACCACCCTTCATATGTTGGCTCTGGTCTTACTTTAGGTTCATTAAATGAATGAATACATCCACATAAACCTATTACAAAGTCTTTATCTTCTGCATTAGCTTTTCTTATGATATTTAAAGTAGTGTGACATGGATATAATCCAGTTAACAATGTATATGCTGAAATATCAGTATCATGATTAAAAAAATCTCTATATAGTTTTATATTACCTAATCTAGTTGTTACTAAACATGGATCATATGCTGCTATTGTACCTACACCAGTTCTTCTTTGATATTTATCAATCATATCTGCTAAGGCAGGATACCTTCCGCATGATACTTCAAGAATATTTTTATCAAGATGACCATTTTGTTTTAAATATTCAAAAAAGGTATCATATCGTGTTTCCCCTACTTCAGGTCTTTCTCCAATCGCATAAGCAACTTGAGATATAACATCCACCGGTTTACCTGTTCTTAGATATTCTTCCATATTTCTAACAATGAAATCAGTACAATTTTCATCATAATGACTTCCGTATTTCATAAAATATTTAAATATTTTGTCTTCTACTTCACTACTCATAAAACCCGCCTCAATGGGGCATATTATAACATAGTGACTTTAAATAGTCAAAATATTGTGTTATCATTAATATATAAATAGGAGTGTACTTATGAATGAGAAAGATATTGAAAAAGCAAAGATGAATCTTAAGAATGTAGAATTCAATAACAGCGAAGAAGATGAAGAGATAATTGAAGAAGAAAATCATCCTAAAAAAGATGGAAATAAGATGGATGATAAAAGTAAGTTAATTATCATTATATGTGGTATTGTTATTGCAATACTTTTACTAATCATTATTTTATTTGCAACGGGTGTTATAGGAGGATCAAAAACAGAACCTGAAGACAAAGAACCAGATAGCGAAGATGTAACTCCAATAGATCCTGAAACTAAAGAAGAAACTATTGAAGTAGCTACAAAAACATCTTACTTCTTAGATGATAATTATTTATATGTTGAAGATGGTGATAATGGCTATATAACTGGTCTTGAAGGAAATGTTGTTTTAAAGCTAGATAAAAAACATAATCTAGTCGAAGGAAGTACTAATTATTTAGTATATAGAGAATCAAACGAAGCCAAAAACACTAAATTTATTATTAAAAAAGTTAGTGAAGATAGAGTTATTGATGTTATTAAAGTTGAACCTGAAGGTAGCAGTGGATATTTATATGACAACAAAGGTAATTTAGTTGGAGTATATGATAAGACTGGTTCTAGACTACATATTATTACTAATAACGTTTCAAAAGTAATTGATTTAGGAAGTAATATGATTTATTCTTTTGCACTTGCAGAAGGAGAAAACAAATATATATATAATTCTAGATATGCAGTAATTCTTGGTGGAGATAACAAATATGGTTTATATGATGTTAAAGATGAAAAGATTTTAATTGAACCAAGTTATGAAGGAATTGAATATTTATACAGTGATGTATTTGTTGGAATAAAAAATGGCAAGAGCGGATTAATAAATTCAAATAATAAAGTATTATTAGACTTTGATTATGACTATATCACTTATGCAAATGGTTTATACTTCGTCGGATATCAAGAAAAGATTCATATATTCAATTCAAAATATGAAGAAATTGGTGAACCAATAGAAATTGATGGATACGATGATTTAACTTATCACCCTTGTTGTGGAAGTGTTAATCCATTCGCTGTTAAATCATTTAAAAACAATATAATAATAAGATTAAATAATGGTCTTGGTGTAGATACAAAATATGGTGTTATTGATAAAAATGGTAAATTAACAGAATATCCTTTCAATAATTATTCAATATATAACAATTATTTAGTAACTAGTAAAAATAATAGTACAGTAGTTACAATGTATGATTCTAATATGAAAAAGGTTGCAGATTATAACACTGGTAGAAAAGATAATGATTTAGATAGTGCTGCAATATATTTAAATAACTATTTCATAATTAATGGAAGACAATTATTTGAATTAAATACTGGTAAATTTAGAAACAATGTTAGTACGTTAACAAGATCTTATCAAAGTTATATGATTACAGTTAATATTACTGATAAATCTGCTAATGCTGTTGTAACACTTGATGAACAACAAATTGGTACATTAGAAAATATTGATGTTGCAGCATTCTTAAGAAAAGATAATAATGGTATTAAATTAACTAAGAACTACTTTATATTAAGTTTACGCAACAAAAATTTAATTATTAAAAAATAGAACACAACACGTGTTCTTTTTTTTATTTTATAGTATAATCAAGTTAGGAGGAATTATATGAAATCTAATTGGTTATTTAGTACTATTGCATTTGTACTTGTAGTAGCACTAACATGTTTATTGTTTTTTGGATTAGGTCCTGAAGATAAAACAGATATACAACTTGTTGCATTTGGATTTATTTTAGGAGCTGAAGCTGTTATTTACTTATCTGTCTTAATTGCTGGATTTATGAGAAGTAAAAATGGTGATGTTATTGCAGCTGGTGTATTATATGCCATTGCAAGTTTCGTAATTAATTACGTTTTAGATATCACTACAATAAAAACTTTAGTCGTTTTCAATATAGCATTAATAATTGTTTATTTATTATTGCTTTCAGTATTATTAATTCCAAAGAAAAAATAAACTTAAAAGGTTGTGTTTAATACACAACCTTTTTTAATATGAATAAGCACCATTTATATAAACTTTATAGTTATCAAATTTAACTGTATTGTAGTACTCATCTGTTGGATATCTTGCAGATAAAACGGCAGTCTCTCCACCTTTTAATCCTGTTTCATAATCACTATCATATCCAACAATTTTTCCATCTCTATAGAATACTACACCTACATCAACGCTTCTTATTTCTTCGTTTGAAATATTTTTAAATTGTAAGATTATTTTTTCATCAACATCATTTTTACTTGGAGTTACTTCTATATCATTATTGCGTGATATATAGTTACTCTTTTCTTTTTCAAATTCTATTTTATATGTATCAAATTTACTTGGGGCTTCAAAAAATTCAGATACAAATTCTTGTCCTGGTGCTATACCAAGAAGATAATCATCATCACTGCCTATAAGTGCTCCACTATTATCATAAAAGTTTATTTTAACACTTAAATCTAATACTTCATTGTTGTTATTTTTAAATACTACTATTAATCTTCCTTTTTCAGTTCTTGAAAGTTCATATGTGAAATTATCTGATGAACCGCTTCCAAATGTTCCTACTGTTGATGTATTTGTATTCGTATTTGTGTTGGTATTAGTATTTACATCAATTACTGCATTAACATCTGTATTAAATCCTGCATTGGTATTAGTGTTAGCATTTGTGTTATTTTCACTACCGCTGTCTCTAATTACGAAATACCAAAGTCCAAATCCTACACCTGCAAGAATAATAATTCCCATTATAATTACTAATACTTTTAATCCTGTATTACTCTTTTGTTGATAATAAGGATATGGTTGATATTGTTCTTTTGGTGCTGTTTCAATTGGTTTATCCACTGCTATTGGTTGTTTAGTTGATTCTTTTTCTTCTATTTCAACTTTTGTTCCACAACTATCGCAAAACCTATCTCCTTTATTTAATTTTTTTCCACATTTTTGACAAAACATTTTAACACCTTCCTTTTGTTATATTAAGAATATTACTAGCGACATTATTAATACTATTGCTACCTCTATTGGTACTAATCCTTTATATTTATCATAAGCTTCTTTGATTTTTGTTCTGCATTCAACATTATTTACATTCTTACCAATTAATATTTCGCTTGTTGAAGTAAATTTTTCAATATCATCTTTATAAACACTTTTTCCTTTATTTGCATCGTAATAAGCATACTTCTTGTCTGGTACTATATGTTTAAAATATTTATCAAGCATATAAGACTCGATTGTACCACCTACTACAAACGCAATTACAAAGCATGCTATTGGATATAAAACATATCCTCTTGTATATAACTCCTTTAATTGTGGTACAAATATACCCAATGTAGTTATTACTATTGCTGGCATTAATCCAATTGCTAACGCAATGATAGTAGCTATCTTTGTCTTATTCTTAACTACATAATCATATTTTTCTTTTGCATTAACAATTTTATTTTTAATAAGATTATATACTTCTTCTACTTTATTATCTGAATCATCTATATTATAACTTACACTTAAATCAGTTTCAGTTATATATAGATTTATACTGTGATAATGGAATTTCTTAGTATGCTCTTGTGTTACGTCATAACTCAAACAAAAATATACATCTATTCTTTTAATCTCTTCTAATCTTGTATTATAAACAGTTAGAAAACTATCAAACTTATCATATTTAACATTAGTGTTATCATAGAAATCCACAGTGAATTCAAGTTTACTACTATTATCTTTAAAAGACCATTCTTGATAAGAATAATCAAGTGTAGCATTTCTTGATTCTTCTATTGCACTTATCTTTTTATAACGACTAATTGTTTCATTCATCTTAGAGAATATTTCAAATAAATCATCAGAAGTTAATATCTTGTTTGCAAGACCCATTCTGTCAGTACTCATAATAAACTCCCTTAATCTTTAGAATAGAATATTGTATCAACTGCAGGAAATTCTTGTAACAATTTATTAATATTTTTTTCTACTTGATCAACAGTATATTCTTTAAAATTTGATTTCCTTGTAAATGTAATTTCATATGGTCTGAATTTAATTTCTAAATCATTTTGATGATCAATGAAACTACTAGTCTCACCACATTTATATCCAAGTCCTAAACGAATATCCAAACTTGTTAAATTTTTTGCTTGTCCGTTGTTAACTAGTTCCATAAATGAATCATATTTCTTGCAAGTATATGAAGCAAAGTTTTTATCTCTTATCGTTACTTCAAAAACATCATCAAAATTTCTTTTATAATTATAAGTTTGTAAGTCATATCTGATCATTTTATTTTTTTCTTCATCTTCATTGATTAACTCTTCATGCTTGTTATACACTTGTTCACAATATTTAATTAGTACTGCTATGTTACTAACTGTTGGAACTATATTAGAGTAATCAAAGCTATTGTTAATAGCCATTTCTATATCGTCATAATATTCTTCCATAATAATCTCCTAGTATATTAATATTATAACATAGAAAAAGAAAATCTCTAACTTATGTTAGAGTTTTTTTGAAGTTATTTCTTTAGTGCTTAACATGATATAATAATATTGTATTTGAGGTGATAAAATGTTCTTAAAAGATTTAAAAGAAATTAGTGAAAATATTAATCTAGATTCATACATAGAGTTTAGAGAATTAGTTAAACAGAATATGCCTCATCCAGAATGGCTTGGTGATTTTTCGAAAGAAGAGTTAGAAGAGTTGTTAAACAACAAATCTAAAATCTGGATCTATTATTTAGGTGAAGAACCTGTATGTTCTATGATGCTTATTCCATCAACTGAAAAAACATTAAAAAAGTTTGATATAAATCTTGATAGCAATATAGTAGTAGATTACGGTCCGATGTTTGTTAATCCAAAATATGTTGGAAACAAATTACAATATCAAATGTTAAAAGAAATAGATAAATACTCTTTATCACTAGGATATAAATATGCTGCAGGAACAATTCATCCAGAAAATATTTATTCAATAAATAATTTATTAAAAGATAATTTTGAATTAACTGGTACAAAAGAATTCACAAGAGGAATTAGAAACATCTATCTAAAAAAACTATCTTACGATATTAGTTTTAGAAAAATGAAAGATAGTGATGATGAATATAAAATGCTTCACAAATGGTGTTCAAATAAAAATGTTTATGAATGGTTTGAACAAAGAGTCTTATCTTTTGATGAGATAAAAAATAAATACAAGAATAAATTAAATAAGCAAGATTTATTTATCATTAGATGTGATGATAATGATATTAGTCTTATCCAAATATATAAATTTGAAAATGATATTGATTTAGATCTTAGCAATTACAAAAACGTTTATGAATATGACATCTATATTGGTGAAGAAGATTATTTATCTAAAGGTATAGGTACAGAAATAATAAATCTAGTTAATAAAAAAATATTTAATGAATATAAAAGTGATGCGATTATCTTAAGACCATTTAAAAGAAATATAAGAGCAATTAAATGTTATCAAAAAAATAATTTTAAAATAATAAGTGAGTATTTAGGTAAAGATACTTTAGGTAATGATGAAGAAATAGTAGTGTTACTAAATACCGTAGAAATTGACAAATAAAGTTTTTTTGATATATTGTAGGCGTAATAAATCAATTAGTTATTCGCGTTTTATTACCGTAACACTTTATGTGGGGTTAATAATGATAAGGACCTAAGAATCTCATCATGAATAACAAAAATATCGCAGAAAAATTTTGTGATAGATTTTGCTGTTCATGAAAGGAGGTTCTTTTTTAATACCACACAATAATAAAAAAATAACGTAAAAAAAACACTAACTTTTGTTAGTGTTTTATTTTTTTATTTAGCTGTTACTTCAATGTCAATTGATTTTGTTGCACCAAATGAGTTTTTAGCAGTTAGTTTTGTTGTTCCTGCTTTCTTACATGTTACTTCTGTTACAAAACAATCAGTACAATTTACTATTATTGTAGGATGTGCTGTAATTGTAGCTATAGAAGTATTAGCACTTGAATATGAAGCAACTGATGCAAATGTTTCATGACCATTTGTAGTCTTTTTTCCATATGCTTGAATTCTAACAGCAAATTTGTCTCCTACCTTACATTGATATTTACCTACATAACAGTATTTACCAGCACATACTGATACTGAATTATTATTTGATGTAAATTCTACTCCACCTTTGCTTGAGTATACTACTACTGTAGTCCATACCATTATATTAGTACCGTCTGCTGGTTGAGCATATATTTCAGTGTGTCCTGCTTTTTTAGCTGTTATTTTTCCGTTTGCATCAACTGAAACAATACTACTATCTGCTGAAGTCCAAATAATGTTTTTATTCGTTGCATTACTTGGTAAAACAGTTGTTGTTAATTGCTCAGTGTCACCTACCATCATATGTAAGTTTTGCTCGTTTATTGTAACTTTTTGAACTGCTACAGCTTTTCCTGCAACTGTAACTTTAACTGATGTTGTCACACCTGTTGAACTCTTTGCTGTTAAGTTAGTTGTTCCTTCTTTTTTACAAGTTACATGCGCTGCCATACAATCAGAGCAATTTGTTACTACACCATCTGTTCTACCAGCTGCTATAGTAGCAACACCTGTATTACTACTAGCAAATGATTTTATTGATACTGGAGTTGAAGCTCCACCTGCTCTTATCATTACATTGAATGACTCTCCTACCTTACAAGTATAGCTTGTTGCATTGTATTTGATCCATCCTTTGTCTTCTACTGCTGGTGCTTCATTTACTGTTACTGTTGCAGTTGCTTTTGCACCAGTACTTGATGTTGCTGTTAATGTAACACTACCTTTTTTATTACATGTTACGTGTACTGCTCTACAATCACTACAATTTGTAACAGCACCACTTACTGTTCCTATTTCTATTTTTGCAATAGTTGGATCACTACTTGTATATGATTTAACACTAGCAGGTGTTGATGCACCTCCAGTTGTTATCATTACATCAAATTTAGATCCTACATCGCAAGTATAAGTTGATGCATTAAATTTAATCCATCCTTTTTCTGGTGTTGTTGGCGTTGTTTGTTCTTTAGATGCAATTGCTAATTTTACTTTTGTTGTTGCACCATTTGAAGATTTAGCAGTTAAATTTGTTGTTCCTGCTTTTTTACATGTTACATGAGCTGCTACACAATCAACACAATTTGTTACTGATCCACTTGTTGTTCCTATTTCTATTGTTGCTAGCTCTTTGTTTTCAACATTATAACTTTGAATAGTTGAGTTTTGATCTCCGCCTGTTCTTATCATTACGTCAAAAGTTTCCCCTACTTTGCAACTGTAGCTTGTTTTATCATATTTTATCCAAGGTTGGTCTGGTGTTGGTGTTGGTGTAGATGCAGTTACTGTTACTGTTGCTGATGCTGTATCATTACTTGATGAGGATGCAACAAGTGTTGCCTTACCAGCTTTCTTACATGTTACATGTGCTGCTACACAGTCAGTACAGTTAGTTAAAGCACCATCTACTGTCCCTATTTCTATTGTTGCTATATCTTCATTTTTACTACTATAGCTTTCAATAGTTGGTATTTCTGGTCCACCAGCATTAATCATTACATTGAATGATTCCCCTTCTTTACATGAATAATTCTTTTTGTCATATTTAATCCATGTCTTTCCTTTTGTTACGTTTATTTCAACTTTCTTTTCATAGTTTTTGTCATTATTGGATTTAATAGTTACCACTACTTTACCATCGTCTTTAGCTACTATTTCTCCAGTTTCTTTATTAACTGTTGCAATTTTTTCATCACTTACTGAATATGAATATAATGCAGGATTAGCAACATCATCTATTTCATCTAAGATGTTAATCCTTTCACCTACATTCATTTCTAGTTTTTTAGTAATAGCAGATTCATACTTTTCTTCACCTTTAGGTACAAGCATTGCAAGAAGAAAAGCTAATCCTACTACGACTACAATTACCGATACTACTAATAAAAAATGTTTTCCTTTTTTCATAGGAACGTCGTCATTTTCATAAATCTTTTTTTCATCCATTCCATGCATATTTAAACACCATCCTTATATATAAATTATAATATATTATTAGTTATATACCAAAAAAAGAATGATATTTTTCAGTTTCTTATGTAAACCAATTGCTCAAATAAAAGCACTGATATTTGTCAGTGCTTATTTTATAAGTTTTTTCTCCAAACAATATGGTATTACTTTATGCTTTAAGGTATTAGATAAAATATCTGTTCCACATGAAGAATCATACCATTTAAACTCTTCTATTTCTTCTGATGTTGTTAATTCACCTGTTAGGCTTCCAGTATACTTAAATACATAAAAATGTATTGGAGTTACTCCATCGCTTGTTGCAATTTCATCAAACTCTAAGATCTGTTCAATCAAAGATTCATCGAATACTGCTTTATCACCTAGTTCTTCATGGCATTCTCTAATTGCTGCTTCAAGTGGTGTTTCATTATCTTCTACTCTTCCGCCAATCATTTGATAGGTAGGTCTTTTTCTAGGTTTATCTATTAATAATTTATTGTTATCAAAAAACATTGTTCCAACAACTTTCATTTGTTCACCTTCATCTATAATTTAATAAGCCCATATATTTGCGCAATAATAAATAGAATTATTGCAACGATTGGATTGAAGAATTCAAATATGTGAAATTTCATATTAATTCTCCTCACATGCTTATAAAGCTATGATACAAACTAATTATAACATTTCCAATATTTTTTACAAAGCAAAAACATGCTATAATACTTTTGGAGGCGAACTATGAAAAATAAAATATTGTTAATTGCAGTTATTTTATGTGCTGTTACTTTAATAACTGGATGTGGTAAAAAGGAGGACACTATGAAAGATGGCATAAATTATCTTCAACTGGTAAACAAGCAAAACAAATTACCTGATGATTGGGAAGATAAAGTTGAACTTGTTGATGTTACTAACGGATTAGGAGAAACTTATAAAGTTGAAAAGAAAGCTGCAGAAGCTTATGCAAAATTAAAAGAAGATCTTGAAAAAGACGGTGTTATCATCGAACTTGATAGTACTTATAGAAGTGTAGCTTCGCAACAAGAATTATGGGATACATGGACTATTGAATATGGTGAAGATTATGTTAAAAAATATGTGGCTGTTCCAGGATATTCTGAACATCACACTGGTCTTGCAATTGATATCAAATTAGTTGTTGGTGATAAAGTAATTTATGATAATGATGAAATGATTGCACAACGTGAAATCTTTTCTAAGATACATGCTAAACTTGCTAAATATGGATTTATATTAAGATATCTTGAAGGAAAAGATGATATCACTGGATATTCTTATGAACCATGGCATTTAAGATATATTGATAATCCTGAAATTGCTAAAAAAATTACTGATGAAGGATTAACATTAGAAGAATATTTGCAAAAATATAAAAGATAAACTATAAAAGTTTATCTTTTTTTATGTTATTATAAAGGTAGGTGACGGATACTATGAAAAAAAGATGGGTTATCTACTTAATTGTTACATTAGTATTTATTTTATTAACTGTTAGTATATTGAATCATACTGATTTAGCAAATAATGTTGATTTAAGTAAATCAATTCAAATAATATTAATATTATTTTTAATACGAGTATCAATTGGATGTACGTTTTATATAAAAGAACAATATGAAAAAAGAAAATATTCCTATGCGATAATTATGAATTTAGGTTTATTAATATTTATCAACATTAATATTTTAAGACAATTAAACTTATTAGCATTTAACTGGAATGTTATAAATATAGTAGATATATATAATAATACTTTAAAATCATTTTCATACTTTGCAATGTTAACACTTCCATGTATTATTATTCTTTCATTATATAGTATTATTACTAACTTTATATTAATCAAAAAAGAAGGTTTTAGTCCTAGAAGAATGCTAGGAGTAAGTTTAGGATTCTTAGCAATTTTTGGCCTTTTAGGAAGCCAAACTTTATATTATGTAATTAAAAACTTCTTACTTGGAAATGATATGAAAGCAATTAAATACACTCTCGATATTTGTATTAATGGTACACTATCATATTTTTATACATTAATAATTGCAACTTTATATTGTAATGTAAGAGCTGCAAGACATACACCAAAATTTGATAAAGATTTTATAATAATTTTAGGATCAAAAATAAATAAAGATGGAACACTTACTCCCTTATTAAAAGGAAGAGTTGATAAAGCAATTGATTTTGGGAAAAAACAATATGAATTAACAAAAAAGAAAATTATCTATGTTCCTTCTGGTGGTAAAGGTAAAGATGAAAAGATTGCAGAAGCTGAGGCTATTAAAAAATATTTAATTGAAAATGGTATTAAAGAAAAGCAAATAATAATTGAAAATAAATCAACAAATACTTTTGAAAATATGAAGTTTTCTAAAGAAAAAATCGACAATGTTAATAAAGATGCGAAGATTAGTTTTTCTACTACTAATTATCATGTATTTAGAAGTGGTGTTATAGCAAATGAACAAGGTATTGAATGTGAAGGAATGGGAAGTAAAACAAAGTGGTATTTTTATACTAACGCACTTATAAGAGAATTTATAGCAAACCTTGTGCAAGAAAGAAAAAAACATATTGTTATAATAATTATGATAAATATATCTTTATTAATTTTAATATTAATTGGAAGATTTAATAATTTCTTACACATTGTATAAAAGGAGTGATTTAAATGCTAGAAAAATATATTGAAGAATTAAAACCTTATGTAATTGAATTATTTAAAGATGATTCAAGTGGTCATGATATTGGTCATTTAGTGAGAACTATGAATGCAGCTTTATATATTCAAGAAAAAGAAGGTGGCGATAGACTTATAATTGGGATAGCATCTTTCTTACACGATATTCATAGAATAATGAAGAGCGAAGATAATAGAGTTATATTACCAGTTGAAACTATTCCTAAAGTTAAAGAAATATTATCACATGTTGATCTAAATGAAGAACAAGTTAATGAAATATGTTATTGTATCGAACACCATGAAGATTACAATTGGAATGGTAATAATGTTGATGACATAAATGCATTAATATTACAAGATGCTGACAATCTTGATGCAATTGGAGCAATAGGTATTGTAAGAACTTTTGCATTCACAGGAGCTCATAAATTACCTTTATATGATGATTCAATTCCATTAGATGATAGTAGTACTTTTAAAGAAGAAAATGGATATGATCAATCTACAATTCATCATTTTTATCACAAACTATTTAAACTTGGTGATAACATGAATACAAAAACCGCAAAAGACCTTGCAGATAAAAGAGTTGAATTTATGAAAAATTTTGTTAATGAATTCTTAGATGAATGGAATGGTAAATGTTAAAAAAACACTAACAAATAGTTAGTGTTTTAATATTCAAAATGGCAGGGGATGAGAGAATCGAACTCCCAACAGTGGTTTTGGAGACCATTATTATACCATTTAACTAATCCCCTACGCATATAAGTATTTTAGCACTTGAAGACTAATTATTCAAGTGCTTTTTATCTTGCTTATCTAAACCATTTATATATAGATTAAATTCTTTAAATGATAAACCTACTGGTACTTCAAAAAATTCTGTTACTGGTCTTGCATATCCCCCAGACATTTTTATATAAATATCATTAATCTTTTTGATAGCTTCTTCTTCACTTGCAAATTCATATATACCTATTTTTTCCCAGTTAGGATGTTCTATTTGATATACTTTACCATTCATATAATAAAGAACAAAACAATGCATATGTTCATCGCTATTTAGATCATTAAAATTCTCGTCTTCATAAATTCTAGTACAAAACATTTTATTGGGTATATTAAGCTTAGTAAGTAATGTACTCATTAAATGTACTTGTTCAATACATGTTCCAATCCCATGTTTTAATGTATCTTCTAAAGACATAGTCCTATATAGTTTTCTAAAATCTTTTAGAGTTCCTATATGTTCTTTGTTTTCTGTATCAATCCATCCATACTTAATATTTTGTTTCATAAAATCCAAAATATCTTCTGGAGTTTTAATATTATCTATTGTCATAATATCACTTCTTTTCTTAGCATTATAATAACATAAAAAATGTCATTTAGACATTTTCTTTTGGTAATATAAGCATCTGATTTATTTGAAGCATATCAGTATTTAAATTATTTAATTCTTTTATCACACTTGGAGTGGTGTTAAACATTTTTGAAATTGAATAAAGTGTATCGCCTCTTTTAACTATGTAAGTTTCATATTCTTCGTAATTTTGTTTTGCTGCGCATGGCTCAGATAACTTTATTATTTGTCCTGGATAAATAATTGTTGAATCTAGGTTGTTTAGTTTAACAATGTCATCAACAGTTGCACCACATCTATTAGCAATTTTCCATAAACTGTCACCAGGTTTTATTGTGTAATCAACAACTCCGATTATTTGAATTCCATTTTCTGGGATTAACAATTGTTGACCAATTGATAAGCCAATACTATTTAATCTGTTTAGCGTAATTATCTCATCCACAGTTACGTTAAATGCTCTTGCAATTGAATATAATGTATCACCCTTCTTAACAGTATATATTAAATAATCACTTTGAAGTTCTTCTTCAGTTTCCGGTATCAATAAAGTTTGCCCAATAGATAAAACATTATTAGATAACCTATTAATTCTTTTTAATTCATCCACCGTAGTGTTATAAGCTCTTGCAATTGAATAAAGTGTATCTCCACTTTTAACAATATAAGTATTTGTATCTACAATTGTTTCTTCCTTTGGAATATAAGGTACACCTATATAATTAGTAACAGCTTTAACAACACCTTCAGCATAATCATATAAATTATTTTGAAGTTTATACAAATCTCTTGGGTTATCAATAAAGCCATATTCAATTAATACTGCTTCAGTATTTGGAGTCTCACGCATTATGTAATAATAATCTTTACTTGGATTTTCTGGTAATCTTCTTTGATAAACTTTTCTTTCTATTTGACCAGCATTTCCTATTTCATCAAGTATCATTTTAGAAAGTGTGTCATCATTTCTTAAAGAATAAACTACTTCTGCTCCTTCTCCACCTCCTGCGTTAATATGATTAGAAAGAATTATCACATCTTTATCATTACCAAATGAATTAACCATTCTTCTTAGTCTTTCACTTCTTCCAATATCTTCATCATCTATTCTAGTAATTGCTACTGGAACTCCTAATTCATTTAATCTTTCATATATATAATTTGCTGCTTGTAAGTTAAAATCTTTTTCTTTTATATTTCCATTAACAGCACCTGGATCGCTTCCTCCATGTCGGGGCATCGGAAAAGTCCAAATTTATTATTAGTATTTAGAACTCAAAGTTCCATATTATTTCTATATCTCTTGTATTATTGTTTTTATCAATTTCTCCTATAAAAATCTTATCAATAAATTCATCTAGAATTACTTTATTCAACTTTTTAATGTGTCTATATTTATTTAATATATCTGTAGCTTGTTTCTTATCAATTTTGTCTTTTTTTATCTCTTTTATCTCATTATCAATTACTTCAATTCTAATCATCATATTTTCGATTTCATTGAAATAGTCTTTCGACATCATTTGAAACATATCTTCAGAAATTACACCTTTTACTTTTTCTTCAAATAGATTTCTATAATAGTTTTTATTAGTAGAAATCTTTTTATTTAGTTCTTCTTTTTCTTTTTCTAGATTTTTTATTGAATCAATATTATTTGTTTCTTGTAAACATCTTTTTTCATAGAGATCTTTTAAATTATTCTTATCATAGTAATTCTTTAATAAATCATTTATTTCTTTTAATACTATTTCTTCGAGTTTATCCATTCTAATTGCTTTATTATTTGAGCAAATATGATACTTTTTATTTCCTTTACATTGCATATATGCTCTTTTTCCAGTTTTCTCTGATTTAACACTATAAACATTTCTCATAAATGCTTTACCACAACAACTGCAATACACTTTTTTTGTGAAATAAGTCATTTGCTTATTCTTGGTTGTCTTAAAGTGATTATTTAGTATTTCTTGGACCTTATTCCAGGTTTCCATATCAATAATTGGTTCATGGGTATTTTCTATCTTGCACCATTCTTTTTGAGGAACATTTTTCTTTTTATGATTTTTATAACTAACATGTGTTGTTTTTCCTTGAACTAAATTACCAATATATACTTCATTTCTTAATATTTGAGCAATTGTATCTGGATTCCACATAACATTATCATAATCACAACTTCCACAAACAAATTTACTACCTTTTTGTTTTTTATAAATGGATCTTGGTGGAATCTTATTATTGTTTAAATAAACACATATTCTGTGATATCCATATCCTTCTGCATACATTTGAAATATCTTTCTAACAACTTCTGCTGCTACTGGATCAATTATTAGTTTATGATAATCTTCTTCATCTCTTTCATATCCATAAGAAGCAAAGCTACCCATAAACAAACCATCTTCTCTTTTGTTCTTTAATGACTTTTTAATATTTTGTGATAAGTCATCTAAATACCACTCGTTTATAAGCCCATTTATCTGTCTAGATTTCTTGTTTGATTCAATGCTAGTATCTGCATTATCTACGATACTAACGAATCTTACACCCCACTCTATGAACTTATTATGAAGGTATCTTTCTATTACTTCCATATCTCTTGAAAATCTTGATTGAGATTTACAAAGAACAAGGTTAATTTTTCCACTTTCACAATCTTTAATAAGTCTTTCAAAATCTGGTCTATAAGTTCCAGCTCCAGAAAAGTCATCATCAGAATATATATCTACTACATCCCAACCATTTTGATTGGCATATTTTAAACACATACTTCTTTGATTTATTATGCTATCACTATCATCAGTTTTATTTACTTTATCTCTATCTTCATCAGATAATCTACAATATACACCTACCTTTTCTACCATAGCCATTCCTCCATTTCGGATAAATGGCTACTTAATCGATGATATGTTATATATAACATATTTTCGTTAATTGTTTAATAGATATTTTTGTTTTTCTAATTTCATAATGACATTTATTAGTTTAATATTAATTATTTTTTTCATGTCATCAGTTGAACTAAATTCATTTGTCTTATATTTATTTTTTACATTATATACTACCTCCATTTAATCATTCCCCCTTTTTATTAGAAATTATTAAGTAAGTCTTCCAATTCTTTTCTTTCTTCTTCAGTAATGCTCGGTTCTTTAATCATTTCAGGATGATCTAACCAATATGGATTAATGTTTTTATTCTCTTTTTTATTTTTATTCTTTATTTTATAGTCGCAAGTTTTTTCTACCTCTCCATTGCAATTTCTTGCTATCCATTTAGAAATTTCTGCTGGTATCTTATCTCTATTAAGATATATTCTTCTTTTATTGTTATTTGTTTTAATTATTATATATTTTAATTGTTTTAATTTTGACAATGAACTAGTAATTGTTCTTTCTGATGTATTAATATATTTTTTTAAATAGTCATTACTCGCAAAACAAAATCCTTTTTTTAAGGTAAGTGAAATAATGAGACTAAGAACATCTATTTCAGTTCTTGATAAGTTCTCATCATTAAATAATATTCTAGGAGTAATGATAAATTGACCATTTAATATAATAATTCTCCTTATTATTAAATTAGGACTTTTCTTACCGATGTTTTTTCTATATCTAATAGAAAAGGTACTAACATAAATCTCAAAACATTTACTGTACCATTATTTATTAGTGTTTTACCAATCTAACAAATACTTATTTCATACATTCCTGTATCATATTCTCTAAATATTAGATACTTATTATCTTCTAATGTACTTAGATTCTTTCTTAATCCAACATTTTTAATTCTTACTACTTGTTGTATGTCTCCCACATTTAAATAGAAATCTGATACATTAAATCCTTTTGAATATAGATAAGCAAATATTCTTTTACATTCAGGTTTAATATTCTTATCTTTCCATATCCTATGATTACTCATATCTAGTTCTTTCTTTTCATGCATATTTCCCCTCCTTATTTGTTGTATTGTTTCCTAAAGACACAATATCTTTACTACAATATAACATGGATAGAAAATAAAAGTCAACATTTTTGTTGCAAAAGGACACAATTTGTGTAATACTATAATTGTGGTGATAATGAGATGGATAAAAAAACGCTATTATTGAAAATATTATATTATCTATTTTTTTACATTGTTATTATTAGTTGGTCTCTGTTTTTTATAATTGGCTTGGGTTGTCTAATATTTCATTATTCAGATTTAATCCCTACTATTTTTGGAATTGTAGCTTGGATTGCAAGTTTATTTTTGATAATTTTAATGTGTATCGCTGAAAAAAAGAATATTATAGTTAAAAAAGAAAAGAAAAAGATTGTTCAACCAGATGTTTATGTAAGTCCCTATAAGACATACGAGCATTTTTTTAAAGATTTTAGTAAATCAATGAAACAACATAACTTTGAATTAAAAAAATCAGATAAAGATTTATCTTTATACATTAAAACGTATCACAATGATTGTTATAGTATTATAGTTACTCATCATACAAAATCATTTAATTCAAAAAATAAGGAAGTAGCTATCGATAAAATGGTAGATTTTTACAATAGCATTATGAAAGAAACAAAAGTTGGAGGACTTGAAATAACATTTGTCATTTGTACGGATGATGGTGGGCAAGTATTAAAAGAATTAATAAGTGAAAAAAGGATAGTATTTGAAAGAGCATATACACAGAAAGCAATAATTGGATTGAGTATAATTGATAATGAATTATATTTATCTAAAAACTATGAACAATTAGTTAAAAGTTTATCTAAGAAAATAGAAAAGCAACTAAAAAATAATTATAAAAGGAAAACAAATTAGAAGGTGATAATTTGACAAATAATAAAAGAGAATTAGCTGATATTATTAAAGAAGCTAGAGAAAAGAAAGGAATATCACAAAGAGAATTAGCTAGGCAAATAGGAGTTGGTAATAATACCATAGCTAGATTGGAAAATGGAGAAAGAAAAAGTACAAATGCCTTAACTCTTAAAAAGATGGCAAATGTACTTAACTTAGATTTAAGGGAATTAATGACTATTGCAGGTTTTTCTAAAGAAGATATAGAAACTACCATAGATCCAGAAATGGAAGAATATATGGCAAGGCAGAACACTTATAAAAAATTATTCTCTAGTTATTTTGCAAGTAATGACATAACCAATACAAAATGGTTTAAATCCCAAAGTAAAAATGATCAAAAAACTATTAAAGCAGCAATCAAGGATTACTTTAAATAAAAAAGAGAATTTGGATAAATATTATAACAAATTAAAAATGATTAGAAACATTGATTTCTAATCTTTTTTTTAATTATATAATTTTTATTTTTCAATCAATGATATTTTCCCTTTATTTATATTTGAATTATATTTTGTTTTAATTTCATATTCTATTTCATTAGGTTTATCAATAAAAATAATCCTAGCTGGTAAATGTATTAATTCATTAGGTTTTATCTCCCTTTGATTATATTTTAAATAATAATAATCTTCATCCTCACTTACATCATAATCTGCAATTGTTTGAACATAGTTTATATAGTAATCTACATATTCTTTATAATCTGGTTTCGAATATCCAATTGGCAATTTTATTTTCATTGGATAAGTTGGAAATATTCTCGGAATTTTACAAGTATAATTATTAACACCATTTACCTTTTGATTATTCAAATGTTTATCTAATAATTTATCATCTATTATTTTTTCTATTATTGACTCTGGTGGTACAGGAAATTTAGAATAATTTAATAATTTACTTTTCTCAATTTTTAATGTTACTTCAATATCTTCATCAAATTTTTTTCCTTCATTTTTTATTAATAATTCTGTGTAATAAATAGAATTAATCTTTTTATAATACTCATCAAATCCTAAAAAACTTGAAATCATAGTAATCAACTTACGTATTAATTTATATTTTTTTTCTTCAGTTTTGCTTCCATATAAACTTGCTGATGAATATGGACCAGTAAAAATCCTAATATTACCTATATCAAAAAAATCATCAGTTAAAACTATACTATATAATTGTGCATATGTTTTAATTGTTTCTATTTCTTTTTCATCCAGTGACAATAAATCCCCAAATGCCAAAAAATTAGAGCTTTTGGCTAACTTAATTTTCTTTATTTCTACTATAGTTTCATTTATTAATGACTTTGCCTTTTCAAAATTCAAATTATCATTGTATTGATTTATTTGATATTTATCACTTATTTTTCCATCAACTATTCCTTTAATATGAATATTGCTATAATCATTTAAATCTTTAATTTTATAGTATAAGTCAAAATCTCTTCTTGTAATGTTTTCATTTTTTTGACCTTTTCTTATTCTTATAAATCCCTTTTGCAAATTGAGAAATTGCTTACTCAATAAGTATGGTTGATCTTGATTCTCTTTACCAATTCTAAAAATACCATATTTTTTGTTTTTATATTCAATTATTTTAAAATCAACTACTATATTTGGCTCTATATTATCATTTACTATACTCTGATAATCAGCACCATCTTTAATTTTGGACTCAGTTATTCCATTAAAGTCTCTTGAATTATCTTTGTGTAGCTTAATTCCGGTTATTATATATTTATCACCATTAATATGACTGTTTGCAAAAGATATAACATCGACTAAAAAATCTTCCTTGCATTTTGGAACATCAAAATCATAAATATCTTTTTTAAAATCGATACAACCATTTTCTACTTCATGTTCTATATATTCAATTAGAAAATCATCATCCATAAAATCACCCCTTTTTTATTATAACATTTAAAAGAAGAAATCAAAATTTCTTTTGTTCTAATATTGTACTAATAGTGTAGTTTTTTATTTGTAATGTATTATTATTTATATTTTTTTAAATATTATGTGATATTTTATAATAATGAATAGTTATTATAGTGAAAAGCTTTTCAATATATGGAGGATAATCATGGATGAACAATTCTTAAGAATTTTTAATTTATATAAAAATGATATCTATAGATTAGCATATAGTTATACAAAAAATATTGCAGACTCTGATGATGTAGTTCAAAATGTTTTCATAAAACTATATAAAAAAAAGAAAATTCTTGAATGTAACGATACTGAAATTAAAAAATGGTTAATCAAAATAACCATTAATAATTGTAAAACTATATTCTTATCATCTTGGAAAAGAAAGATATGTACTTTAACAGAAAAAGAGGAAAATATTTTAAAAGTTGATAATAAAGAATGTGAGCTTCTAGATGAAATAAATAAACTCTCTAAAGATGAAAGACTTGTTATTTTTTTATATTATTATGAAAATTATAGAATTAGAGAAATATCAAGTATAATGAAAAAAACAGAAACTAATATTCAAACAATTCTTTATAGAGCAAGAAAAAAATTAAAGGAAATTATTAAGGAGGAAAATAATGAATAATAAAATTAGTGATTCTTACAAATCAATAAGAATAAGTGATAATTTGGAAAACAAAATAATGGAAAAAACTATTAGCAAAAGAAAATATAATTATAAAAAACTTGGTTATTCTTTGGGTTTAATAGTATTAGTATTTACAATATCTATATCAATTGTATATGCAAAACAAATAGCAGAGTTATTTAAAAGTTGGTCTACAGGTGTTGAGTTTGAAGATGGAACGAAAGTAAATATTGTGGAAAATGCAAATTTTAAAGAAATAAACATTAATGCTAGAAAAAGTGAAAATTTTGTTAGTATGACACACAATGAAGTCGAACAAAATCTTGGCTTCCATATCTTAGACTATGATTACACAACTAGTAAATCAATAGGATATAGTACATCTTTAAATAGTAATGGAGAAATTGGAGTAGTCCACTTGTGGTGGTCTGAATTTATTGATAATACTAATGGTCAATTTGGTAAGAACGGAGATAAAACAGGAAAAGTTATTTCTGTAGATATATCTATTCTAAATAAGTGTGCTGAAGAAAGATACATATATCCATTCTTAGAAGGAAAAGATGCAACAGGTGAAAAAGAATTAGATCTAGTATATGAAATAAAGAATCTTAATACTAAGGCAGTTATTTATGAAAATAATTGGGATAAAACTAGAATGACTGCAGCTTTTGTATATGATAATGTTTACTATCAATTTATAAGCTATAATTACACAAAAGATGAAATTATCGAAATATTAGAACAATTAAAATAAAGAGAATTATCTCTTTATTTTTTTACTTAAATTCAATTAGTTACCCAAGAAACAGTTTATTAATTGTTGATAATTCTTTTGTTTCACTCAATGTTAATACATCTTCTGTATAATTTTTTTCTTCAGAAATAAATCTATTTTCTACAGAATAACTAATTGTGTTTTCTTTTGTGTCTATATTTATTACTACATCAATACGATTTATATCCCACCAATTCCAATGTTGAAGTAATAAGTCGATGTAATAATCATTGTGATATGGTTCTATTTTCATATTAATATGATAATTTTCATATTCGTTTCCCTTGAATGATATTTTTATTCCATCATCACCACTGCTGATGTGTTTTTTTCCTATTCCTTTACCACCTATAGTAACAAAATCTTCATCTATATTCATTTGTTCTCCATCTACATATATCTTAGCAGTTATTTTTACTCTATCATCAAGGTACAATACTCGATAGTAAAGCCACCTAGGTGTTAAAATGAAAAATAATAATGTGATTCCTAAAGTAATAGCACATATTTTGTAAATTTTTTTCTTTGTTTTTTCATTTATTTCTTTCCATGAATATATCAGTATGATAACTATTAAAACAAGTATTAATGCAATGGGGCTAAAAGATATAATATTAGTTAATAATACTACAAACAATGTTAGTAATAATTTCTTTTTGGTTTCCTTTTTTAATTGCTTTCTTTCAATAAGATAAATTGATAATAGAAGTATAATTAATATAGAAGATACTACTATCACTTTGACCACCTCTAACTTGATAATATTGTATCATATTTTTTATTAATAGAAAAGGGCTGGGGATTGGGGTTTAACCTCCATTGAATATTTGGATTTGTGGCACTTGGACATAAATTCAGTGCTTGCTTGCAAGCAGTGAATTAAAATCCAAATTGAGTTTGTATTACAAATTCAGTACTTGCTGTTATTAGCAATTACTGAAAACTTACTTTGTCGGACAAATTCAGTGCTTGCTGTTATTAGCAATTACTGAAAACTTACTTTGTCGGACAAATTCAGTGCTTGCTGTTATTAGCAATTACTGAAAACTTACTTTGTCGGACAAATTCAGTGCTTGCTAGCTAGTAACTTACTATTTAACTAAAATGTCTATTTTATGGTATAATTTTTATGAAAGGAAAATATATATGATATGTTCGAAATGTAATTCTAAATTCAAAGGGCAATTAAACTTTTGCCCTAGATGTGGTAACTTATTTAATTCAAAAATAGTAGATGAATTTTCAGAAAAATATTCATCATATGATGTAGAACAGTATATTCAATATAATTTTGAAAACAATGGGAATCCTAAAGATGAATACTTTTTATTTGGTTGGTTTTATTCAATTTCTAAGAAAATGATTAGAACAACTATATATTTATTATTATGGTTTCTGTTCATATTATACTGTATAAAAAAATGGGATGTGGTAATATTACTATATATAAGGCTATTTCCATTAAGTGGTCCATTATTAGTAATCTTAGTGGTATTATTTGTTAAATACCATCCAGTATTATTAAGTAGCTTGATTAACAAAGATATAATGTCTAAATATAGAAAATTATTAAATAATTCTAAGGAATGTAGTAAAGAAGAACTTAATAAGAAAATTGTTGAACAAAATAAAATTGATTATAAATTATTAATTATATCTATATTTGTTTCTATAATATTAATATTATTTATCTTTTTATAAATAAAAAAACTATCATCAAGATAGTTTTTTACTTATTATTAATTGCATCTATTGGTCTCATCTTAGATATTTTAAAAGTTACACTTATTACTGACAATAATACAACTACTACAAAGAATACAAATACTATTGCAAGTGTACTAAATGTTATGCCAAATAATTCTAAATTAAATACTTCTTTCAAATAATTTGAAAGAAAAATATCATTTTCTCCTTTAGAATAGATAATAATCAAAATTATTGATAACATATATGATAATAATCCAATTAAAAGGCCTTGTATTGAATATATTTTTGATACATCTTTTTTTGTTGTTCCAAGAGCTCTTAAAACTCCTATTTCTTTCTTATTATCAGTTATTGATAAACCTATAAAATTAAATAATTGAAGTATAGCAAATAATGAGAATACTAAACCTATTATAAAAATATATTTAGCTAATACTTTCATAGTAAATTCATGTTCAGCTATTCTATAAATAAAATCATTTGTAGATATATATTGTTCTCCATCTATTGGGTACTCGTTAAAGTATTTGTTATAATCTTTAATATTTTTAGTTAATACATATAAAGACATATTATATTTTTCATCACTATCTTGACTTAGTATTTCTTTACTAGCATAGTAGTCTTCACTATCTAGAATGACACCAGATATTTTTAAGTGCATTTCTTGATTATTTTCATCATTTGAATATAATTTAGCCAAATAGAATGCTACCATTTTATTAGTAATATCATTTTCTTTAATATAATTTGTTACAAATTCTAAACGATAATCTTCACTTGATTTTGATGGATCAATATCTTTTCCTTTAATAATATAATCGTTCATTTTTTTAGAGAAATCACCTTTAGATATAATGTCCAAATAGTTTTCGTTTACTATTATGCCACTTTTATCTATTTGTTTCATATCAATAAGTCCATTTTCAGTATATACTTTCATTGGTTCAAAAGCTTTTATAGTTTTTAATTCATCATTACTATCTAATATATTAAAATATCTTGTACTATTTTCATTTAATTCTATATTATCTTTAAAATCAGTTAAAGCATAAAAATGAACTGGATATTTATATTTATACTTTTCTATTAATCGTTTATTTTCAAGTGATAAGCTATCTTCTCTTATATCACTACTAATATTTTTTAAAGGTTCAAATATAGACAAGTCATCATCTATTATTCCTGATATTTTTACTTTACCATTACCAAATTTTAAATATTTATTATCATTTATTATTTCTTCGTAACTTTGTGGTTTATATTCTTCATTATTATCTAGATATACACCATATTTTATTATGTAATCTGCTACTGGTTTTATTATTACTATTTCATCATAAGTATTTGGTACACTTCCAATTAATTTAAAATTAAAATCTTCTTTATTTAATTCAGAAAAAGCACCCATATACTTATAATTTGAATAATAATAACTCATTTTATTATGTTCTTCATCTGATAATTCTATTGGCTTAATATAGGCATTTAATACTTGAAATCTATATCTTATAGTAAGAGGAGTTTCATTTATTTGCGATAAATCATTATATTCTTTTTCTGTTATAATTCCTTCATTGTAGCAGTTACGCCAATAGCCTTTAAAAATACAATTACTATAATTCTCCTCTAATTTTTCTATATCAATATAGTTTACATCATATTCATTTATTATTCTTTCTATTTCATTAGTACTTCTTAATTTGTTTTGCATTACTGCAAAGCCAAAGAATGATAATGCAAAAGATATTAATATTATAGATAAAATTAACTTACCTTTTCTACCAAATATATTTTTTAATGCAAATCTAAATGCTTCAGTAAATGGTAAATGATTTTTCTTTAAAGTATAATTGTTTTCTTCTTGATTAATAATAGGATTAGTATCACTTATTACTACTCCATCTTGAAGGCTTATTATCCTATCTCCATAAGTTCTAGCACTTTCTTCATCATGAGATACTACTATTACTAATCTTTCATGTGAAAGATTTTTAAGTATGTCAAAAATCATTTTTGAACTCTCACTATCTAAGTTTCCTGTTGGTTCGTCTGCTAAAATTATGCTTGGATTCTTAACAAGAGCTCTAGCAATAGCTACTCTTTGTTTTTGTCCTCCTGATAATTCATTTACTTTCCTTTTTGCAAGATCTTTTAATCCTACTTTATCTAAAACATCTAGTACAACATTATCATCAATTTTTTTGTTTTGAAGTTTTAAAGCATATGCTACATTATCAAATACATTAAACTTTTCGATTAAATTGTATTCTTGAAAAACAAATCCAACAGAAGTATTACGATAACTATCATAGTCATTGTTTTTAAACAACTTAAATGATTTACCTTTAAATACTATTTCTCCACTTGTTGGAATATCAAGTCCACCTAATATGTTTAAAAGAGTACTTTTACCACACCCACTTTTTCCTAGAATAAAAGTCATACCAACATTATTAAAAGATATGTTGATATTCTTTAAAGCTTCAGTATCATTAGCATTCTTAGATTTATATATTTTATTAACATTTTTTAACTCTAACATAGTACTCTCCTATCATAATTAATATTATAACATAAAAAAAGTAAGAATTAAAAAATTCCTTCTTTTACATCACGATTCAGTAGCCATTTATCATTTTGGGCTTTTCAGTGTCCTCCATGCCCTGCATCAACTACTACTCTTTTAGTAGTTCTTTCATTCATTATAATCACCTATATTAGTGTATGAGATTTGTATTAATAAGTGAATAAAAAGAAAAAGATGTTTATCTTTTTCTTATTCTTCTTCATTTGAGCAATCCATTTTGTTTGATTTTTCTAAAAGATTTTTTAATTCATCATTGGTAGCTTTTTCAAATTTACTTATAGAATACTCTGTATAATATACATCAATATTGTCATCTTTAAGCTTGAAATTATGACGAGTTCCTTGTTTACAATAAATGTCTCCATCTAAACAATTAATTCCTTTTTTTAATTCCCATGCATAAAAGTCTTTATATTTTTTTAATAGTGTACAATTAAAAATATAAACATCTTTTCCATCTACTTTTTTTATAGTGTAATGCTCATTTAAAATCGATGTTCCTTTTATACTAAAAGTTAATTCATTATTATATACATTACAAGTCATCATTCCAACATCAAATGATATAGTTTCTTCTGCAAGATTATAATATGCAGTATATCCCCAAATAGCAAATAAAAATATAATAGCAGTAATAATGCACATTTTAATTTTATTTTTTCTTTTCTTTTTTAAGGAATCTGCTAGTTTAACTATATTGACTTCAAGTGTGTTAATGTATTTTTCGTTGTCTACTTTTTCACCACTCATGAGATCATTAATTGTAATATCAAGCACTTTACACAATTCAGGAAACAATGATAAATCTGGCATGCATTTTCCAGTTTCCCATTTTGATACTGATTTATCACTTACTCCAAGTATTTCTCCAAGTTCAGCTTGAGTCATTTTTTTTATTTTTCTTCTTTCACTTATAAACCTTCCTATTTTTTCTTGATTCACGAATATTCCTCCTTTCGTGAATAATATTAATTCGAGAAACTATTAAATAACACCTATTAAAAGTAGAATTATAATATTTTTAATTAATTTTTAACATCTCTTTTTATAAATACTATATTTGATATTATATAACATGTAACAAAAGTAACTAATGAAATTATAATACCATATACTTCTGACGCATATGAAACATCAACAGAACCTAAATAATCTTCAGTTACAGTGATAACACTACTGAACATAAAATAAGGAAATGGTAAAAAAGATAATAACGATAAATGATAATTATAAATAAAATGCCACATAAAAGGTGAAATAATTGCAAAGATCATACATAATCCATTTGTAAGTCCAGAATTTAAGGTAATCGTTGAAATCATAAAAACTATTGATATAAAAGCTAATACTGGAATACTGCAATAAAATATTTGTTTTATTATATAAATAATATAATTTACTTCAATAATTTTTCCGTTTTGATATAAAATCTTTGGAGTTATTAAATCATTAAATCCATATTTTAATCCTGCAAATAATAATAGAAGTATTAATGCAACAAACCAGATAATATATGTTTCTAAAATAAGATATAAAAATTTACTAAGTAGAATTTTCCACCTCTTGTTTGAGGTTGTTAGTAATAATTTTTCAGTACCTTTATTATGCTCTTTGCTAACAATATTACCATCTAATAATACAACTAATATCATAATTACAATTGATAAATCTAATATTCCATTAACGCAAGATTTGGTACTAATATAAATCGATTCTGCACCTACGCTGATTGCTCCATATGAAATATCTTGCTTTTTAACTTTATCTATTGAATATTTTAATATTTCTCTATCTTTTTTTAATATAGAATCTCTTAAATCATTTGCTCTTTTATTTTCATAATTAAAGACTCCTAATGTTCTTAGTTGATTAATATTTTTTACTAAATAACTTTCTTCCTCTACTTTATTATCAATAATTACTTCATAATATTTAGTTTCTAATTCAAAAATATCGTATATCCAAATTGCATCGTCTATATTATTATTTAATATATATTCGATATACTTGTAATATTTATTATCTTTTAAAAGGTTTTCAAAATCGGATTTAGTCTTTAACATCCTATCCTGTTCTTGACTTAATTCTTCATTACTCATATTTGATAGTTTTTCCAAATAAGTTTGATACATCAAAGTAAACTCATAATCTTCATTTATCCAACTAATGTCTACGTTTTTATCTGCTTTATATTTTTCTATCCAAAAAACTAATGTATCAATTTTGACAATACGTCTACTTAATTCATGTTGCCAGCTTTGTGTTGATAAATCATTGTATTTTTCACTTTTCAATAGTTTATTATACATTTCATAATTCTTTTGATTTGAGAATAAATACCATTCCTTTTTTATTTGATTTGTATCAGGATGACTTTTGTAAAAATCAAGTTGATTTTTAAAATATGAAACACTTTGCTCTAAAATAGCTTTATTGTCATTTGTAATCTTCAACTCATCTATATAATTTTTTCCAACTATAGAAAGTAATAAGATAATTAAGACTATTATAATTTTTTTAATTTTGAAATTCTTTATAAATTCTCCTTTTATTAAATCAATTATTTTCATTATACAAATTCTCCTCTACATTTTTAGTTCTCCTTATAAATTCATCTTCCAAACTAATATGCTTGTTTTTAATTTCTTCTATTCCAAAATTACTTAATAACTTTCCTTCTTTTATGATAATTATTCTATCGCAAATATTTTCTACTTCTGCAAGTATATGGCTACTTATTAAAATACTCATATTTTCTTTTTCGCTTAAGTATTTTAATATTTTTCTTAAATCTTTGATACCATATGGGTCTAATCCGTTTGTCGGCTCATCTAATATTAGTATTTTGGGTTTTCGTATTAATGCAGCAGCAAGACCTAGTCTTTGCTTCATACCAAGAGAATAACTCTTTACATTATCTTTTATTCTATCTTCTAGTCCAACAAGTTTAACTACGCTATTAATAATACTAGTATCTTTTATATGATTTGTTAAACATACAATTTGTAAATTTTTCCATCCTGAAATGTTTTGATATAAATCAGGATTTTCTACTATTGAACCAACTTTTGATAAAGCCTTTTCTAATTCATTGTCTATTAAATAATTACATATTTTTATTGTTCCTGTATCTGCTTTATATAAACTTAAAATTGTTTTTATTAAAGTTGTTTTCCCAGCACCATTAGGACCAATTAACCCAACTATATCTCCTTCATATATCTTCAAATTAACATTACTTAGTATTTTTCTTTTTCCAAAAGACTTCGATAAATTCTGAACATCAAGAACAATAGAGTGATGATTAGGATCTATTTCTTTTTTCTTATAATCTCTTTCACCATTTAATAATTCTTTTTCTGTTACATTAAACAATTTTCCAAGATTTTTTATAGTTTCAATATCTGGAATACCTCTTCCTGTTTCCCACTTTGATACCGCTTTATCGGTTACATGAAGTTTATCTGCTAATTCTTGTTGTGTCATATTCTTTTCTTTTCTAAGATTTAAAATGAAAGTACCTATTTTTTCATAGTCCATTTAAATCACCTCAAATTAATTATACAATAAGTCAATAATATTGCTTCTCTACTTTGAGTAGAGATTAGAATAAAAAAAAATTAAGTAATAAACTTAATTTTTATGCAAAGGGGATTGGGGAAAAACTCCCATTAGATATTTGGGTTTGTGGCACTTGGCCATAAATTCAGTGCTTGCTCGCAAGCAGTGAATTCAAATCCAAAATTGAGTTTGTATTACAAATTCAGTACTTGCTAGTTAATTAGTTAATCTAAAAACTATTTATTCTTGTTCTTAACTAATGGTCTATATCGTTGTAAAGCATTTAATCTATAATCAGATATTTTGTTTGACTTCTTTGTTTCAATATAATTATTCATTTCATTTTTACATTCATCTGGCATTCTTTCATAGTATAATTTCCAAACAAAATGAGTCCAATGCCATTCATCATAATCACCTATATTAATGTATGAATTATAAATAATTTAGTGATTATAAATTTAGTAACAATTAAAAAAAGAATTATTTATTCAAATAATCCTTTTTGTTTTTTTAAAGAAATCTTCTAATAAATAAACAAATATAGATAATCAAAATAATAGTACTTATTACTCCAGTTATAACTGCACCAGATTTATCATTAACACTATCTTTAATTATTATTTTTTCTATTTCTTCTTTTGACTTATCCCTATTTTTTGAAATTATTTTATTTATTCTCTGTTTTCTATACAACAATAATAAACGATCAAAATTGAATACATTATAAATGTAGAATACTATAGGTGATATCATAATAAAAAATATAAAGTAAAACAAAAAACCTAAACTATAAACTACCATTAATTTAAAATAATATAATATTAACAATCCTAGTGCAAATAATATTATAGAAATTGCTGCATGTTTATACATTCTTTTGTATATTGCATAAACATATCCAAGAAGTAAATATTTATAATTAATCTTTTTAGTATATATTTTTTCTTCTTTATTTGGATAATACATTTCTAATAATTCTAAATTATAAATATCTGAAAACATTTGAATATCATTTGATTCAAATACTTCTCCACACTTAGGACAAAATTTTAAATTTGTTTTATATTCGGCATTACACTTTGGGCACTTCATATTATCACCAAATATATTATAACATAATATAATTAGTGAATTGAAATACATTTATATATGGAGTATAATATTCTTAAAGGAGAAGTATTATGGATAGAGTTGTTTTAAAAGAAAAAGCTAAAGAGAAAATTGAAGGTAAAAAATGGTATCTTTGGAAACCAATTGTAATGTGGAATGTTACTATTTTAATATTCGCATTTTTAGTTGGAATGGTAATAGGTATTCCAGTAACTATAGCTGACCTTGATGAAGCAACTACAAACGACATTATTAGCGTTGTAGGGGCTTGCGTAGGTGGTGTCTTTGGAATTCTAGAAACAGTATTTATGTTTGGATATACTAAATATTGTTTACACCTAGTTCGTGGTAAAGAAGAAGAATGGACAATGCCATATAAGTATGTTAAAGGTCATATCGTACCTACACTTATTCTTAGCATTCTAGTTGGACTAGTAATAGGTCTTGCTTCAATCTTATTGATAATTCCAGGTATCATCTTTGCTATTGGACTTTCATTCTACCAAGAAGTATATGTTGATAACGAAGAATTAACTTCAAGAGAAGTTATGAGAAAAACTTGGGATATCACAAACGGACATAAGGCAGAATTATTTGTTCTTGGTCTATCATTCATTGGATGGATGTTCTTAACAGGTTTAACTTTAGGTATTCTTATGATATGGCTATTCCCTTATATGAATATAACATTCATGTACGCTTATGAAGAACTAAGTGGTGGAGCTAAGAAAGCTGTATCTAAAGAAGAAAAGAAAGAAGAACCTAAAAAAGAGGTTAAAGAACCAGTTAAAAAAGAAACTAAAAAACCAGCTAAAAAAACAAATAAAAAGAAAACTGCATAATGCAGTTTTTTTTATTTCTCGATTCTTACTTTTCTTTTTCTTGCTATTTCCATAAGATTTATTGGTTCCAATTTTACAACATCATCAATAGATAAATCTTCTTCAGTTATTCCATTTTCATTTAATAACTCATTAATCATATTTGTACACTTATAATACATATCTATCATAGATGGGTCATAACCAGATTTTTGTACTAGAAGTAATAAACCTTTTCTTGTAGCAAGAGTAGCCTTAATATATGCTTTCTTAACAAGTTCTTCCTGTCTTTTTGATTTCTTTTCTTTATGTCCATATTTATTAATAATATCTAAGCTTATTATTAATGCTTCTACATCGCTTTCTTTCATGTATGGTTCAAGATCTTCAATTAAGAAACTTAATTCTCCCATGAAATAATAATTCTCCATGTTATCTTTTCCAACCATCTTTTCAATACATCTGGCAAATAGTCGTTCCGGATAAAATTCATTATTTGGTTTATGATCAAAATATCTGCTATTTAATACTTGTATATATCCAGTATTTAATCCTTTACCAACGTTACTAAAGAAAGTAGATTGACTAAATCCACTAAAGACATGTCCAAATACTTTAGTAGTACTTGCTATACGTAATAGTTCATGGTCTAGTTCACTTCTATCAGCTATTTGACCTAATTCAATTTTATTTGATGCAGGATTATAAGCACCATTTGGATCTTTAAAATCATATTTAGATAGGTTTCCTAATTTTAGATTTCTAATGTTCTTACGTAAGTATGTTTTATTTCTTCTATCTAATAATTCATCTAATTTGTTAATATCCGTTTTTAATTTATACTCTTCATCCAAACCTTTAATAACATCTAAGTTAAGTGGTGTTAACACTTCTCTATTAGGTCTTCCTATTTTTCCTAATCTGAATGTCGTTTCTTTTTTTAATACAATTCCAATTTCTATTGCCTTTGCTAGTGCACACGCACTACCTATTACTATTGGTATTCCTAATATATCCATGCCATTTCCCTCTTTTCAAATGTTGTTATTATAGCACAAATTATATGTATTATCAACAAAAAAAGATGGTATATACCACCTTTTTACTGTGTAACATTTATTTTACATTCTTAATAGTGCATTTAAAATACATTATTAAGAACTTAACATTAATTATTTACTTTTGTTTGGAAATATTACGATGTTAATAATAGCAATTAAACTATATATTATTAATGCTGCTCCTAAGAATCTTAATATCAAGTTAGGAATTAATAATTTACCAAGAATACATAAAAATCCAATTACGATTCCTGAAACACTAAGTATTAATCCCATTTTATATTTCTTGCTACTTTTATTATCAAGCACTGACTTTAAACTTACTAAACTAGAAAACATAATATAAATTCCAATTACGAATGAAATAATTTCACTTATAATATTTGGTTTAATTATAAGTACTATCCCTACTATTCCAATTAATATTTGGCAAATAAGTTTTCCAGTATTATTTGGTTCTTTTTTGTATACTGTTAATCCATTAACTAATCCGTATAAAAGAAGACATATACCAAATAACATTGCTGCAGTTGTAGTAACTTTATCAGCCCATAATAATAAACATATACCTATTACTAATGTTCCTAATGATAATAGTATTTTACTGAATTTATCTTTCATATAATCACCTCTAATATAATTTTATCATAACAATAGAAAAAGACCAATAATGGTCTTTTTAACTATTTAATTTCTATGTGTCTTGGTTCGTTCAATTTCTTTGTTTCTTCTTTTTTAGGAATACTTACTTGTAAGATACCATTTTTGAATTCAGCTTCGATATCTTCTTCTTTAACATCTTCTCCTAGGTAGAAACTACGTGAGCATTCACTCATGAATCTTTCACGATGAACATATTTCTCATGTTCCTTGTTTTCTTCTTTTTTATCTACTTTAGCAGATACAGTTAAGTAACCATTTTCTAGAGATACTTTTATATTCTCTTTTTCATATCCAGGTAGATCTACATCTACTAAATACTTATCCTTTAACTCTCTTATATCTGTTTTCATCATGTTTCTTTCTTTCTTAGGAGGGAAAAATCCATCATCAAAGAAATTGTCAAATAAATCAAAATCATTTCTTCTTGGTACTAACATCATATAAATCATCTTCCTTTCATAATATATAATCTAATACCTCGTAATAACTTTTCTTTATTACACCTATGTTATAGCACTTATTTTAGCACTTGTCAAGTGTGAGTGCTAAAATTCTTCTATCATCTTTACAAACGCATCTTCATCTTCTGTATCTGCTATTCTTTTGCTTGCTACAAAGTTAAGATTTGGATATTGTTCTTTCAAATTTTGATAGCTTTGTGATACTCCACTTCCGCCTGATGTTACAAATACTAGAATATTTTTCCCTTCTAAATTATTCTCTTCTATAAATGTATTTATAATTGTTGGTGCTATATACCACCATACTGGAAAGCCAATAATAACTGTGTCGTAACTATCAATATTATCTACCTTATTTGCTACTTCTGGTCTTGAATTTTTATCGCTCATTTCAATTGATGATCTAGAGTTTTTGTCCATCCAATTTAAATCTTCCTCTGTATATTTTTGTACTGGTTCGATTTCAAATAAATCTGCAGATATTTTTTTGCTTAAATGTTCTGCAACTGTTTTTGTAACTCCGCTTGCTGAAAAATAACTAATTAATCTTTTACTCATAACTCCTCCTTAATTTAATTATATCATTAAAAAAGCATAAGGTTATGCCTTATGTCTTTTTATTCACTTCTAAGTGCAATTACAGGGTCTTTCTTTGCTGCCATCTTAGCTGGAATTAATCCTGCTAAAACATTTAATCCTACACTTAATGCAATTAGGAATATAGCACTTCCCATTGGTAGAGAAGCTATACCACTATAATTCATGAAATGATTTACTATAGCGTTTATTGGTACACATAATAGTAATGCTACCACAATACCCATAATTCCTGCCAATAATCCTTCGATAATAGTTTCTGCAACGAATACATGTGATACATCTTTTTTACTTGCACCAATTGCTCTTAATATTCCAATTTCTTTTGTTCTTTCAAGAACAGATATATAAGTAATAATTGATATCATTATACTTGATACTATTAAGCTTATTGCAACGAATCCTATTAGTACTAGTGAAATGACATTTACTACTGATGTAATTCCTTTAACAACTGTTTGTATAACGTCAGTGTATGATACTACATTCTCTAACTTTCCTGCAGACTTCTGTTCTTCATTATACTTATCAATATAATCCATTATCTTTTCTTTTGATTCAAAATCTTTTGGATAAATATTAATTGTTTTAGGATCATCTAAATCTGCAATGCCTAAAGTTCTTGCAACTTGTTCATAACTAGTATCTGTACCTTCAAACTTATTACCAGTTAATACATTTATCTTTTTATTTCCTGTTTGCTCTTTATAAATTTCTGTCTTACTTATTTCATTAATAACATATCTAGTTAGTGATTGTTTGTATCCAACAACACCTGATCTAGCAGTATCTTTACTTCTTAAAACACCTACTACTTTAATATCTAGACCATTATTAATTACATTTTTCATATAATTATAATTCTTAGAATAATCAATATATACTCCATTTTCTTTTTTGTAATAATCAGTATTTAATACAAGTTTATATTTTCTATTCATTAAATCTTCATAACTATATTTAGTTGAAGTATTTTCTAATAATTTACCACCAGAAATTCTTTTTGCAACTTCACTTCTATCTTTAATATCTAATGAATATAAAACTGTATCAGGGATGATATCATCTTTTGATACAATGATAACTACTTCATTATATTCTTCAGGAAGTTTTCCTGCTAATATTTCATATCTACTCTTTAATACATCCTCATTATCAAGTAATTCATAGAACACACTACCCATTTCACCATCTAATGTAATGTAATCAGATACGCTATCAGTATCAACATTTGATCCAGTGAATATATTAAAGTTATTTGGGTTTACTTTAACATTATTTGTTGAATATATTTGTAAATCTAGATTATATCCATAATTTATTTCAGTAACATATTTATTTATTTCATCATGCTCTTCAATATACTTTTTTAACTCTTTAAGTTTATTCTTTTTTATTAAACCATTTACTAAATAATTTAGTTGAGACATAATGTCATCTTGTGAACAAATTTTATTTTTTTCACATTTTACTTCTGATTCTTTTGGTGTATCAAATAGCTTTGATAAATCAACTGATTCTTTTTCAATACTTATTGGAAATTCTGATAAAGAATCTCTTTCCATTTCTGCAACATAATTATTAACACCATTTGTTAAAGAAAGAATAAGTGCAATACCTATAATACCAATTGATCCTGCTATAGCTGTTAGGATTGTTCTTCCTTTCTTTGTTAATAAATTATTAAATGATAAAGAAAGTGATGTTAATAATGACATAGACGTTCTAGATGTTTTTTTATCATTGTTTTTTTCTTTTTCATTCTTAACTGGATTAGAATCTTTTACTATTATTCCATCTTTTAATTCAATAATTCTTGTTGAATATTTTTTAGCAATTTCTGGATTATGTGTAACCATTATTACTAATTTATCTTTAGCAATTTCTTTTATTAATTCCATTATTTGAACACTAGTTTCTGAATCAAGTGCTCCTGTTGGCTCATCTGCCAAAATAATTTCTGGATTATTAACAAGTGCTCTTGCAATTGCTACTCTTTGCATTTGTCCACCAGACAATTGATTTGGTTTTTTGTTAATGTGATCTCCAAGACCTACTTTAACTAATGCTTCTTTTGCTCTTTCTTTTCTTTCAGATTTTGACACTCCAGATAATGTAAGAGCCATTTCAACATTTGCTAATACACTTTGATGCATTATTAAATTATAGCTTTGAAAAATGAATCCAACACGATAGTTTCTATAACTATCCCATTCGCCACTATAATAATTTTTAGTTGAATTACCATCAATTATCAAATCACCACTATCATATTTATCTAGCCCACCAATAATATTTAGCAAAGTTGTTTTACCACTACCACTGGCTCCTAAAATTGATGCAAATTCATTTTTTCTAAATTTTGTTGTTATTCCTTTCAATACAGGTTGCTCTACGCCACCAACTACATAGGATTTTTTAATATCTTTTAACTCTAGCATAATTCCTCCAAACGTTTTTATTTTATCATATATGCATAAAAAAAAGAATCATAAATGATTCTTTATTTTGCTTGCTCATAGTTTGCTGCTGTTACAGGTCCGTAGAATTTGTATTCTTTACCAGTTGCATCAGTTGCTTCAACGTAAGGAAGTGCATATACCATATCAGTATCTTTAACTATAGTATATATTAAAGCATAGTCCCCAATGTTTGTTGGATTCTTGGCTACTATTTCACTAACGTTTCCATTTTTGTTTGTTTTCAATAATTCTTCAACTTTATGCGTTTCATCTTCTAGTAAGTTTTTACCATCATTTGTATAATATCCTAATGTTGGATTAGATGCATATAATATACCAACTTTAGTAACTGTATATTCTTCATCTATTTCTCTATATGCATATAACTTAATTGCTTTCTTTTCATCATATTCATACTTTTCTATTTTGCTAATTTCAACTTTATATGAATTATCTTCTCTTTCTTTGCAATCAGCACCATCAATAATGATTACTTTAGTTCTATCTCCTACTCCTCTATTTGTTGTGATATCACTCTTTTCAATTCCTGTTTTAAGATTTTCTATAGTAATATCTTTTTCACTAGTAAACTTAACAAATCCTTTTCCTTTAGCATCTCTTCCTGTGAAGTAATAAGAATAATTTTCACCATCATAAGAAATTACTACATATGCTTGATCTAAGTCACCATATGGTGATTTAGTATTTTCTTTTCCTTTAACACATTTTGTAGATACAAAATAAGTAGTTCTATCATCTGTAAAAATATTGTCTTCTTCCTTAGTCATTTCTTTTGCACTTGTAACAATACTTTTAATTGTTGCTATATATTCTTCATCTTTATTATCATCAATAAACATTGTAGTCCATATAAGTATAAGTGCAACGATTATTACTAATATACTTATAAGAGTAGTAATTGATACTATTTTTCTACTCTTTGTTTTTATCTCTTCGATTCTACCATCATTATTATTTGTTACATAATTGTTATTCATATTATTGTCCATATTTATTCTCCTTTTTCTAGCTCTTTAAATACATCAGATAAATTTTTATGTATTACTAATGTTGCTTCTTTATCATAACTAGTTTCATCATTATTTATTATAACAAAATTTTTGCCGTTAAAGTAGTCTATTAATCCAGCTGCTGGATAAACTACTAGGGATGAACCTAAAACCATAAGCATGTCAGCATTTGACACTGCTCTAATTGAGTTTTCTAAAGCATCAACAGGAAGCATTTCACCATATAATACAACATCAGGTTTTATTATTCCTCCACAAGAACATCTAGGTACTCCATCACAGTTAAATACATAATTGTAATCATATTTCTTATTACATTTAATACAGTGATATTTATATGTAGTACCGTGCAATTCATATACAGTTTTACTACCTGCTTTCGAATGTAATCCATCAATATTTTGAGTAATGATAGCTTTTAATTTTTGTTCATCTTCAAGTTTTTTTAAATACTTATGAGTTATATTAGGTTTTATTTTCTCGGGAGAAAAATATTCTTTATAAAACTCATAAAAATCTTCTGTATGTGAATAAAAATAATCACTACTTAATAATATTTCAAGAGGTATACTAGATTCTTTGGATAAACCATCTTTTCCTCTAAAGTCTTTTATACCACTATCAGTTGATACACCTGCTCCAGTTAGTACAACTATATTATTTGATTCTTTAATCATTTGTTTTAATAATTCTATATCATTCATATTAATCACAAGTATATTATAACATAGTAATTTATATTTTTTTATGCTATTATAAAATTGGAAAGGAGCTTTTGATGAAAAAATATTTATATGGTCTTACTGTATTCGCTCTTGCTTTATTTTTAGTAGGATGTGGTGGTGGAGATGATGTTGCTAGTCACGATAAATATAATAATAAACTAGAATGTGTTCACACATATACAAGCGGTGAAGACAAGATGGTAATATATTTTGATAATGATAATAAAGCAATTGGTCTTGACTACTATTCATATGCCGACAGTGATAAAGTAACTGAAGAACAATACAACAAAGTTAAAGAAAGACAATGTAGCGGTGAAGGTGAATGGAAGAAAGAATGGATCAAGATATGTGACTTCACAAGAAATAGTGAAAAAGTTGAAGCTCACATATATGTTGATAACGGTGAATGGTTTGGTGAGTATAACACTAAACAAGATATATTAGATGGTAAAGTAGACGATTTATATAGCTTTACTTGTAAGTAAAAGAAAAAAAGAACTAATCAGTTCTTTTTTTTGTTTTATTTACTTCTCCAATGATTACTTCGTCTGGTCCAGGTTTTTTGTTTGGGTTTAATCTTGCATGTGCATCATCAGCAAGACCAGTAATACTATCTAACATATGAATTGTTCCACCAATGTCTTGTTCAAAAGTTCTTACTTGTTTTAAAAATTCAAAGAATGCTTCTAATTGTGGAAGGCTTACTTCTTTAGGTAAATCAACAATGAAGTCATTACCATCAGAAAACATTACTATGGCATCAGGAAATAATTTTTCTTTTTCAACAGTTTCTTGTGGATATATTTTTTTATGTATTTCTTCAACTATATCCCAATGATCATGATTTGTTTTTCTTCTAACTTCTACTGCGGTTTGTTTATCTGTAATAACACCAACTAATTTATATTCTCCTGGCTTATCATAGCAATATACTAGATAATCAAGAAAATCTGCATATTTAAAATCCCTCATTAATGTCACCTACTCGTCGTGATAATAGTCTCCCTCTTCTAATTCATCATCATTAAAATCTTCAGGATTCCAACCGTTGTTTCTGACTTCATCTTTTTCCCAATCATCAAGACCTAAATTATCCATTTCTTTTTCTAACTCTTTTTGTTTCTTTTTCTTTTCTTCCTCTTCGTCTCCAAAGAATATTTCAAATAATCCCATAATAAGACTCCTCGTAAATATTATAACTTAAATATTGAAATTGTGAAGATTTTATAATAAAATGTTATTGCGAAATGAGGAATGTATATGAGTAGAATAACAGACGTATATAGTGACTTATTGAATCTTACAGGTAATAGTGAATATAGTTATAATGAGGAAGATAAAAGTGGATATTCACAAGAGACAAGAATAAAAAGAGATGGCGACATCCCTATGTGTTTTACTGAAATTAAAAAAGCGTATGCCAATTACCGCTTCTTTGTGTTTTATATGCCGGAATTACATGATACAAGTAGAAAAGTTAATTTCTTAACTTATCATTGGAAAGATGATCCTAATATAAGAAGATATGTTAAGGTAAGTGGTAATTCAGAAAATAGTATCACTATATGTGCTGAAGAACGTGTTGGTGAAGGATATGAATGCAAAAGAAAACTAGTTATGTCTAAAGGTAAAAGATATGCCGAAGAAAAAAATGACGAAGGTGAAGTTGTTAAAAAAGTTAATATAGACGAAATAAGAAGTGCATTACAAGATAAAGATATTGATATATTCTTTATTGGATTCAGTCCAATGATAACACCAAGAAGAAAAGCAAAAGAAATTCATTAAAAAAGGAGTAGAATTAAAGTTCTACTCCTTTTACTTCTGTCTTACCAAATTCTTGTATATGTTTGTTAAACAAAGTTTTTTCATCTTCTGTTAAACACATTTGTGCTATTTTAAAGTTTTTATATTGCTCAGGTGTCATTGCTTTTAGACTGGCAATTCTACCGATTACAGATCTTTCAGCTTCACCGAATACTCTTTTGTTTTGTGGCTTACCTTCAGTTGTTAATGTTTTTTTACAAATATCATATAGTATGTCAAATGAGGTTGGATCAAATGATACTCCATCCATTCTAGTCATTTCTTTTACCCCTACTATATCTTTATTTGTACCATAGTTTTGCACTATGATTGTTTCAAAATAATTGTTAAACAAATCATGGTTCCATCCTGTAGCTTCAAAATGTTCTTTGGCTTTTGCTCCTTCATTTTTTAACTGAAGATACATTGCAAGGCATTCTACTCTGTCTTGTTCTATTGTCCCTTCATCTGCTGTAGCATAGTAAGCATACATTGCTTCTCTTGCTTTTTCATTAATATCTTGTAAAAGCCCTATTACTGTAGAATTATCAAGAGAGATTATATTATTAGCTAAAGAAGTTAATACTTCACCATCAAGAACTATACCACCATTAAATGCTTTTTTAACAAGTTCTGCTTTATCACCGAAACTTGTACCCATACCGGCAAGTTCTGCTTCTAATCTAGTCTTTTCTTCTTTCCTGTTTTTAATAAATCCCATTAAATCAAAAGGTTGTTCACTCATACAATCACCCATAATAATTTTATCACAATAATTAATAAGAAAATAACTATCAAAAAAAATAATACCAAAATTTACAATTTTGTTGTAAAATAAAAGAGCTAGTCAATGACTAGCCCTGTAAGCGTTTAGACTTTATTATTTTTTTCTTGGACAGAAAATCTTTGCTAAGCGTCTTACTGGTTTTTTTGTTTGGAAAACTGGTTGCTCTTTTGTTTCTGGAACAACTGGTTGTTCAACTACTTCTTGTGTTACAGGAGAAACTACTTTAACAGTTTCTTCTTTTTTTGGTTTTAAATTAGCAAATAATGCAACATCGAATTTTTCTCCAGAAAGAATTCTTCTTTCAAATTCTTCGAATGTTTCAGGTCCAGTGAAACTAACACCGTTTTCTTTCATTGCTAATACAAACTTATCATAGTCAACAAAACCATCTCTTGAATAGATTCCGTCACTATACTTATGAGCTTCTTTTCCATCTAAGTAACTTACAACAGTTCCAGTATAGCAACGAGCCATACCTTTAAGCGGTTCTGATTTAACTAGTATTTGATCATTTTCACCTAATTCAGATTTTGGAAAAACTAATCCCATTTCAAGAAACATAGCAACAGTATCATAATCACCTTTATGAGCTAAATGGCTTGCAGTAGAAACAAATGAATAATTGATTGATCTAATCATATCTTCTAGATAATATTTAGTCATTTTTTCTTTTGCTGAATATTTATCTTTAGTTCTTTTTCCATTATTGAATACATTCATATAGGTAACTTCTTGAGACTTTCTAGCGTCTTGTAATTGCTCTAATAATGTTTGATCCAATTCTATAACCCTCCTTCTATAGTTTTTGTTTGTTAGGCCTCCAAACAGCTTTGTATTATATTGCAAGATGTGGTATAATTAAAATACATATTTTTTATATCTGTTATAACTTTTAGTTATGGAGGTCTATATGAAAACAAATTTGGAATTATATAAAGTCTTTTACTATGTTGCAAAGAACAAAAACATTACTCAAGCAGCTAATGAACTTATGGTTTCACAACCTGCTGTAAGTAAATCAATTAAGGTATTAGAAAGAGATTTAAACACTACTTTGTTTAACAGAAATAAGGATGGTGTTTCACTTAATAATGCTGGTGAATTATTATTTAATAAGATTAATAAAGCGATGGAATTAATTATATCTGCAGAAGAAGATATTGATAGTTTAAATAACATGGAACAAGGAACAATTAATATAGGAGCAGGTAATACAATTATGCAAAGATACTTAATGCAATACATAAAAGAATTTCATGATAAATATCCAAACATAAATGTAATAGTACATACAGTAGTAACTGAAGAATTAATTAAAAGAGCACAGCTTGGACTTGTTGATATTGTATTTACTCACCTACCTAACACAGTGCCTGATAACTTTGAAACAATTAAATTAAAAAAACTACATGATATTCTTGTAGTTAATAAAGATAGTAAATATTTAGGTAAAACAATTAATAAAAAAGATTTAAAAGATCTTCCATTAATATTATTACCACTAAGGGCAAGTAACAGAAAAAACTTTAATAAGTTCTGTACACAAAATAATATAGTTATTAATCCATTAATGGAAATAGGTAACGATTTAATAATAGAAGAATGTGCACAAAATGGTTTAGGTGTAGGACTAGTTGTTAAAGAATATGTTCAAAGTAAATTAGATAGCCAAGAACTATATGAATTAAAAACATCATTCAACATAGAAGAAAAGGATCTAGTATGTTTAGTAGATCAAAATAGAAAGAATAATAATATAATAAAAAAATTCTTAGAATTATTATGATATAATAACTATATATTTTTTTTATTATTATTCATCTTCATAATAATAATCGTCTTCTTCCATATTTTCTTCTTCAAAATGGAATGGCTCATATTCACCTTTTTCAACCAAATCTTCTTCCCAAGACATTAAAGTAGTATCATTTTTTGATTTAGAATTATTAAATAATTTATATAAGAATCCAAAAAATAAAGTTTTCTTTATTATCTTTTCGGTTTCTTTTTTTGCTTTTTCTAACTCTTCTAAATTTTTTTCTAATTCATTTAAATCATTACTTATTTTATCTAATTTATCACAAATAAATGAATCATCAAATACATATGTATATACTTCATCAATAGTTTCTTCTTTTTCT
>JAFXTH010000005.1 GCA_017525035.1 Bacilli bacterium | reverse complement strand
TTTTTCAAATACTTTATCTTTAGGACCACTTGCACCAAACTCATCTATTGTAAACATGTATGATTTATCTTTAACATATTTATACCAAGAAAGTGATGCACTTGCTTCAATAACGAATGTTTTAACATCTTTTGGAAGTATTTGTTCTTGATATTCTTTATCCATTTGTTCAAATCTTTCCATAGAAGGCATACTTACTATTCTTATACCATAACCTTTTTCTATTAAGTTATTATATACCTTCATTGTTAATTCTAATTCTTCACCTGATGTTATTATTATAGCTTCTAGATTATTAATTTCTTTTTGTACTATATAAGCTCCTTTAATAACATTACTACTTGATGTAGATTCTTCTATCTTAACTTTATTTCTTCCAAGTACAATAGCTGCTGGACGTCTTAATTCAAGTATTGCTTTATATGCCCCAATTGTTTCGTTTGCATCAGCAGGACGATATGTATCAAAATTTGGTAAAGCCCTTAATGATGCTAATTGTTCAACTGGCTGATGTGTTGGTCCATCTTCTCCTACGCTTATTGAATCGTGACTAAATACATATATTACAGGCAAATTCATAAGTGCAGACATTCTAAGCGCTGGTTTTAAGTAGTCTGAGAATGCAAAGAATGTTGATACAAATGGAGTTAAACCAGATAAGGCTATACCATTAGCAATTGCACCCATTGCATGTTCTCTAATACCAAAATTGATATTTCTACCACTAGGATTAATTAAATCAAAGCTTTCCGTATCATTAATTCTAGCCATTGATGACTTAGATACGTCAGCGCTTCCTCCGATTAAGAAAGGATATGTTTTGGCAATAGAATTAATTACTTTACCAGATACATTTCTAGTTGAATCCTTTCCATCTTCAGGGAAATCATAATCTATTTCTTGTAGTTTAATTGGCTTATCGCTATCTTTTAATAATTCTAGGCTTTCTTTATATTTATCATCTAGTTTTTCTACAGCTTCATTCCAATGTCTATATACTACTGAATTTCTATCATATATCTCTTCTTTCATTATTATTTGTGTTTCAAGAGATATTGCAAATGGAATTGGCCTTAGACCTAATTGTTCTTTTATATTATTGATATCTTCTAAATCAAGTGGTGAACCATGCACTTTACATGTACCTTCATTTTTGCTATATTTACCTATTACAGTTTTTACCTCAATGATTGTTGGTCGATCAAGAGACTGTTTTGCCATAAATATTGCATTATTTAGAAGTTCTATGTTTTCACCATCTTCAACACGTAAATAATTCCATCCGATAGCTTCAAATCTTGCTTTTATATCCTCATTAAATGATGTTTTTAATTCGCCATCTAAAGTTACATCATTAGAGTCATATAATACAATTAATTTGTTAAGATTTAATTTGCCTGCTAATGAAGTTGCTTCATAGCTTATTCCTTCCATTAAATCTCCATCACCACATAATACATAAGTGTAATAATCTATAATTTCTTCACCGAAGTAATTTCTTAAAAATCTTTCACTTATAGCCATCCCAACAGCAGATGCTATACCTTGGCCTAATGGTCCAGTAGATATATCTACCCCATTTGTAACCCCATATTCTGGATGTCCTGGAGTTATTGAATTAAGCTTTCTAAAGTTTTTAAGTTCTTCAAATGGTATATCGTATCCTGCCATGAATAATGTTGCATATAATAGTGCTGAACCATGTCCTGCACTCATTACAAATCTATCTCTATTTATCCATTTAGGATCATCTTGTCTTATTTTTAAATGACTTGTATACAAAGTACTGATAATTGGAGCTGCTCCTAATACAATACCTGGATGACCACTATTAGCTTCACTAATCATGTCTATTCCAAGCGCTCTTATATTATCAATTATTCTTGACAAATCTTCATTATTAATTGGTTCCCTTTTATCATCCATAAGTATCTCCTATTCGTTCAAACTAGAATATAGTTGAGCTAATATTATTCCAACCCCGTTTTGTTTATTAGAAAGTGTTAAATAATTGGCAACTTCCTTTAATTTATCACTTGCATTTGCAACAGCAACTTTATATCCTGCTTTTTCAAGCATTTCTAGATCATTATCTGAGTCACCTATTGCCATGGCTCTTTCACATTTAATATTTAAGTGATTGCATAAAACTTCAAGCGCATGACCTTTAGATACATCATTATTTACCACATCGTAGTATAGAAGCTTACCTTCAGTAACATGTTTTGTCTTATTGCCAATTTTCAAACTAGTTGTTTCAAGTAAATCTTTTCTAAAATGCATCATATTATCTAAGTTATATGATTGAATTACTACTTGAGATATTTCTTCTTCAGTTATGTCACTTAATTTATTTACCATAACAAATCCTACGTTATCTTCTGTTTTATTAGAATATATTCTTTCTATTCCATTTGCCATGAACATTAGATTATATTTTTCTATTAAAGCATCTAATTTAGCAGCATTATCACTATTGATTGTGCTTCTATAAATCATATTTTTTGATACATAGTTATATACTTCGGCACCATTGGATGCAATAACATAATTGCTTGTTGAGAATTGTTTGCAAATAGATACTGCATAAGGTATTGATCTTCCTGTATTAATAACTACTGGAATACCGATATTTTTAAGATTTTCAAATATCTTTTTATTTTTAATATCGATCTTTCCTGAAGCGTATGTTAGGGTACCATCTAAATCTGTAAACACTATCTTTACGTTTCTCATTTTAATCACCTATTTTATTATAACACATTATTGCAATAAAAAACATTTGAAAAATCAAATGTTTTAATTTCTATGTAGAGTATAAGCTCTAGGCTTATCTTTAATGCTTATTTTATATCCAGAATGATTACCTTTTTTAATTTTCATTGTTTCATCAATTATATTTTGAAAGTCTCCTATAGCAAAGCCACGTACCGTAGCACCACGTACTACACCTTTGCTTTCCGTTGTAACAATAAGATAAGTAGCGTTTTTAACTGTAAAATCTCTTTCAGTCGTATATGGCTCTTCTGTATCAGGGAATATACCATCATCTACAATTTCACCATCTGTATAAGCAACTTCTTCTGATTCAGCGCCAGGTTCATCATAATATGCTGTAGTAAATTCACCATTAGGATCATCATTTTTTAATTGGCATTTGCCTTCGCTTACAAATGCCATTTCAAGTGTAGCATTGTATTTAAGCATGGCATTATTAATTGCAACAGTTGCTTCTGGATCTCTATTTATAATCTCTTCAAAATCCTCATAAGACATTTCGAAACGAACGTTATCCTCACCATTTTCTTTTCCACGAAAATACTTACTATTATATATATCATCAAGATCTATTTTTCTAACATCTAATCTTCTAGCTACTCTATCAAATTCTGATGATTCACCAATTACACCAAGAATTAATGCAAATGCAAACAAACTAATTGTATTTTGACCATAGTTTTTTGCTGTTGCAAAAACTAAATCTATGTATTGTTTTTCATCTATTACTCTTGTATCTTCAAAATCTGCCAACTTCTCACGTATTATTCTTAATTCACGTTCTAATTTCTTATCTGCCATAATAATGCCCCCATAGTTATTTATCTTAGCATAATGGCATTTCTATATCAAGTTAATCTAGTTGTTATTGTTAATTTTTTTCAATTGCTTTTGTTTCTCTTTTTCTTGGCTCAAAAATTTTAATAAATTGTTTCTTCTAATAATTAAATTAGTTATATTAATGTTCTTGTTCTTTAACTTATTTATTCCTTTATTTAACAGCTTTAATTCTTGATTATAGCTCTTGCTATCATGAAGAATGTGGGCATTTTTATTAATATTACTAAGTTTATCTAATAGTTTTTTGTTTTCTTCTTCTAACTTAATTAATTTCTTAGCTTCTTCTATACTAATATTAAATGAATATTCATCTTTCTTTTCTTTTATTATTTTTTCTTTCTTTAATATTTTAATTAAAGGATTTTTAATTATTAAAACATCTTTTATTTTGTTCAATACTACACGTATATTACTATTTTTGTTTTCTTCATTGCTACATTCATATTTATCAAGTTTTATACTCTTTGCTTCATCTTTTGGAAGTACTACGTATTTATCTTTTTTCCCTATTTTAAATTTTATTCTTGAAGAATTACTACCAATTACATTTATGTAGCCATCTTTATCCTTGGAAAACTTAACATCTTTATCGTCTACAGCAGTTTTTATATAGGCACATGTTAGTTTTTCTTCTTTTGTTAATGGTTCAATCTTATTTTCTTTTATTTCTTTATCACAGGCATTATACACGTTGTTGGCAAGTTTTCTTGCGTTAACTCTTCTTTTTGCATTGTTTTCTTTATTATTAAATGATGATGTGACAATATAACTTGGTTTAGTAGATACACTACTTTTAAATAGTTTATTGATAGTTTTAGCGTCTTCTTTTGATTTAGTAATAATAGTAGGATTATCTTTAAGTTTTCTTATGCTTTCAGATAATTTCGTAACTACTTCTTTTTCTTCTTTAGCTTTTTCATATTCTTTTTTAGGTATATTGTTTGCAAATAAAACTTTCTCCGTTACATTTTCTTGTTTAATATAACTTGTTACTTTTTTGTCTTCTTTATCATCTTTTATTGATACTATATCAATTTCAATTACTTTATCTTCGTTCTTACTATCTTTTATAGTTTTTATATCAATAGCTAAGATATTGTCTTTAAGTTTGTTTCTAAGTTCTTCCTTTTTCTTTTCTTCACTATCTTTAGATATTATAACTATTTCAATTTCTTCATCATCTTTCTTTTTAGGATAGTATATAGATAAATATAATAGACCAATAAATATTAAAATGACACTTAAAGGTAATACTAATTTAGATAATAGTAAAGATACTAGTACTATTAAAAGCACTATTACAAATACAATTATTAAAGTTTTATATTTTGTATATTTATTCTTATTATTCATAAATATGCCCCTTTAAAAGTGCCTATATTATATCATTTATATAAATGTTTGTAAAACAAATGAAAAAAGATGATTACTCATCTTTTTTCTTTAATAACCCCTCTTCGTGTAATTCTTTTATTTGTTTATTTACTTCTTTTATAAAATCTTCGATATCTTTTTTGTCTTGATTTATTTCTGTTGTTTGTTCAACTTTTTTTTCTAATTCTTTTTCGCTATTATCCATACATTATCACCACTTTCAGATACATTATATCATATATATAACGTCTATGAAAGTGTTTTAATTTTTTCATTTACTTGTGAATATACATTCATATTCCATTGTTTTCCATTAATGTAATATGATTCTAATCTTATACCATTTAATTTAGCTACTTTTTCGTGTAATTTAATTGATGGAGTGTTAAAACTAAATACTGAACTTGTAACACTTGCAACACCCATAGAGAATAATTCATCATAGAATGCATTTATAGCCATAGTACCTAAACCATTATGTTGTAATTTAGGATCTATTCCTATTTCTATTTCTACGTTTTTGCCATCTGAATTTGTTCTTAAGATATTTACGTATCCTGCATAGTTATTTTTTTCATCTAAAACTACATAACTAAAGTTCATTACTGCTTTAGAAATACCATAGTTTCCATTACCTCTTTGTAAGAAGTATTTATCTTCTCCTAGAGGTATTGTAAATCCATCTCTATTTTTCATAGCATTTATATGACCATCGATTATGTGATTTGCATCGATTCCTTCTTTTTCGAATGCAGTTGGTCTTACCATTTTAAATCCATTACCTAAATCAATCTTTTCTGACATTTCTTTTTTATCAGTGTCTATCATTGATACTGGTACAAATTTATTATCTGGAACGAATATTCCATTTTCTTTTTTCATATTAGGAATATGTTGGAACATTAAATTTGATTCAACATTACTTCCATTTACTGCACCAAATGGTATAGTACCATAATAGTTCATATTAGTTCTATTTAATAAGTCTAACATTGCATTATTGCTTCCATTAACTGATAATGTAACATTATGAACGTTTGATGCATGAACATAATTAATATAATCATCTATAAGTAAACCAGATAATTCTTTAGCTACATCATCACCTAAAGCTTTATCTAAAAATATATTTAAATTAGCTCTTTTATTTGACCAAATAAGACTACTTAAACCAATAATACCTATTGTTCTATCGTTTGCTTTAATAGTAAAAGGAAACTGTAATTTTGGTACTGAATATTCTTCTGAGAACTTTGCTAAATCCTCATCAGATATTCCAGGTACTAAAACATCATTAGTAAGAACAATATTTGCTGCTGGAGCAATTGCAGTTCTTTCTATTTCTGCTCCTTTATCTGTTGTATATACTGTTTCTTGTATACTAGTAATATTCAATGAATCGTTAGCATATTTAGTAAATTCATTAAGTATTGCCTCTTTATCTGTTTCATTTAATTCTCTATTTGTTTCAAATCTTATAGATCCAATACCGTTTTTAGCATCAACATTATATAATCCGATATATCCTACATATTCTCCATTTTTATCTACGATTGCTGCTCTATAATTAGTTGGCATTAATAATATAATCATATTGCTTTCATCTATCATATTTTGATTGTTTTTAATTAATTGTTTTGTTGCATCTAAATAAGCATCAAAACTACCAATTAAATATTTTTCTGTTTCTAATTTCGGAATAAAATTCTTTTCCATAACTATAACTCCCCCATATATATGCGCATATTATACCATATTTTGCCTTAAAAATCAAGTTTTGGTGTTTGTAGAACAAAAAAATCAATCATTTTGGATTGATTTTTATATTTATTTTACTATTTTTGTGGTCCTATCTCTTCTTGTTGCATCGTCTTGCTAACAGGTTCATCTTTTCTTGGTTTAACTACTTGAACAATGTCGTCTAGGTCATTTGAAACTCTTTCAAGATACTCATCGTCATCTTTAATACTATTTAAAATATTAATTAACCCGCTTGCATATTGATAATACTTATTTAAGTTTGTTACAGGCTTATAACTATGAACTATTTCACCATTAGCTAGTCTATCACTTGTTTCTTTTAAAACTAGTGATTTTGTTTGTTCATCATTTTGAGCAAACCATTTAGGCAATGCTTGTGCTCTATAGTCAGTTGACTCTGGAGCTGCTTTATCTATACCAGCAAAAAGTTCTTTTTCACTAATTCTAAATTTATCCATATAGTCCTTATTCCCCATAACGACTATACGCCCTACTCTAAAATTATCACCAAATAATGTATACCATGGATGATATAGGTTTACGGTTTTAAGTTCAAATTCTTCTCCTTCGATATCACTTACAGCTCTTCTCATACATTCAAGAAACTTATCTTGATTTTCTACAACTTTTCCCATTTATTGTACCTCGCATTTTATTTTACTTCTATTATATATTTATTATAGCATAAAAATATTTGAAAACAAAAAAATCAATCATTTCTGATTGATCTTTTAACAATATGGTGCGGGTGACAGGAGTTGAACCTGCAAGCCAAAGGCGCTAGATCCTAAGTCTAGTGCGTCTGCCAATTCCGCCACACCCGCATATATATTATAAGTGGTGGACCCTATAGGACTCGAACCTATGACCGCCCGGTTATGAGCCGGATGCTCTAACCAACTGAGCTAAGGGTCCATCGACAAAAATAATAATATCATATTTTAATATCTCATGCAAGAAAAAATTAAGATTTTATCATTATTTACATTTTTATTTATTTTGATTAATAAATATAGTAAATAAATGTTATAATTTAATTAGAGGTGGTTGCTATGGCTAATAAGAATCCAAACAATTGTGTTGTTCTTAGAGTTAGTGATAAAACTAGAGAGAAACTTATTAAATTCTATGAAGATAAAAAAAGGGATAAGGTAATACCATATGTTGTTTTTCAAGCACAAGATGGCGATACTGTTATTACATTATATGAATCAGGCAAAGTAATGTTTCAAGGTATTAGTGCTGATATTGATGCCAATATGTGGGCTGATATTGATGGAAGTTCAAGGGTTAATACTACTAAGATCAAAAAAGATGAAATGAAATATTATACTTGCTCTTCTATTGGATCAGATGAAGTTGGTACAGGTGATTATTTTGGACCTATTGTTGTAACAAGTTGTTATGTAGCAAAAGATGATATACCTTTCGTAGAATCTCTTGGAGTTAAGGATTCAAAAAAACTAGATGATGAAAAGATTCTTAAAGTAGCACCTGAACTTATTAAAAAGATTAAATACAAAAGCTTAATTATGAGTAATTCAGAATATAATGCAAAATATAGCGATACTTATAATATTAATAAAATTAAGGCTATTATGCATAATAAAGTGTTATGGAGAATGACTCATGAAGAAGATTTAAAATATGACTTTATAATTGTTGATGAATTTGCTCGTGAAGCAAGATATTATGAATATTTACAAGGTAATCCAGAAATACAAAGAGATATTACATTTATGACTAAAGCAGAAGATAAAAACTTAGCTGTTGCTTGTGCATCTATTATTAGTAGATATATTTTCTTGAAAGAATTTGATAAATTATCTGATAGCTTGCATATTCCTTTGGTAAAAGGAGCTGGAGCTGATGTTGATTCAGTTGGTAAAGAAGTTGTAGAAACATATGGTAAAGGAAAACTTAAGGAAGTTGCCAAATACAACTTTAAAAATACCGAAAGAATTCTTGGTATTATGATTTATTAAAATAAAAAAAGAACTTCAAATGAAGTTCTTTTATTTTGCTATTCTATTTCAGTTCCACATTCAGTACAGAATTTACCAGTTACTACTGCTCCGCATTGTGGGCATTTCTTTTCTTCTGTTGCTGGTGCTTCTTCAGCAGGTGCTGCTGGAGCTGGTTCATCACTTGGTTTTGGTGTTCCACATTCAGTACAGAACTTACCTACTATTGGTGTACCACATTTAGGACATGGAACTCCTGCTTCAACAGGTGCTGCTGCTGGAGCTGCTGCTACTGCTGCAACTTCAGGTTTAGCAAATGGATCAACTGGAGTTTGTGCTGACACACCTTGACCTTGGAATACACCTTGAGCTGTACCACCCATCATTCCTCCACTTGCCATGTTCATCATACCAACACCATAGAAACCATTAGCTGCTCCGTTAGCGTTGTTAGCTGCATCTTGAACTGCATTAGCATATGCACCAACAAGAGTACCTTGTTGCATGTAAGCATTTGAAGAAAGTTCGTAGTTATCAATCTTCTTAGAAGATTCATCATCAAGAGTTACTGATTCAACAGCAAATCCTACTAATTGAATTCCTCTTTCACGGATTGGTGCGTCGAATACTTTCTCGTCCATTGTCTTTTTAATTTCATCTGTGTTACTTGGAAGTTCTAGTACTGGAACTTTATGATTAGCTGTTCCAAGTTCGTTTAATACGTTTTGGAATGAAGCTACAACTTCTGTTCTCATTTGTTCTACTAAATCATCTTTAGTAACTTTATCTGCAGTTCCTGCATGATTTCTCATGAATATTGCTGGATCATTAATTTTAAATGTATATTTACCATAACATCTAACTTGTACTCTTAATGGAGTCATAGATCCTGTCATTTGGTTTGGAATTGGATGTGACCAATCTTGATATGGAATTGGTGTTCCTGTTCCAAATTTGTTATCTTTTATTTCTTTAATATTAAAGAAGAATACTGCTTGTTCTTTATTTGGTGCTCCACCATATGTGAAACGAGTCCACATTTCTTTGAATACGTCACCAAATTGACCTGCAAAGAAAGATGGTGAAGTTGATTGATCAAAGTTATATGATCCTTCTTCTGCTGTTGCATCTAGAATTGTTCCAGAATCGTAGATTACTGCAACTTGACCAGGTGCTACAATGATTCTACTGTCTTTTGTAATGATTCCATTCTTAGTTGTTTTTTTAACCATAAGAACATCATTACCCATGTCCTCACAGCTGATGAGATCCTTCCATTGATCCCCTAATGTTCCGCCAATTGCTCCTAGAGCGGCTTTAATTAATCCCATAGTTTTCCTCCTAATTCTCTTTTATTTCTATTAATTTCCAACATTTAAGTAGATCAACTACTTGAATATTTAGACTAGTTTTACAATATGAACATTTTTTATTTCCTAAGCTTTGTACCACAGCACCACAGTTAGGACAATTTAGTCCATATATATTGATGTCTTTTTTGTAGGCATCATTATTGACGATATAAACGTACTTAGTAATATATCTTACTTGCTTTTTCTTCTTGCTTTTTACTTTGTTTTCTCCATTAACACTTTTGCCATAATAATATTCTAAAGATGATGTTATTTCTATAGTTGCAGTACCATTTTTCTTTATATAATTCTTTATTGCGTGTTTATGAAAAATTATATCATCATACGTGTATAGTATATCACTATTTATTAAATCTTCCAATTGAAATTTTAACTTTTTATTTATTAAGTTAAAATCTTTATCATGTAAGATATTTAAATCTTTATTTTCTATTGCATTTAATACTTGCCTTATACTCTTCTCTGTTAGCAAATATAATTCATTTAAATTAAAATCTTCAAAATCATTCAATATTTGCGGTAAGAATATTTGAGTCATTCCACTTACTTGCTTAGGTACTGTATCAGCGATATCTTCTATTTCATCTTTAATATCTGATAAGCTGTTGCCTTGAAATCCCATACCTCTTAGTTTGTGTACTAAGTATATGTATGCAATTATAAGTAAGAATATTATTCCAAATATTATACCAAGAAATCCAAACACGAATCCCATATTACTTTAATACATATGGATTATCTGAAGATCCATCCCCTGATAATAAAACACTATTTCTATCAAGCGTTATAACTGGATATACTTTTTGCGATGATCCAGTTAAGTCATCTCCAAGTTTATTGCTCTCTTCAGGATTATCACTACTTGTGAAATGGAAAGCATATTTACCATTAGTTTCGTCTCCGTCGATATTTAATGTCCATCCTCTAAAGTTTGAAAGCCAAGATGTACATCCAGCTTGAGTAGTCATATGCTGTTGACATGCAGCATTTCTTGATGCAGCCATGTAATCATAAACCGAAAGAATTCCAACTTGAGCATACGAAGTTACGTTGCTCATTTGATTGTTATATTGTTCGTTATATTCTTGTATAGTTAATCCTTGTGTACCTGCGCTAGGATATACTATTGTTGATTCCCATTGACCACTAACAATTTTTGATGTATCAGTTATTGTCGTTAAATAATTGCTGTTTAAGAATACTTTTAATGTGGATGTTGGCCAGTTGTCTTGTTCATTTGTATCCCATTGAGTTATTTTGTTATAAGTATAGTCAAGTAATTTTAAACTTCCATCTGGTTCAATACTTACTATTCTCCATACTTTGTTTGCATATTTAATATAGTTATTAACGCTATTTCCACGATATATGTATCTTCTATTTGTTAAGAAATCTGCGTATAATCCATCACCTGATGTTACTACTTTTGTCTTTAATGTTTCTGAAATTAACTCCCCAGCTACCTCTGTTGGACTATCGCTAATCCCTAGGCATGCATGATATGGTGTGGGATCACAAGTTCCAACATGTGCTGAATAACAGTTTTCCAAAGTTACTTCTTCATATACACATTCATTTAATTTTGCTTCAATTTCATCCCCATAAAAGTATATTTCATCACTTGCTCCTTTATTTATTCCAAGAATAACATAAAGAATTACTGTTATAAGTGCAAGTGTTCCATATAGCATTGTAGAGAATGCAAACCCTTTATTATTCAGTTTCATATCATCACCTATTATTAATTATACAATTTATTTAATAATTAATCAAAGATTATTTTTATATATAACTATATATTTGTCTCCATATTTTTTCTCTTTGATTTTTTCATAATAATCTATATTTAAATATAGTGAATTTATTTCACATACTATTATACCTTTAGAGTTAAGTAGATTATTTGAATGTATTTTATCTATTATTTCATTTAATATATCCATTTTATATGGTGGATCTAGAAATATAATATCAAACTTGATATTTTGCTCAATAAAGTAATTAAGTGCTTTGTTATAATGCATATTTAATACTTTACAGCTATTGCTTATATCAAAATCTTTAATATATTTTTCTATTAATGTAGTACATTTTTTGTTCAAGTCATTAAAATAACAATATTTTGCATTATTACTTATTGCTTCAAAACCTAAATTACCCGAACCTGAAAACAAGTCTAGGACTGTACTATCAGGTATGTACCCTTGAATTGTTCCAAATAAAGATTCTTTTACTCTATCCATCGTTGGTCTTGTGCCATCAATGTCAAAACCTTTAATGGTTCTTCCTTTTAAACTTCCACTAATGATTTTCACAACCATCACTCTTTTCTTTAAGGCTATTTAATTTTCTATTGATTTCTCTAATAAACAAATAGTAATCTTTTTCTAATTCTTTATATTCTTTATAGTCACTATTATTTATTACATCTTTTTTTAGTTCTATATACTTATCATCATAAGACTTATAGTCTTTTATTTTATTTATCTTATCTAAAAGTTCTTTATTATTACTTAATTTATTACTTAATTCTAGCATTTTATTATATTCTTTATCGTTTTTAAATAATTCAATTATCTCGTCTAATTTATTAATTATTTCTATGTTCATAGTTATACCTTACAATTTTAATTAAATTTTCAATTTCTTCTTTTGATTCATTGTATAATTCTAATCTATAATTTCTGATGCCAAAATCTATATATTCTTTTATGTTACTAGTTAAATCAAGTGGCTTAGAATCAAGTATATGTGTTAGATGTTTTTCATTAATTAATGGGTAAATATTATCATCTTTATCTTTTAAATAATACTTATTTATATCACATAAGTTACATGATTTGCTGTCTTTGTTAATTAACATATTCATAGGACAATACTTAGTTACCATTAGCTCAATTCTTCCATAAATAATTAATTCTATATTATTTGCTTCCTTTGCAAGTAATTTAATATTATTTAGGTTAACTTCAGGAGAAATAGTTATTCTTTTAGCTCCTAGTTTATTTAATTCTTCAATAGTGTATCTATTAGTTACGTTTAAGAAATAGTCAGTTACTACATTGTTATTTTTAGCATATTTATATACAGCTCCCCACTCTGTTGCAAGAAGGTTTTCATTATTATATTCACCAATATTTTTAGATACTCGTCTCGTTTTTAGATAAATATTACATTTGTCTTTATATTTCTTATATAGGGATAAATCATCTGTATATATAGTATCCACGTTATTTTCAATTGCTACTTTAATTTGTTCTTCGTTTCTTGCTAATACGTTAATCGAAAGTGATGCATAATTTATTTTATTCATTTCTTCTTTTACATCATTTCTAATTACTTCTCTTATTTTCCTATTTTCTCTTTTATCAATTAACTCAATTACTGCATTTCTTCTTAATTCATTTAATTCTTTTATAGGGATAAATACATTATCACTCATATCTATTATTGTTTCTTTAGATATAAATGGACTATCTCCTAGTTTTTCTAATTGTTCTTTTATTCTTTCTTTTTGAGTTGGAGCATTTTTTGCTTCTTCAACATTATTTCCATATTTTGTTACTTTATTATAATTATCTTTTATAGTTACTTCTAGTTCTTTTCCAATATGAGCATTACATTCAATTTCTATTTCAATTTTCTTATCATTATATTTATTTATTTCATTTACTAATAAAACATCAAGTGTTTTTCGTACTATATCGGCATTTCTAAGCCCAATCTTATTGTCTACTATGGCAATATTACCTTTTGTTACTTGATTTGTTAGTAATCCTTTTTCATTATAAAGTCTGTTTACTATTAAACCTTTATCATTATCAAATCTAATACCATCTTCCTGGTTTAAATCATCTTCTAATTTAATTTTAATTTGATTTTTATCTATACTTATTACTTTTCCTAAAATAGTACCAATATGGTTAGGTGTTTTAATATTCATTAAAGTCTTACCATAACTTTCAAATAAGTATCCTGAAGTTAATTCTCTATTGTATAATTTCTTGATATTTTCTATTTCTTTATCTGTAACGTTATATTTCTTCTTTAAATAATATTCATCAATCTTTTCTCTATAAAGTTTAGTAATGTATCCAACATATTCTTTAGATTTCATTCTTCCTTCTATTTTAAACGAAGTTACACCACTTTCGATTAATTTATCTATATTATTTATTGTACATAAAGATTTAGTGCTCAATAGATATTCTCCGTTTGTGTTTATTTGTTTATTGTTTTCATATAATTTGTATGGTAGACGACATGATCCGACACATTCTCCCCTATTACCACTTCTATTACCATGCATTGCACTAAATAAGCAACTTCCTGAATAAGATACACATAATGCGCCATGAATAAATATTTCTTTATCAATATCTGATTTTAATTCTTTTATTTCATTTAGTGATAATTCTCTTGCAAGTACTGCTCTTTTAACTCCAAGAGATTTTAAAAAGTTAAGACCCTCATCATTATGGTTATGTGCTTGTGTTGAAGCATGTATTTCCATATTAGGAAATTTCTTTCTAATAATACTCATTAGTCCAATATCTTGTACTATTATTGCATCTACTTGATTTGTATATAAGAAATCTACAAAGTCTAATACATCATCTAATTCATCTTCAAAAGTAATTGTATTAACTGTGACATAAATTTTAACGTCATATAAATGGCAATATTTAATTGCGCTTATTAACTCATCATAATCAAAGTTATTTGCATAATGTCTGGCACCAAATTTTTTGCCACCTAAATAAACTGCATCAGCACCATTTTTAACTGCTTGATACAGACATTCCATATTACCTACAGGGCTTAATAATTCGACTTTATGCATAAAAAATCACCAAAGTTATTATAACATAAAAGAAGTATTATGATAATACTTCTAAAAGTGAAGAAACTAGTTCTAATTTATTATTTAAATCTTTTAATTTATCTTCAGTAGTAAGTTTGTATTCTTTTTTCATTTCATTAATCATTTCTTTTATACTATTTTCATTAAGTAATATTCTTGTATACCAGTAAGAGTGATATTTCAAATAATTATATAGTATTTGATCTTGTTTAATTCTAGCCATTGTTTCATTAATCATCTATATCAATATATTCTTCTTTCTTTTGATATTCTTCCATTGGTTTAGATTCATCAAGCCCTTGAATTATTGATATTACTTTTTGTATTCCCTCGGTAGTCTTCCTAACATTTTCTAAGTTAACACCTTTAATTATATTTAATAAATCATCAATAAGAGAAGATTTGCTATTTAAATATTTATTCCATATGTTAGGATCTTCACCATAAAGTGAATATATTTCGTATAAATTTTGCCAGGAAACATTATTATCTTTAACATAATTAATTAATCGTGGATTAGCTTTTACAAAGCTTTTAAACTTTTCTTTCATAAAAAAATCACCTATGTAATTTTATGCATTAGGTGACTTGTTTTTTCTCTTTTGAGATTCAATTCTAATCTTTTCAAATATTTCTTTTGACACTTGCAATGTTTTTTCTAGGTTATCTGCGCCAATTTTATCACGTTCTCTATATCTTTTTAAAGCATCTTTTAAGTTTGATGGTTCATTATGTCTTGTAACGTTACATCTTACATCCCATGTTGCAGTACAATGATCAAATGATGCTTCTATTATAGGTGTCTCGTGATGTAGTTTACCATACATTGAAATTTTAGCTGTACTTGTATTTACAACAACTTTTGAATGTGCTGTTGGATCTGGATTATCTCTTTCGTATGGATTAAAGCCGATTATAAAGAATTCACTAGGAGTAGCATTATTTGTTCTTACCAATATTTTTGGTTCATCTGACGATAAATAATAAATATAGCTATCAGTTTGAATAAAATTAGCAAACTTCTCTACTCTTCTGTTTCCTAAATATATTTCATTTAGTAGAGTATCATCTTCTTCGCATTTTCCCTTTTCTTTAATATCATATTCTCTTACCAAATACATATTAATTATTCCCCCGTTTTCCGTGGTATATGTTAGCATAATAAGATTTTTTCGTCAAGAAAAAGAAGACTAATCTGAATTCAGAAAGTCTTCTATTGTTAGTAATCTATCATCTATTTCTTTAAGATTTACTTTTTCTTTTACTCTTTTAACTTCTTTTTTAGGTTCTACTTTAACTTCAGGCACATCTACAAGTTTTTCAATAATTATTTTAGGTTCTTCTTTTATCTCTTCTTTAATTGGTTCAACAACAGATGATGAAGATTCACTTATATTATTATTTCCTATATTTTCTTTTGATTGAAGTTCTGCTCTTACAAATGCATCAGTTAATTTAAGCTTAGTTATAACTGATCCTGTTGAGTATCTATCTGCAATTGGTAATTCAGTTAATTTGATATATTCAATGTCATTTGCTTTTAATCCTAAAATATTCTTTGTAGGAGTTACAAATACATTTAATACTTTATATGGATTTGATTTAACTTCACGAAGAAGCATTAGTCCTCTTTTTGCTCTTGATGATTTATCAAACTCGTTTATCTTAATTCTCTTACCTGTTCCTTTAGCAGTTACTACAGAAACATATTCTTCTTCATTTACATCAAAGTTAGATACTGATACTACTTTATCACCTTTTAAGTTAATTGATTTGACACCTGATGCTTTAAGTCCAACACATGGTATTTCACTTTGGTCAAACCATAATCCATAACCTTCTTCTGTTGCAACAAAGATTTCATTATGCTTTAACATAAAGGCATTTACTATCTTATCTTTGTCTTTTAGTTTCATACAACAAATTGGTTTTGTATATCTTAATGTTTTAAACTCTTCAACGGATGTTTTCTTAATCATTCCATTTTCACTTGCTACAACAATAGTATCTTTTGCATTAAAGTCTCTTATTGGTATAACACTTATTACTTGCTCATCTTGTTCAAGTTTAACTATGTTACTTACATGTTTACCTTGATCTTTCCATACAAGAGCTGGTATTACATGAACAGGTATGTATAAGTAGTTACCAAGAGATGTAAACACAAGTACTGTATCTAGTGTATTTAACTCAAACATTCCAATAATATAGTCCCCATCTTTAAGTTGTGGAGTCTCATTATTAGATGATGAGTAACTTCTTTGAGATGTTCTTTTAATATATCCATCTTTTGTTAGCGCTACAATAACGTCTTCTTTAGCAATCATTTCTGTTGAATCAATCTTGATATCAGTTATTTCTTCTTTTATATCTGTCTTTCTTGGTTCAGCAAATTCTTTCTTAACTGCTCTTAATTCCTCTTTCATAACACTCTTAAGTTCATTTTCATCCTTAAGAATCAATTCATATTTTGCAATTAATGCCTGTAACTCTTTCATTTCTTCTTCAAGAAGTGTTACGTCTGTATTTGATAATCTATATAGTTGCAATGTAATAATTGCTTCTGCTTGTTCTGGTGAAAAACCAAATTTAGCAACTAAGTTTTCTTTAGATTCTTGTCTATTTTTACTTGCTCTAATTGTTTTTATTACTTCATCAAGTATAGATAAGCATCTAATTAAACCTTCAACGATATGAAGTCTTGCTTTAGCATGATCTAAATCAAACTTTGTTCTTCTTAAAATTACTTCTCTTTGATGAACAATATAAGCATCTAGTATTTCTGCAAGTCCAAGTTGTTTTGGTGCACGATTTACTATTGCAATCATATTGAAGTTAAATGATATTTGTAATTCAGTATTTTTAAGTAAATAGTTAAGAATCATTTCTTTATTGCAATCTTTCTTTAAATCAATCGCTATTCTTAAGCCTTCTCTATCTGATTCATCTATTAATTCAAGTATTCCATCTATTTTCTTATCTATTATAATTTCATCTATTTTTCTTACAAGTAAAGCTTTGTTTACTTCGTAAGGTATTTCTGTAATTATTAATGATACTTTTCCTTTTGATTCCTCAAAATTAGTTCTTGCTTTAACAAATATCTTACCTTTACCTGTTTCATAAGCTTTTCTTATTCCGTCTCCTGCTTCAACAATACCACCAGTTGGAAAATCAGGTCCTTTAACAATATCCATTAAAGTATCCAAATGGCAATTTGGAGAATCAATTCTTTTTATTGTTGCATCAATTATCTCACCTAAGTTATGCGGTGGAATGTTTGTTGCAAAACCTGCTGATATACCATTTGTACCATTAACAAGTAAGTTTGGATATCTAGCAGGAAGCACAGTTGGCTCCAAAACTGTATCGTCAAAGTTTGGTGCAAACTCTACGGTGTCCTTCTCTAAGTCTCTTACAAGTTCATTACTAAATTTTGATAAACGTGCTTCAGTGTAACGGTAAGCGGCAGGAGAATCACCATCAATTGATCCGTTATTACCATGCATATCAATATATGGAATTCTAAGTTTCCAATCTTGACTCATTCTTACCATTGCCTCATAAATTGAAGTGTCACCATGTGGATGGTAATTACCTATAACATCTCCAACTGTTTTAGCACTTTTTCTATAAGGTTTATCATAAGTGTTATGCTCTTTATGCATTGAATATATAATTCTTCTTTGAACAGGTTTTAATCCATCACGTACGTCAGGAATTGCTCTATCTTGAATAATGTATTTAGAATAACTACCAAATCTTTGGCCCATTATTTCTTCAAGAGCATATTCATATATATCCTCTATGGCTTCTTTAACCTCTTTCATAATATCACCTACTTAAAGTATTATTTATGCTTCGATTTTATAATCATCCTCTAATGAGAAAACAACGTTTTCTTCAATCCAAGCTTTTCTTGGTTCAACATTATCTCCCATTAATACACTTACACGCTTTTCAGCAAGTAGTGCATCATCTATTTTAACTCTTATTAACTTTCTTGTGGCAGGATTCATTGTTGTATCAGCAAGCTGATCCGCATTCATTTCACCTAATCCTTTATATCTTTGAATTTCACATTTCTTACCTTTTGACTTTTCTTGCATTTCTTCAATAGTGTAAGCATATTCTACTGTTTTACCACTTTGTATTTTAAATAAAGGTGGAAGTGCAATATAAAGCTTTCCTGCTTCAATTAAAGGTCTCATGTAACGATAGAAGAATGTCATCAATAAACATTGAATATGACCACCATCTTCATCAGCGTCACTCATTATGATTACTTTATCATATTCGCAATCTTCTATTTCAAAGTTAGGTCCGTATCCTGCACCTATTGTATATATCATTGTATTGATTTCTTCGTTTTTAAAAATATCATCCAAACTTGCTTTTTCTGTATTAATAACCTTACCACGAAGTGGAAGTATTGCTTGGAATTTTCTATCTCTTCCTTGCTTAGCTGAACCACCGGCTGAATCACCCTCTACTAGGAATAATTCATTTTTATTTTTGTTTTTTGTTTGTGCTGGTGTTAATTTACCAGATAAAGCATGCTCTTTTTTATTGTTTGTTTTACCTTTTCTTGCTTCTTCACGAGCTTTTCTTGCGGCTTCTCTTGCAACTTTACTCTTTAATGACTTATCAAGTATATCAGTTGCAACTTTTTTATTTTCTTCTAAAAAGTAAGATAGTTTTTCACTTACAATTGCTTCTACTACATTTCTTGCAATTGGAGTTCCTAATTTACCTTTAGTTTGTCCTTCGAATTGAAGTAATGCTTCAGGTACTTTTAAACTTATGATAGCAGTAAGACCTTCTCTTACATCACTACCTTCAAGCGAATTATCTTTTGTTTTAATATAATTGTTATTTTTAGCATAATCGTTAAATACACGAGTTAAGGCTGTTTTGAATCCAACTTCATGAGAACCACCATCTGGTGTTTTAACATTATTAACGAAAGATACAATATTTTCTTGATATGTATCTGTATATTGCATTGCTATATCTACTTCAATACCTTCTTTTGATCCTTCAAAAGAAATAACTTTATGAAGTGGAGTCTTATCGTCGTTTAAATACTCAACGAATTCTCTAATACCATTTTCATAATGATATTTATTATTACGTCCACTTTCTTCATCAGTAACTTCAATAGTAAGTCCCTTTAGTAAGAAAGCAGATTCCTGCATTCTCTCACAAATAGTCGTAAATGAGAATGTAGTTATTGGAAATATTTTAGGATCAGGCATAAATGTTACTTTTGTTCCTGTCTTATTAGTTGTACCAATTTCCTTTAGTGGTTCTGCAACATGGCCACCGTTTTCAAAGCGTATAACATGCTCTTTTTTATCTCTTTTAATATCTACTTCCATCCATGTTGATAATGCATTAACAACCGATGCACCAACACCATGAAGACCTCCTGATACTTTATATCCGCCTTCTTCAAACTTACCACCAGCATGAAGCACAGTATAAATAACTTCAGGAGTAGATTTTCCTGATTCATGACGTCCAGTTGGAACTCCACGGCCATGGTCTTCAACAGTTATACTACCATCTTTATTTATAGTAACACCAATATAATCACCATATCCGTTAATTACTTCATCTATTGAATTATCTACAATTTCCCATACTAGATGGTGTAATCCCTTTTTGTCAGTAGACCCAATGTACATACCAGGTCTTTTTCTAACTGCTTCAAGTCCTTCTAGTATTTTTATTGATTTCTCATCGTAAGCCATTATATCAACTCCAATATAATTATAACTAAATTGATACCTTATTTAAACAAAGTTTACATAAGTTAACAATATAGCGATAAAAAAACAAGCTATCTCTAACTTATTCTTTTTCTATATAAAATATAACATATTTTTGATAACTAGTGCAAGTAAATAAAAAAAAGAGACGTCTTGTCTCTTTAAATTCCTGGTTGAACTCCTTCGCGTTTTTTCTTTTCTTCTTCTCTAATCTTATGTCTTTTATATCCTAGATATAACGCCCTACATTGCTTGTATGAACCAAATTGTTCCATAAATTGTGGGAACATATCTGAATTAGGATTGTAACTTTGCTTAGATACTAGTGTCCTACATTCATCATTTAATTTTGTATCTTCACTTGTTGCTTCTATCACACTACGTGCAAAGCCATTATTTCTATCAATTATCTCACGAATTGCTGCTAATAAAAATGAATATTGCTCATTACCAGTAAAATTAACGCCATCTTCTGTTACTTTAGCAAGTGCATTTAATGTTTGATCATTAAATACAGGTGTTAATCTTTTTGGTAATTCACTTTCTTTAGCAGGCACTGATTCTATATATAATCCTACACCACTATCTCTTTGCATAGGTTCTCCATCTACTAATGTGAAGAAATCTCTTGCTGAATCAAATAGTGTCGTTGTTGCGTCAATTTTTGATAAAGCTACTGGTTCTGGTTGATCTTCAGTAAAATATCTTTCAGATAAATCATAATATTCCTTATCTCCTGTAGATGTGTATTCTCTTACAAGGTAATACTTGCCTTCTCTTCTCATTTATTATCCTCCTATTAAATTAAAGAACGAAAGTTGTTCTGGTTTTTCAATTGGTTTTTTTCCTACTGGTGGGTTCTTTTGTAGTTTTAGTGATGTTACATTATCAATTGGCTTTTTCTTTTCGTCAGGTTTTAATTTCATAGCTTGTTCATTTTTATATTTGCAATAATTTAAGTATAATACTCTAAACTCACGATAGTTAGTAACACAATTTCTTAATTCTTGATAGTATCCAGTTCTATCTTGAAGATATATTACTGGAAGTTCACCTAACCCTACTTCACGTCCATTTTCTATTGATAATGTTTTCATTTTATCTTTTATAGCTTGCTCATGGGCTCTAGCATTAGTTATTGCATTAATTGTAAATTGCGATAAATGTATTCTTCTTGTTTTGTTTTTAATAATAATATCAGCAAATTCTGATTCAGGATCCATAAGTTCTTTATATACATCATTAAATAATTCTAAATTAGAATAAAGTCTAAAATCAATTACATGTTTAGGTCTTTTACTATATTTAGATACTGTATTAATTTCACCATATGAATGTGCAAGTTTAGCCCATTTTTCATTATTAAATACTGGTGCTAAGCGCCATTCTCCTTTAAAACGATATGCAACATACATTATTTTAATATCTTCTTTAATACTAAATGTCTGTGCCATTTGTTCACGAGATTCAAAAGTTGCTGTTATCATGTCAAATACATGAAGTGGTGCTTTATATGGTGTGTCTTTTAGCCCCATTCTAACGAAGGTTCCCATATTAGCATCATAATAATATTTTACACCAGATACTGTTTCCAATATCAAATGATATCTTGGTGCTTTTTCACTCATAGTAACCATAGTTTGCACGCTCACAACCCCCAATCTTTTAATTGCCGGTATTATATCACAAAATTGGATTAAAGTCAATGTCAAGCCTTATTTTAGCGTTGTTTTTATAGTGTTCTACTAACATATTTAAATATGGATATAAGTTGTCTTCTTTTTTATATTTTATAGTAATTCCAAATCGATAAGTATTCTTAACTTTAAAGATACTTCCGATAGATGGACCTAATATTTCAGAATTCGTTAGGTTTTCTCTTAGTTTGTATGCTATAGTGTTGCTTTCATTCTTTGCAGTTTCATAATCAGTGCTAATTACTTTTACTGATACTATATAACAATATGGTGGATAGTTAAGTTTCTTTCTAATCGCCATTTCTTGTTTAAAGAACGATAAGTAATCTTGGGTCTCAGATAATTTAATAGCATAATGATCTTTATTATACGTCTGTATTATAACACAACCTTCCTTATCACTTCTACCACTTCTTCCTGCAACTTGTGATAATAATTGGAAAGTATATTCACTGCTTCTAAAATTTGGAATCATAAGTGATGTGTCAGCGTTTATTACTCCGACTAAAGTGACAAGCGGAAAATCAAGGCCTTTAGCAATCATTTGCGTACCTAAAAGAATATCGTATTCATGATTTTTAAAAGCATTTATTATTCTTTCATGTGCACCTTTAGTTCCTGTTGTATCAAAATCCATTCTTATTATTTTAGCATTAAATAATTTATTTAATTCTTCTTCTATCTTTTCTGTTCCTACTCCTAAATTTTTAATTGCTTTTTCATGACACTCAGGGCATATATCATGACGTTTAATAGCATAACCACAATAATGACATCTTTCCATATCACTTGACTTATGATAAGTAAGAGTAACATCGCAGTTTGGGCATTTGCTTACATAGCCACAAGATGAACATGTTACAAACGAAGCATATCCTCTTCTATTTAATAAAAGAATTATCTGTTCTTTTTTATTTAAACATTCATTTATTTTATCTATTAACACTTGAGAAAAATATGAACCTTTCTTTTTTTCTTTATTCATATCTACAATATTAACTTTAGGAAGAGGTTTATCATTGGCTCTTTTATTTAATTCTACTAAATGATAAATATTAGCTAATGTTCTAGAATAGCTCTCAAGTGAAGGTGTAGCACTTCCTAAAATTACTTTAGCATTATGTGTTTTTGCTCTTTCTATTGCAATATCAATTGCACTATATTTAGGATTTGATTCTTGCTTATACGATGTCGTATGTTCTTCATCAATTACTATTACTCCAATATTAGTTAATGGCGCAAAAACGGCACTTCTTGCTCCAATAACAATCTTAACCAGTCCTTTAGCAATCTTTCTATACTCATCATACTTTTCTCCTTCACTTAATCTACTATGAAGGATTGCTATTGTATCATTAAATCTTGATTTAAGCCTTCCAACCATTTGAGGTGTAAGTGATATTTCAGGCACAAGCACAATGGCTGTCTTATCCTTTTTAATCATCTTTTCGATAATATCCATATATACCTCTGTCTTACCACTCCCAGTAACACCATGAAATAGATATACAGAGTCATCAGTATTTAATATTTCATCCCTTGCTTTAACTTGATCAGGATTTAATTCGTATTTTGGATATTTAATATTTGACTCATTATTCAATCTATATTTTTCTATTTGTGTTTCTTTAATAATATTTTTAGTTAATAATGTCTTAATTGAAGAAATAGATATCTTATTCAAATCTTCTTTTTTATTATTACCATTAATTATTTCATTTATTATTAATAATTGTTTATCATTCAATTTATAATTACTTATTTCGTTCTTATCTATATTTAATTCAAGTAATTTAGTATATGACTTTTTGATGTTAGTTCTATCTTGTGCTTTCAAAGCTTTTGGAAGCATCGTTTGGTAAGCACTTATTAATGTACATAAAGTTTTATCTTTGATATATTGGCCAAGACTTAGTAGTTCATCATTTAATATGACATCTTTATCTACTACTTCGTATATATCTTTCAAATCATCTTGTATATTGTTGTCTATTCCTATAATGAAACCTTCAAGTTTTTGTTTTCCAAAAGGCACTTTAACTCTTACACCTTTTTTGATATCTACCTCTAAGTCTTTAGGAACGTTATATGTGAATGTTTTATCAATATTTCTATTTGATAATTCTACTAATACATCAACAGTCATATATATCACCTACTTCTATAATAACACGTTTATTTTTATTTTTCTTAGAATAAAAAAGATTTTTAATAAAAACTATTAAAAATCTATTTCTTATTAATCTTATCTAAATAAAAGCATACTGGTTTAAATGTTTTTCTATGTTCTTCTATTATTCCGTATTCCTTTATTGCTTCAATGTGTTGCTTTGTTCCATATCCAGCATTTTTAGAAAAACCATACATTGGATATATTTTATCAAGTTCATCCATCATTCTATCACGTGTAACCTTTGCAATTACACTGGCTGCTGATATGGTTATACTTTTTTGATCACCTTTTATAATTGAAGTTGTTGGAATCTCAATATCAAGTTTCATTGCATCAATTAATACATGCTCGAGCTTAATAATTTTATTACAATTATCAATGGCTTCTTTCATAGCAAGTTTAGTTGCTTCATATATATTAACTTCATCAATTACTTTCTCATCTTTTATTCCAATACCAATTGCTAAAGCATCATTCTTTATAATATCAAAATACCTCTCACGTTGTTTTTTAGTTAACTTTTTTGAATCAGTTAATCCATCTAATGTATAACCCTCTGGAAGTACAACACATGCGGTTACTACCGGCCCAACTAAAGGTCCACGTCCTACCTCATCCACACCAGCAATAACTTTAATCCCTTTTTTATTTAATTCTTTTTCATATTCTCTATTATCTATGATTTCTTTCATATTACTTATGGTTAGTAGTTATCTTCTTAATTGTCTTTTCGTTAGCATATACTTTTATATTAGGATATTTAAATAAGTTGTAATTGTAAATTGTGCTGTTATTGAATGTAGCAGATGCAAGTTTTGCTACATCATAAATATCTTCGAATCTAAAATGCAATTTACTTGTAAACATTAAATATAAAGTATCATCGTCACTAAATGTTTTTATGTAACTTACTTCAGTAGTATTGTAATATTCTAGTTCTACTCTTATTTCATCAACTAAACTATTATCAATGTATACTCTCATACTATCAAGCTTTGTATCAGCAGATATTTTAATCTCACTTACTTTTGATACATCAAATACTTCTGATTGCTTAATTGTTTCAAAGCCTAGTGGAAGTCCATTTTTATATTCATAACCACTTGTTTCATAAGCAAAGAATGCAACTCCTATAATAAGTACTATAACTGCTAATAAATAACTTGAATTTGATATTGCTGGTCTAGTATTAAAGAACTTGTTTTGAATATGTTTGAAACTTAAATAACATATTGCAAATGCGGCTAAGGCAATTACTATTGGACTTATAACATATACTCCATCAAGTAATAATTTTACGAATAGAATTGCTACAAATAGCATTAATGCTGCTGCTAAACCTGTAATAAGTAGGAATACAATTGAAATTCCTTTTAGTACATTTTTAACAATGTCAAATATCTTTTCTTTCTTTTTAAGTAGTGGTTTATCTTTTACGTATAATTTTTTATAGAACTCACTTTCAGTAAATGTATTGATGTTATCAAATATTGTATAAAGTATTACTATGCCTTTCATGAATCCTATAATTGCTGCCCAACCTAGTGCTAAAACACTTCTTAATGATTTACCGACAGTAAATATTAATAAAACCCCAAAATCTCTTGTAGCATCAAATAATATACTAATTATAAAAATATAGAATATTAAAAGTATGATCTTAACTAACCAGAAATAAGAGTTATTTTTCTTATCTCTATTCTTCTTTGTGAATTTCAATACATCGTTTATACGCATTGATAAGGCATCTAAGACATCATTTGATGTTACTTTTTCTTTATCCTTTTTCATATCATCACTCCTATATTATGATTATAGCAAAATAATTATAATAATTAAAGAAAAAACATTATAAAATTATAATGTTTTTTTATTAACTAACATAGCTTTTAAAAGTTTCAAGTGATGTGTTGTCAGATATTGGGTATCTAGGTATTTTGTATTTATCGTCATTTCTAGATGCTTTTCTTCTAAGCCCAACAAATGCTGTTTTAAATCCCGCTTCTTTAACTACTTTTATTGATTCATCAGTATAGTCGTAGAATGGGAAACAAAATGCTGCATCTGATTTAGTAATTTTAATTGATTTTTGCAAATCTTTTAGTAAATCATCATGAGGTATGCAATTAACTTTTGATCTATGACCGCAATTGCCACCAAGATGTAGATTATGTGTATGTGACTCGACATCTAAATATGGTGATTTATAGTTCTTAATATCCCACCATCCAGTTATTAAGAATAATGTTGCATGCATCTTATATTCTTCTAATGCTGGTATTAAGTGGTTGCCATTTATTTTACTTGTACCATGTGCACCATCGTCAATTGTAATTAAAACAGATTTCTCAGGAACATCTATTTCACCATACATCCATGCTACAAACTCATCTATTGTAAGTGTCGTATAACCATTATCTTTTAGATATTTAAGTTGTTGTCTAAAGTTTTTCATATTCAAGCATATATCTTCATTACAATTTTCACTTTTGTTTTCGTAGAAAAAATGATAATTAAGTACTGCTATTTTTTGATTAGCAGCACCTTTTTTCTTAACTTCTACTATTTTATCAGCGACTGTTTCATTACCACTAGAATCTTTAACTTTATAATGGACTTTATATGTTCCTATTTTGTTTTTATCAAGATCAGAGGTATCTATTACTATTTTATCTGTTATATCACCATCATAGTTATCTTTTGCTGTAGCACCTTTATCTTTGTAATCAGTTCCAAGTATTAAAAATGTAGTTTCTCCACCAGTTAATTCTATTTCTGGTTTTATTTCATCAATGATCTTAATTTCTCTTTCAATTTCTTTTTCTATTTTTTTATATTTAACCGTGTATTTAATTTTATAAGTTCCAACTTTATCATAATCTACTTTACCGGATACCTTAATATTGTTAGTTATATCTTCATCCTTATATGATGCTTTAGCACCTTCATCGGTATATTCGCCATCTTTATATTTTAGTGTGATTACTTCATCACCATTTAAGCTTATCTTTAAAGCGCTAGGATCACCATTAATAAGCTTTACTACATAATTAAATATAAAATATCCGATAAGCCCAATTAATAATACAAGTATTATAATAGGTTCCTTTTTAACATGTCTTTTCTTTTTCTTACCCATATTATTCTCCTATAGTTATCTATCTAAAGTAATATTTCCAAATCTCCCATCTTTTAAATCTCTAATTATTGTTAAATATACTTTATCATAATCAACTTCTGCCCCTTTAGATAATAGACCTCTTTTCTTTGCAATTTCTTCATATATATTATCATGGTCAATATTATCTAATTTATATCTTTCTTTTAATTTTTCCGGATACAATTCTTCAAGCTTTCTTATAGTAAATCTTGCAATATCTTCTGTATCAAGTATTTCTTCTTTAATTGAAGAAAGGGCCGCTAGTATATGAGCATTCTCTTGATTTTCTAACTTAGGCCATAATATTCCTGGTGAATCCATAAGTTCTATGTCATTATTTATTCTAATCCATCCAATTGTTTTAGTAACACCTGGAGTATTACCAGTTTGTACGGCCTTTCTACCTACTAATTTATTGATTAAAGTGCTTTTACCTACATTTGGTGCTCCAACAACTAAAACACGAATTTTACGAGGTTTTAAGCCTTTCTTTTGACGTTCTTCATTAATAGTTTTAGAAAGTTCTTTAGTCTTACTAATTAACTCGTTGATATTACCATTTAAAAGATCACATTTAACTATAGTGTAATCCTTATATGTTTCAAGAACTTTATCAGTCTCTTTCTTATCACATATATCATATTTAGATACAACTAATATCTTAGGTTTGTTACCAACGATATCATCCATATCTACTACTTTGGAACTAACAGGCATTCTGGCATCAATTACTTCATAGACAACATCTATTAATTTCATATTTTCTTTAAGTTCTCTTTTTGCTTTAGCCATATGTCCTGGATACCAGTTTATATTAGTTTTATTTTCATTCATTTGGATCAACTCCTTTATATTTAATAATTGTATCGTCAATAATAACTAATGAATCATCATTTGTCAACGCATAAACTTTATATTTATTTTCATTTACTAAATTGTTATACACTTGTTTTCTTAATTCAGGATTATATTTTTCTTCATTATAATGAGGTATTATAATTCCATTAAATAATCCTAAAGCATCATATTCTTTAATATTTAAATAATTATTATCTAACTCTTCTAAGTGCTTGATATTTTTACTTACTATGTGAGCACCGCAAGAACCTCCAATATATATTACACCATTTTTTATATAATCAATTATATCTTTATCAAAATCACATTTTTTTATTTTATCTAACGTTGCAAAAGTATTACCTCCACTTATATATATCAAATCAATATTAAGATTTCTAAATCTATCAACTTCAGTTTCATCAAATATATAAATATTATCTCTATTTGTGAAACCATCTCTATATAATCTATCATAATATTTATTTGAATTTATTTTTTCTTTAGTTGCTTTTTCATTAGGTATGAATAATACTTTATTATCCAACAATTCTTTATCAATATTATTTATTATTACTTGTTTAGAATACTCATTAAGAAAATCAGAAGAACTTAATATTAATTTCATAGATTTCACCTCTTTTTATAAAAGCTATATTCTAGTTCCATATCTTAATTCACTGTTTTATATATTACTAATGTTTTTTCTTTTCCATATTTCTCATAGTCTTCTTTCGATTTATTTTCAATAAACTCCTCAAATCTTTCTTGCTCAAAATTTAATACTTGATTAATAAATTCATTATCATTTAAATAATTAGTAAACCCATCACTATATACTACTATGATGTCTTCATTATCTAAGTGAACGCTTCCTTCTCTAATAAAATGTATGGCACCTTCTTCACCAGTTAATGCACCATAAGAAACACACTTACCATCAATAATATTATTTAAATTATTTCTATATTTACTTCTAACAATTTTCCTTGCTTCAGGTAAATACCATGGTATACCTATTTTATCTATATATGGATCAGAATATAATTCTTTGTCATCGTCAGTTTTAAATTTAATACTACCGTTACTATCATACACGATGATACCGCAATCACAAATATATGCATAATTTAAAATATCATTTTGGATATTTATACATGAAGCAACAGTACCATAATAGTCATTTTCTAGATAATCACAATTCTTAATATATTTTTGATTTAATACTTTCACTTCTTTGTTAGCAATTACTAATCTTTCTTTCAATGTCCCACTACTATTTGAAAATGAGTCACATACTTTTCTAGCAGCTAACTCTGCACCACTAGGTCTTGGATATTGTTTTATCATATCTATGTTTGTATGCTTAGAAAAATCACTAATGCCAATTGGATCTCTAGTTATTCCATCTGCAACTATTGCTTCCCTATCATTTGCATAATACTGATCTTCAACGGGAAAGTTTAATCCAATTGTTTTAATATTTTCAAAAGTATTTTTATATATTAACATGTTTTCACCACCTGTTCATGATACCATTTATTTAAATAATTCTACTACTATTTTAGGAATAACTTCATATCCATTTCTTATATTAATATTTTCTTTTGTTGTACCATATTTTAGATGTGCATCTAGCAAATCACTATACTTCATCTTTCACACCTCTTGTTTGATTTTTAATCAAACTTTTCTACTTCTTCAATTCTATTTGATAATATATTCCAATTCTCATCAAAATCAAAGTATGCTTTTATTTTTTTACCTTCCATAATCAAAGGAAGCCAATATTTATCATCTGAAAACATTTTATCATATGGAATGTTATCAATTTTAAACCAAAAAGGGTTCATTTCATCACTTTCGGTAGGTTCTCCTGACCATTTATTTGCTATATATAGGTGAAATACTAAATTCTCTTTTTTGCCTTTAATATATTCATCAAATTCAACTATACCTACTTTTTCATATTCGGTTGGTGTTACATGAATTTCTTCTTGAGTTTCTCGAATCATTGCTTCTTCAGGAGTCTCGTTTTCTTCTATTTTCCCTCCAACACCATTATATTTACCCTCACCAAATCCTCTTTTCTTTAAGGCAAGTAAGATTGAATCCTCTTTTTTTAATATGCATAAAGTAGTTTCTATTTTACTCATATTATTTACCTCTTTATATTATTAGTAAGTTTACTTTTCTCTTCATCAAGATTTACTTCTGCCATCTCATCTATAAATCTATATACTAAGTCTTCGTCTAATAGTTGAAGTGTACCTTCACCTTTTCTTGAAACAATGTCTTTAATTTGTTCTGGTATTTCCAAATTATATCTAGATATTAATATTGGAGTTATTAAATCATAGTCATTGAATCCAATCCTAACTGCTTCTCTAAATGATAATCCCATTAGTCTTTCATCTGTTATATATTCACCAAAGAATCGATAATCGCATAACAAATGAAGAAAATATGCTCTTAAAAAAGTAGTATTAATATCATTGTTTTGAAAAAACAAGCTGAAATCTACTTTCTTTTGCATATATTCTATTAAATCTTCTGTTTGATAATTTAATCCAAAGTGATGACTATTCTTATCATCTGTTACACCATTAATGTATTCACTAATGTTAGGCATATTAATATCAGGTGCAATAGTTCCTAAAATAAAGTCTTCTCTATTCTCATCTGGATGATTTTCTAAATATTTTTTTGCAATTGCTAAATGTATAGCTAAACAAGGCATATAAACACTTCCTCCCGCCACATATTATTATATCATATTTTCTTAGTACCAAATCCGTACTCATCGTATTTTCTTATTGCTCTTGGAAGTCCTGCATCACATGCTAATTTTAAATAGTACTTGGCTTTCTCAATGTCTTGTTCAGTGCCAACCCCGTTATAATAAAAGTTTGCTCCCAAGTCATATATAGCAGCAATATGCCCTTCATTAGCGCATTGTTGGATTATATCAAATGCCTTCTTATCATTTTTTTCTATGTTACCTAATCCATAATAATGATAAGCACCAGTTACAAATCTAGCATATAGTCTTTCTTCAGGTGATAAACTTTGATTATTAATTAAATCTAAAATTCTAGGATAAGCATCTATTAATAACTTAGTTCCTTTTTCTTTATCAATATTTAATGCTTCACCTAATCCCAATATAAGCGAAATACCGAGTGAATACTCACATAAAGGATAATTTAGGTCCATACCTTCATTATAATATTCTAATGCCCTTTCAAAGTCTTCAGATGCTCCATTTTCTTCTAGATCATAACTTCTACCTAAAATGTAACATGAAAAACCATTAAGATTATTTTTAAGTTCTTCTAAATCAAATTTAATAATCTCCATTATTCTCACCTCGTTCAAATATTATATAAAATGTTAATATTTTTTAATCTCTGTTTGTTTTTTATACTATTATAAAAGTATTTTTTTTATAAAAAAAGAGGTTAATAACCTCAATTTATTACTATATTTAAATTCAATTAATTTCCTATAGAATCAAATAAACCACTAATTTCATCCAATGAAGAATCGATTTGTTGTAATTCCTTAGAATTATCATATTCATTGGCAATAGTGTTATCAACGTAAGTATTAATATCAGTTTGTAAAGTTTCAATTAACTGAGATATTAAAGTCTTACAAGTTTCACAAGTAGTTCCTAAATTATTCATAGTACTACTTACACCTGAATCATGTGAACTTGCAAGGCTTGCAATTTCACTACATTGAGCAGAAATCTCCATAAGTTGAGTTGATAAGTTAGTTTTTGTTGTTTCTAATGAACCAACAATTGTAGTTAATTCATTGGCATTGAAAGTATATTTTTTACCACCAAATGTTATGGATTCAGCAACTTGTGATCTTACAACATTTCCTTCTGCGTCATATGTTCTACTTGAAACTTTTTCACCAGTTTCATCATAATTGATTTCAATGTTTTTGTCATCGCCTTCCTCGTAGAATTCACGAATTAATTTGCCTTCATCATCATATTCATAATTGTATGTTATTTTTTCATTACCAAGGCCACCATGTTCAATGGTAGATTGTATTTGATGACCATCGTCGTTATATGTATCCGTCCTAATAGTATCACCGATTGTACCGTCTTCTTTCATTTGAGAATAAGTTATTGTAGTACGAGGTTTATTAGTATCACCAGTACTCCACAACACGCGTTTTTCCGTACGTACAATTTTTTGACCATTTTGCTCATATACATATTGATATTGCTCATATGAAGGTTCTTTTGACCCTTTACCGCTAAATACTTGTATATGATCTGGATAATAATCTGTAAAACCGCCATCTTCATTTTTTACTCTTCTAAATCCTGTCGTTTCGTAATGTCCTCCAGTAACATTATTGTAAGACCAATATGTTTCATCTGCCTTAATGTCTGTCATTATTACCTGTTCATCATCATGTTTAACTGTTTGATGGTCTATATGATTAATTCTACATTGTCTTTCTGCTTCTGACATATATAATCACCTACGCATTCTTTCCTGCTATACTGTTAAAGATAGATGCTATGTCGTCAATGTTTGCATTAATATCTTTTAACTCAGCATTTGTTTGTTCTTCATTTTCGATTGTCTTAGCTTCATAAAGTTTCATTTCTGCTTCTAAGTCATCTAAGAAACCAACAATTTTATTTTTTGCTACTGAAATGGTATTTGAAAGATTAGCATAAGTAGTTGATAAATTAGAGTCAGTTGAATCAACTAAGCTTGATAAATTTGCACATAGTGATTCTATTTCGTTAGACTTTGAAGATAAACTGTTAATTTTGTCTTCAATCATTGTATAGATACTTCTAAATTCTGTTACATTAAATGTATTATTACTCACTTTACATCCTCCTCCTATTGAACCATTTCGCGGTCAATCATTTCATCTGCTTTATTATAATTTTGTTGATTATCTAATAATCCGCTTGTTGTGTTTCCTATTTTTTGCATTTGTGGTACTAGTTGTTGCACAATAGTATCTACACAAGTATTAATGTTTTTATAAATACTATCACCTTTTTCTGTACCTTCTCTAAAAATTTGGAAATTTCCATTTCCATTTAAAAAACTTATTATATCACTGCTTAGTGATGCAAATTCATCTGCTTGTTTTCTCAATTGAGCTACATATTCATTACCTAAAGTAATTCCTTCTCTATCAATTGCCATATTTCTTCTCCTCCCATCTTATTAAAATATTTAAACTATGGACTAGGTGCTTGTTGAGGCTGACTTGCTTGTTCTCTTTGCTGTCTTGCTCTCATTTCAAGAATTCTATTTTCTTCTTCTTGTCTAGCACAGAAACCTTCTAAAGTAGTATGAATACTACTTAATTGAGGAACTAATCTGTCTAACAAAGTATCTAATGTTAGATTTAATTTACTATCAACATGTGATCCTTTGTCAGTACCTATTTTAAAATATTGATAATTTCCATTTCCTCTTAAAATTGTACTTAATTCTTCCCCTGAACCTTGTACTTTAGTTGCTAAATTGCTAATTTTACCTGCTCCGCTTCTTACTGCTGCAATTCCTTGTCTACTTAATGCCATTTTATTGTCACCTACCTTAATCTTAATCTTAATATTAATATATCACACAAAAATCTAATATGCAATTAATTAATTTGTTGAATGTAAAATGTGCGTAAATTTTTAATAGAATTTTTATAATCTTCACTTTATGATGATAAAAATAAAAAAGATTGATTAACATCAACCTTCATTAATTCAAAATATAAATTCATCTACTAAATTATTTAATTCATTTATATTATTTATTTTATATTTGCAATTTAAGTCTTTATCAAAGCCATATAAACATTGCACAAAAGGGATGTTTGCTTTTTCTGCTGCTATTCTATCATTTTCTGTATCTCCAACATAAATTGCATTATCAATGTTATTTTCATTGATTATTTTTAGTATTGCCTCATATTTTTGCAATTTGAATTCAAATGCTGCGATGTAATCTTTGAAGATATTTTCGAAATTACCGCCTTTAACAAATGATTCAATGTATCTTCTATGTGAACAATTGCTAACTATATATAATTCATATTTTTGTGATAATTCCTTTAACGCTTTTTCTACTCCTTCGTAGATGTATTTACCACCACAATTAATTAAATTATCGGAAATATTAATTTCTACTTCATTTAATATTTTTTCGGCTTCTTCGTAAGGCATAGTTGGAAAGAAATGCTCTGCTGCTTGTACTCTATTGTTTCCAAAATTATCACATACTTTTTGTTTGGATACCTCTTCCATATTATGCTTTTTCAAGACATAGTTATATGATATATACGTTTGATTTGAGGCATCCCATAAAGTTCCATCTAAATCGAAAATTATGGCATTTTTTAGCATGTTGATCACCTCTTATATTAAAACTTTAGTTTTTCTATTACTTCAATAGATGTATTAGATAGTAGTTCTTTTAATCTTTTCCCATCTTGTATATCTCCGATTATTGAACCATAGTGTATAGGAATTACTACTTTAGGATTAATTGTTTTTACAAATTCACTTGCTTCTTCGACATTCATAGTAAATTTACCACCGATTGGAATAAGTGCTATATCACATTTAATATTTTCTGCTTCATTAGTCTTATCTGTATCTCCTGCTACATAATAAGTAACGTTATTATAAGTAAGTATATAACCTAACCAATTATTTGTTCTTGGATGAAATGGTTTTTCTAGATTGTATGCTGGTATTGTCTTGATATTTATATCGTCTAAATCAATCTCTTCATTTGGATTTAAAAATATATAATCTTTAAATTTAATTTCTCTAATAGTATCTTCCATAGTTTTTGGTGCTACTATTATTGTGTTATCATTTTTAACTTTATTAATTGATTCAGGATCCATATGATCGTAATGATTGTGCGTAATAAATATTATATCAGCATCATTTATATTATCTTCTATTTTATAAGGATCAAAATATATTATTTTATCAAGTTTAAATTTAATACTACTTTGTGTATTAACTTCAATTTTGTCATAATCATTTATCATATTTTACCTCTCATTTAATCTTTGTTAAATCACCATTTAAAGGTGTTACTTTCCATCCAATTAACTCATCTTTGTATGGTTCATATATATCGTTTAATAAATATACCTTCTTATTAAAATAATAACCAAAAGCTATTTCTGCAAAACTATTTGCTCCTATATAGTTTTCTATACCATTCTTTGTTTCATTTACTATTAATATTATTTTATTTTTGGGGTCAATTACTCTATCTAGATGTGCTCTTGATGCAATTAATTTATCAACTCCTTGCATACACTCTACAGGTAATAAAGTTTTGTATCCCATCTTTTCTAACTCTTCTGATATAGTTATAATTTTGTCTTTTACTTTCATGCTTCCGCATAATACGATGTTTTTCATAAAATCTCCTTTTTAATTATCATAGTCTTTTCAATATATCTATTGGATCAAAGCATGCATTTTCTTCATTCATTAAATCTTTATTCTCCCAACATGCAGGTATAAATAAGCAGCCACTACTTATTGAGAAATCTTTATCTATTTTACTATCACCTACATAAATAATTTCATCTTTAGAGCAGTTAGTCCTACTGCATAATAAATCCATACTTTCACTATTTGGTTTAGGATTTTTTATTATATCCGAAGTTATTACTGTATTGATAATATTACTTATGTCACTTAATTCATTATCAAGTTCATGATATTCTTCTAAAGTTCTTGATGTAATAATATCAATTATATATCCCCTATTATTTAATTCTTTAATAAGTTCTTTAATATTTTTAAAACACACTGTTTTATATTTAGAAAATGTTATCTCCCATTCTTTATTGATTTGTTTAATTTCTAAATCGCTTAGATTTAAACGTTTAAAAAATTCACTAGTAGGTAGTGTTGTCAATTTTGATAAATCTTCTCTTTCTAATTTTTGCTGTGTCACTATTTCAATTGCTTCTTGCAAACTTAATAATTCTGGCTCAAAACTATCTACTAAAGTTCTATCAACATCAAATACAATATGTTTAATCATAAATTCATTCTTCCTTTATTAATAATTTACTTAAAACTTATCATATAGTTCTAAGTTATCTTTATTTTCATCAAATAAATAACCTTCAATATTATATCTTTTAGCCATGTTAATATTTTCTACTAGATCATCTATAAAATAACATTCTTCTGGCTTTAAACTATATTCATTAAGTAATATTTCGAATAGTTTACCATCATGCTTAATTGCGCGGTAATCACATGATATTACAAAACCATCTATGTTTTTAAGAATACTTCTTATATACTTTGCTGTTTCTTTATTATTATCAGAAAGTATATAAATCTTATATCCCTTAGATTTTAACTCATTAATAAATTTAATTACATCATCATTAATGTCTCTTACTTTAAAATAATTAGTTAAAAAATCTTTATATTTATCTAATTCATTTGGGAAATTACACATATCATACTTTTCTTCTAGAGTAATCTCTCCTTTATCTAAATCTTCCCAGTTATCAAAAAACTTGGATAATTCTTTATATTCATTTTCATTTATATTTAATTTATTTAATACTGATGATGCTTGTCCTTTTAGTATTACGCCGCCTAAATCAAATATAATATTTTTTATATTGTTCATAATAATACCACCCTATTTCAATAATTTGTAATAATCTTTTATCCAGTCAAATCTTTTACCATTGCTTCTTATATAGTTTAATGATCCATATGTGTAAGAATCATCATTTAATATTTCAATTTTTTCTATATCTTTAAGATCAATTCTCCAGATACATCCTTGTAAGATATCACTGTCACTTGTTATGCATCTATCAAATGTTTTCTCTATTTTTTGGCATATATTCAAAAAGTCTTTATCACTTCTTTTATTCTTATCATTTCTTATATAAGTCTTTAATTCTTCATGAGTTATATTATATTTTTTTAATAATTTATCAAACTCTTCTTTTTCTTTAATACTATTGGGTATTAGTATGTTGTTTAATAAAAAAGAATATCTTCTAAAATCTGTTATAAATATATCTTTCTTATCTTTGTTAAAAGTTATTTTTACATCAAAACCTTCTATTTTTTTACCTTTATGCTTTGGTGGACATATATTGTTATAACATTTAACCCAGCACCATAAAGGATATTTAGCACTACTATTATTTTTAATACTTTTATTCATCTTATCTATTATGTAATCGTACACTTTAGCTGTCTTTGATAAATCAATGTTTTTTGGATCACATTCTAGATATCCATTATTAATTAAATATTTTAATGCTTCATATGACTGAAAAGTTACAAGTTTCATATTATCACCACTTAAATTATAACAAAAAAATGGATTAAAATAATCCATTTTATTACTTTTTATATAATTACTCAACAATATCAGTAAAAACTAATCTTAATTCTTCAAAGTTTTTAATATCTTTTATTATTTCTCTTTCTTTTTCCTTTATTTTTTTAATGTCTTCTCTTAACTCTTCTGCTGCTTTTCTCATACGATCTAGTTCTTCTAAATATTTATAATAACTTTGTTTATACATTTTAATAATTCCACCATTTGGAAGTCTTTCATACTGTAATGTATTCCAGTTATATTGATATTCAGATTCTGATGTTACATATTCATAATCATTATATGGTATATGTTTTTCTTTCTCTTCTATTTTTGGTAATAATTCTTCTAGTTCTTTTTCCTTTTTGTGAAGTTCTTCAATAGTTTCTTTTAACTCAACTATTTTATCAATTGCAGGAAGTGTTGATTCCATCATGTACTTGTATAGAACATTCATATCCTCACTTACTGTTCCAAACACTTCTTTGTTAACACTAGCATATGATCCGCATAATACATCTAGGCAATCTCTTCGTAATGAATTAAATTCATCAAAACATGTTCTAATATCTTCAAGTTTATTAATAAATACTGGCATCAAATCATTTTCAATAACTTCATCCAGTTCATCATCACTGATGGTATCTAATCTATCAAGAACTTTTCCATCCATATCATATGGAGATACTTCATGCTCTAATACTCGTGTCTTAGCATGATCTAGCTTTTCGTCGATCATATCTAAGTATTCTTTTTCAGAGTATTCATACCTTCCTTGTGCTTTTAATTCTTCAATAGCGCCATCAACTGTTTCTCCAACTCCATACCCTATTCCATCAGCACGAGGAAATGCTGCTATTATTTCTTCTTTTGTAAATTTTTTGCCATCATTTTTAGGATCTAGCCACGGATAAAAGTACCAATCCTCATCATCGTCTTCTAGCGCCATATAATCACCGCCTATTGTTCTTCAATATTATTATTTGTTACAACATTTAATTCATTTTGATTATCATCTATGTTAGTATTTCTTTGTGTATCAATTCCTCTATATTTATCTAAAGTTGTTTCCATAAACTTTATATAGTTATTTAAGGAATCATCAATGTCAGTATAATTATTTTTTAACGAATTATACTTTGAACATAATGCTCTTTCTGCATCACTTGTCCATACTCTTGTATCGTTTATTTTATCTATTTCTTTATTTTGCAATTCAAGTATTTTGTCAATTTCTTCCTTAATATTATTTAATTTCTTTATTGAATCTTCAAATTCATTTTCATTTTTTAGTACTATTTTACTCATGATTTACCACCGCATTTTTTAGTGTCTGTGCGAATTCTTTATCAATTGAATTGTAGTTTTTATTTAAGAAATTAATAATACTTGAAATATTTCTATGGCATATAGGAACCTTTCTCAATTTTTCTATATATGCTTCAATACTATTATAAAAAATATCTGCTGCATCCCCCTGCCAATTTTTCTTCATATCATTTACTAATAAAGTCATCTTATCTAATTGATCATCGATTAAGTGAGAATTTTCTTTAACATTATTAGAAACATTTTCTAATTCTTTATAAGTTACAATTATCTTCATAATTACTCATCCTCTACTTCTTCAGCTTCTAAAGATTCATCCTGTTTTTCTATTTCATCTAAAGGAATATCTTCATTAGTAATATTTTGATTTTCTGTAGTAAATTCATTATCTATAACAATCTTGTTGTCTACATCATGTAGTTCTTCTTTAGATACATTTATATTTTCTACAACGTTATCATCTAATACTTTGTTATTTTCTACATAGTCAAGATTTGCTTCTTTAACTGTGACTTCTTCATCTGCTTTCGCTTCACTACTAATCTCTTTATTTAAATTATTAATATTTTCTTTATTAACGTCTATGTTTTCTATTTCAACATCATAATCTAGGTTTTTGTTATCATTAACTATTTCTTCTTTTACAACGTTATATTCATCTTCTGTTTTGCTATCACTCATCATATACGTTTTAATAGAATTGCTATCATCTTTATTTAAATTTGTTTGATTAAATAAAGACGTAGAAAACTCATTTCCTGTTTTTAGATCATTAGGTATATATAAATCATCAATTATTTCTTTACCTTTTTCTTCAAGAAGTATATATTTAGTTAAAAATTCTTCATTAACTTTATTACAGTTAATCATTGTATGATTAGTTTCATTCATACCTTTTTCTACTTTGTTGAAACCATCACCATATAAATCATTTTCTTTAAGTTTTTTATAGTCTTTCTCTGATGAAACGATATGGTCACCAATCTTTAAAGAACATTTATTAACTCCAGACATGAATTTATCTAATATATCTGAATTGATATATAATGTCTCTTCTTCATTCATTATATACACCTTCTTTATTTTAATTATATATATTATATTTTTTATTGTAAAGTTAATAAAAGAATAGATCTCTATTCTTTACATATTTGCCATAAAAAAAGATTACCTAAGTAATCTTTATTCTTGTTCATTATCTATTTTTTTAATTTCTTTCATTGTTGGGAATAATACAACATCTCTTATTGATGGTTGATTATAGATAATCATTAGTAATCTATCAATTCCAAATCCTAAACCAGATATTGGAGGCATTCCTTGTTCCATAGCTCCCATAAATCCTTCATCAATTTCCATTGTTTCTTCGTCACCTTGATCTTTAGCTTTTAATTGATCTTCGAATGCTGCTCTTTGTTCAATTGGATTTACAAGCTCTGAATAAGCCTTACATAATTCTGTACCGCATGCTACTACTTGGAATACATCAATAATTCTCTTATCATTATCATTTCTTCTTGCAAGTGGAATTAAGAATGCTGGATAATTGTAAATAATTGTTGGTTGTACAATTCCTTCTCTTATAGTTCTTTTATATACAAAGTCAATTATTTGGCTGATTGAATAGTAATCTTCAAGTTCAGCATAAGTAAATAATCCTTTTTCAACTATCTTATCTTTTAATTCTTTTGGTTCAGTTACATCTAAGAAATCAAATCCTAGTATTTCTCTCATCTTCTCTACATAATTAATACGATCGAAGTTTTCTTTACCAAAATCTAATACTGTTTCTTTGTAAGTAATTGTTGTTGTACCAAGAAGTTCAGTTAATAATTCTTTGATAAATCTTTGGTAAAACTTAATATTATCTTCAAAGTTCCAATATGCTGCATACCACTCTACTTGAGTAAATTCTTGTAAGTGTTCAGAATCCATTCCTTCATTTCTAAAACATTTAGCAAGTTCATATACTTTTGTAAATCCTCCTGCTACACATTGCTTTAGATATGTTTCTGGTGCAATCCTTAAGTTTAGATCTATATCAAGTGCATTATGGTGAGTATAAAAAGGTCTTGCTGCTGCACCACATACTGCGTTTTGCATAATTGGAGTCTCAACTTGTAAGAATCCATTTTCTGCTAAAAATCTATGTAAGAATGAATATAATTTACTTCTTCCTAAAAATACTTTTCTTGATTCATCGTTTGATATTAAATCAATATATCTTTGACGATATTTTAATTCAGTATCAGTTAATCCATGATATTTTTCTGGAAGTGGTTTTAGAGCTTTTCCTAAGAATTTTATTGTTGATGCTAGTAAAGTTTTTTCTCCTGTTTGTGAAGTTATAACTGTACCTGTTGCTCCAATAAAATCTCCAACGTCTACAAGTTTTTTGAAGAATTCATAATCTTCTTCATTTGTCACGTCGCTTTTTAATTGAACTTGCATATCTGCTTGTATGTCTCTTAAACGTACAAAACTAAGTTTACCCATTTTTCTCATAAACACAATACGTCCAGCAATGCTTATGTTCTCAGTTCCATCTGGTAATACTCTAGTTTCTTCTAAAGTATTAGTAACTTCAAATCTTTCTGGATATGGGTTTGTGTACTTTTCAATGTCAACTAATTTTTCTCTTCTAACTCTTTCTTGTTCTGAAAATTCATTCATAATATCCACCTCATTAATAATCCAAATTATAGCATAATTTTAGTAGTAAAACAATATTTTTTACAAAATAAAAAAACTCATTTAATGAGTTTTTTATTCAACATCTATTACTATATAATAAAGTATTTTTCCTTCTAGTGTAAATAAGATATCATATGTTCCTGGTTGGCTTCCTTTTTCAACTAATCCATTACCAGCAAAGTTAAAGTTTCTGTAATCCGTTTGCCTATATACAAAGAAGAATCCACCTGCTTCTAAAGCATTTGAGTTTAATCCTTCGATATCAAGCTGTTGATGTTCTTCTATTGTCTTATGCGGAGTTATATATATTCTTGCTTCATCTTCATTAGCAACAAACTCTGTATCTAGATATATATTAATCCATTCACCTAATTCAAATTTTGTTTTTAAGTCTTTCGTTTTAAATCCTGTTTCTTCTGCATACTTGTCCATGTAACCTAGTTCTTCTCTTTCTTTTCCAACTAGCATTACACCTTTTATTACAAATTTAGATGAACCATCTACTGTATGAAGAACACCTTTAGTGTAGTCATATTCTCCTTTTTTAGGTTCAACATCTTTTGTCTCATTTTCAGTATTAGTATTATTAGTATTAGTTGTATTTTCTTTTTTATTATCTCCTTTAAAAACAAAGAACCATAATGCGAAAAGTAGTAGTGCTAAAACTATAAGACCAATGACAATTATAAGCATTTTATTATCTTTTTTCTTAACGTTATTATCCATATTATCCTCCTAATATTCTTTTATTACATCATAATTATATCATAACAAATAATCTATAAAATTATTTTTAAAATATTTTAGACTTGATTTGTAAAGTTAAACGTTAACTTTCTTCTTTAACTTTATAAAGGAATGCTACATAATTTTCTTTTTCAAAAACATATTTATCTTCATATACCAATTCATAGTTATCTGTAACGTAACTAGGTACATCTACATCTTTTTCCATTGAGGCATATACGATAAACATTATCTCTTTGTTTTTAACGTATTTTTCCATTTCATCTAAGTTTTCTGGATAACTTTCATAATCTAGATTTTGTACTTCAAAGTATTTAGTAGTTGGAATAATACCTGAAGTTGTATATACTCCAACATCTAAAAATCCCATATTCAAAAGTGTAGGATTTTCGTATTTGTTTATATATTCTGCATATTTATATTGGAAGTAATCACTCTTACTCTTTTTAATATCGCATCCATAATTAGCCTTTTTATAACTTAAGAATGCCGAAAGAATAAATATTATTACAAAGAATACATTTAAATATTTTTTATATAACATTTTATCTGTGTATTTTTGTATTAATGAAATTATTCCTATTATGGTAATAAGTGTGAATATTATCGTTGGTAGCATATAGTATCTATATACTTTTAGACCCCAGAATATAAATACATAAGATAATACCATACTTGATATTAGGCCTATCTTCATTAGTTTGTGTCTATCTTTAATAAAGCATATAAATAAAGGTGAAGATAAAATTAATCCTGTAATTATTAAACCATTTTGTCTTATTGCTACATATGATGATCTAAATATTCTTATAACTCTTTGTACTATGTTATATTTTTCACCTGGATTATATGAAGTCATATTTATTATAAAATAATCATTAAAGAAATCATTTATACCACCAGTCATAAACAAATAAATAAGTGCAATTGCAAATGGTGCAAACATTCCTATTAAAAACTTAAGGCAGAATAAAAATGCTTTTTTTGTTTTCTTTTTAATTAGTAAATCTATAAAGATAAACAATCCAAAACCTATCCAAAAACCTAACATTGTATATTTCATAAGCAATATACAGCCAGCCATAACACCATTTATATATATTTCTTTGCTTGTTAGTTCTTCTTTAAAATGTCTAATAAAATAGTATAGTGACACACCAAAGAATGGCAAACAAAATTCTTCACATGATCCACCTTGTACAAATGATGTTGATGTTGTAATTATGAAAGTAAGTATTGGAAGTATTAAAAATGTATACTTCTCATTTAAGTACATACTTATTATTTTATACATATAGTATAAAAATATAGTAAAGCTTAATACTTCTAATATAAATACGCCATGAAAAGAATAATTACTTATTAAATATCCAATGCCATATATTAAATATAGTAATATTCCCTTTTGTTCAAATATGTCTTTATAAGGCACTACTCCGTTCATCATACCTTTACCTACAGTAAAGAATGCATTAGCATCTACCCAATCATTAAAAACATATAAAAAGGAATTTTTACTTGTGAAAAGTAAGAATACAAAAGCGACCAAAAAGCAAAAGATTTTATATTTATGCTTAATTATCTTTTTCATTTTCTTCTTCCTTCAAGTTCCTACTTATAACATATCTTGGACGTCTTTTTGTTTCACTATATGTCTTACCAATATATTCTCCAATAATACCTAAAGAAATCATTTGGATTCCACCCATTATCCATATTGAACATGCTAAGAAAGTCCATCCAGCTATTGTGTTTCCTGTTAACTTTGCAATTATACAATATAATGTAACTAACATACTAACGATAAATATAATTATTCCAAAAGTTAATAATAATCTAATTGGTTTAACTGAAAACGAAGTAATTCCATCCCATGCGAAATTAAGCATTTTCTTTAATGGATATTTTGATTCTCCAGCAAATCTTTCACTTCTTTCATAATAAACTACATCTGATTTATAACCTATTAAAGGGAATATTCCTCTTAAGAATAAATTAACCTCTTTATAATCAGCAAAATTATTTAATACTCTTTTACTAGTTAATCTATAATCTGCATGGTTATATACGATATCTACTCCCATTTTTTTCATAAATTTATAAAAAGCTTGAGCTGTATGCTTCTTAAACCATGAATCTTTTTTTCTAGCACTTCTTACACCATAAACAATATCGCATCCATCATAATATTTTTCTAGCATTTCATCTACTGCATTGATGTCATCTTGTAAATCAGCGTCCATAGAAATTACTACATCTGCATATTCTTTTGCAGTCATAAGTCCTGCTAACAAAGCGTTTTGGTGCCCTCTATTTCTTGATAAACATATACCAGTAAAGTATTTATGTTCTTTACTGATTTTTTCAATTAATTCCCACGTTTTATCCTTTGATCCGTCATTTACATACATTACCCTACTATCATCAGATATCTTATTAGACTTGACTAATTTTTTCATTTTTTCTTCTAGTCTTTTTGTTGTTTCATTTAAAACTTCTTCTTCATTGTAGCAAGGAACTACTATATATAATGTTTTAATTTTTTTTGTGTCCTTCTTCATATAATCCTCCTAGATAATTTAATTATAGCATAAAAAAAGTAGTTATCTTTAACTACTTTTATTTATTTTTTGTTTTACCCACTAATGAAGTTTGCGATGATATCATCAATAGTTATGGCACCAGCATATATGTAAGTACCATCAAACTTTTTTTCACCTTTAACAGTTTCAAATATTACACTATTTTCACCAAATTTAATTGTATAAACATCATCCAAGAATTCTTCACGTAAGCTTCCATCTGCTTCAATTTTAAATGCTGTATCGCTGCTTGCTTCTTCTTTGTTAATAAAAACACGAACTGTTTCTTTATCTGATTGATACATCATTAATGTAGCTTTTTCAAGTGTATATTTACCATTGTATTTAGAATTTAAATATTCCATATCTCCAAAATAATCATTGAAATATTGTTCTTTTGTGTATGCTGATACTTTCTTATATTCACCAGTTATATTTGCGTTTTCTCCGCTAATAGTTATTGATTTCTTATCTTCTGATAAAACTATAGTAGCATTATCTTCATAACCTTGAATTGTTATTTTACCATTAATAACTTCTACATCTCTTGAATAAATATAATCACCATCTATGTTAAGAGCAAGTTGATTTTTCCCAGTGTTATATAAATAAAGTTTTTTTGTTTCACTTTCATATACACCTTCATAGTCTTTAGCAGTTGCTACAGCAGGTTGTGGTGTTGTGTTAGTATTTGTGTTAGTGTTATTTTCAGGTTTCTTGCTGTCACTAAAGAATGGTAGATATGGCATAAGTACTACAAATGCTATCGCTAAGATAAGTAGAACAACTGCAATAATTATTCCACCATTTCCTTTCTTATTAGGCTCTGGTGCAGGTGTAGCAGGAGTTTCTACTACTGGTTCTGCTGCTACTGGTTCTGCTGTTACAGGTGTTTCAGTTGTTGTTGGTTCTTCCTTTGGTACCTCTGTTGGAACTTCAGCTTCTACTGGTGCTTCTGCTGGTGTTTCTACTGGTGCAGGCTCCACAGCAGGAGTTTCTGCTACAGCTTCTACAACTGGTTCTTCTACAACTGGTTCTTCTACAACAGGTTCTGGTGTAGCTTGTACTTCTGCTGGTGCAGGTACAACTTCTGGAGTAGCTACCTCTTCTGCAGGTGCTACTGTAGTTTCAGGTAATATTTCTTTATTTTCTTCGTTCATATTTTTTCATTCCTTTCTAATCTATTTCTGAAGCATTAGAAAAATGTGGATATTCTTCTTTTACTTCGTTTATCTTTACAGTTTTATAATCAATTTCTATATTATAGTATTTTTTTGTAGAAGCATCATATACCATTACATAATTAACTTTGTTTTCACTAAGCATAGCTCTCATAGTACCATAAGTAGTCCCTTTATATGCTTCAACGTCTGTTGTATAAAGCGTTGATAAAGATGATCTTTCAAACTCTTTATCTCCTGTTGCAATTATATAATAGTTTTCATTGATTTTAGTTAAGTCACCTTGAATTCCACTAATTGTTATAACTGTTACGCTTCCTTTATCTTTCCATTTTTTTACGGTGTCATCAACAACACTATTTAATGCTGTTACTAATTTGTTTGTTGATCCACAACCAGTTAATACAAATACCATTACTAATAGTAAAGCTAAAAACTTATACTTCTTCATACATTCCTCCATATTATATTAATATTTTATCACTAATGTTAAAAAAAGAAAATTATTTTTATAAAAAAAGAACTATTTTAGTTCTTTTTTATTAATCTATCGATTATTTCTTTAGCTGCTTTCTTTCCAGCTTCCATTGCAAGTATTACAGTTGCTGCTCCTGTAACGGCATCTCCACCGGCATAAACATTATCAAGTGAAGTTTTTGTCCCTTCAACTTCGATTAATCCTTTTTCAGTTAATACAATTGGACTTTGTTTTAGTGCTTCGTGGTTAGGACTTGTACCAAGCGCCATAACTACCATATCGCATCCGACAAAATATTCAGAACCTTCTTCTTCAATTACGTTTCTTCTTCCATCTGCTCCAGGTTCTCCTAAAGTCATTTTAACTACTTGCATTCCTACAACGCTATTCTTTTCATCTGTAATAATAAACTTTGGATTTCTTAACAAGTCAAAGATTATTCCTTCTTCTTTAGCATGTTCTACTTCTACTTTTCTTGCAGGTAATTCATCAATTCCTCTTCTATACATTAGATGTGCTTCTATACCTAAACGTTTTAATGATCTAACAGCATCCATTGCAACGTTACCACCACCAATTACATAAGCTACTTTTACTTTTTTAATTGGAGTCTTAGCATCGTCTTTATAAGCACCCATTAAGTTAATTCTTGTTAGTATTTCATTAGCTGAGAATACTTCATTACCATCTTCTCCAGGAATATTCATAAACTTTGGAAGTCCTGCTCCTGTACCTACAAAAACAGCATCATACTCTTCTTGTAAGTCATTTAATGTAATTGCATTACCAATAGGAACATCAGTTTTGATATCTACACCTAAAGCTTTAAGACTATCAACTTCTTTTTGTACAATTCTTTTTGGAAGTCTAAATTCAGGGATTCCATAGGTTAGAACTCCTCCTGCTTTATGTAATACTTCATATATTGTTACGTCAAAACCATTTTTTGCAAGATCACCTGCACAAGTTAGTCCTGCTGGTCCACTTCCTACTATAGCAACTTTAAAACCATTCTTTCCAATTTGTTTAGTTGAACTAAATCCATTCAATATTGCTTGATCTGCAACATAACGCTCTAGTGAACCAATTGAAATTGATTCTCCTTTTATACCTTTAACGCATTTGCTTTCACATTGTTTTTCTTGTGGACATACTCTTCCACATACTGCAGGTAAACTTGATGATTCAGATATAATATCATAAGCTTCTTTTAAGTTACCTTCTTTTACTGCTTTAATGAAATTAGGAATCATTATGTTAACTGGACATCCTTCTACGCATTTAGGAATCTTACAATTCAAACATCTAGATGCTTCTTGTAATGCTTCTTCATCGTTATATCCAAGTTCAACTTCATTAAAGTTCTTTACTCTTTCTTTAGCATCTTGCATTCTAACCTTAATTTTTTTATCGTTCATAATGCCCTCCTAATTATTCTTCTTTTGAAAGTTTAGCTTTCATTTGATCCCATTTTTCTTTTTCTTCTTGTTTATATATGTTCATACGTTTAAGTGCTAAGTTAAAGTTGATTTTATGTCCATCAAATTCAGGACCATGAATGCATGCAAATTTAGGCTTACCTTCAACTTCACAACGACATGCTCCACACATTCCACTACCATCTACCATTAATGGGTTCATACTTACGATTGTATGTAAATTAAATTTCTTAGTTAAATCGCAAACATTTTTCATCATGATAACTGGTCCAATTGATACACAGATATCATAATCGTTTATGTGTTGTTCTAAAACAGTAGTAACAAATCCTTTATCTCCAAAAGATCCATCATCTGTTACATACATCATTTTATTTGCAACAGCTTCTATCTTATCTCTTATTAGTAATAAATCTACATTTCTTGCTCCATAGATTACATCTACTTTAAATCCATGATCATGTAGATATTTAACTTGTGGATATACTGGTGCAATACCAACTCCACCTGCTACATAAACAATTCTTTTATCTTTGAATTCTTCAGGGTTTGCACATATCTCATTAGGATTTCCTAAAGGACCTGCAACTGAGAATACTTCATCAGTAACCATTGATAATTCTTCAGTTGATGCTCCAACAACTTGATAGATTAAATAAAGTAATCCTTTTTCTTTATCATAATCATAAATTGTAAGAGGTATTCTTTCCCCATCTTCACGTGGCATTACAATAACAAATTGTCCTGGTAATGCATTTTTAACTACTAATGGTGCTTCTACTAGCATCTCATAAGAGTTTTCACTAATTTTCTTATTATATAATACTTTATACATCTAATATCACCTATCCCTATAGATTATCTTATACTATTAATATAATAATATATCTTTGGAAACTTTTAAAGAGTTTAATTGAGTTTTTTATAAATAATGTAAAAAAAAGAATTAAATTTTACCTTAATTCTTTCCTCCAATTCTATTAAATGGAAATATTACAAATGATGCCGTTCCCTTTATTTTACTCTTATGAAATGGTCCTAAGCTTCTACTATCAAGTGATATATTTCTATTATCACCCATTACAAAGTAATATCCATCTTCAAGTGTTATTTCAAAATCTTCTGTAATTTGTTTTTTCTCTAGAAAATCTTGTTCTACTAATTTACCATCTATAAATAGTTTGTTGTTTTCAACTTTAACTGTTTCTCCAGGAAGTCCAATTACTCTTTTAATTAGATTAGTACCATCATTATCTATTACTACTATAGAAAATCTTTTGATACCATGTAATTTGTAACTTACTTTATTTAATATAAGAATGTCACCTTCATTTAATGTAGGTTCCATTGAATCTCCTTGTACTTGTACTGGAGTCATTATAAATGATTTAAACAATAAGACTACTGCAATTACTATTACAAATGGTAATACCTCTTTTATTATTCTTTTTGTTTTTTCATCCATATTCTTTTAATAAAAAAAGAGACTAGGTCTCTTATTTTTGTCCTCTTTCTTTGATTCTGTATTGACCTTTAACATCTTTTAAGAAGTTTAATTTAGCTCTTCTTACTTTACCTTTTCTTACTACTTCAATACTATCAATCTTTGGTGAATGAATTGGGAATGTTCTTTCAACACCTACACCATAAGATTCTTTTCTTACAGTGAAAGTTTCACTTATTCCTCCACCTTTACGAGCAGTAACTACTCCTTCATATGCTTGAATTCTTTCTTTGTTTCCTTCAACGATTTTAACGTTTACTTTTACTGTGTACCCTACTCTGAATTCTGGGACATTTGGGTTAATTTGTTTTTCTGTAATTTTGTCAATTACGTTCACGATTATCATCCTTTCCTGTTTTTTACGGTAATCATAACTATAAATTATGGTGTCAGCGGATTACACAACGAATAGATTGTATCATAATACAAATAAAAAAGCAAGAATTTTCTTGCTTCATTACTATCTTCTTAATTCAAGTCTCATTGGGGGCTCTTCTTGTATTGACCCTTGCATTGGTGCCTCAATAGTTTTTGGATCTTCACTATCAGGAATTAACGCTTCTTTTCCATCAAGTGGACATGCAATTCTAACTAAACATTTAACGCATTTAACTGCACAAAATGATAGTAAACCTGCTCCCAATAATTCTAATAATAATGATTGGTTTACAGTTAATCCTTTAACTCCCAATCCCGTTAATAATGTTGTAATTCCGGCAACTACTCCAGTAAGACTAAAACCAAATTTCAAAGTATTCGTAGTAACTGCGCTTTGTTGATTATTTAATTCTTTAAATAATACTATATTTGGTAATTGTTTTTTTAGTCCTATAGTTTTTTGCATATTATTGCCTGGTATTGGCTTTGCATATACTAAACTACAATCGTTTTCTTCATTAGTACTAATTACTGGTATTGTACTAGCTAATTTTGTACTAGCGTCTAATCGCCCATATGTTATCATACCAACACTCCCTTTTATTATTCTTTAGCTTTTGCTTTCGTTAATTTTTTATTTTTTTCTTGATCTATTCCAACAATCGTCATAGCACTTTTAATGCATTTTACTACACTAAATGATGCGATTCCAGCACCTGCTACTAATGCTACAATTTTTTTAGTTCCTTCTACACTACCACTTAGGCCTACACCTAACATGATGCCACCCACTATGACTCCTGCACCTGATACTCCAAATTTAATTAATCCATTAACAGTATTTGCTGTATCCATATCATTTTCATCATAAGGTAATATCTCATCATCAGAAACACTACTATCTTTGGCATATGTATCTCCATCATTATCTGGTATTACATAATCTATTTCTTCTGGATCTTTATTTGTGTGAACATATCTCATATATTTCCCTCTTCTCTAATTGGCACATATTATACCATAAAAACATGAAAATGGCAATAAAAAAGGACTTAGTCTTATCTACTATGTCCTCTACTTAATTGTTCTTGTTCATATAATGAATTCATCAAGACATTTAATCTTAAATTTAATTCATCTTCAAGTATCTCTATTTTCTTAATCATTAAGTCTAGTTTTTCTTTTGCAAGATACTTTCTATATTTATTCCATAATTCCATTTTCAATTTATTAGCTTCATCTAGTGCAATTCGATATCCTTCTCCGCTTTCATCATCATCGTTTTCACAAATGATTTGAATCATATTTATTAATCTATCAAATTTAGCATTTATTTTTCTTGTTACGACTTTGTCAATGAATGATGGATTAATAATTATTACTCTATTAACATCTATGGCATCCATAAAGTGAAGGTCTTTTTTCATTTTCAAATTATATCCATCAAGTTTATCATAATCAAAATATTTAATTTCTTTAGAATCTTTTTCTTTAACTATTAAAAATCTACTTGATTCAGCCATATAACTCACCTACTTCTCTAATAAATCTGGTCTTTTTTCTTGTGTTTTCTTTATACTTTCTTTTAATCTATATTCTTCTATTTCTTTGTGATTTCCATTTAATAATACTTCTGGAACAGTAAGCCCCATAAACTCTCTTGGTTTAGTATATGTTGGATAGTCCAAAAGATTTGTATTAGGATTAAATGAATCATTGATATGTGATTCTTCATCAATTACTCCATCAACTAATCTTACGATTGTATCAGTAATTATCATGCTTGGAAGTTCTCCTCCAGTTAATACATAATCACCAATGCTGATTTCGAAATCAACTACACTTCTTATTCTATCATCAAATCCTTCATAATGACCACAAATAATTATTAAATGTTTATATTTTTTTAAATCATATGCCTTTTTCTGATTATATTTTTCTCCATCTGGTGTCAAAAGTATTACTTTAGTATCTTCATCTTTAAGATCCATAACAGCATCATATATTGGTTGTACCATAAGTACCATACCACTTCCTCCACCATAAGGGGTATCATCTACTTTATGATGTGGGTCTTTTGAATAATCTCTAAAATTAACTATATTAATCTCTACTAGATTCTTATCAATAGCTCTTTTAATAATTGAATTATTTAAGAAGCCATCAAACATAGATGGGAAAAGTGTTAATATATCTATTCTCATTAAATCATTCCTTCTATAAGTTCTAATTCTATCTTTTTATTATCTAAATCAACATCTTTAATAAAATCTTCATGATATGGAATCATAGTCATTTTATCATGTATCATTGCTTCTATGATTTTATTTTTTGGATTTATTTGTCTTACTGCTACAACGTATCCTACTTCTTCATTGTTAAATATTACATTTAAATTAATTAAGTCTTCATCTAAGAATTCTTTTTTGCCTAAGTTTAAATCATTCTTCTTAACAAATACATCTTTGTTTATGAACCTTAATACTTCATTTATGTTTCCAAAACCTTCAAGAGTAATCATTTCGAATACTTTATGGTGACGATAACTTGTTATTATATGTTCTTCTTTCTCATCGCCAATATATATTCTTCTGTTTTGTACAAATACTCTATCTTTGTATTTGAAGTTACTTAATAGTCTTAATTCACCTTTAATACCATGAGTATTAACAATTTTACCTATTCTTATATATTCTTCCATAGGTCCTCCTATTTGTTTAGTTCATAAAGTAATATACTTGTTGCAACTCCCACGTTTAAGCTTTCTACTTTTTCATTCATATCTATATAGAAATAAGCATCACATAAATCTAATACTTCTTCACTGACACCATTTCCTTCATTACCCATTATTAAACAATATTTCTTTCGATCTTTATCTTTTAAGTCTCTTACATCTTTACCATAATCAACCTTTGTTCCATAAATAGGTATTTCTTCTTTTTTTAGTTCATTTATTACTTCTATTAAATCTTTAATAACTATGTTTATATGAAACATCATTCCTTGAGTTGCTCTTATTACTTTCGGATTATAAATATCTACTGTATTAGGACTTAAGACAATTGTATCTACATTGAATGCTACTGCACTTCTAATTATTGTACCTAAGTTTCCTGGATCTTGTATTTCATCAAGCATTAAGATTTTATTTCCTACTATATCATTATCTTCCATTCTACAAAGAGCCATTACATTACTTGGAGACTCCATTTCACTAATCTTGTTTATTATTTCATTAGTTACATATACAGTAGGAAGATTGATTGGAAGTACTACATCTTTTTCTACGATAAGTTCAACAACTATATCTTTTTTACATGCTTCAAGAACTAAATGCATTCCTTCTACAATAAATGTTTTAGTCTTCTTACGATATTTTCTATCTTTAAGCTTAATATAATTCTTAATTCTATCATTGTCTAAACTAGTTATAAGCATATTATTCCTCTATTCTTTTAATATTCTTTTTATTTTTTTATATTCTGGACAGTTTTCTTCTACTAATGCCCAAAATTCTTTTGAATGGTTCCCATGAATCAAATGTGATAGTTCATGCATAATTACATAATCTAGACAGTATATTGGTTTTTTTATTAATTCTAGATTTAATGTAACTCTTTTTGTTTTAGTATTACATACTCCCCATCTTGTTGTCATTTTTCTAAGCGTTAATGATGGATATGGAATACGTCTTGAAAATCTGTTATAGCATTCATCTAAGTGTTGCTTAAAAACTACTTCTGCTTGCTTTTTATACCATTTATCAAGATCCACATCTCGGTTTAGGAATACTTTCTCTTCACCTAGAGTAATTCCTTCGTTTGACGTGTATATAATATCATATTTTTTACCTAAATATAAGAATCCTTCATTATTTTTATGTCTTGTTTCCATTTTGTTAATCATTCTTATAATAGATTGTTGGTTTTTTACTATTATTTTCTCTATTTCTTTGTTTGAAGTAAATGTATTAGCAGTAACATATATCTTTAAATCTTCTTTAACTCTTAAGTAAGTATTTCTAGTACTCATCTTTTTAGTTATTACTACTTCATATTCTTTTCCATTTATTGATAATCTCATATTATTTAACCTTTATATTTCCTACGTTAGTTTCAATAGTTAATACATAATCATTGTCTTTTGTCTCTTTTACATTTACTTTCCCTGAATTAGTTTTTGCTTCAACATCTAGATTTTTTGTTTTTCTAATAGTAACATTTCCCGTATCAGTTTTTATATAAGAATCAAATTCACCTTCAAAGTTTTCAATTGTAACATTTCCAATTTCTGTTTCTATATTAGCTGATTTAATAGTACCTAAGTTAACATTACCTATCTTGCTTTTGATATTAACATCATTAATTATTACTTCTTTAGCATCAATATTACCCATTTGTGTAGTTATATCAAGACGCTCAAACTCTTTAGGTAAGTAAAGTATTATTTTGTCATCACAATTTAATATACATACTCCTTTGGTGCTTGTCTTTTTAATAGTTAGTGTTTTATCTTCTTCTTTTACAGATAATTCATCATTTTCTTTACCATATATTAATATGCTAACTGAATCAGTATCTAGAAATTTTACTTCAATATTTGAAAGTTCTGAATCAATTACAATCTTATCAAGGTCTTCGTATTTTGATTGGTTTAGAACCTTTGATCCTTTCTCAAATATGAGAATGGATACTACTACGATTATTGATATTGCAAGTAATATAAAGAATGCTTTTTTGCTTTCTTTTTTGTCTTTCATAAAATCACCAACTCTTCTTAATTATAACATATTTATTAATAACAAAAAGTAATAATTGCTTATTACTTTTTAATTACTACATTGCTGTCTTTTATGTTATCACAATGGTTTAATATAAGTCTTTTCATCTTTTCATCTTTGACTATAATTGTTACTTCTTTATTTATATCTTTAAAGAACTCTAAAACAACTTTATGATTTGGTTCTTGCGTATCTTTATCAACGAAATTTTCATAATCAAGGCTTGAAATATCCAAGTGCTTTAAGTTATGTGTGTATGAAAATAAATTTTTAAATCTATTATTATTCAAATTAGGAAATTTAAAGTTACTTAAGTCAAGTTTAGTTACATAACTGAATTTAAACATATAATCTGCGTAAGTTAGGCTTGATGTATCAAAGTTTGATAAGTCAAATTCCCCAATATTAGCGTTATAAAACATTTCTCTCATGTCATACACTTTAGAAGTATTTAGTTTTGATATATTTAATTTTTCTATTTCAGCATTTTTAAACATCTTTGCCATTATTATTACATTTTTCGTATCAAGATTATTTAAATCTAACACTTTCGTTTTTATTCCATTAAACATATCTTCAAAAGATATAACATTAGGCAATTGAAGATTTCCTAGTTTTAATGTATCGATTGTAGTATTGTAAAATAAACCATCTACTTTTCCTACATTAGTCAAATCTAAGTTAGATAAATCTAATGATTCAATTGCTGTGTTTGCAAACATATATGACATATTTTCTACGTTTGAAAAATCTAATTTATCAAAACCTTTTATTTTAGTAAGAGTGTTTAAATCATCAAACAATGAATTGCTATATTTGTTTAAATAAATTTTTTCTGCTTCTGTATACATATACATTATTTGCTCATCTTTGTCATAACACAAGTATACTGGTAAATAATCTTCTGCTACATTAATGCTACATTTAACGTTAGGTTTCTTGTTTGTTATGTCTATAACGGAAATGCTTTTTATATTATATGGTTTTCTACCATCATTGTATTCTTTGGCGATGTTTTTGATTTCGTAATTAACGTCATATCCTCTTTCTAATGTGGTTGTTGTTGGTTTTTCAATTATATCAAATATATTATCAATATTTTTTATATCAACCAACTCCATCGTTGCATCTTCTATTTCCAAGTCGTAGTTGTAAGTTTCTAAATAAATATCATCGAAGTCATCACGACACACTAAATCGTAGGCTGCTACTTTTACATTTTCATTTTTATTTATTATTTCCTTATAATAATATGAATCGTTATATTCAACAAAACTGTCACTATTTACTACTACCCTACAGTTTTTGCCATCAAACCAAGATTGTGGAATTGTTACTTTTAATATTGCAAAATCTTTTGTATAGTTTGAAGCACTTATTATTTCTTGATGATCATCATTGAAATATGCATAAAGATAATCATGTTCATCATAAGAATATCTATCTCTATTTATTTTTGTGCAAGATAATATACAAAAAATTAGTAATAAAAATGTAATCGTATATTGCATCTTATTTTCTTTAATACTTTCAATGAATTTCATACTATCACCTATTCTAATGATAACAAAAAACTACACTTTTGTGTAGTTTTAAATTATTTATCTCTTAATACTGCATTATGCTTTTTAGATACATCTTCAATTATTTTGTTGAATACTTGCATTACTTCTTCATCGCTTAGTGTCTTAGTAGGATCACTAAATGTTAATGAATATGCGATTGATTTCTCATCATCTTTAACATTTTCACCAGTATAAACATCAAATACATCTATGTTAGTAAGTAATTTACCACCACTTCTCTTGATTGTATCTTCAAGCTCTCCACTAGTTACATCTTTCTTGATTATAAATGCTAAGTCTTTCATAATTGATGGATATTTAGAGATTTCTTTATACTTAATTGGTTTAATCTTCTTATCTACTAATTTAGTCATAGATATTTCAAGTACATATATTTCATCTTTTGCAATATTAGGATGTATTCTTCCCATATATCCGATTGGTTCTCTATCAAGTGTTATTTCAGCACTTATTCCAGGATGAATTCCATCTATTTCTTTAGCTGTTAATTGATATCTGTTTTTAAGTCCTAGATAGTCAAGCAAATTCTCTAAAATTCCTTTTAATAGATAGAAGTCTACTTTAATTCCATTTGGATTCCATGAAGAGTTAATGTAATTACCTTTCATTAAGATAGCAATCTTTGTATCTTCTTCTGTCTTGTTATAGTAAGTATTTGCTATTTCATAGATCATTACATCTTTTACGTTTCTTGATTTGTTATATTCGTATGTTTTTAGTAATGATGATACAAGTGATTGTCTAATAACTTTCTTATCATTACTCATTGGTCTTAATAATTCGATAGGTTCTTGTCTATTATATTTGAATAATTCATTTTCCTCATCGCTTATTAATGTATATGTTCTACATTCATTAAGACCTAATGCTCTTAATCTTTTTGTTATTTGTTTTCTTATTTTAACACTTCCAATGTAGTTACCTTCTTTAGTTTCTACAACTGGTAATTTAGATTCAATCTTATCATATCCATATAATCTTCCAATTTCTTCAATTAAATCTTGTCTATGAGGTTCAACATCTAATCTTCTATTTGGAATAGTTACTGTATATGTTCCTTTATTTTCTTTATACTCAAATCCTAAATTATTAAGGCTTCTTCTTACGTCTTCATCAGTCATTGAAAGTCCTAAAGTCTTGTTAACATCATCAAGTGTTACATCTGCAACTTTAACTTTCTTATCAATCTTATCATGTGTAATAGTATCGCTTAATACTTTACCATCTGCATACTTTTCAAGCAAATGACATGCTCTTTCTATTGCCATATTACAATATTCGTAATTTAGTCCACGTTCATATCTTAATGAAGCTTCGCTTCTTAGATCAAGTCTTAGTGAAGTATATCTTACATTGTATGAATTAAAGATTGCACTTTCAATTAAAATATCTTTTGTGTTTTCATCAACTTCAGTATTTTCTCCACCCATAACTCCAGCGATACATACAGGTTTCTTACCATCAGTTATAACGATATCTTCATTTGTTAATTCTCTTTCTTTTTTATCTAAAGTAACAATAGTTTCTTTATCTGTTGCCATTCTTACTTTAATCTTGTTACCAAGTTTATCTTTATCAAAGAAATGTAGAGGTTGACCAAATTCAAGCATTACATAGTTTGAAATGTCTACAACGTTATTAATTGGTCTCATACCTGCTGCTATTAATCTATGTTTAATAAAATCAGGTGATTCTTTTATCTTAACTCCAGTTACCATCTTAGCATTATACATCATACAGTTTGGCGTATCTATTTCTAATGAGAAATGTTTTGTAACTGAATCTTTAATTGGACTTGTAGATAAATCTGGAAGTGTTACCTTTCTTCCTAGAACTGATGCCACTTCGTAAGCAAATCCAATGTGGTTTGTGCAGTCAATGTTTCTATTTGGATTTAAATCAAGTTCATAAATAGTATCATCAAGTGCCATATATTTAACTACATCTTCACCAACAGGTGCATCAAGTGGTAGTTCAAAGATTCCTTTAGCATGATTCTCAGGTGTATCTTCTTCAAGTCCTAATTCTGATAATGCACATAACATACCATTTGATTCAATACCTCTAATTACAGATGGTTTTATTTCAAATCCTCCTGGAAGTATTGCTCCTGGTAATGAAACAATAACTTTAATGCCTTTTCTACAGTTATTTGCACCACATACTATTTGTCTTTTATCAAGACCAGTATCTACTACACATTTATGTAAGTGAGTATCTGGAATATCTTCACATTCAAGTACTTCACCTACTACTAAATTGTTTAATTCATTTGAAGTAACATGTTCAACATTTACTCCGGAGTCTGTTATTTTTTTAGCTAAATCTTTTAAATCAACATCATCTAGGTTAACGTATTCTTTAACCCAATTCATGCTTATTGCCATATTATTCAGCCTCCTTTCTATCAAATGTTTCTTTATTTCTTAAATCATTTGTATAGAATGTTCTAATATCTGTAATACCATATTTAAGCATTGCTAAACGCTCTGCACCAAAACCGAAAGCAAATCCAGTCCATTTATTTGAATCATAACCACAATTATCTAATACATTGTGATGAACTATACCAGCACCACCTACAGTGATCCATCCAGTACCTTTACAAATGTTACATCCTTTACCACCACAATTGAAACATGAAATATCCATTTCTACAGATGGTTCAGTAAATGGATAGAAGCTAGGTCTAAATCTTGTTTCTCTATCATTACCAAATAATTTCTTAGCAATAATATCGAAAGTTGCTTTTAAATTTGCTAGTGAAATATCTTTATCTACTAGTAAACCTTCTATTTGAGTAAATTGATGTGAATGAGTTGCATCATCATCATCTCTTCTGTAAGTCTTTCCTGGGCAAATAATTCTAATTGGAGTTTTTTCTTCGTTTGCTAACATTGTTCTAATTTGAACTGGTGAAGTTTGGCTTCTAAGTAGCCATGTATCACCTTCTGTGTAGAATGTATCTTGAGCATCTCTTGCAGGATGTCCCTTAGGTAGATTTAATAATTCAAAGTTATATAAATCTTTTTCTACTTCAGGCCCTTCTACAACATCATATCCCATAGACATTGCTAATTCCTCAACTTCTTCAATTAGTTTTTCAAGAATATTTGCTCCTCCAATATTTACTTTTGTACTAGGTAATGAGATATCAATCTTTTCACTTGCTAACTTCTTTTCAAGTTCTTTTTTGTTGATTTCTTCTTCTAATTTAGTAAGTTCTTCAGTAACATAGTTTTTAACTTCATTAGAAAGACGTCCTACTTCTTTTTTCTCTTCAATAGATAAATCCTTCATATTGCTAGTAAGCTCTGTTACAAGACCCTTTTTACCTAAATATTTTACTTTTAGATTACCTACTTCTTGTGTTGTATTAACATTTTCTAGATCTTTTGCTAATTCACTTTTAATGCTTTCTACTTTTTCTTTCATAATAACCTCCATACAAATAAAAAAGGCAGCACCTAAGGACGATTTTACTCGTGGTACCACCTTATTTTAGTATTTTTTAAATACACTCAATTGCTATAACGGTGCAACCGTTTATTATTAATAAATGCCTATAGGACGAATTCATAAATACTTTTCTTACTAGTCTTCCACCTAACACTAGCTCTCTATTAGATAGTACTCTTACTACTACTTCCTAATCATCGCAATCAAATATTTATATAAATTATAAATCAAATTGTTGTATTTTGCAATTGTTTTTTTGATGCTTCTATTTCTTTTCTTAATCTTTTATATCCAAAACTTTCTATACCTTCACTGCGAAGAATGCTTGATCTATCTCTTGGTTCATTAATAAATAATTTTTCTATCATTTGCTTAAAATCTTCTTTAGTTTTGCATCTATCTATTATTTGAAGTGCTCCATCAAGTGCTGATAATTGTATTATTGTTTCTCCAAAAGCACTTACCATTTTCTCTTCATTTTCTTGCCTTGTTTCATTTAAGTCTTCATATCTTTTTTCAGTCATCTCAGTAATTACTGCACCACTATAAAACTCTTCAAAACTATCATAAGCTTCATAATCAGTTATATAAGTACCAACATAATTACTTAATATTGATAAATACTTCTTAACAAATTCTTTTTCTTTACCATTTTCTTTTAAATGAAGATATACCATTAACATTGGCAATAAGTCACTATATTCTTTTGGAAAAGTGTATAAATCCTCTTCATTATCAGTATGATAATAAGAAAGAAGCATTCCAATATAGTAAGCATATTCTGTTTTAAAGTTTTCTACTGCAACAAAAGAAGGAAACATTATATATCTATCTTGATTATCAGTATCAGGTATTTGCATCTCTGTATAAACCAAAAAAGGATCTCTTCTTATTTTTATTGGTTTACTATCTAAGAATTCTAATGCTGATTGTGGTAAATATATTTTATATTTTTCTGGAGAGCTAATAACGCTTTCCCATATTGTTCTTGTATAGTCATCTTTATATTTTTTTATTCTTGCTTCTCTTAACTCTTTTGATGCTAAATATACATCGTAACTTCTCCCTAATATTCTGCTCATATTTACCTCTTATGTTGTTCAAATTCTTTAATTAATCTTTTATATCCGTCTTGTTTAATACCATATGATTCCATTACTCTTGCTCTATCATCACATTCATTTTTATATAGTTTATCTAAAAGAGCTTTTACTTCATCTTGTGATAAATTCATGTCTATTATTTTAAGTGTCGCATCCATAGATGAAAATGGAGTTATAACATGTTGCGTTAAGTTCTCAATATTTTCAATATTTTCATCTCTATAGGCAAGTGTTCCTTCAAAACCATCTGATGTTAAGTATACTCCAGTTCTTAATAAAGTTTCACCTGCTTCTACTCTTTTTCTATATTCAGCCACATTTTTAATATAATCTTTAACCCATGTTTTTATTTCCCATAGTTTTTTAAGCGAATATTTATCTTCTTGACTGGAATCTTTCATATATAAATATTCAAGTAATAAAGGTAATACATCTCTATATTCATCTTGAATATCATATGAAAAATCTTCTCTTTCTTTATCAATGTTTTGTAGTCCTAAAATAAGTCCTAAAAGGAATACAAGTTCTCTTTTGAATTCTTCCCTTGCAAAAAACAATGTTGGAAAACTTACTCTTGTTGACTCATTTTCAACAATATTTGATCTTCTTGCATGTAATGAAAAAGGATCTTTTAATATTTCTATTTTATGATTTGATAATAAATCTACTGCATCTTTACTTAAATAACATTCGATAAGATTAGGGCAATTTTCAAGATCATTCCAATCAACCATAGTTCTATTGGGTTTATGTCTTTTTATATGAATAGCATTGATAGTCTTACAGGTATCAAAAAGTTCATTACTTCTTGCATATATTCTACTCATCTTATCTTCTTCCCTTCTATTTCTTTTCTTAATGCTTTGTATCCTACTGTTTCTATTCCTCTATCAAGCAATATCTCTTCTCTTTGATTTCCATTTTCATTAACAATAAGTTCTTCAATCAATTTTTTCATCTGTTCTTTATCATCACCAAATTTATCCATTATTTGAAGTGCTGCATCCATAGATGAAAATTGTATTAAAAATAGTAAAGTACCGACAATAAATTGTCTCATGTCTTTTGTTTCTGGACTTTTATTATAATCTTCATATGCTTTTATATATCTTTTGGCATTACCTCTTAATTCATGTAGGAATCTAAGGCTAGCATCATCCATTCTACCTGATTCTTTCATGTATAAAGAATCAAATAGTATTGGTAATACTGATGCATATTGACATGGAATGTTTAAGGCGTTTAAATCCATTCTATCATCTTGTAATCTATTTAATAATCCACCAAGAAAATATACTAAAATTCTTTTGTGCTCTTCTAGTGGTTTATTATGAATGATCATATAAGGATCTTGTTTTTCTATATCATCTGGAAATATAGTCAATTCATGCGGAATCATAAAGTTTCTTACTACAACAACTTGATGATCTCTTATAAAATCTACTGCACGCTCTGGCAAATAGTCTCTAATTAAATTAGGGCTTTTACCTAGCTCTGCAAGATCAATTACTCTTTTATCTCTTTTATATTTTGGAAAATGTGCTTCCATAAATGTTTTTGATAAATCGTATGTCTCCATACTTCTTCCCATTATTCTACCCATGTTTAAACCCTCTTTCCGTATGTCTGGTATTGTTTTAACAGTCTCTTGCATCCTTGTGTTTCTATTGATAAGTCTTTGGCAACATCAATAAATGATTTACCTTCAATTACTTTGTTTATTTCTGTTGCAACTTTTCTTTTATCTTTTTCAAAAATATCTACTAGTTGCAAAACAAAATCAGTTGATTCTAAATATTTGTATGAATCTGCTGCTTCCAATCTTGCATATATCTGCTGAATATAAGCATTTCTTTCTGACATATCACAAAAGTATTTTATTTCTTTTGCATGCTCTATATCCATTGGAATTCTTTCACCAATGAAAGCATCCATTGCTGATTTCTGGCCGTATCTTTTTGCAAATACTAAATACTCAAGAAATATTGGTAATACTTCTTGATACTCTAAGAAAGATCTGCGTGGATGTTCTATTTCAGGAACATGCCCCATTTCATGACCATATATAATTTCGTCTTCTAGTGTTAATCTACCTAGTGGTAATATTACTTCAAAAGTAACAAAATGATTAGAGACTTCATTTTTAACAAGACGGCCATCATCATGATCAAGTTTAGAATCTCTTGATATATTTGTTCTTCTTATTACATCTTTATAGTAATTTACTATTCTATTATTTTCTAATATTTTTAAGGATTCTATAAAAAATAACTTTAATGTTTCTTCATCAATAACACCGGCGTCTCTTTTAATTTGGGGATTATTTAGTTTGACTAATCTTCTTGCTAAACATCTAATTGCTTGAATCGTATCATGATCATATGCATGCTTATATTCAAACATAAGATTTTTCATATCTTCATGATATTTCATGACAGCATATTCATAGTCAATTTTTTCATCACTAAATCTGTTCCCCATAAAATCCCTCAAACAATGTTTAGTTATTTATTATAATGATTTTTTCCTTATAAATCAATGAAAAAACTCACAAATGTGAGTTTTTAGAATCTACTTAAAATTTTCTTGCAACCTTTTGTATCAATATCTAAAGTTCTTTCAATACCTTTAAATGATGACTCTCCATTAATTACTTTGTCTATTGCTTTATCAACTGCTCTATGGTCTTCTTGATATCTTTCTAATAATTGAAGAACATATTCAAATGATTTTATATAGCTAAAACAAGTTCTTCTGTTGATTTCATTAATTCTTTTCATTGCTCTGTTTTGATCAGTATCATGTTCAACATAGTACATTAAATCCTTTGCTTGCGCTATTGCTATACCTAAGTTAGTTCTTTCAAACATTTCTTTGGCATTTGATTCATCTATTGCATTAAACCCAAATCTTTCCATATATATTGGAAGTACTTCTTGATATTCATAGTAATCGCCATTTGCTCCATTAACAATTAATGGCAAATGTCCAAATTCATGAAACATTGCAACAATATCTTTAGTAGTATGATCTTTCTTATGTGTATAAATGACACCTGAATTGTCACGTCTAAATATTGCTGCTCCTCCTGGAAGTATTATTTCTCCATTTGGAAATCTATCTGTTTTCTTTATTTTTACTTTTGGAACTTCTTTTTCATAGAATGAAGAAGTATCTCTACCTAATTTTTCTACTGCTCCAAGAAAAAGGCTTTTAACTTGTCTTCTTCTTAGTTTTACTGGATCTCCAGCAACTGACTCTACTTTTTTCTCAGCAAGTATTTTGCATACTTCGTTACTATCACTTATATCTTCACATTCAATTTGTTTATTATAATCTAGTGCACAACAATAATTTAGTATTTCTGGTTCTGTTGTTGAAACCTTCATTTTAATTCCTCCTAATAAATTGATTTGCAGTTTTCAATAATTTTCTGCAGTCTTCAGTATCTATATCCAATTTATCTTCTAAGTTTCTAAATGTTCCTTGTCTAACAAGATAATCATCTATTCCAGCAATGACTGCTCTATAATCTTGTTTAAATCTTTCAATTAGTTGTAACACGTAATCAGTTGATATGAAATATCTAAATAGATATAGCATATCTGCTAAAAGCGCAAGATCTTGTTCAGTACGTCTGTCCCTATATGCCTTTTTATCTGAAAGAAATTGTAGAGCATCTTTTTTAACTGCATTTAATCTATTCATTAAGAATAATTCATAAGCATCTTTTGATTCAATCGCCTTACATCCTAAATATTCCAAGAATATTGGTAATACTTCTCCATACTCAAAGTAATCATTATTGCATCCTTGCATTATTGCTTTAGCATGTCCAGTTTCATGAACCAATGCAATAAAGTCATTATCTTTAAGTGCTCTATTTGTTATATATAGGTTTTGTACTTTACTATTACCTACTAATTCTGCATCACCATTTCTAAGTTCTGGTACTCTTTTAATTTTAATTTTCTCATATGCACTTCTTAAGTAGTCTTGTGAATCTTTCCCTAATGGTTTTATTGCTTTATAAAATAATAGTTTAGCATCATCAAAAGATATATCTCTGTACCTTTCTTTACCTAACCTCATTCTAGATAAATTTTTGGCTATATCTACTCTGTCATAATATCTATTCATTGGAATTTCGCCTGGTAAATCCATTTGTTCAAATAAGAATACTTCATCACTTTTACTCATACCTACACCCCATTAATGCCACCTATTGTAGCACACAAGCTGCTTTTTATCAATAAAAAAAGAACTATACGCTCATTAGTTCTTCTTCTTTTACTTTTAACATATCTTCAACTTTTTTATTATATTCGTTTACTAAATCTTGTACTTCTTTGTCCTTTGATTTTTCAATATCTTCTGGAAGACCTGCTTTTTCAATATCTTCCATTGTTTCTCTTCTTGTATTTCTAATTGATACTTTAGCATCTTCAGCCATTGCTTTAACTTGTTTTGCAAGTTCTTTTCTTCTATCTTCAGTAAGTGGTGGAATAACAATTCTAACTGTTTCACCATCATTATTAGGTGTGAATCCTAAATCTGCTTCAAAAATCCCTTTTTCAATAGCATGTAAGCAAGATCTATCAAAAGGTTTAATTAATAATTGTCTTGCTTCTGGAACAGAGATAGTCGCAAGTTGCTTAAGTGGTGTATCAACACCATAATAAGATACCATAACACCATCAAGTGAACTTGGGTTAGCTCTTCCTGCTCTTACTGTTGCAAAACGCTTCTCTAAATTATCAAGTGTATTTAACATTTTTACTTCTGCTTCTTCTAAAAAGTTCTCATCCATACGTTTTATCGTCTCCTTAATTCAATTTTACTATATATTTTATTTTTGTAAATAATTATATCTCTAATTTTTCTTCTTTTATTCTATAATTTCTCTTTAATAAGAAACTTTGGATTTCATTATTTATTTGACTAACTTTATTACCTTTAAATACATCATGATAGTAATCATTTATAAGTAATAATACCTTCTTAGGATTTTCATACTTGTTAAAGGTATCTATTGTTGATTTAACAGGTACAACTTGATCAATTGTACCATGTACAAAAAGCGTTGGTACAGTTACTTTATAAATATCATCTTTGTATGTATCTACTAAATCAAAAAATTCTTTTTCTGCAGATAATGGTAATTTATTAAGTCTAGTTTTTAATTCATTGTAGCTGTAGGCTTTTATTAAATCAGGTATTTTAAAAATTGCACTTAGCAATCCACCTTCTTCTTTAGATGCAATAGATGTAAATGCTGGTGCTACTAAAACTAATTTTTTTACTTGTTTGTATTTGCTTGCTAAGTACGAAGCAATAACACCACCCATACTATGACCTATAAGATATATTTTCTTATATCCAGCATCAATTAGATCATTTAACTGCCTTTCTGATTCATTAATCCATTCTTCCATTGTTGCTTTTCTTTTATCTTTAACATCATGTCCTGGAAGTGTGAATGAAAATACATCGAGTCTTCTATGCTTCTCTAAAAAGTTCGCCAGTGGTTCTTCATCATAAGTTCCACCTGCCAAACCATGAATTATTAATACTGCTCTTCTACTACACATATTTATAACCCCTTCGCTACTTTCTCACCTTGTTTTATTTTTGTTTCTATATTATTTTTAGAATTATCTAAAATATCTTTATCAATCTTAAGCACATTTTCTTTAACCATAATAACGATTGTTGATCCTCCAAAACGAAAGTATCCTCTTTCTTCCCCTCTTTTAAAGGTTCCTTTATCATGATTAACTATCTTACCTACCATCATGGCACCGACTTCCATTTGAATAATTTTGCCGAAGTTCTCTGTTTCTAGAACACTGTATGCTCTATGATTTTCTTCATACACTTTATGTCTATCAAATGCAATAGCACCAACTGTGTGATATTTACCTTTAATATTTTTATTGCTTAAGCATTTACCATTATCAATATATGCATATCTATGATAATCATCTACTGATAATCTAAATACCATAAAATAGCCATTTTCATATTCACTAGCTAGTTCTTTATCCTTTAGTATTCTTTCAACCGTATACTTTTTACCTTTAATAGTAAATTCCTTATCTTTAGTAATTTTGTATACTATTAGTTTAGAATCACTAGGCGAACAAAAATCTTTTTTTTCTTTAGAAAAAGTTCTTTTATTAGGTTTTATTTCTCTTGAGAAAAAGTCATTAAATGAGTTGTAATCACGTTCTACATAATCACTCATATCAATATTATTGCTCTTAATAAAACCTTTTATATACTTGGTTGATCTTTTTCTATTTAAATACCATCCTGCAATTGATGATACAAATCTTTTTGTAGCAAGTGATAAAATTACTCGCCCAAAAAGGTTGTTATAAAGAAAATTAGCCCCATTAGGACTTTTTTCTATAACTATTTCATTTGTTTTTCTAACTACTACTTTTGTTTCCATTATAGTACGCAAATTAGAATTACACCAACAACTGCAAGAGCTCCCATTACTGGATATGCTTTACCTCTTGGCTTTGGTACTTTAATATTTAATACAAATAATATTGCAGATGCGAATGTTAATAATGTAAACATTGTTTCAAATATATTAATATCACTATTTATATTAAATAATATTTTACTAATCAAATATATGATAGGAAATGTTATTGAAGTAGATGTTACTGGTAATCCACTATAATATTTAACAGGTCCTTTATCTTTTTTATTAATAACTAATACATTGAAATGACATAATCTTTGTACTCCTGCCATAGCAAGTAGAACATAACCAATTACTTGAAACCATTCTGAGTATCCTAGTGTTAATCCAACAAATATTGGGAATACTACGAAATCAATTGTATCAGCTAAAGAATCAAGTTGAATTCCAAACAATTCTTCGTCTTTATCTCTTTCCATCATTCTAGCAACCATACCATCTAGCATGTCACAAACACCTGCGATTAAGTAACATATCATTGTTAACTTTAAATCTCCATTGCGAGCTAAAAAGTACATTCCTAGTACTGCTGCAATTACTCCTATGTAACTAATAATTAATGACTTGTTATACTTTCCTATTAACATATATAATTCCTCTTTCTTTAAATCTTAAAATAATTATAACATATTAATCTAAAATTGACAAAGAAAAGATAACATGATATAATATGCCATGATTTTAAAGGGGTTTAGCTATATGACAACAACTGAAATTATTAAAAAATTTACTGGTGAATATGGTTATGTAACTGATATTAAAGGTTTAGTTGCTTTTTTAAAACAGAGCAAAGTAAAAGAAGAAGATATCAACCGAGTATTATTTGATGTTTTAAAACATAATCTTAGAGTTGATATTGATCATAAAAAATCTTTTGAAGAACCTAAAAGAAAAGCTGTTTTAGAAAAACAACCTACTCAGGATGAAATAGTTGAAGCAAAGCCAATTATTAAATCTGAGTTATACGATGTTACATCATACATTAATGCACTAAAAGAATGTGAAGATGATGATTTTTTAACTGAGCTTCTTCCATCTTTTTATGATGCTAATTATGATACTATTATACCTTCTATTCTTTTATATCTATTACGTGAGATACAACTTGCACATGAAATGATGAGTGATGAAGACGATGAGTATTTGACTAGCGTTATTAGTACTGACAGAAAACTAATAGAAGTTGTAAAAGCATATAACGTTGAAGAAGAATCTGTGGATGAAGTTATTGAAGAACACAAAAATAAACTTATATTTTTAAGAAAACCAAATGGTTCTTTATATGTAGATGACGATTTAGACGAAATAAATGATGAAGAAGATATGTTACCTATCATCGACGATATTGAAAACAACAGAATTACTAAAGAAAAAAGATTTAATAACTACGATCCTTTAAAAGGGGTTTCTGCTATTAGAAAAAGAGATGCCAGAATTATTTTCACAAGACTTGATAGCGATGTAATAGTTGTTTTAGCAATTGTTGTTAAAAGATTCCAAAATACTCAACCATATCGTGATATGTTAGTAGGTAGAAATAAAGAATTTAAAGCTCAAAGAGATGAGTTAAAAGTTAAAATTGCCGATAACAAATTCATAAACGAAAACCAAGAAATTCTTGGGCGCATTAAAAAAGAGTTAAAAGGAAAAGCTAAAGAATTGAAAGTTGGTGATAATAATGGATAGACTATTAAGTTATGTTAAACATTATTATGAAGACAAAGCAAAGATGCCTACTCTTTCTTATGAAGAACAAGAAGAACTTGATTTACTTGAACAAATTGATAATGATGTTGATATTACCAAAAAAGGAGCTCTATCTAAGGCAAATTACCATGATGTTACTATAGCACTTATAACTCCTTTAGGAAAAGAAACAATATTTCATAAGGTTGATAAAATAGTATATACACTAGATCTTAAAAAACTTACTAAGTTAGAGGACTGTTATAGAATAGCTGATGCATTATTAGATCTTGAAGATGCTAAGGTGCTTCCTGTTGTATTCAATATGCCATTTGAATATGATCCTAATGGTGAAGATATTAAAAAGATTAAGGATGCTGGTGGCGAAGAAGCGCTTAAAGAGCTTCATAAAGTGTTAAGAGATACTATTTGCCACACTGAAGAAAGTCTTGCAGCATTCATGCAGTTGTTAACTTTAGTACCAGATTACTACTCTATTATGGACGTATTAATTACAATATGCGCACTAAAAATTATAAGCTTAGATGATATGTATTATACAAATAATGCTGAAGATCCTTTGAAACCAGAAAAAAGTTACATAGGAAGATCACCTGGTGCATATAGAGATAGCACTATATCATATGAAGATCAAGATAGAGCAAATTATTCATTCTATGTTTTACGTGGTACTGGTGAGCGAATAACAGCTCTAAAAGAACTTAGAAAGAAAAAAGAAAAAGATATTAAGAATATTCAAAAGCGTGGAGAAAAAGTTACTCAATATATTAAGTCTCTTGACTTATCTAAACCAATCGATATAACTCAAAGTACTTACAACAGTATTGTTGATGAAAAGATTAGATACATGGTATTAAGATTTATATTGATACATAATGCAAAATTTCAAAACCAAACAGTAGAACGATTAAAACAAGAAGAAACTAAATCTAGAATAGAAAAAATATTCAAAAATAGTTGTATTTCTTTTGACAGTCTTAGAGATGAAGATAAAGATAGACTAACAAGATATGGAAACATTGATAATATGGAAAAGATTATGACTTTATTAACTGAGTCAGGGCTTAAAATTTATAATGCTTCCTACCCTATTTGTGACATATTAATTCTTTCTACACCAGCAATTGTATCTACAATTAATAAAATGATTAAAAGTAATGTTATAAGTCAAGAATTCGTTAAAAGAAATCCTTCAATATTCGTAAAAGATATAAATGAAGAAATTATGGAAAGTGCTTCTATAAAAGAAGCATCATTTGATAGAATTGTTGGTAATGTTAATTTATTAAGAGATAATAAGATAGATGCTTTTGCAATATCTAAATCTAAAAATAGTAATGCATTACTACAAGATAAAGAACAATTAGAAAACGTATTAAGTATTATAAGAACTTATAATTTAAAATATTCTAGTTCAAACAACTATGAATTATTTGAAGATACTAGTCTTGTAGAAATAATAGATAGATTTGTTGAATTAGGTCTATCTAGATTTATTTCTAACAATCCAAAATACGTTAGCAAAGATTCATTTAAATATTTAAAGAGAATGGATCTATGTAGAGAAATGGGTATTCCCCTTATTGTAGACAACAGGCTTTCTCCAAAAGTATTAGATCAAGTTTTCAAAGTTGGTAAGAATGTTATTAATGATGAAGATATTAGTGAATATGTTCCTAATTCCGTTAATCGTTTCTTAGACGCTAATGCATATAAAGCAATATATATGAATAAAGGAAAAGCAAATGCTACTTCTATTGTTGAAGAATTAGAACAATATTCTGTTAGTGATTTAGAATACAATATTAATGGAATTATAATATCTAAACCAAAAGTATTAAGAAACTTTACTATTCTTGAACAAGATCCAGGATGTAGTGAATTATCAAGATATCAAAAAATATTTAATGCAATAATATACGGAAGTGTGTTAGATGAGCAAAGCATTAATATAATATCTAATGTATTTGGCACTCCTGGACAAAAGTTAGAGAAAAAATAAAAACTATAGTTTTTACTATAGTTTTTTTATTGCATCATTTTTTTGAATCTCCTATTACTGTGCTGTAAGTAATAGAACAACTTGTTATATAAATTCCATAATAATACTGCAATTATGATTAGGATTGTTATTAGAATAAACATTCCTGTATCTAAATCTGCTAATGTGAAGAAATCTCTAAAGAATAACAATTCTACTGAGAATATTAGACACATTGTTATCATTAATAATCTTCTTATAGTATTAAATGGCTTACATAACTTATATTGATAAATAAGCATTATTATTGTTGTCATAATAACACATACAGTTGAACTTTCTGTTGTTGTTAAAGATGAATCTTTTGTTATTAATAAGAATATGAACAATGTTGAGAATACTGTCAGTGCTGTTGGTGCTGCATTTGCAATAATCTTTACTAAGAAGTTTCCCTTGACTCTTTCTTTATTTGGTTCAAGTGCAAGTATTAAAGATGGTGCACCTATTGTAATTAAATTCATTAAGCTCAAATGTATTGGTAAGTATGGATAATGGAATGCAGTAAATAAAGTCATTATTACAAGTAAACCTGTATAAATTGTCTTAGTTAAGAATAATGATGCACTTCTTCCAATATTGTTGATACATCTTCTTCCTTCTTCTACTACTTTAGGCATAGCATCAAAGTTTGATTCCATAAGCACTAATTGACTTACATTTCTTGCAGCATCACTACCAGATGCCATAGCAATAGAACAATCTGCTTCTTTAAGTGCTAATACATCATTAACTCCATCACCTGTCATAGCAACAGTATGACCTAAACTTTTAATTAATAATATTAATTCTTTCTTTTGATCAGGTTTAACTCTTCCAAAGATTGTATTATTTAAGTATGCTTCTTTTAATTCTTTTTTAGTTTTAATAGTACTTAAATCAACATACTTATCATACTCCTCTATACCTACTCTTTTAGCTATTTGAGATATTGTAATAGGATTATCTCCAGAGATAATCTTAATCTCAACTCCCTGCTTTTTGAAATACTCTAATGTTTCTTTAGCTTCTTTTCTAATCTTATCTTGAATAAGTATTAAAGCAATTGGGAATTTCTTATCATCTTTTTCTCCAGCTAGTAAAAGTGTTCTGTAATCTTTTGAATAATTACTATAGTCACTATTTTTAATAATAAATTCAGGTGCTCCTAGATAATAATTGATTCCCTCTAAATATACTTTTGAATATTTTTTATCTGATGAAAATGGATCTATTTTAATATAATCAAGGGCTTTACCTTTCTTTGTTTCAAATCTATTTCTTACAGCATTCATTGTTGGTGATACATCTTCAAGTGTATGACACAATCCATCAAGAATGCGTTCTGCTTCTTCTTGTGAATATTTGATATTTGGAATAAAGTCTACTACTTCCATAACACCTTCAGTTATAGTACCAGTTTTATCAAGACATAAAACATCTACTCTTGCTAATGTTTCAATACAATATAATTCTTGTACTAATACTTTATACTCACTTAATCTGATAATAGATACAGCAAGAACAGTACTTGTTAATAGGATTAATCCATCAGGTATCATTCCAATAAGGGCTGCTGTAGTATAAAGTACTGCCTCATTAAAATCATTACCAGCAATATAGTATTGATTAACAAATAGCATTATTCCAACAGGAACTATTGCAAATGAGATATATTTAATTATTTTGTTTAATGAATTCATTAAAACAGAATTCAATTTTTTTACGTATTTAGCATCTTTACTGATAATTGATGTATAGTTATCATCTTTTACATGTTCTACTTTAGCTCTTACTTTACCACCAGTTATAAAGCTTCCTGATAAAACCATATCACCAGCTTTTTTCTCTATTGGTGTTTGTTCACCAGTGATAAACGATTCATTAACTAAACAGGTACCTGACATTACAATTGAATCTGCTACTACTTGCATACCAACGCTTAACTCGACAACATCATCTAGAACCATTCCTTCTCTATTTATTTCTGTATGCTTACCATCTCGTATAACAACCACTTTAGATTGGCTGATAAGCGATAATTTATCTACTATTCTTTTAGCTCTAATTTCTTGTACTGTACTGATAATGATATTAAAAATAACAGTACCAATAAAAAGCATATTTTCATATTTTCCAACCATGAAAATAGCTGCTGCAATACCAAAGTTTAAGAAGTTAAATAACGTAAAGAAATTATCACTAATAATCCTTTTAATTGTCTTTGTAGGAACAGATACGTCAGTGTAATTAAGTCCTAAACGTAATTGCTCTTCTACCTCTTCTTTAGTTAATCCTTTTTCTGCTGTTGGATCAAGTCGTTTCATATATACACCTTCTAATTCTTATATTATTTTACTCCAAGTTTTTTAATTTGGCTAACTTTTCTTCAATTAATTTTAATCTTTTTCTTCTTTCTTCATCGTCAATCATATATAAGTCATCTTTATATACTAAGATATCTTTTTCTTTTACTACAGGAAGAAGTAGTAATTCAACTAGCTTAATTTCTCTTGTTTTGATATTTTCAAGCACAGCAAACCCTTCTTCTATTCTATCAACTGCATATTTTTCTAATTCTTCTTCCATATTATTCTCCATTAGTATCTGTTTTAATATTTTTAAATGTTACTTCTTTACCATTTGAAGTTGCAATTATTGTTCCTAATTTGTCTGTTCTATATACTTTAGCATTTATTTTCTCAAGTCTTTTTAAAACTGAATCATGTGGATGATGATAATCGTTATTAACACCTACTGATATAACAGCATATTCTGGCGATACTTTATTTAAAAAAGTTTGGCTAGAACTAAGACTTGAACCATGATGTCCTACTTTCAATACAGTACTCTTTAAATCTTTATCAAGCATTAACCTTTCTTCACTTTGTGGAGCATCTCCAGTAAATAAGAATGATGTGTCTTTATACGTTACTTTAACAATAATAGAAGTAGCATTTAAATCTTCTTTATTATCACCAACATATACAATATCTACATCAGATTCACCTAATTTTAATCTTGTGCCAATTTTAGGTGTTTGAAATTTAACTTTTTTCTTCCCTAACTCAGTTAATATTGTTAAAAATGTTTGTGTTGTTGTTACTTCATTAGGCATATAGAAATTATCTATTTTAAAATTTCTTATTATATTATCCATTCCACCAATATGATCCTCATGGGCATGAGTACCAATGACATATTTCAACTCACTTACGTTTAATGATTTAAAGAAATCAACTAGTTTAGAACCATCTTCATTATTTCCTGCATCAATTAGCATATATTCATCTTGTGACTTAATTAATATTGCATCAGCTTGACCAACATCAATAAAAAAGACCATTAACCCATTTGTTAATTTTATATCATATGTTTGCTCTATTTTCTTATTTGTTTTACTATTTTTCTTAGTCTTATCAGTATCGTTAAACTTCTTTTCTATTTTCTTTAAAGCTTTCTCTCCTTCTTTAACAAGAGTGTCTCTTAAAGAAGTAAATACACTTCTATCAACAAAAAAAGAACCAACTAAAAATAAGACTATAAATAAAAAAGTAAAAAATAATCTTTTCTTCTTTTTCATATCGTCCCTCTATAATAAAATAGTATCAAAAATATAATAATAAGTCCATAAATTAGTCTTTTGTTTACATAAAAAAGGATTATTCATCCTTCTTTTCTTCTTTTTCTTTATATTTATTTTTGATAGTACTTATATGTTTAGTTTTACTAAATTGCTCATATACCAAAGGCGCTTTTTTATTAAAGGCATTGATAATTGTTTTAAAGTATATAAACATTAGTGTAACAAGAAGTAATATTGATATAAATATACCTGTATCACCAAGTTTAGATAGATTATCCATATTAAATATTACATAGAATATTTCATAATATAATATGTATTTTGTTACATATCTTATTAAGATTTGATGTGGCATTGCTCTTTTGCCATCATTACTTACTACTTTAATTCCTACTATGAATTTACCAAGTGTTTTACCACAAATCATAGTTAACACGATAAAATATGTTATAAAGATTAATAATAATATTGATAAATCTAATGAATCGTTAGTAAGTACTGAGAAGAATGTTAATATAGATACAAATAGAAAATCGATTAAGTCTGCAATTAACCTTCTTGGCATTGATACTCTCTCGCCCTTCGTATAAGCTTTTGCATCCAATTCTTCTCTTGAAGGTAATATTTTACTAAATAATGGTGTTACTAAATATCCAAGCATACCACCTGTTGTATTTACTATTAAATCATCTACGTCAAACAATCTGTATGGTCTTGGGTATATTCCAAATAAGCAACTTAGCTGTGTAACTTCAAAAAATAAACTTAGCATAAATGACATTGTCAATACTTCCCACCATTTTCTATTAAAGTAATATCTTAGATATACTCCGAAAGGAAGTGTTAATACAAAATTAAATAATACGGTGTACACAGAAGGGCTTTTGAGCGCTGCTATCCATGAATGAACATCAAAAAGGCTTATATGAATATCATTTGCTATGTCTTTAATGAAATTAAATGGTATAAGTTGTGTCCATGGCCCAGTCATTTTTGACACTTCATCGATACTTGGCAGTGGTAACATAACCATAAACCATGCAATCAAAAGATATAATACAAATGAATATACTATGACGCTTCTTAGCATAGGTATTGATCCATACTTATGATATTGCCTTATCATATAAGGAATTGTTAACAAAAGTGCTATAACTGGAAATATTATTAATCCTACTTTAATTGGTACTGCATATACTTTCATAAACTACCTCTTTTACAAGAAAAAATATATCAAATTATTTAATTAAAGTAAATAATTATGTTATAATATTTGTGTTGTTCTCGTAGCTCAGCAGGATAGAGCAATCCCCTCCTAAGGGATAGATGTGGGTTCGAGTCCTACCGGGGACACCATATTTGTAATATTAAAAAACATATAGTTTTTCTATATGTTTTTTTAGTTTAAAGTCCATTGGAATTTATATTCTTTGTCAATTAAGAAGTTACTATAATATCTTACTTTTAAATTTTTGTCTCCTTCTTTTTGCTCCCAAATTATAACTCCTTCTACTTTACCGCCAGCATCAATTTGTCCGCTATTTAATGCAACATCTTCTTCAGCAGTAATAGAATAAAAATCAGCTTCAGCACCTTCACCATTTACCATTCTAAAATCCAAAGCATTATAAGATACTTTTTCATCACTCTTGTTTTCAATCTTAATAGTAACTTTTACATATTCATAACCATCTTTTGCTTTAAAGAACTCATTACTACCTTTAGTTCTTTCAACTTTAGTAATACTATACTCAACATTTTTATATGTTACTTTTTCATCCTGCTTATATTCTTTTTTGAAGTTATCTTCTTCTTTTTTGTTTAATGCTACACCTATAATAGCTATTAAAATCAATCCGATGATTACCCATCTAAATATTTTTGGCCCCTGCTTTTTTTTGCATTGTGGGCAAATTTTTGCCTTTTCGTCAATATCGCTTTGGCAAAATTTACATTTTTTCATAAAGCCTCCTTTAATGTATATTTTTCTATTTTAATATAGCAGCAAATCCGCAAATAGTCAACATTCTGCTAACTTTTCCAAAAAATAAAAACTGGTATTAAACCAGTTTTTTTTTAATCAATTGTTAATATGAGTGCGAATACAAAGTTGGCAAATCTAAATAATTGTCTTTTTTTAACATGTAATTGTTCTCTAATAGTAATATAGTCATCTACAAGATTAACTATCCAACTTTCCGCATATTTTGGTACTGTTAGAGCAATTGGGAACATATGGGATGTGATAATATCTTTTTCTTTATCAGTTAAAGTAAAATATTTTTCAGAATAAGCTTTAGCATATTTAGGATGATTTACTAACGTATTTATCTTTTCCTTTGCAGACATCTCTTTGTTATTTACTAAAAAGAAATCATGCAATAATCCTGCTCTTGCTACTTCTTCATATCCTATATGTAATAATTTTGCTAATTTGTATGAACAGTATGAAACTCTAATAGAGTGATCATATCTATTCAAACCATGATGATTGATGTCCTTTGTTTTTTGAAATTCTTCATGGTCTAATATATCTTCAACAATATTCTTGTATTCTCTATCATTATCAATTTTAAAATCATATAACACTTTCTGCTTACACCTTCATTCTTGCGTTATATTGATTATAACATTTTTCAGTGTAAATGTAAAATAAAAAAGAGTGGGCCCACTCTTAATCTATGTAAACACTCCCTAGGAGTGCCTATTATATATTATGTATAAATGATTAAAAATGTTACCACTTTTTTAAAATTTTGGTTGTTGACCTTCGTCTTTGAAAGCCCATTCTTCGTTCTTAAAGTATTCATCAGGATCAAAGTCAAAAGCTTGTTCTTGTTGTGCTTCATGTTGTGGCATTTCTACAAATGGAAATTGGCTTTGCTGTTCAACTAACTTTCGCATTTCTTCTTCTGTTGGAAGCTTTGGCAAAACTTTAACAAATAGGCTTGTAATTTCCTTTAAATCTCTAATCATCTGTTTATATTTTTCTTCTGACATGCTTGTTTCATCACTATGGGTAATGCCATTAAAGATACGCATTAAAGATTCAACTTTATCATCTAATTCTTCTTCCCTTAAATCAGAGTCTTTTATTTCATCTGTTTCTTCTACGACTTTCTCTTTTTGCTCTTCTTCTTTTTTTAATTCTGCTATCCACTTTGAAGTTTCAATCATTATTTCTGCAACAGAGTCATTATTCAATTTATCATTTTTATGGAATATTTCAGAATCTGGTTCAAGGCCTGAATAATCGTGATCTCTTTTATATCTTGGATTCAATACAATTTTTTTATTTTCAACATCGATATATCCTACAATAAATTCTGGTCTTATACGATACCCATATTCTTCATCTGAAAAATGTTCCCATAATCCTTCTTTATAGTAACATTCATACGGAACTGCAATTAATACTAGTCCTTTGCGCTGCTTGTGGCTCCAGTTCAATAAACTTTCAAAACTATCAAGTTCAACTGGTTTTTGTCCAAATTCTGCTTTTTGTGGCACAGCTATTGATCTGATTTGTGGACTTTTATAATGAACTCCTGTTTCACAAATTGTTTCACATGCTGATAAAGGAGCACCATGAATTGAAACAATTGTTTCTTCTTTATCCATTTTAGTAATTAAACCATTTAGTTCTGTGATAAATTCTTCTCCAAAATACTCTCTTGCTTGTTCTTCTGTTTCGTGTTCTTCAACAGTTACCGTTACCTCTTCTGGTCTAATTTTGTCTAAAAAATTAGCTATTGCATCCATCAATGTTGCTAATTGTTCTTTTGTGCAGTTATCAATTGAAAAACTATTAGGGTTTTTGATTAGTGCAAGTATGTTATTTATTAATTCTGGATTAAAATGATATATTTTTCCTTGCTTTTCACGTTTTATCATAATTCTACACCCTTATTTTGTTTTACGTATTCTTGATGTTTATGTAACAAATCTTCTGATACATAAAAGACAACCCCGTCTTCAGTAAACATAGTTGAGCAAACTTCATCTGCATAATTTTGTCTTATTGCTTCTATTTTCTCTATCTCATCATCTCTAACAGGATCTAGCGTTAGTGTATCATAATAAAGGTGATCTTCATATTTATCTTTAGTTAATGCTCTATCTTTGATCTCTTCAAGTGTTGCTTTGCCATATAGTACATCTTGTTGTCTAAATAAACTTGCAATAGCAACCAACTGGTCACTTACTTCACCTACTAATGAGTCACTAGTTATTGGAACAGTAATTGAAAAAACATGTATTCCTCTTCCACGAGCATCTGTAATTTCATCAATTAGACCTTTTTCAATTAACTTTCGTACAATTTGTTTATTTTCTTCGCTTAAACTGTCATAAACAATTCCAATGAAGGCCTCACTTGTTGCGTTTTCTTTGCCATCAACATGACCACCTGAGGTATAAGTTTGTATATTAAGGTCATATAATAATTGACAAGCTTCTACACATGGTTCATCAGCATACAAAGGTATGTAATCACGATTTAATGGAATACAGGATTCATTCCCAGTCTTTGCAAAGTATTTCTCTTCTTCTTCACTATTTTCTAATCCTGTTCTAATAATTTTAATATCTTTTATTCTTGTGTCTCTTGCCATATATCTATCCTCTATAAGTATTATACCATAATTTTTCTTCTTTTATTTAATATCTTAATTTTATGCTTTGTTATGATTATTATTATATGATACAATAACTTATGAAAGCGAGTGACAGGGATGGTTTTAGGTTATAATACAATCAAAAAATTAATGTCAAAAAATATTTTAGTTGAAAATGCAAATTATCAAAACATTCATTCTTCATCTTATGACGTAACTATAGATAAATATATATTGAAATTCAAGAAGAATAAGAAACCAATTTCTTTTATTGATGCTCAAGAATTAAACGATATGTATGAAGAAGTAAATATTACTGAAGGATATACAATTGAACCTGGTGAAACAATATTAGTTGTTTTAGAAGATGCGTTTAATATACCAAACAATATATGTGGTTCTATTCGTGGTAGAACATCTCTTAATCGTTTAGGTTTAACTATTGCTACACAACATTTAAATCCTGGTTTTAAAGGAAAGCTTAATTTAACAGTAACTAATAATTCAATAAATTCATATGTTATTACTCCAAAGATTCAAATAGCGCAAGTAATCTTTGAAAAACTTGATAAGAAAGTAAAAGAAAAACATTTATATTCTAATCAGACTAAAGCAAGTTATCAAAATAAAGATGGACGTCAAGGATCAATGATATATTCAGATTATATAGGTAAAGTAGTAAGACACTTTAAAGGTAATTACTATTATATAGAAGATATATGCATGGATTCAGAAACTAAAGAATATACAATAATTTATAAAAATTTGTATGATCGTGAAGATTCAAACATTTGGGCAAGACCTGCTAAAATGTTTTTTGAAGAAATAGATGCTAATCGTAAAGATAATATTACTAAACAGAGTCATCGTTTTGAACTTGTTAATGACTTATCTATTGATTATACTAAGCAAAATAAAAATGAGTAAATTACTCATTTTTTTATTTTAAAATGTAGGTGGTTTTAAAACCATATCACTATCTGATGGTACCATAGAAATAAATTTAAATAGTGACTGTGGTAAAGTGCTAACATCTACTTCAGTTGCGCCAGTTGTTCTTTCCATATCACCCTTTACTTTATTAACTCCTGGCAATTTATTTACCATATCTACATTACATACTTTTGGTATAAAATATTCAAGTCTTGCTGTTTGTCCCTTTAAGGTTATTTCTATTGTTAAAGCATGTCCTAAATCTCTAACCATCATTATTAACTTATGTTCATCAATAATAACCATATCAGTATATCCAACAAACATATCAAGTGGAAATGATTTATATAATTCCTCAAACATCGGAGCAGGTGTTCCTCTTAATACTATTGGCTGATCAAAAGCATTTTTCTTTTGATCAATAACAGGAAGTGCATGTAAAAGTGTATCGTTATTTAATACATAGTAATGAATAAAATGTAACATCTCATCTGCTGATGTAGTCTGTTGTGCTATAAGTCCTGTATCTATATCAATGTATCCAAAGCATTCATTTTTAACTAGATTGAGAAACTCTAATCTCAAATTGCTGACATAGTTTTCGTGGAACCAACGCAATTTACTAATATCAAGGCCACAGGCTGTAAATGCTTTTTTCGATGCTTCTTCCAAGTACATTATTCTATTAATTACGATTGAATCACTTCCAAATATATCTATAGCAATTCTTTTTAGTTCACTATAAATATATAACAATGACTCATATGCATTATCTGCATATTTTTTAATAGATTCTTCATCAACTGCTTCACAAGCATTAGGTGGTGCCATTACATACATTTCTCTTTTTACTCTTACATCTGCTTCAAAAAAATGCTGTAATTTAATCATTAATTCATTTGGCATATAATCACATCCTAATAATATTATATCATAACATTTAATTTATTTTCGAACTGACGCTGTTTTTTTATAAGGTAAAGTATTGGCCCATTCTTGCAAATTTCTACTTATTTGACGCAAACCTTCTCTTGCTTCATCGTCACTAATAAATCTAGGTCCACTTCCTTCATCAGTACAACATTCTACTTCAGCACGTATAACATAAGCAGATTCCTCAGGATCCAAGTAAAAGCCTTCAGGAATACTATCTATTTCTACTCCTTCAGCAAATGCAACATAGGGCATACTGCATGCACCATTATATAAAAATGTATATTTTTCATCATCTTCAGAAATTTCAATGTACCCTTTTTTTGGAATAAGGTGTTCTTTTCTTTTAGGAAGTAATTCTAAAATTTCTTTCTTTTCCTCAACTCTAATAGGTTGTCTATCTTTAAAAAGATGTCCACTACAACAATACTTAGTAATGTATCCTTTTCTATTCAACTCGGAAATTGCTTGTGCTATAGATTCGTCAACAAAAAAACCTTGATCACTAAATACTTCTTGCAATTTTATTGCTTCATCATAACTATATACTCTTTCGCTTACTGAATAATCATCAAAACTAATAAATTTCTGATTTGATTTTTCGTCATTTACGTCACAATACACAATAATCATCTCCTGTGATGATTATATCACAAATTATATTGTTTCTATTTTTAATTTATTATCTTTAATATTGAGCATAATACTACCATTTTGATCTGTTCTATATATTTTAGATTCTTTTAAATTCTCTAATACTTCTTTATTGGGATGCCCATATCTATTATTCTTACCTACACTAATTATTGAATATTTTGGTTTAATCTTATTGATAAAATCTTTACTACTACTTGTCTTAGATCCATGATGTCCTACTTTTAATACATCTATATTTGATAAATTATATTTATTTAATATTTCTTTTTCAGTAGTAGTTGATGCATCTGCCATGAACATAAATTTATATCCTTTTAACTCTGTATAAATAACATTACTATTATCATTTTCATTATTATATTCTCTCGTTTGTAGAAAATGAAAATTGTTTAATCTATTAATGCATGAATAGTATTCTATACTTTTGTCGTTTAATACTTTTATTAATTCTTTTTCTAAGTCATTGTATTCTCCACAATTAAAAATTACATTCTCTACTTTAAAGTCACTAACTAAATTAATAGCTTCACCCATATGATCAAAGTCACCATGAGTTAATATTAAGTAATCCAGTCTATCTATCCCAAAAGATTTTAATACCTTAATTGTAATGTTATTTGATATGTCATAACTACTATTCTTATTACCACCAGTATCTATTAATATATTAGATTTATAGTCATGCACCAAAATAGCATCCCCTTGTCCTACATCTAATACAAGCACATAAGTAGTAGGCATTATATCATTTATATTTTTGTGTATTAATATGACTAATAATAACAGGTATGTTATTTTAGGTTTAATAAGTACTACTGTTATTAAAATATAATAAATGATTATAACTATTATCGGTGGTTTGGCAAGTATTATGAATGTGTTTATTGATGATAATATACTTGTAATAAATTCAAATATATTAATTAAGAAACATAGGATATCATCAAATATGGGAAATATAAATGTTATTAAAGATAACGGAAATATAAATACAGATATTAAGGGAACTAAAATTATATTATAAAGAATAGATAATAAATTAATTTCGTAATACAAATAAATATTTAATGGTAGTGATAAGATAAATGCAATAAAAGATATATATACTATTTTTAATACTTTGTTTTTTATTCTATTTAATCTTCTACTTTGTAAATGTATTCCTATACTAATTATAGATGAATAATAAAAACCAACTTCATATATTGCATATGGTCTTAATATGATTATTAATAATATAGAAATAGCTATTATTCTGTACTTTGATAGATTTAGGTTGAAATATTTATTTAAATCTTTTGTTATTATAAATATCATTGATCTTAGTAAAGAAATACTTTTAATTAATAAATAATATAAAAAGAGTAATATATATGTGAATATACTCTTTCTTATATTATTTTTTTTATTAACTTTATTTATTAATTCAATAAGTATTGATATATGCATTCCTGATATGGCAAATATATGTATTATTCCTAGTGCTGTGTATATATCTTTTTGGTTTTTAGAAATATATGACTTATCTCCTAGAATAAATGATTCTAAATAATTCTTACTCTTTAGACTAGATATCCTATTCTTTATTATTCTTTTTATGGTTAAAACTATATTACTACTTTTATCTATTACTTGATATTTGTTAATATTTAACTTATAGAATATTCCTCTTATGTTTTGGTATTTTTTATAGTTAAACAAATTAAAGTTGGTATTTTTGCTATATTCTTCTAAAGTACCATTAATCTTTAATATATCCCCTACTTCAATATTTTCAATTATATCTGTTTCAACTTCTTCGTTGCAATTTAAATTCATTTTAGTACTTGATACACTTGTTACTGTACATATAAAGTCTTTTTTTGATATATCAATACTGGTTTTAGTTTTCATCCTTATTAATGATATTAAAGATATAAATAGAAGAAAGATAAGGAAAGAATTAGAGTTTAATATAATTTTTAATTTTTTCAAATGTTTTAATACCTATTCCTGAAACTTTAGTAATATCTTCTAATTTATTAAACTTGCCATTTTTATTTCTATATTCCACTATGCTTTGAGCTTTTGACTTACCTATTCCGCTTATTGTTGTTAATTCATTTGCTGTGGCATTATTAATTGATATTTTAGAGTCTTTTACTTCATATTTATTTTCTTGTTTTTCTTGTATTTGTTCTTCATTATTTGGAATAATAATTAACATCTCATCTTGTAGTTTTTCGCTTAAATTAATATTTTCTATATTAGCAGTACTCTTTAATCCACCTGCTTTTTCTATCGCATCTTTAATCCTCTTTCCGTTTTCTATTTCATAGCTACCTGGATTATTAACTTCTCCTTTAATGTCTATGACGATTGTATCTATCTCTTCTTTTTCTTCAGTGGTGTTTTCTATTATCTTTGGTTCTTCTTTCTTATTTAAAAAGTTTAATGAAAGAAATCCTAAAAGCATTATTATGACAATTATTATTTCCTTTCTATTATAGTAAATTATGTCTAAATATTTTTTCATAAAAAAACCTCCCTAAGGAGATTATTATTCATTCATTAAGATTTTACTAACTTTTTTTCTTTTGTTTCTATTGCAACTCTTTGTACAATTGAAAGTGCCCCAATGATACATAATGTGAATGTACCACCATAGCTCAAGAATGGTAAAGGTACTCCAGTTAATGGTAATACGCCCATTATACCTAATAAGTTAATTATTGTATGTAAGAATATGTATATGGCAACACCATAACACATTATTGATCCACGACTACTTGAACTTTCTTTTCCAATTTTAATAATACGCCATATTAATATACCATATAAAAGTATTATTCCAGTAGACATTAAAAATCCTAATTCTTCTACTACTATAGCAAATATAAAGTCTGTATGTGATTCAGGAAGATACAAATATTTTTGAGTACTATTACCTAAACCTTTACCTAATAGACCACCATTGTTAAAAGCAATATAAGAATTACATACTTGATTTCCGGTTGTATAGAATTTTTCTTCACTGCAAGGATATCTATAATCAAATCTTGAAATTTGTCTTTGAAGTGATGATGTATTAAATATGTAATATCCCATTATTACAATTAATAGTGCTCCCCCAAAGCCACCTATTATCTTTAACTTTTGCGTCATTTTTACTGGTATTAAGAAATATAACATAAATGACATTAATACGATTATTCCTGCTGTTCCAAAGTCTGGTTGTAATACAATCCAGAATGCAAAGAAAAGTGATACACATAATGGGAATATGCTTGTCCTCATTTCATTTAATTGTTTTCGCTTTAATTCAAAGTATGCAGCGTACCACACAATTAAGACTACTTTTACAAGTTCACTTGGTTGAAATGATATTGGCCCTAGGCTAATCCAACTTCGGGCATCATTTATTATTGGCCCAAAGAAATATACAAATGCTAGTAAAAATAAACTAACTATCAAAGCAAGCCACGATAATGCACTAATAGTTTTTGTATGCATATTAATAATTGGTAAGAAAACAAATAATCCTCCAATTATTAAACTTCCCCCTTGCTTAAATAGAAAGTTATATGGTGTCTTATGGTATCTCATAAATGCTGCTATATTGGATGCTGAAAATATCATAATTAACCCAATCGAAAAAAGTAAGATACTGACAATTAATAAAACTTTATCTGTATGTTTTAATGCTTTCATATATCCTCCTTTATCCTAATTTAATTATATATAACAAATATATAATTATAAATAAATATTTGCCTTACTTAACACAAAAGAAGAAAAAAAGTGTAAAAAAAAGAGTAGATTTTCTACTCTTTATTATCCATTAATTTGTTTCATTACTTCTTCAGCGAAGTCATCATTTCTCTTTTCGATTCCTTCTCCTACTTCGTAACGAACCATTTTTTTGATAGTTCCATTGTTGTCTTTAACATATTGTTCAACACTCTTGTCACCATCTTTAATGAATTCTTGTTCTAATAAACAAACTTCTTTGTAGTATTTATTAATTCTTCCATTAACCATTTTTTCAGCAATTTCAGCAGGTTTTCCTTCGTTAATTGCTTGTTCTTTAATGATTTCTCTTTCATGGTTAAGTACTTCTTCTGGTACTTCATCTCTAGTCATGTATTGAGGTCTCATTGCTGCAGCATGCATAGCAACATCTTTTGCAACTTCAGCGTTTGCTCCTTCAAGTACAGTAAGAACTGAGATTTTTCCACCTAAGTGAGAATATACTCCAAATACTTCGCTATCAGTTTTTTCAACTAATTCAAATCTTCTGAAACTAATTTTTTCTCCGATCTTTGCAATTAATGCAACTAGTGTTTCACTAATAGTTTGTCCATCTTCTAATTTAATATTTAATGCATCTTCCATAGTAGTAGCTCCACTATTTAATATTGCATTTCCAATTGTTTTAATAAAATCAGTAAATGCTTCATTCTTAGCAACGAAATCAGTTTCTGAGTTTACTTCTAATATTACAGCTTTATTTCCATCAGTAAAGATTTCACTTAATCCTTCTGCTGCAATACGTGATTCTTTCTTGCTAGCTTTAGCAATTCCTTTTTCTCTCAACCAATCTATAGCTTTAGTCATATCTCCTTCTGAAGCTTCTAAAGCTTTTTTGCAATCAAGCATACCTGCCCCTGTTTTTTCTCTTAATTCTTTTACATCTGCTGCACTAAACATAAACATTTCCCTTTCAATACTTTAATTATTTGCTTAATTCTGTAACAAGTTCGTCTTTTTTCATTTTAGAGTAACCTTTGATTCCTTGTTCTTTAGCTGCTTCTTTTAATTCAGTTAAAGTCATTGCTCCAAAATCTTTCTTCTCTTCAGCTTTTTCTTCTTTAGCTGCTTTTTTAGGAGCTGCTTTCTTTTCTTTCTTAGGTTCTTCTTCTTTTACTTCTTCAACTTTTTCTTCTTTTACAGTTTCTTTTTTTGCAGGTTTCTTAGCTTTTATAGTCTTTTCAGAAGAATCTTCTTTTTCTTCTTTTTCAACTTTGATTTCTCTTTCTAAAGATTCAACGAATTCATTAACGTCGTCTTTCTTTCCTTTTCCTGCAGCTTTATTCTTATCTTCTTCAGTAACATAGTCGATAATTTCGTTTCCATTTACTTCTGCGATAGCATTTGTAAGTGCTCCAATCATTAATTTAACACTTCTTACAGCATCGTCATTTCCTGGAATAACGTAATCAACCATATCTGGGTCACAGTTAGTATCTACAACACCAAATACTGGAATATTTAATTTTCTTGCTTCTTTAATAGCTATTTCTTCTTTTCTTGGATCTACGATAACTAAAGCATCAGGAAGTTTCTTCATTTCTCTGATTCCTCTTAAGTTTTTATTTAACTTTTCGTATTCCTTTTTGAATTTAATAACTTCTTTCTTTTCATATTTTTCGAATGTTCCATCAGCTTCCATCTTTTCGATTTCGTCTAATCTTTTGATTCTTGATCTGATTGTTTTGAAGTTAGTAAGTGTTCCACCTAACCATCTTTCATTTACGAAATACATGTTAGTTCTTGTAGCACATTCTTCTGCAGCTTCTTGAGCTTGTTTTTTAGTTCCAACAAATAAGATTTTTCCTTCATTTGCTGCAATTTCTTTCATTGCTTCATAAGCTTCTTCAATCTTCTTTTGAGTTTTTTGTAAGTCGATAATATAAATATCATCTCTTGAAGTATAGATATACTCCTTCATTTTTGGGTTCCATCTTCTTTTTTGATGTCCGAAGTGAACTCCTGCTTCTAATAAATAATTCATTGACACAACTGTCATAATACTTTTCTCCTTTTCGTTTTTATCTTCTATTAATTTCTAATAATACCACCAAACTGGCACTAGGTAATTAAATCCATTAATATGCTTATTTAGTTTCTTTTTTTGTAGTTGTTTTCTTAGTTGCTGTAGTTTTCTTTGCAGGTGCTTTTTTAGCAGGTGCTTTTTCTTCTACTTTTTCTTCTTTTTTAGCTGCTGCCTTTTTAGGAGCTGCTTTTTTAACTGGTTTTTCCTCTTTTTCTTCTTTAGCAGTTTCTTTCTTTTCTGCTTTAGCCTTAGTTGCTTTTAAAACTTCAACTTCTTTTTTGCTTTCAACTTTAGCTGCTTTAGCTTTTCCTTCTAATCCGCTTTTTGCAGTTTTTACAAGCTCTGCAAATGCTTTTGGATCAGCGATAGCTATTTCAGATAACATCTTTCTGTTAACTTCAACACCAGCTTTGTTTAAACCTTCAATGAATCTAGAATAACTGATTTCGTTTTCACGACATGCAGCATTGATTCTTGTAATCCATAATTTTCTGAAATCTCTTTTCTTTTGACGTCTGTCTCTAAATGCATATTGTCCAGAATGCATTAATTGTTCTTTAGCAGTCTTATATAATCTATGTTTGCTTCCAAAGTATCCTTTAGCAGCTTTAAGAACTTTTTTATGACGTGCTCTTGTTGTTACACTATTCTTTACTCTTGCCATTTTAACTCCTCCTTATTAGATAACTTTCTTTAATCTCTTGAAGTCTGATCTACTTAATAGAGCATTCTTTCTCTTAGCTCTATTGACAGCTCCACTTTTCTTTCCTGTTTTATGATTTAATCCTGTTGGACGTAATGTAATAGTTCCAGATTTTCTAACTTTAAGAACTTTACTTAGTCCTTTATGTGTTTTTACTTTACCCATCGTATATTCCTCCTACTTTGTTTTCTTTGGCATTAATAACATAATCATATTTCTTCCATCAAGTTTTGGTTGGGATTCAATTTCTGAGATGTCTTTAAGTCTTTCTGCAAAGCGCATTAAAACATCGCTCCCTAACTCTGTATGAGCCATTTGTCTTCCTTTAAAACGAATTGTTACTTTTATCTTGTCACCTTTTTCAAGGTACTTAGTAACTTGTTTTACTTTAGTTTCAAAATCACCTACATCGATAGATGGAGACAATCTAAACTCTTTTACTTCTTGCATAGATGCTCTTTGTTTCTTTAGAGCGTCTTTCTCCCTTTTATTCTTCTCATACTTGTACTTCTTGTAATCCATTAACTTACATACTGGTGGATTACCATTTGGACCGATTAATACTAAATCCAAACTTGCATAATTTGCTAGTGTTAATGCATCATTAATTGATTTAACACCTGTTTGTTCCCCATTGGGACCAATTACTAAAACTTGTGGAACTTTGATTTGTTCATTTATTAACAAATCATTTTTTGAGTTTGCTATATAAAACACCTCCAATAAATATAAAAAAGTGGACATAATATATCCACTTTTACCATACCATTAAAACGTTATAATTTTGTTTCTTCTTGGCATTTTACCCAAAGCTTTTCGCAATCAGGTGGATGTGGATACATCTCTTTCCTTTTTTATTACGTTTTTGATTATATAATATTTTATTCTAAAAGTCAACAATTTATTTATAATTATGCATTTTGCGTAGTATATACTTCTTTACTTAAGAAATTATCTGATGCACCTCTTGCAAAGTAGTTACCACCTTGTGCAAATAATCTACGTTCATGTCCTCCTGATGCTCTTGATTGTCCTAGTGTTTGAATTTTTCCATCAACACAGTCTAGAACCAAGATATTATCTGGAGTTAGATCTTTATAACTTTTAACATCTGATGAGAATCCAACAACTGTAACCAAGTGTCTCCATCCTTTATATGAATTAACTTGTGATACTTGCAATACTGTTGGTCTTCCTGCTAATGCTTCATTATATATATACTCTAGTACTGGTTCTTGATTTGGTGACTTAACATAGTCACTAATTCTTCCTGCTGGTCCACCTTGTAGAGCAGCCATTGTACTCTTACTTGTAAATGTTCCTCTTAATAGGTCAACTGCATAATATTGTGAAAGTAACATACATTCACTACCAAGCAATCCAGAGTTTTGATTTATACCATTTTTTTGAACATATTGTTCATATTCAATAACTGATGTTTTTGTATTAACAACATAGAATTCTCTACCACCATATGATACTTTAACTAATTTACTATTTGCATCATAGTCAAGTACAGTAAGAGTTTGTGATCCACTTGATGTCACTACAATTTGCTTAATTTCTTCTAATGCTCCATCTTTTGCTTTAACTTGACTTGCGTAATTATTAACATTGTTTTGATATTGTACACATTTACTCTTAGACTGGCTTTGTTGATAAGATAATCTATTTTTATTACTCTTATATTCTATATAAGCACTTGTCTCATGTCCTTCTTCATCATAACGTGTAGGAATTACTAAACTATCTAATTCTTTTGTTATATTTTCATAGTTTTCATCCTCAGTCTTTAATGATTCTAGTTCTGGAAGCATACTGCCTATGGCAATAGTACATGCTTCTTTTAATGAGCTATTAATATTATTTTCAATTGTTTCAATACCACCCTTTAAGTTTGCAAGTGTAGTTGAATTTAGCTCAGATGCACCTTTTTCTTGCCAGTTTGATGAAGAAACAGCAGAAGATATACTACTAATACTACTTGCCGCTTCACCCGCTTTAGCTGCTAGAGCTTCTGCTTGTGCTGGTAAATCTGTTTTACCATTCAAAGCATCATAATACTTTTTATAAGGATCTATAAAATATGTTGCCATATATGCCTCCTTCTATCTTTTTATCCAACATTATAATTATCAGCTTGAGCTTCAATAGTTCTTTCACTCTTTGCCATTGCATTTCTATAATTATCTAGTGTTGCGTTTAAATGACTTCCAAAATCTTCTAATTTTGAATTAATATCAGGGAAATCATTTTTAAATTCAATATACTTCTCATATACTACTTTAGATGTTTTACCAGTCCATGTTTCATTGTTACCATCGATTGGTTCCATTAGTGATTCTATTTTCTTTAATGAGTCTTCAATGTCTTTTGATACTGCGATAAACCTATTTTTTGCTTCTTCAAATGATACTTCTTTTATTTGATTTCTAACTGACATATTTATCATCCTTCTTCATTTTATCAATATCTCTATATTCTTTAAGTTTATCGGCCCATTGTGTATCATTATTTGAATATCTATTAGAAGCATAACTCATGAATCCTGCCATATACTCTAATTCTTCAAATTTTATTTTTAAATTATCTATATATGTTTTGGCATTTTCTTTGAATTCATCATAGTCAGAACCAGACCAACTATTATTCATCTCTTCTAATATGCTTAATAATTCCTTTCTTTTTTCTTCAAGTGTTTTTACTTCTGTTAAAACATCTTTTCCTATTTTATCTACACGATTATAATCTACTTTAAAAATCATAAGTGCCTCCTAACGTAATAGTTTTAAATCTTCAAACACTTTGTCAGCAGTTATGTTATTATCACTTGCTATACCATCAATGTAATTTTTGAAACCACTTACTGTTTGTTGTGATACATCATATCCTGTTACATTTCCAGCATACAAGTCTTTAAGTGCTTGCTGTAAAATGTTTTCATGTTTATCCTCTACAAGTAAATCACTTACATTTATATTGTTCTTTTTAGCTACCAATACTAAATATTCTTTTGCTGTTAAAAGAGAATTCATTTGTAACTTAGTTGGAATTTCTTCTTGTGCAAATAATTTATCAATTAATGTCTTTTGAATTTCTCTATATTCACTTTCAGTTATACTTGAAAACTCTTCATATCCAAAGGCTTCTAATATCTTGTTACCTAATTTTTGAGACTTCTCAAAGTTAAATATCAATGATACTAATGAATCTGTCTCTTTATTAACGTCTAAGAAGTTAACTAGTTTTTCTACATTAGTGTAATCAATTGCATTAATGTTGGCAACTAATTGATCACTTTTAATTTTTTTGCCTTTATTAACTTCATCATCTGAATTATCTCCAGAGTCATGGTTATTTCCACCACCACCTCCGCCACTAGTATCGTAGCTTCCGTGGGTATTAAATGTGTTAGATAGGTCTTCTTCAGTTTTTGCTGTGCCTTCAAGATGTGATGATATATCAGATGCTATATTTTTTTGAAGTGTTGCAACATATTGTGCTTGTTCTTTTATTTTTGAAAGTCCACTAGAATATAATCCAGCAGTTGATAAAGCTTCAAATGCTCCTGGTAACTGACCTGCTATGCTACTTTCAAGTGCAGTTGCAGCACTATTTAAACCATTAACAACGCTATTTAATGTATCGCTATCAATTGATACTTTTCCTTGCTGAGCCATTTTAACCTCCACTATTTACATATTCTTAGATAGTATCCACTGTAACTCTTACCTGTTTGACTTCCTGTAGTCATAAATCTAGAACTACTACTATCCATTGTTTCTATTTGACCATCCCAACTATCTAAAATCAATAAATCAGATTCTTTTAGTTGGCTTGCTGATGATACTGTATCTTTAAATCCTACTACTGTTACAAAATGTCTACATGTTCCTTGCTGGTTACCATTAACTTGTAATATAACAGGATTTCCTTTCGTAATTTCATTATATATAGTTTTTAATGTAGTACTCTTACTATCTGAGAAATAATCTTTAAATTCTCCTGCATGGCCCCAATTAAATGCAGTTTCAGCATTATCACCTTTAGAACCGCTTTTTAAGTTTGAAGCATGTACATAACTAAATGCTAAACATAAATCACCATATCTTGCAGAATTACTATCTTGTCTTATTCCTTTAGAGTATGCATATGATTGATATTCATCAATACCGAATTTTGTATCAACCACAACCCAATTTTTATTAAATTTAGTATATTTTTTAACATTTTTATTGCTTGAAAAATCAAATTTTGATGAGCTTTTTGAACCTTCAATTGGTACTGGATCATATTCATCTTGTATACCTTTTTCTCTATCCAATCTTCTCTTGATTTTCAAGAATTCTTCAACCATATCTGATCCAATAATAAATCTTCTTCTTGATCTAATTCTTCTTTCTTTATTTTCAACTGAAGAATCACTACCAAGAGCTGCTTCTGGTACATAAACACCTTCTTTTTCTTCTTCAAATACTGTCGTATCGTAGTTATATGTTTCAATACGTGAGTATTCATTTTCCGTTGGTGCTTTAGATGTAACAGTTTTAGAAATACTTTCTTGTGCATTTCCATCTAAGTTCTTCATTGAACTTAAGCTTTTGATATCATTTACTATCTTATTTATTTCACTAGATATTGATTGCATCTCTTGTGCAAGTGTTTCTTGTTTTGACTTTAAAGAAGATGTATCAACACCATTTTCTAGATTAGCATTTATTTCATTTTGTAGTGCATTATATTCTTCATCTTTTGCTTTTATATCTTTTAGTAATGGATATAATTCATTATTTGCTTTATATGCTGCTGGAAGCAAACTATTCGTAATGTTTTCGATATATACTGATACCCTACTATTAATCTTTGGGACAATATTTGTTTGCACTTCAGTTTTTGCTAATTCTTTCCATGTTGTTGCATTAATATGGCTTTCTAGTTTTTTTGCATTTTCTTCTAACTCTAATATTTTTTCTTCAATAGAACTAGTATCTGGAGAGTGTGCAGTTAGCTTATCATAATAATTTTTATATGTTTCAGTATAATATTGTGACATAACACACCTCCTTATTAATTAATGTTTAAACTATCACCATTATCATCAGCATTTTTCTCATTTGAACTGATGCTTCCTTCATAGTTTTCTATTGTCTTAATTAAGAACTCTTTACATTTATTCAAGTTTTCTACGCTTGTTTTAAAATCTTTTTGGATTTCTTGATAATACTCATATACTGTCTTTTGAGTATCACTTTTCCATATTTCATTACTACCATCTAATACAGACATCTTATTTTCAATATCTTTATAAGTATTTTCTAAATCTGTTATTTCTTTACTTAATTTTTCAACGATGTCCTGTAATTTAGCTTTATCAAACTCTAAGTTATTCATTATTTGCATCCCCCCTCTTGAAATAGTCGAGAGCATCTTCATCATCAGTCTTGTAATTCTTTGCTGCATATTTTAATGAATCACTTACAAGTTTTATTTTCTTGTTTCTATCTTTTTCATTTGCTATTTTTTCTTTTGTATTGCTTATAAAAGTTTCACTGTCTTTACCAGACCATCCGCTTGATACATCATCAATTAGTTTATCAATATTGTTTAATATTCCATCGATTTCTTCTTTTTTCTTTTCTATTTCTGTACCTAAGCTATACAACTCTTCATACTTTACTTGTAACTTCATACTACACACCCCTTCTTAATAGTTGGGCATTTGCACTTGTAAGTAAAGTATCAACAGACATTTTATTTTTCTCTGCAACGCCTTTAACATAAGCTTTTACTGCATCAATATCACTTGCATTCATTCCGCCTACAGCGTTATGGTCGCATATAAACTTAACGCAATTTGTTAATAACTTACTATTTTTTTCATCTAATATTAAATCTTCAATATTTATTCCATTTAATCCAGATATTTTCTTGTAATATGGCATACCTCTTAAGTAAGTATCATCCTCTATTTCTCTAAAAATATCTTCTTTTTCATTTGCTAAAGCTTTAATAAATTCTTTTTGAACTTCTTTTTCTTCATCTGTAGCTGTTGTTGACATACTAGATGTATTGTCATTTAGCATCTGTTTAATTTCATATACTAAGATATTTGATTCTTTAGGATCTGTTAATAATGCACTAATTGATCCAGTATCCAATTTTAAAATGTTTTTTAATATTGATACTTTGCTAGAATATGAGAACTCTCTTACAGCTTCTGTTAATAATGCTGTATTTATTTCTTGTCCTTCATCTACTGCTTCTAATTCAACTTCAGCTAATTCATGAGTATTAGCATTATCTTCTACTTCTTCATATTGCTTGTTTTCAAGTTTTAACTTAATTGTTTCATCAAGTGTTTTTTCAAGCTCAATTCTATTATCATCATGTTCTTTTAGTTCTTCTTTAAAAGAATTATGATTGTTAATTAATTCATCAGTTTGTTTTTGTAATTTATTTATTCCAGTATATCCAACTGCAGTTAAGGAATCGAAATTACTTGCTAGAGACTTTTTCATGTCATCGCTAAATATCTTTGCTGTTGTATCTAATATGCCTTGTGCTTCATATATTTCATCTGAATTGTATATTATTTCTCCAGCCATATTCTCACTCCTATCTTAATTGTATACTACATTTTATTATATCAAAAAAAAACAGCCTTTGAAAGACTATTTTTTATGTTTGTGATGGACTTTTTTTATTTCCTCTTCTACTTCAAATATTTCATTTGATTTATTAATTATTGTCTTCTTTCTAATATTAGCAAAAATAATTGCTATTACGTATGAAATTAAAGGAAATATAAGGCTTAAACCAATTGTTAAACTTAATATTGCTAAAACAAGTGTTAAAGCATCAAAAAATATCATTAAATATCTTAATATTTTTCTTTTCTTTAAGTTCTCTATATTTTCATCATTTGTTAATCTTTTACTCATAATAATCACCTATATAAAGTAAAGAACTATTCCTACTACTATTAGTGTTATGACTATTGAATATAATAGTACTATTTTCCAACTACTTATCTTTTCTTTTATTTCTTGTGAAGTATCTTCTTCTACTTTGGAATTGTTATAGTCTGCTAAAAACTTTGATAGTTCTTCTTTTGTTTCTTCAGGTACACATGAAGAATCTTTTAGATATTTTAAAATATCTAATGAGTCACTATTATCATAAAGTTCAATTCTTCTTGTACAACTAGTTAATATGTTTTTTAAAATATCACTTGTTAACATGTTCTTTTCAATTAACATTTTAACTTCTTCTAAACTATAACTATCCATAAACTACCTCTTAGTTAATTATAACATTCAATTAATTATTTTCAAACATTAATGTTTTTAAGTACATAATTAAAAGCTTTTTTAAATCCATATTCTATTACATCAGAGATTTTATCATTTATTTTAACTATTTTATTGCTATAATCCTTTTCTTTAAATACATAATCATTTATGTCTATTTCTACACCATTTTTTACATCACTTTCAAATTTTTTTATTTGTTCTTCGGTCAACACCTTTTTTTCATGTTGTCTATACTCATACATTCTTCCTCCAAAGAAATATAGTATTAAAAATATAAATATTACTGATATAAATGCATATTTGATTATTCTTTCTTTCATAGTTTCCCTTTCATATATTCATAAAGCATTTCTGCTATTACATCCATAGTGTTTGTTACTTCTTCGTAAGTATTTTCCTCACCTCCTACTTCAATTAGAATACAATTTGGAGAAAAATTTTGATTATATACTCCGTTTACTCCCCTTCCTTTTTTCTCATATATTCCACGGCTTAACCCTTTGTAGTTAACATTTAACCATGTTTCAAGTTTTTCCATTACTTTTTGGTTTGCTTTATAATTATTATTCTCAAGTCCTAATAAGAACATGGTTCTAGCATATGTTTTATTACCTATTTTTATAGTACTTATATTTTTGTTTACCGAATCTCTATGTATATCTATAAAATATGTAAGTTCTTGGTGATCTTTTTTAGCTTTTTCTAAATACATTCTTGATACTTTATATGAACTAGCATAGTTCCAATTGTTGGTATTTAATATATCAGTAATGCTTCCCTTTTCTACAATCGAGTTAATATTATATGTTTTTAACTTATCTTTTAAATAGTTACTAGCATCTTTTACTGAGTATCTTATATTTAACTCTTTAGTTGTGCTATATTTTTCATTTTCATGAGTATTGTAGATATATACAGTTGGTTTTGTTTCTTTCCTTTCATTTATTACTGGAATTACTTCTTCTACTTCATAATTATTTAATACATATTCAACAGGATTAATATATTTAGATTTTGTTATAGTATTTATAACTTTATTTATCAGTCTATTTTCAAAGTTTGTATTTTCACTTTCTTCTAGTAGAATGCTTATAACATCATCATCTAGATTGATACTATAACTACTAAGGTATTTGACTGTTAAAATAAAAGAAAATGCTAAAACTACTAAAAATATTGTCAGTTTAAATATTTTCTTTTTCATTTAATCACCAAAGTAATTATAAAATTTATATATGTCTTATTATGTCAGATTATGGATCGAGTTATTAATTGATTTAGATAATATTAAGGCTAATTTATCAATTATAAAATCTATTTCTTTTGGAGTTACTATTAAATTATCTTCACTATTATTAGTTAATGTCTTTATATCAATTACTGTAGGTATTCCAATAGCAATTACTCTTTTTCCAAGTGTTTTCTCTGTTAATTCCTTTCTTTGATTATTTACACCACTTCCTGGATCTATTCCTGAATCAGTTATTTGAATAAGTCTATTTATATGTTCTTTTGATGATGATAACAGTGCATCTATTACAATTAAATAATCAACATCTATTCTGTTTACTATTCCTTTTACAATATCAAATGTTTCAATGCCGGTTGATGCATAAACACCTGGAGATATCTTTGCTACAGAGTTATATCTTTTATCTGGTGTACTTAATTCAAATAAATGTCTTGTAACAATAATATTATCTATTGTTTTAGGGCCTAGTGAATCAGGTGTTGATAAAGAATTACCAAGTCCTACTACCAACACTTTTTTGTTTAATAAATCATTCAACTTTAGTAACTTTTTTAATTCTTTGCTGGCAACGTCAATAACTTTCTTTCTACAATCATAGTCAGTAATATCATCAAATAAAATTGATATATAATTACCTTTTCTTTTGTTTATTAGCTTTGATGTTTTTAAGTCAATGTTTACATACTCTACTCTAATATCTTTTTCATTATATTTTTTAATATTTATTTTGTTTTCGGCACTTATTATAGAGTCTTTTAATAAGTCACATCTACCATTATATTTTTCAATACTTATCTTGTGCATATTATCACCATTATTATTTTCTCTATATTTTTAAGTTTTATTTGCATTTTATTTATTTTTTTGTTAATATATATGTAGTCAAAAAAGAGAGGTGATACTATGCCAAATATAAAAAGTGCTAAAAAGAGAGTTTTAACAAGTGCTAAGAAGAAAGAAAACAATAACGTTGTAGAAACTAGAACTAAAACATCAATTAAGAAATTCGTTAAAGAAGCTGAAGCTGGAAACAAAGCAACAGCTAAAGAAAAGTTAGATGTAGCTATTAAAAACATCGATAAAGCTGCAAGTTCTGGATTAATACATAAAAATAAAGCTGCTAGACAAAAATCTAGATTAATGAAAATGAATAACAAAATTGAAGAAACAAAATAGTTTCTTTTTTTTTGCTTTATGATACAATTATATTGGTGATGGTATGAAAAAGATTATAGGTACTATATTTTTACTTGGAATACTTGTAACTGTATATTTGAATAAAGATTTTATATCTAAGCACATTATTAACCAAGTTGTTAAGATGCAGACTGTGTCTTTAGAATATTCAAATAGTTACTATTTAGACTATAAATTTGATTATATACAAACAGTTAAAGAGTTTAATATTAATAATAGACAAGATTTATTAAATTTGTATTATACAGTTATAAATAGTGGTAATGAAACTTTTGATTTTTATTGCCCTTCTGAATATGAAGGATGTATAGATGATGTAAAGGAATTTGCCAACAATCCTACTCTTCTATCTACTGTTAATGGTTATGTTCATCCATATAACAGCTTTGATACGATTGAAACAATTTATGATTCACTTGGAAGAGTTAACTTGGTAATTAGAAAAACTTATTCAGACTTAGAAATAGAACTTATAAATGAAAAAGTTGAAGAGATTGTTAAATCAGAAGTTAAAGATGAGAAAGATAAAAAGAAGATTATTAGAAAGATACATGATTATATTATTTCACATACAAAGTATGATAAAGAAAGAACAGATCATAATGTAATAAACTATTTATCTAACACAGCATATGGTGTATTATTTCAGGGATATGGAATATGTAGTGGATATGCTGATACAATGGCAATATTCTTAGATTACTTTGATATACCAAATTATAAGGTATCAAGTGAAAATCACGTTTGGAATGCAGTTATGCTTGATGGTAAATGGTATCACTTGGATCTTACTTGGGATGATCCAATAATATCTACAGGTGAGCAAATAGTTGATGATACTTACTTTTTAATTACAACTGAAGAGTTAAAAAAGCAAACTGATAATCAACATCATTTCGATGAAACAGTATATACGGAATTAGTAAAATAAAAGAGGATTAATAAATCCTCTTTTTTTGTATCTATTCTTTCACTCTAGTTATTTCAACTATTTGTGGTACTCCATCTTTATAAGTTGTGGTATCAACTGTGAATTCATCAGTATCTTCTATTCTTCTTTTTTTAACCCACTTTTGTGTTACATAATTAGAATCATAGATTGTTTCTTCTTCTAACATTGTTTTATTACCAATCCACTCATTATTACATTCTACAATGATTCCTTCTTTGTGATCTTTTTTAGTGCCTCTATAGTAAAGCGTGTCACCATCAGTTGTGTATGTGCCAGTTGATTCACTTTCTACTTTTCCTGTACCTTTATTAGTAGTTGTTTCAACAACATGCGTAGTATCTTTGGAATATGTTTTTACCTCACGTTTGATACGCTCTATTGTTTCGTATTCGTCTATACTTTCTATTTTTTCACCATGATCATACGTGATATATTCTGCCGCTCTAGCTGTTATAGAACCATCTTCATCATAACGAGTTTCTGAGGATGTTTCTCTAATTAAATTGTTATCGTCATCATATTCATATGTATCTTCATCACTACGGTAATGATACATTTCAACATTTTCCCCTTCGGTGTAGCCAGTATATTTATTATAGATTTCTCTTCCATCTATAGTCTGTTTCTCAAATTCACCATAAAATTTTGTGTCATAATTAGTACCAGATAACCAAGATTCAGTATATTTTTCTGTTACAACTTCTTGCCCATTAGCTAATATTTTTATCTCACGTGTTCCATTAGGCTTTCCATCATCACCATACATTGTTTCAGTTGTCATGCTCACAACTTCGACTTCAGCGGCCTCTGTTTCTTTTTCTGTTGTAGGCTCTTGCTCTTCTTCGGCTTCGGTTTGTTCCTCTGTTGTAGGCTCTTGTTCTTCTCCATTACGTTTATTATATGCTTCAAGTGCTGCCGCTATCTCAGTCTCTGTTAACCCTGCATCTTTTAACTTCTCTGCTAGCTTATCAGCAAAGTCTTCTGAGTCTGGATCTATTCCTTCTGTTACAAGTTCGCCAATAGCCGCTTTTGTTTTATCGTCTACTTCTTTCTTTCTTGCTGCTGCTACAGCTTCTTCTGTTTCTTCTATCTTTTCTTCAGCTTTCTCTTCTGCCTGTTCATTTTCTTCAAGCGGTTTTTCTACATAATCTCCTTCGTACTTAGTTTTTAAATCTCCAAAAAATACCAAAGGATCTGTTATTGGTTTATATATATTTGAATCTACTTCATTCTTTGCAAAATCATATGCTGAGAAGTACGCTTTTACCTGGTCTACCCATGTATTTGCTTGTTCCTGTAATTCTGGGATTGCTTTTTCAAATATGAAGATATCTTTTTCCCAATCTTTATATGCTTGTGTTTTTACATTTTTACCATCTTCATCTTTTTCATCTTCATATTTTGTTGGCACATTTGCTAATCTTGTTTCATATTGTTCGAAAGTGTCTTTATACTCATTTACAGCATACTTCATTGTGGATATTATTCCTTCTCCACCCATTACGTGATCTGCTGCTTTTTCTTTTTCCTTTGCTGCATCTACTATTGTCTGCATTGATGTTTTGATTTGTGTTTTTACTTTATCATCCCATCCATCATCACTAGAACCATCCATGATTGCACTTGTTCTATTACCAAAAACAGTCAAATTATCCTTAATATTGTTACCAAAAGTCGTTAAAGATCCTGGTTCGATTGATTCAACTTGTTTTTGTAATTTGAATAGTTCTTCATCTTTCTCAATTGCCATAGAAACACCTTCTATCTCTTATACAATAATTTTACTATACTTATCATTTTTTTAAAATAAAAAACTTAATGTTTTCACATTAAGTTTCTTTAATTTCTTGTTTCTTTTCTTTGTCGTCTCTTTTTACTTTTGCAATTTTATCATAAATATCTTCTTTAAAGAAGTTAAATGTACAATTAATTGCTATATATACAGGAAGCGATAACATGATTCCAGGTATACCAAATAACGTTCCACCTGCAACTACTGCAAATATTGTCCACATCGCATTAACATTGTTTGTTTTACCATATACTTTTGGAGAAACAATATATCCATCAATGTTAGGGAATACTAAGCAGATAATTAATGTTGCAATAAATAATGGTGTAGACACAACTGATGCAAGTATAACTGCAACGATATTAGTAATTAATCCTCCAAAGTATGGAATAACTGTTGTTAGTGCTGCAAGTATACCAAGTAATAACCAGTTTGGATGTCCAATTATTTTAAATAAAATTGTATATTCAACAAATTGAATACCTATGAATATAGCTAATCCATTTAAGTATTGTCCTAATTCTTTATCTAATACCTTAACATAATTGAAAGCTTTCTTTCTATTCTTATTTCTTGTTAGAATCTTACGAACTTCTCCCCTAATCTTTTCCATATCAATTAAGAAATATATTGATAGGATTAGTATAATTATTGAATTAGAAATGAAATCTACTGCTCTACCAACTATATTTAGTGTACCATCAGAAACATATTTACCTGCTGATTGAACTATATTATCCATTATTGAATTAATAGTTGTTTGAAAATCTCCTAGGTTAACTTCGAATTTTCTTGATAAGTCATTCATTACTTCACCAATAGATTGAGATAGTAATACTAACTGGTCATATACAAGTGGTACTGTAATTACAATAAGTGCAAGTAATATAAATATTACTGATCCTGATACTATTGTAACTGCCAGTGTATTGCTAAGTCCTTTCTTTTTAAGCTTCTTAACTATTGGATAAAATGAATATGCTATACCAAACGCTATTAAGAATGGTGTAATAATTGCTAATGCTTTAGTAATTATCCATCCCCAATAATTAAATGTAATTAACCCAAAGTAAATTATTACTACAAGTATTAATATATTGAGTAATTTGAAATTAAGTCTGTCTTTAAACATATTTGCCTCCTTATTTTTCTAATATTATAGTTACAGGTCCATCGTTTAGAAGTGATACTTTCATATCTGCTCCAAACTTACCTGTTTCTACCTTAATATGATTTTTAAGCTTCTCATTAAACATGTCATAAAGTTTAATTGCTTCATCCCCGCCTAATGCATTTATATAGCTTGGTCTATTACCTTTTTTTGTGTCAGCATACAAAGTAAATTGAGATATTGATAAGATACTTCCATTAATATCTAAGACACTTCTATTCATTACACCATTTTCATCATCGAATATTCTTAGTGCAAGAACTTTATTAACCATATAATCTATTTCTTTTTCTGTATCTGTATGTGTAAAAGATACAAGAAGCATTAAACCATCTTTAATCTCACCAATTATTTTATTATCTACTTTTACATTTGCTTCTTTTACTCTTTGTGCTACTATTTTCATCTCATTATCCTCTCTACACTATCAATGTAATCTAAAGCATTCAAGTCTCTTATAAATATATTTAATCTATCTAGGCTATTAACCCATAGATCTACTTCATAAATAACATTATCTGTTCTACTTAATGTTTTAATGTTGTCTATTGAAATATTACCTGTACTTGCTCTTTGCATTATTTCAAGCATTGCTTTGTCATTCTTCTTTGCTGTAATTAGTATAGAAGATAAGTATTTTGATTTAGGATTTTCATTCCATTTAACATTAATCATTCGATCTTCTAATCTATCTAAGTTAGGACATGATATTCTGTGAACAGTAATACCATTATTCTTACTTATATATCCAATGATATCATCACCTGGAAGTGGGTTACAACAATTAGATATGTTAACTTTAATTTTATCTATTCCATCTACTATTATATCAGTATCTTGTGATTTAGGTGCTGCTATTTGTTTGATTTCTTGTGGTACATCTTGTTTTGTAATCAAGTTAATAACATATGTTGAACTTATCTTACCATTTCCAATTGATAAGTAAACTTCATCTAAATCAACACATTTTGTATCTTTAATAATAGTATCTATATTTTCTTCAGATAAGAATTCCTGGAAAGCTAGTTTCTTCTTTCTTAATTCTTTTTCTAATTGTTCTTTTCCTCTTTCAATATATATATCTTTTTCTGATTTAGTAAAGTAATTTTTGATTTTATTTCTTGCTTGTGTAGTTTTAACTATTGATAACCACTCTTTTGATGGTGAAGAATTTCTATTAGTAATTACCTTTACTATGTCATTGTTTTTTAGTTCGTAATCTAGTGAAACAATATTATTATTTACTATTGCTCCAACCATTGTATCTCCAACTTGTGTATGTATTTTATACGCAAAATCTATTGGAGTTGAACCCTTAGGTAATTCAAAGATATCTCCTTTTGGAGTAAATACATATATATTATCATTTAATATTTCATCTTTAACACTATTAACAAATTCCTCACTGCTCATCTTTTCTACATCAAGTTCCATGATAGATTTGAAGAATTGTAATTTAGCTTCAGTAGAGTTTTGGCTCTTTTCAGAAAGATTCTTTTTTTCTTTATATGCCCAGTGTGCTGCTACTCCATTCTCAGCTATTTCATCCATTTTATGAGTTCTTATTTGTACTTCAAATATTTGCCCATCTATTCCAAAAATAGTTGTATGAAGTGATTGGTATCCATTTACTTTAGGCATTGCTATGTAATCTTTAAATCTTTTTGGTATTGGTTTAAATTTAGCATGAATTAATCCTAAAGCTGTATAACATTCTTGTTCTGTATCTACAAGTATTCTAATGGCAAGAAGGTCATATAATTCACTAAATTTCTTTCCCTTTTCCATTTTCTTATAGATACTATAAATGCTTTTACTACGGCCTTTAATATCAAACTTAATGTTATGTTCTTTAAGTATTAAACTAACCTCGTCAATCATTTCACTAACAGCATTATCACGTTCTATTTTTGTAGTATTAAGCTTTTCTGCTATGTCATAGAAAACATCTGGCTTTAAATATCTTAGCGATAAATCTTCTAATTCACTTTTAATTTTGTGAATACCTAAGTGATGTGCTATTGGTGCTAGTATTTCTAATACTTCTTTAGCTTTTGTTTTTTGCTTTTCTTTTGGAAGAGCCCACAAAGTTCTCATATTATGAAGTCTATCTGCAAGTTTAATAATTATAACTCTTACATCTTCACTCATTCCAACTATTATTTTCTTATAGTATTCGATTAAAGCTTCATTTTCTGTTGAGAAATGCATTTTACTAATCTTGGATACCCCATCAACTAGTTTTGCAATATCGCTTCCAAAAACTTCTTCTAATTCACTTCTTGTTACGTCACAATCTTCGATGACATCATGCAAAAGTCCTGCACATATAGTGTCTGTATCAGCATATACAGTTGTCAGAATAATTGCTGTACATAGTGGATGGTAGATATAGTCTTCTCCACTTACTCTATATTGTCCTTGATGTTTTTCTTTAGCATAGTCATATGCTTTTCTTATTTTATTTAAATTATCCTTATTTTGGATATATACGCTTGCTTTTTCAATGAGGCTTTCAATGGTATATCCTGTGTAATCCTTTGTCATGATATCACCTCCTTTTATAATAATTCTATTTCATCTTCAACTTTATCTTCATTATTAAAAGTATTAAGTTTACTACTTACATATTTTTCTAATTCTTCATTATTTAAATTTAAAATATCATCAACCATTAAAGAAAGATCAAGACCTCTCATATTCTCCCATCTTGTTTTTAATAGATAATTCCATATATCTTCCTTCTTGATATAGTTAATTTTATTTCTTTTTAATTCTCTTACTTTGCAAGTTAAAGCTGGAGTTAGTCTTTTGTATAACTCTATTTTATTATTTATTCCAAAATCCATATCCATACTTCTCACCTACTTTGTATATTAATATTATATCATTTTATTAACTATTTTTTAATTTATTTATATAATCATCTTTTAAATGTGCGATTGAAGCACAACTCATAAAGCATATTGCTGCATTATCATGTTTTAATAACTTATCTGCTTCAGTATCACTTATCATGCTTCCATTATTTAATAAGTCAAATATTTTCTTTGATGTAACATTACCATAATCTTCAGGTTTTTCCCTATTACACTCAATTTCAGTTAAATATACTTTATCAGCAATATTTAAAGCATCTGCAAATTCCTTATAGAACTTCTCAGTTCTTGAATAAGTATTTGGTTTAAAAACTGCTATTAATTCTTTATTAGGATATTTCTGTCTTGCTGCTTCAAGTGTTACTTTAATTTCTGTTGGATGATGTGCATAATCATCAATTATTACATTATCTTTAACATTTTCAATAGCAAACCTTCTTTTAGCATTATGAAAGTTACCTAATAATTCGTTTATCTTATCGTAATCTACTCCATTTAAGTTACATATTGTTATTGCTGCTAAGGCATTTAATACCATATGTTTTCCAAACAATGGTAAATGGAAGTGGCCTTTTAATTCCTTATTAACATATAAATCAAATTCAGATCCATTTTCATTTAAAGTAACATTTTTAGCGCATACATCATTGTCTTCATTAAATCCATAATAAATTGTTTTTGGTTTTATTTTTAACATTCTTATGTTTTCGTTATCTCCACATGCTACTACAACATTTTTTGTTTTATTAGCAAACTTCTCAAATGTTTCTCTAATATCTTCTATATCTCTATATATTTCAGTATGTTCTAACTCAATATTAGTAATTACTGTATATGATGGATGATATGCTAAGAAATGTCTATTGAATTCATCTGATTCAATAACAAAATACTTATTGTCTTTACTTGCATATCCAGTACCATCACCAATGAAGTAATTAACTTTATAAACGGCATCTAGTATTTGTGTAATCATTGTTGATGTTGTTGTTTTTCCATGAGTTCCTGATACACAAATAGATTCAAACATATTTGTTATATCACCAAGAATCTCATCATATCTTTTTATTTTTAAACCAGCTTCTTTAGCTCTTACTATTTCTCTGTGATCTTCTTTTAATGCAACTGAATGAGTAAGAATCATATCTTTATCTAATGGATGCTCATTATCATGATATATTTTAATACCTCTTTTATCTAATCCTTCTTCAGTAAACTTATGATCTAATGTGTCATCGTATCCTACTACTTCATTTCCAAGATCATATAATATATTTGCTAAGGTAGCCATTCCAGCACCTTTAATTCCTAAACAATAGTATTTCATAATACACCATCCTCTTATAACTATTATACATTATTTTTATATCCAATAATACATTAATGTGAAATTGGTTGACACATAATTTTTTAACATTTAAAATTAAATTATATATTAAGGAGGAATTATGAACAGCAAAAACAAGTACAAAAACATCGTAATTTTAGGTATAATTTTTCTTCTTTTCTATATATATCCTTTATTACAACTAGCATATGCAAAATTAATAGGTATCGATTTTAATTATGTTAATGATGAATTAATTTTAAATATAAGTGATGATTTATCTATATTTTTAAAGCTTTTAACAGATATAACCTTTGCTATTTTCTTATTTTTTGTATATAGAAAAACTATAACTAAGGACTTTAAAGAATTTATTCATAAATTTGGTTCTATTACTGATATTGCTTTTAGATATTGGGTTTTAGGACTTGCAATTATGGCAATAAGCAATATTATAATCGCTAAAGTAACTAGTTTGGAAATGGCTACTAATCAAGAAAGCATTAATAATATTATTGCGACTTCACCAATTCTGGCATTTATTATAACAACGTTTATTGCACCATTTATTGAAGAACTAGTATTTAGGAAAGCTTTTAGTGATGCGATTAAAAGTAAAATACCATTTATATTAACATCAGGTATTGTCTTTGGAGCAATGCATATAATTTCAACCTTAAGTACTTCCCTATATGGGCTTTTATATATAATACCTTATTCTAGTTTAGGTATATGTTTTGGAATTATTTATTACAAAACTAAGAATATATATTCCACTATTTTTATACATATGTTACACAATGGTGCCTTAGTTTTACTATATATAATAACGAAAGGATTGATTTAAGTGGCTGAATCAAGAACAGAAAAAAACTCTGATATTGCAGATGAAATATTAGAAGAAGAAAGAAAATTAAGAAACAAAAAAATATTCAAAATACTTATGTGGATATTTATACCTCTATTTATCATTTTTACAGTGTCGTATACATGTTTAAGATACATTGGTAATATTGGAATTGTTGTAAGAGAATATCCAGTATATAGTGATGATATTAATGAAGAATTAAATGGCCTAAAGATAGTTCAATTCTCTGATATTCACTATGGTAAAAACTCTTCTATTAAGGATATTAAAAAGCTTGTTAATTTAATTAATGAAATTAATCCCGATATAGTTATATTTACTGGAGATTTAATTGATGAAGAATATATCATAAGCAACGATGATAAAGAATCTATTATGAGTGAATTTAATAGAATTACTAGTAACATTGGTAAATTTGCTATTAGAGGTGAAGAAGATTTTGATGATTTTAAAGATATCTTTGATAACTCTAACTTCACTATTTTAGAAAACAAAATAGAAAAAATTTATATTGGTAAATCCACTATTAATTTAATAGCAGTTGATGATACTTATTCAAAAGAAGAATTAACTTTAAGTGATGCTAACTACTCTATTGGAGTTATTCATAAGCCAGATCTTGCTGATCAAGTTATTGATGATTATGAGCCAAATATGATAATTGCAGGACATTCACACAATGGTCAGGTAATACTTCCTTTAATAGGACCTGTTATAAAGAAAGAAGGAGCTAAAAAGTATATTTCATCACACTATGATATTGATGGTATTCCACTATATATCTCTGGCGGTTTAGGTAATTCTTATTATCCATTTAGATTATTAAATCATCCAAGTATTAATTTATATAGATTAAGAACGAAATAAAAAAAGATTCATAAAATACTTTAGGAGGTATTTATGAATCCTAGATTTAACAATTTTGGTGGGAGTCGAGGTTTCCCTATTGTTCCTTTTGTATTAGGAGGAGTTGTTGGTAGTTTATGGGCTAATAACAATAATCGATATGTACCATATCCCGTTTATTATTATCCTTATCCTTACTACCCATATAATCGTTATTACTAAAAAAGACACTTAACAGTGTCTTATTTTATTTCTTGGAAATGGTTTCCAGAATCTAAATACAATATTCCTTTTTTACCTTCTAATGTTGGATATATCTCGTTGTAGTAATTTAATGAGTCAAACTTAGTAAGTGTAATATATACATAATTTCCATCTTTCATATAAAGCATAAATCTAGATTGGTCATAATCACTAGGATCATATTTAATCTCAGATATTTTTGTTCTTACATCTTCAGGTACTAAAGACATCTTTTTAACAAAATTATTATATATTGTATCCGGTATATAATTAACAACTGTTATTGGATTAATAGCGTATGGCACTTCACTAGTTTCTTGACCATCTTCAAGTACATATCTACCATCATTTTCTTTGTAAAATAACACATTATTTTCTTCTACTTCAATGTTTATTACTGCAAAGAATTGTCTTCTTACTTTAGCTTCTTTAATAAAAATATCACTTTTTAATCTATTTCCTACTATAAATGATAAGTTCTTATAGTAACTAGGATAATCTTCTAACTTAGCCTTCTCTATTATATATTCATCACTAAGGTTCATATTACCTTTAACATATATATTTTGTATTTTTATTCCAAAAACTAATTTTATAAGAAAGTATAGTAAAACAATTGCTACAAGAAGTATCAATATTGGAACTGCTTTAATTTTTCTTTTTATTTTTGTTTTCTTTTCAGTTTTATTTTTTTCTGTTGGTTCTTGTTTTTTTTCTTTTGTTTTCTTTTCCACTTTCTTATTCATTTTATGTTACTCCCAGTTAACAAATTCTTGTTCTACTTTTAAATCAACATCATAGTTTTTCTTTACTTCACTTTTAATGAATTCTATTAAATCTTTAACATCTTTTCCTTTAGCATTATTGTAATTAATTATAAAGTTAGCATGTTTTTCACTTACTTTTGCTCCACCAATTGAGTATCCTTTATATCCTAAATCTTCTATTAACTTTCCCGCAAACATATTATCAGGGTTTCTAAATACTGATCCTGCTGAAGGATATTCAAGAGGTTGACTTTCTACTCTTCTTTTACGTCTATCATCAACAATTTCTTGTAATAGTTCTCTACTACTTGGTCTTAATTGAATTGATGCTTCTAAGCATATATAATCAGGATTTTTTTGTAAGAAAGAAGTTCTATAATGGAACTGCATTTCTTTATTAGTCATTCTTATTACTTCATATTTTGGAGTTAATACTTTAACCCATTTAGTAATATAGCCCATATCACTTTTATAGGCCCCAGCATTCATGAATATTGCTCCACCAACTGTACCAGGTATACCACTAGCAAATTCAAGACCAGCAAGGCCTTTTCTAACTGCTTGATTACTTAGTTTCATCAAGCTTACTCCTGCTTCTGCTCTTACCGTGTTGGTAAAGAATGTAATTTTATCAAACTTATCTAATTTAATAATTACACCATCATATTCTTTATCACTAAATAATGTATTTGAGCCATTACCTAAAACTTTGTGTTTAATATCAAGTCTTTTTAACTCTTTAAGTAATAATATTAATTTATCTGTATCTTTAGGGTATACAAAAACGCTTGCAATACCTCCAACTTTATAAGTTGTGTTATTAGCTAAACTTACGTTTTCTTTATACTCACCAATTTCATTTTTTGTTATAAAATTTACTATATCTTCCACTTTAATCACCATCAACTAACTTTTCTATTATTGTTGCAATCTTAGTAGCACTGTCTTTTACTCCTAGTTTCTTGTTACATTCTTTCATTTTTTCAAGTTTCTCATTTGATGAAATTAATGAATCAATAGTACTTATTAGTTTTTCTTCTGTTAATTCTTTTTCTTTAATTACGACTGCTCCACCATTTTCTTCTAATACATAGGCATTCTTTTCTTGATGATTGTGTGTTACATATGGTGAAGGAATCATTATTGCAGGTACTCCTGCTGCTGTTATCTCTGCGATTGTTGAAGCACCAGCTCTTGTTACAATTAAGTCTGTCTTTTTAAGCACATTTAACATGTCTTTTAGCATAGGAACTATCTTAACATTGTTTGGTAATTTTACTTCTTTATAAGAGTCATAATAATTATTTCCTGTTACAAATAGCACTTCATAATCTTTACTTTTAAATGCTGGTAATATTTGCTTCATTATATTTGTTATTGTTAAAGATCCTAAGCTTCCCATAACAAATAAAACTAGTTTTTTATTCTCTGTTAATCCATATTTTTTCTTATCTACAGGTTCTGCATTATAAGCTTCTTCACTTCTTGGATTACCTGTAAATATAACATTTCCACCTTTAAAATACTTTTCACTTTCTTTTAAAGATACTCCTATAGCAGTTGCTTTTTTCTTCAATCTTTTGTTTGTAAATCCTGGAATAGAATTTTGTTCATGAATAAATGTCTTTATTCCAAGTTTAGTAGCTGCTTTTACAACAGGAGCAGTTATATATCCACCTATACCTAATACCACATCAGGTTTATATTCTTTAATTATTTCTTCGGCTTTTTTTTGGGCTTTTCTGTAAGTTTTCAATACTTCAATGTTCTTGAAGATATTTTTCCTATTTAACCCTTTCATTGGAATACCAACGAAATCTATACCTAGTGCTGGTACTATATCTTTTTCCATTCTGTCTGTTGTTCCAATATATAGAACTTCTAAGTCTTTGTTGCGTTCTTTTAATTTGTTTATTATTGCCAATGCTGGATAGATATGTCCACCAGTTCCACCTGCGCTAACAATGATTTTCATCATTCTCACCTCTAATAAATATTATACCATAATTAGTTTTTTATTAATGTTTTTTTACGCTTTATTAACATTTTGTTTGTAAATAAAAAACTATGAATTAACATAGTATTTATACTCTTATAACATTTCTTAATCTTCTTATTACTTTCTTCTCTATTCTAGATATATAAGACTGGCTAATACCAAGTATTTCTGCAACTTCTTTTTGGGTTTTCTCTTCTTGTCCCATAAGCCCATATCTCATTGTCATTATTTCTTTGTCCCTTTTATTTAATTTATCTATTTCTTCAAGCATTATCTTCTTATCATTATCCTCTTCTATATTCTTAGTTACTATGTCCTTATCAGTTCCTATTATATCTTCAAGATGCAATTCATTTCCTTCAGCATCATAGCTTAATGATTCTTCTAAGCTTATCTCTGTTCTTACTTTCTTATTTTTTCTCAAATACATAAGTATTTCATTATCAATACAGCGTGATGCATATGTTGCAAGTTTTATTTGCTTATCCATACTATAAGTGTTTATTGCTTTTATTAAACCAATAGTTCCAATACTTACTAAATCTTCTAAATCTACTTGAGTATTTTCATACTTTTTAGCGAGAAATACTACTAATCTTAAATTGTGCTCTATAAGCTTGTCTTTGGCCATTATATCACCATCTGTTGCCATTACAAGATAGAATTCCTCTTCTTCCTTTGATAGTGGCTCAGGAAGTTTATCTGTTGCTCCTACATAAAAAAATACATTAGTTATTCGTATTAAATTAATAATTAACAATAATAAAGTAATCATAGTCCTCCTATTATATCTTTGTGTAATATTATGTTTATGTCTTGAATTTTAAATTTTTTAGGAGATAGACCAACTAATACATTCTTTTTTTCTTTACCATCAACAATCAACTTATCTGGTTTAATACATTTAATTAATGTAGTATTATTGGCTGTCTCCATAGGTACTAAAATAACTTCTTCATATTTGTATTTAATATTTTTGTTATAAACTAATACAACAGGTCTTTTTTTATATTGATCATATAGATTATTACCTGTATCAACATAACCATTTAGCTCATACTTCTTATTTTTATAGATAAGCAATACATCATATCTTTCTTTGTAGTATGTGTTCAACTTTTTAACTTTATCATTGTAGATTTTCATTGTAATTGGAGTTATAAGAAAAAGAAGGACAATATTTATTTCACTATTATAATTATCTTTTAATAAATATATTGTTCCTGCTAAAACAATGCTTAGCATATAAAAATATAAGATATTTTCGAATAAGGATTTTATGCCTTTATATTTTTCATAAATGAGCATCATAGCGATACAAGTTATTATTTTAAATAATAATACAAGTGGTTTGTTATTAATAAAAATCAAAAAGGTTGAACACCCTCCTACAAACGAAGATATAAATAATCGCCTATGAGATATATTCTTTTTTAATACCATTGAAAGTGTCATTAAAAGAATATAATCTATAAAAATATTCACTACAAATAATAAATCTACATATATTAACATATCACCACCATTGTTAGTTTACTAATAACAACTGATGAATTTTGTCTATTTTTATTCTTCAATTAATTTTTTTAATAATACTATCTTTTTACCTTTTTGAAAAATATAACTAATAGTGGATTTCAATTCTTTAACCGATGTTAGATTATTGTTTATTTCGATTATTGAACCATTATTCATTTTGTTTTTTATAATACTATAAATATAACTATCCGTGTTGATATTTGGAATTACTGAGTTAAGTTTAGATTCTTTACAATTCTTTTTTATATCATCATTTTTATTATCAAAATAACAAAACGAAAGTTTATCTTTTGTAACAAGACGTAATATCGAATTATACTTATTTACTTCATAAATAGAATAATTATTAGATAACAATTCAACATCGTTACCAAAATTGACAATTGATTTAATTAAGTCAATTGAATTATCAAATAAAGATTTATCTAGAAAGAATGTCGCATTTATTTCTTTTTCGTTTAGTATTTTTAAAATATCTTCAACATAATCTGTATCTTTAATTACAAATATAAGGCTTACATAGGGATTTGTATTGTTTCCACTTACTATGTAATCATCATAATCATTAGATGAAATTATTTCAGGTTTTACTTCATCGAAAACATATAAACTTTTATCATAACTACCTTTCTGTTTCATTTTAGAATAACTAGAATCAACATTAACTTTCATACCACTTATACCTGGTATTAGTTCATTATCTTTAATAGTTGCCTCAATAGTTTCTTTTTCGTATAGTGCTTTGTCCTTATTAATGTTTATCATTATTGGGTCCTTTTCCCTAGATTTTCTAATTACATTATTTGTATACATAAAGCTTGCTAGTATCATCGTGATAGTTACAAACGCATTTATTACTTTCTTTTTCACATTATCACCTATATAAGAATATGAAAAAGAACATAAAAAAAGAAATATATTTCTATATTTCTTTTTATTTATTTAATTATCCAAGTCTTGGACCAGATGGTTCACCGATACCTAAATCGTCAACTTCAACTGGGATACTTAATGCAGCTAATTTCATAGCAGTAAGTCTGTCTTTTAAATCATTTCTTGCTGTTGGATCATAATCTTGTTCATCAGCATCTTCGTCTACTCTATCTGAATCAGTTTGATCAATATCTTCAGCTGGTGCTGGTTCTGGTTCAGGTTCTCCTTCTTCAGGTTCAGCAGCGTCTATTTCTTGACTTTGTCTAATTAATTCTTCTTGTCTTTGTCTTTCTTCTTCTTGACGACGAGCTTCTTCTTCAGCTCTTTTTCTAGCTTCTTCTTCTCTACGTGCATTTTCTGCAGCAGCTTCTTCTTCTTGTCTTTTCTTTTCTTCTTCACCCTTCTTTTGTTCTTCTAGGGCAGCTTGCATTTCTTCTTGATAATGTTCATCAAGATCAATACCATGTTCTTCAGCTATTTGTTCAAGTTGTTCTTGTGTAGCACCTTCTTCAACAGCTTCACGTAAGTCTTCTTTTCCTTCTTCGATTTGTTGTTGTTGTTGCTCATGTTCTTGTTGTTCTTGTTGTTGTAATTGTTCAACTTGTTCTTGAGCTTGTTGTTGTTCTTCAGGTGTCATATCCTCAGGTTGAATTTGTTCGTGTGTTTCATGTACTTCTACATGTGGTGTAGGTACTGCTGGTCCTTGTGGTTGTTGTCCACCAGTTTTCTTCTTTTGTTTCTTAGTGTACCATTCTCCATTAACTACTGTGTAATCATTATTTAAACTCCACATGCTTCTTCTATTATTAATTAAATCAGCATAGTTGTTCTTAGTGTTCTTAACTCCGATTAATCTATCAACACCTTCACATGTAGGTTCGAAATTAATTAAATCATTTCCTACTGTCTTTTCTCCGAATAGATAATCGTTTATGTATGCAGCAACGTATGGATGTTCAACTCCAACGTTATATAAGTATGCAGCATCGAATGCATTGATTCTTACTTGACGAGCTTCTTCATGTAATCCATTTTCTTCAAGATATACAGCTAAGCTTAATCTATCAGCGTCTGGTGATGGATTATCAATTAAACTCATAGCAGTAATATTTGATAATAATACTTCTTGTTCAGAAATGCAACGTTCTGCGTTTTCTGCTTGTGATCCATATCCATGGTTCATAACATCATATAAACTTGTATATTCATATGTTGTCTTATCAGGGAATCCAATTGCAAAGTGTCCATCAACTTCTTGAAGATTGATTCCTGCTCTTGCATAACCACGATTTTCATGTAAGTATAATGGTTCTCCATTTGCGATTTGACTTTGAATTGCTACGAAAGATTCAACCATTGCTCCAGCAACATCTTTAGCACCTTGTCCCATTTCGATAGATTCATTATTTAATACAAATATATCGAATACAGTTGAGATAAAGTCATCTGTTACTGTACTTGTCAATCTTCCTGCTTCTCTACTAGTATTAACAGCTATTAATTTGCTCATTAAGTTGTCTAATACTGGAGTAGTATTTTTATTATTATTTGTTAAATACTTAAATGGTAGTGGCTCTTTAGCGTTCATACCATAAGTAGTAACTGTATAACAGTAATTCTTTAATCCACTTATGATTTGTTCATAAGAAACATTTGAATTACCAAATACTGTTTTCATATGTTTTGCATCGTATCCATTAACAACAACCTTAGCACATAAGAAGTCGCTTGTGAATGAACTTAAGTAATTAGATCCATCTGCAGCTAATCTAAAGTTACCATCTTTTGTTGTTAAGATATTAGCTTCATATCCATAACATAATGCACTTATAACTTCTGCTCTTTGATCAGCATTCTTGTATTGAGATAAAAACTCTAATACATCTGTTCTCATTAAGAATGCTCTTGTAGTTGCAGGTACTTCATAACTATCACAATATGTATTAATTGCACTTACAGTTTCCTTATTTGCTTGAGCAACCTTTTCTTCTGGGCTCATTGTAGCAACAACAACTGGTGTAGCTGTAGCTGTTGGTTCAGCTGTTACTACTGGTGTAGCTGTTGGTGCAGCTGTTACTACTGGTGTAGCTGTTGGTGCAGCTGTTACTACTGGTGTAGCTGTTGGCTCAGCTGTTACTACTGGTGTAGCTGTTGGTGCAGCTGTTACTACTGGTGTAGCTGTTGGCTCAGCTGTTACTACTGGTGTAGCTGTTGGTGCAGTTGTTACTACTGGTGTAGCTGTTGGCTCAGCTGTTGCTGTTGGTGCAGCTGCAACTGGTGGTACAATTATAACCTTTTGTGTTATTGTAGTTTTTTGTGCAGGTGCTGGTGTAACTGCTGGTGCAGCAGTTGGTGTTGTTTGTACTGGTACTACAGGAATAACTTGATCAAAAGTAGCTTGTGGTCCTACTTTAGCAGGAGCATTCTTTTGAGTCATCTTTTCAGCTATAAATCCAATACCTAAAGCACTTAATATTGCTGTTGTAGCAACACCAATTCCAGCAAATATCTTAGTTGCTAAACTTGTCTTCTTAACTGGTACTTCTTTACCTTCAATAACGACATTTTCAACTTCACCTTTAACTGGTTTTAATTCTTTTACTTCAACTGGTTCTTCAGTTTTAACAACTTTTATTCCACGAGGTGGTTTTTCTTCCACTTCTTCAATGATTTCTTCTTCATCTTTATCTTCAAGAGAATCGTCAAGATCATCATCTAAGTCATCATCTAAATCATCGTCAGTTACTGAACCATCTGTTACAACTGGTTCTACGATAGGAGTTCTTTCAGCTCTTACTGGTGCCTTTTCACTCTTACCTTCAACTGGGATTATAGTAGGTATTATACCCATTGCTTCTTTTTCTTCTTTGTCATCTTCATCTTCAAGATCATCATCAAGATCGTCATCTAAGTCATCATGAAGTTCTTCAGTTGGAACTTCTTCTGGTACTTCTTTTCTAAGTTCTAAAGCACCATCCTTAGTTTCTTTTTCAGTTTCTTCAACTACTTTAACTGCTTCTCTTGCTTTTCTAATTTCTTCAGCATTCTCTTGTTTGCATTCTGCAATCATTTTGTCATATTCATCTTCATCTAGAAGACCATCATCCAACATGATTCTAGCATCTTCAAGAGTTCTTGCTCTTTCATTTTTCTTAACAATTTCAGTTAATCTAGCTTGTTCTTTATCAGTTAGTTCTCTAGTTTCTCTTGTCTCACTTAATTCGATATATTCGATAAGTTCTTTTACATCGTCTGAAAGGTTTAAGCTTTCAACTGGAGCAACTTCTTCAGATTTTTCACTTACATCATCTGCAGTCTTTTCATCTTTAACTTCTTCAGAAATAGGTGCAATAATTGGTCTTGCAACTTCTGGTTTTTCAATGATAGGAGCAACTTCTTCTGTTGGTTTTACTCCTTCTACTTTCTTAGTTAAAGTTTTTGCATCGTCTGCAGCTTTTTCTACTTTAACTTCTTCTGTTGGTTCTTCTGTCATTTCATCACTAATTTTCTTAGCTACTTCATCCCCAACAAAACCATATTTTAATTTACCTTCTGTAATTTCTGATCTTAGTTCAGCCATTGCTTTAGGATTTCTTATTGAAACTACTGAAATGAATCCTTCATCTATAGCTTTTTCAATGCTTCCTTCTTCAATAGCATCATAACCATTATCAGCTGCAAAGTTTGCAAATTCGATTAGGCTTTCTTTTCCAGTGTAATCTTTAACAACTGGTGCTTTACCTTCATCAAAAATTACAATTGATTTTAATTCAATAGCATTAGTTTCTTGATTTCTTTCATAAACTACACTTATTTTTTTCATATTCTAATTCCCCACTTTCTATCCAGCTACTCTTGTGTTACCAGTCATAGTGTATCCAGCATTTAATAATGATTGATCATTATAATAACTCCACTTATAATCTGTATAAGCTTTCTTAATTAATGTACGAGTTCTTTGTTTGTACTTATAAACATCTTTGTAAACTGGTACTTTCTTGTGTTCATAATCAACGAATATCTTAACTGTGTCGAATATTTCTATTGTACGTGTTTCAGTCTTAGCACATGTTACGCTAATTCCTGAAGTTGTTACTGTATTAGTAGATGATACTACACCAACTGTTCTAGTATATTTATTCCATATCTTTCTTGGTGTTGTTTCACATCCAGTACATTTCCAATCAAATCCTACAAATTCATATTTAACTGATAGTGTATCTGTTGGCCAACCTGTTGTTGTAACCATTTTTTCAAACTTCCAATCAGCGCCTTCTTTAATTGCATATGTTGTAGTTGTTGTTGTCTTTGTATCTCTAAAGTAATTATATCCAGTACAATATTTTTGAGTTGCAGTTCCAACTTTTACAGTTTTGTATTTGTAGAATGGTTCTCCAAGCTCTTCTTTATAATAGTCAACTTCTTGTGTTTTTCCTAAATCTACGATTTCGATTAATGTATATTTACCGAATGATGGTGGATTACTTGGATTGTATGTTGAAGTTGTCCAATCTGACCAAGCACTATATTGTGCTGATATATCTTTCTTATATTGATATTCTAAGTTTTGTCTCTTTTCAACTTTAATACTACATGTAGCAGTATTTCCAGCTGCATCTTTAACGTATCCATAAATTGTATGAGTACCAACAGCTGTTACTTTGTAAGAAGTGTTACCACTATAAGTTGTGCTTGTTCCAATACCGTATGCTGTGATTCCACTTGTTGCATCAGTCTTAGAAGCAAATCCTATAGTTATATCAGAAGTGTAATATCCACCTTGATTATAAGTTCCACTTGTTACTTTTAATGTACATGATGGTTTAGTTGCATCTTTCTTTACAGTAATACTACATTTAGCAGTATTTCCTTTAGAATCTTTAACATATCCATATACTACTGTAGTTCCTTCTGAACTTAATGTATATGAATCATTTCCACCATATGTTTCTTTTGTTCCAATTCCATATGATTTAATTGTTGCACCATTTGTTGTTGTCTTTGATGCAAATCCAATTGTAACGTTTCCTTTATACCATCCATTGCTTCCAACTGTACCGTTTGTTATTTTTAATGTACATGATGGTTTTGATCCTGGATCTGTATAATTACGTTTTACTGTTATATTACATTTAGCAGTATGTCCTGCAGCATCTTTAACATAACCATAAATTGTATGAGTACCATTTGTAGTTATTGTATATTTAGATGCATTGTTGTAACTTGCTTTTGATGAATTAGTTAATCCATAAGCAACTATTCCACTAGTAGCATCAGTTTTAGAACTGAATCCTACTACTACATCTGATACATAATCACCAGTTGATGATTTAGTTCCAGATAATACAGTTAAGTTACATTTTGGAGCTACTGTATCTTTCTTAACTACGATACTACATTTAGCAGTTTTTCCATTTGAATCTTTAACATATCCATAAACTGTTGTAGTTCCTTCACCACTAACTGTGTATGAATTGTTCTTGTTATAACTTGCTGATGATAATGTTGTTAAACCATAAGCAGTTATAGAAGCACCACTTGCTGTAGTTCCCTTTGTTTTGAAGCTTACTACTACGTTTCCTACATACCAGCTATTGCTTCCAATTCTTCCATTTGATACATATAATGTACAATATGGATTTCCAGTTGTTGGCTTTGGTGTAGGTGTTGGTGTAGGTGTTGGCGTAGGTGTAGGTGTTGGTTCTTTCTTTTCACAAACCGCAGATGTACAGTACGCATAACATCCTAAATTAACCAAGATGTAATCTTCTTGATCATCACATGATAGATTTACTTTCATTACATATGAATCAGTTCCTTTTTTAGTAATTGATACATATGATCTGTCAGTATCACATGAGTTTCCATTCTTGTCTGTAAATGGAAGTAATAATTTTTTGTCTAACATTTCTTGTAATGTTAGTGTTACAGTTTGACCGTTCTTGCTTGGTAACGTATCTTTTGTGAAATATGTTACTGCAGCATTTTTCATTTCTTGAATATTTGCATTAAATATTCTATTTGTCAATGCATCAAGACCAGTTATTTCTGTAGTTCCGTTATTTCCATTACCATTTCCACTATTGTTGTTTTTAGAATTTGGCATTGGTAATAACCACATTAATAATAATATGAATATTATTATTAGTATAAGACTTAATAAGAAAGTCTTAATAGGTAAACCTGTTCTTTGTTCGTTGTCTGTATACATATTTAAATTCTCCCCCCTGAGTTATGTGGTGTATTATAGCACTTTTTGTCCAAAATGTCAACTTTTTTGCTCAAACGCGCTAATGTACACCCTTCATTAAAACAATCAACACTATATTCTACCACTCTTTTATCCTTTTTCAACATATTTAACACTTCCTTTTTCAAAATGCCTTTCCCCACTCCATGGATAATAGCAATTTCTTCATTTCCAAGTTTGCAATTGTCATTAATAAACGTATTAACTTTAATTCGTGCTCCAATTCTATCTTCCCCGTGTAGGTCTAATTGAGGCATACTATTTCGAAATAACATCATTATATTTTTCTATTACACTTTCTAGTTCTGGTATTGATAGTCTGCTTCCTATTGTTTTTACAGATAAAGCACCAGTTATATTTGAAAATAGAAGCGCTTTTCTTAAATCAAATCCTTTTGCTAATGAATATACAAAAGCACCATGGAATATATCACCTGCTCCTGTTGAATCAACTGCTTCTACTTTTATACTTGGAATAATTTTATACATTCCATCTATGCAAGTAAAGCATCCATATGATTCAAGAGTAATGATTATATTTCCCTTAAACTCTTCCTTTAGTTTCTTGTAGGCTTTGATTATCGTGTCTATATCATCATAATCTATTTTTACTTTAGATACATCTTCAGCAAAATCATGTGAACATACAACATAGTCAACCACCTTAGCAAGTTCTACTGTTGCTTCTTTCATACTTCCTGCATCAAGAATTTTTATTGCATTAGGATTTTTTCTAATTACTTCTTCTGCAAACTCTCTTTCATATCCGTCTAGAAGAATGAAATCGAAGTTATCTTCAACATCAGACTTCTCCATATGAATATTACTATTCTTACTTGTTAATATTGTTCTTGATCCAATAGAAGTATTTGCAATTATATAACTTGAAGTTGTTGGATATTTATCACTAACTTGCAAGTATTTTGTATTTACTCCGATTGTTTCATATTCTTTTTTAATTACGCTACCATAATGATCGTTTCCAATTACCCCAGCAAAGTAAGAATCAAGTCCCCATTTAGCAAGTAGAAAAGCACAATTTGAAGCACTACCTCCACCACACTCAACTTTATTTTCAACCCTTACTTTTTTATTCTCAACTGGATAATGATCTAATGGCAAAGTTATATCATACGCTGATTGTCCTATACACATTATTTTCATATATACCACCTATAGAATAATTATAGCAAAAACGTACTATATTTTAAATAGTTTTTACATATTTTTACCAATAAAAAAAGAGAAAATTATTTCTCTATAAAAATTAGCTTACTGTTGATTCCATTTAGTTCAACAATGTTAGTTGCATCTTCATTATTTGATTCATCGACAAACCTATTTTTAATACCTTTTAATACTGTTTTATAAATAGTATCCTTAGGTAGTTCTACTCTAGTTGTAGAGTTAATAGTATTTACTTCTAATTCACCATCAAATTTGTCATATGTTGCTTCAACATCAGACTTTGATGTATTAAGTACTATCTTTCCTTTAGAATTATTAACTATTAAATATTTTAATGCTCCATCGTATTCTAACTTCTCTATTTCTAAATCAGTTATTCTTAGAGTTCTTAGTTTAGAGTCTAATTCTATGTCATCAATATATTTTTCTGGAATATATAGTTTGATAATAGAGTCTTCATAACCTTTACTATTTTTAATATTAATATCTAAATTATTGTATAAATCATCTAACTTAATCTTAAAGCCGTCTTTATTACTTGATTCAATGACAATTTTAACTTTTTCTTCTTCATTAGGTAATATATCAACTTCAAAGTTCCTACTTATTTTAATATCGAAATGTTTTGAATGATCTATTTCTAATTCCTTAACTAGAACCTCTTTAACTCTTTCTTCAGATATTTCTTTTTCTTCTTTGATTAATTCATCAATAGTAGTATTAAATAAATTGCTAATTTGTTTTAAGTTCTCAATATCAGGCATACCTTCATTACTTTCCCATTTAGTAATAGCTTGTCTAGAGACATTGATTTTTTCTGCTAACTCTTCTTGAGTATAGCCTTTCTCTTTTCTTAACATTCTTAATTTTTCACTAAATAACATTTTCATCACTCCTCATGGCAAAAATTTTACTATAAATGTTTTTTCAAACAAGCAAAATTAAATTACATTTGCATATTTTCATGCTACTCTTCGTGGCATTTTAGTCTTTTTAGTGTTTTTCTTAAGGCATTATATCTAAAAGTATCACTTAATTCGTCTTTTGTTAGTTCATTGAAAGCTTTATACGAATCCTTAAGAGCAAAGACACAATAGTGATATGGCTTTTTAAATTCACTAGGCATACCCTCTTTTATATAACCTTTACTTGTACCAATTTCTTGAAAACTTGTTCCATCTTCTAATATTGTTGTTACACAACATTTATATGTAGCATCTCTATTTGGTTTACCTTCAAGATTTCTTAGAAGTTTTATTACACATTGATATGGAGGAAGTGTGCTATCTTTTGCCAGTTCATCATCTGCATATCTCATTGTGTAAATTCCAGGTTCACCATTTAATGAATCAACAAACAAACCTGTGTCATCTGCGATTGTCGGATATGGTATTTTCTTTTCAATGCAAAACTCATGGATTGCTCTTGCTTTCATCATAGAGTTTTCTTCTACAGTTGCGCCATTTTCTTCTGTCTCTCCTCTATCCCATCCAATATCAGATAAACCTAATACCTCTATATTAAGGTTAAGTTCATTAATGATACCTTGTAAATCTTCTATTTTTCTTTTGTTTGTTGTTCCAAATATTACTTTCATAAAATCTCACTTTCTACTCTATTTCAAATTCTGCCCAGATATAAAACAACTTAGTTTCATCAATTGGTCTATCAATATCAAAATCAGCATCTTTTACAATTCTATATAAACCTTTTGATAATTCTCCATACATACAAGACCAGTTTTGATTTAATACCAAAGGCCTACCTGGTGCTGCACTATAAGCTGGTAATTTAAATGCACAATTAGCATTTGTTCTTTGTTCTAACTTCTCGTAAGAATTTGTTTTATAATTATATTTTTCAATCCAGAATGGTTCTCCATAAGATATATCATAATCTACACTTTCTTCAATTATAATTGTGGCGCTAGTCTTAGTTAATGTACCTTCCTTAATATACATATTAACTACACTGTTTAGATCTCTATCTTTTATTCTTACGCAAGATCCACCATTCTTTTTAACATAATCATTTATTATATTAAATACTTGATTAGCATCATCGTATTTAGCTAAATCTAATATGTCGTAGAAATAAGAATCGCCACCTGCTGTTGTAATTTTACCTGTCTCTTCCTGGAAGATTATGCTATAACTATGTTCTTCTCCATAAATCTTACAGTAAATACTTTCTTCTCTAGTTTTATATTTTTTATCTTCAACTTTCTTATATATTTTGATTAATACAAGTGCTAGTAATACAACAGCAAATATAGAAACAATAACTATTATTAGATGTCTCAATTTAGTTAAAGTTTGTTCTGATATTTTTTCTGTATTAGATACCTTCTCTATTAATACATTTTGAATATTATTATCTAATAACTCATCTATACTTACACTTAATTCTTTTGATAATAGTTTCAATTGATCTGGATTTGGTTGTGTTACTCCTAATTCCCAGTTACTTATAGTTTGTCTTGTAACATCAATCTTCTCTCCTAATTGTTCTTGTGAAAGTCCTTTTTTCTTTCTTAATTCTAAAATTTTATCTCCTAGTTTCATAAATGTCTCCTTTCACAAACAATTATAAATATTACAATTTTAATAATCTACCAAATGTCTTTGGAAATTTGTCCAAGACTTTTAACATTTAAATTATAACATAAAAAACAAGCTAGTTCTTAGCTTGTTTTCTTTTTTATTTATTGTATTCTGCTAAATCTACATATGCCATACCAGTAATTTCATTTGTATCTTTTATTGTTAATATATAGATATATTCTCGGCTATCTGGCACTGTTGGTTGTGCATAACATAATACTGCGTAACTAGTTGTATCTCCTTCTTGTGTTCCTAATACAACAATTGGTTTATATTGCATACCTGTTAAAGTTTCTGTTGCTTTATCAAAAATTGATTGAACTTCTTCTTCAAGCATTATTGGTTTACCAGGTGCTGCAACTTCCCATCCACCAACTTTTTCTTCTGCATCATAGTCAACATTCTTACCAGTATATTTTGTGTAGTCAAAATCTTCTACTTTTGTAATTGCTGAGTTACCTTCTAAATCATTGTAAACAACTACTATTTTATAAGATGCTTTATCACTTCCTGGTACTGTACCTTTTGCAAGGAACATATAATTTGTACCTGCTACTACTTGTTCACCTAGAGTTGCAATAAGTTCTAATTCAAGTCCTGTGTATTCTTTTTTAGCATCTTCAAAAACTTTAATTATTCTTTCATCTTTCTCTACCATTTCGCTTGGGAAGACCTCCTTAAATTCGTTGCTTTCATTCTTTTTTTCTTTGCTTCCACATGCAGTTACAAAAACTGCTAAAGTTAATACTAACAATACTCCAAAAATCTTTTTCACTTTAATTCCTCCTTAAAAAACTATAGTCTTTGGTTCTTCTGTAAAAGATGAAATAATGGCTTTGCCACTTTCAAAATATAAAACGGCTGTATTGTCATCATTTTCATCATACATTCCTCTTAATTGTGGATTCTTATCTAACATATCTTTTTTTGCTTCAATTCTATCATCTACTAGTAAATTTCCTGAAACTCTTATCCATTTACCATCTTTAAAGCCACATAACTCTACTTTATTGTTTTTTTCAATTTGTTTGAAAACATCTTTATTCTTTCCTGTTTGAATATATAAATGTCCATCAAATATTTCTGCAGTGCCAAATGGTCTTACTTTAGGTTCATTATTATCTACAGTAGCTAAATAATATACCCCACATTCTTTTAAAAACTTTTGTACTTCTTCCATAATATCTCCTATATTTCTTATTCAATTATATTATAAAACATTTTTTGATCTTTGTATTATTTTTATAGAAAAAACTAAGATTTCTCTTAGTTTATCTTCGTATTCCACCGCTATGTTCTTCTTTTTGTTCTTCTTCCTTTTGTTCTTCTAATACAACTTGTGGTTTGACTCTTAACCTATCTTCTCCTGTTATATCAATACCAATTTCTCTTATAATATCAAGAAATTCATCTCCCAATCCATCATAGTCACTTCTAAGTTGCTGAAGAACAAATTTATCTAATCTGTCTTGAAATATTGTTTGTTCATTCTTGCTATTGAAAAGTGCTGGAATGATGATACCTTTATGCGCTAATAAAATATTTAACAAATATCTTCCTGTTCTTCCATTTCCATCAGTAAACGGATGAACTAGAAGTAACTTATACCAAAGCTTTCCTACTTTTTTTATGTATTCATCAAGATTTTCTTCTTGCATTAAATCATCAAAGTCTTTGCTCAAGCCATTCATAAGCGGTTCAATTTGTTCAGGATGTGGTGTTGCACTCATAAAGTCATTAAGGCCTAAGTCAGTATCTAAATCAAATTTTCTATATCCTTCTTCAATAGGTTTATGATCACTATCTGCAGGAACACCCTTTAATTCACCTCTAATTATATTTAATGTAGAAGACAATGTTTTATTTTCTTGTTCTTCAAATGCTATGAAAGAATCTGCAATTCCACCCATTGTCATAAGTGCATTATTGAATCTAGCAAAATATTCATTAAATGGCTCTTCACCAATTTCATCCAATTGTTGACTTATAAGTAAAAGTGGATCTCCTTTAATAACATCCAATGATGCTTTTGAAAAACAAATTTCAATTAACTCTTTTATTTTTTCAATTTGCTCTTTAGGAATTGCCTTACCAAATGTTTCTAATAGTATTGGTATAAGATGTTTTGTAATTGCTTCCTTATACTTTTCTTCATATTTTTTAATAAAATCAATTTCTTCGTTAGTTCTTGCAATATGTTCATCTATTTCAGCAATAGTTTTTTCAGTGTTTGAAATTCTTTTAACTAAATTTTCTTTTTCTTCTTGGTCTTTTTTCTTTTCCTTTCTTTTAAAAATGGAAGTTAAAAAATTATATTTTTTTAATTTGGCTTCTACTTCTCCTAATTTCTTTTTATCCTCTTCTAATCTAGCTTTTCTTCCTTCTTGGAACTTTTCCTCATTTTTATTACGCTCTTCAGTATTTTCTAGTCTTCTCGAATTAAAAATATCTTCGCCTCTTCTAAGCCTATGAAGCGTAGCTATTTTATATGCAAATCTTATTTCATCAAGGTTTTCAGTTTCTGATTCTAATAACATTTCAATTCCACGTGACTCATAAAGTACACCTTTATAACGATACATTCCATCACTATGAATCATTTGCTCATAAACATCATGATATTTTGGTAAATCTCTTTTTATATCGTCAGGAAGTATTTCCTCTTCTTCCCATAGAATAGTATCAAGATAATATCCTGCTTGTCCTAGTTTTCCCCTTAATATCCTTGATAATATTTGTAAAGAAGGATAAAATTCTTCAAAACTTTTAACATCAGATAAATCGCCTTGTGCTATTTTTTTTAATGCTATTTCATCATAAGGCTTCTTACTATCTTCTGTTTTTTTTGAACAAATAGCATAATATGGTGCCATTATGTTCCATCCTCTTAAAAGAAATTCTGGTAATTTTTTAAAAAGATAACTAATTATTTCAGGATCATTACTTGCTTCTAGCATATGATAATCTACTTTAGTTGAATCTATTGCCCCAGTTGCAGTTGTAGGATATGCTTTTTTAACTCTTTTAAAAAATTCAATTGATGCTTTACTAGGTTTTTTTACTTCATCCATATTCTCACCTACTATACATTTCAATTATAATATACATATTATTTTCTCGCAATTTAGTGGCATGCATTTTACACTTATTCAATGTAAAAAAGATTGAGTTATCTCAATCTTTATATTTTCCCAGTTTTTTTTAAATTTTCTATATATTCTCTTTGTGTTTTTATATATTTATTTTTATTCTTTAACAACTTTCTTAAGTCTTTTAAGAATTTTTCATATTGTGTATCTTTAAAATAAAATTTAGCATATCCACCTTCACCAAACTTTTTACATAATACGTCATATGCCCTTAAATATAATTCTTCATCAGTAGCATTTGGATCTAACTTCTTCCCGTATGAATACGTTCTTCTTAAACAAGCTTCTACACTATCATTTCTATCTGCTGATGACACAATTCTTCCATAGATACTTCTTGGATCATCTTTAGCAGATGCTCTATGATCTTCTATTGCCTCTTTTATAATCTTCAATTCAGATTTATTAAAGAATTCTTTTAATTTTTTATCTTTTGACATAATATTTGCTGATATTATTTCATGTGTTTTAGAATCAATGTGATGTCCTATATCATGATATGATGCAATAGTATATACCATATTTGAATTAACATCTAATTTATTTTCTAAAACCAATTCAAAACTTCTATTAATAACATATTTAATATGATCTATATTATGTGCTTTTTCATTTTTATCATATTCTGGGAATATATTTTCTTCTATATATTTCTTTAGATCTTTATCTATCTTATTTTTCTTTAAAACATAAACTAACCATTTAATTCCGTTTTCTGCAACACTATCACGAAAATCAATTATTTCAAATTTTGTTTTATCTATTATTTCATCCATTTCTTTCTTTGAGTAATAATTAAAATAGCGATCAACTCCTAAATGATATTCATCTGGGAAATCTATCCATTCATTGTCTTTTTTCTTACAATCTTTATTTATTACACTTAATATGAATAAACCATCATCATTTAATGCATCATAACTTCTCTTTAATGCTTTTAATGAATCTTCTTTTGTAAAGTGAACAAATACTCTCCAACAGAAAATAGCATTATATTTATCTTTAAATTTATCTGTTAATAAATTAAACTTTATTGGCTCTA
>JAFXTH010000004.1 GCA_017525035.1 Bacilli bacterium | reverse complement strand
TCCAATATGCTGTAGTTGCCGCACTTGTAATTGTAATACCACGTTCTTGTTCTTGCTCCATCCAATCCATTTGTGATTCACCATCATGTGTTTCACCAATTTTATGGATTTTTTTAGTATGGAATAATATACGCTCTGTACATGTTGTTTTACCAGCATCGATATGAGCCATTATTCCAATGTTTCTTGTCATCTGTAAAGATGTTTCGCGTGCCATACTTTATCTCCTTCCTACCAACGATAATGAGCAAATGCTTTATTAGCTTCTGCCATTCTATGTGTATCTTCACGTTTTTTAACAGCTGCTCCTGTACCATTATAAGCGTCTGTTATTTCATTAGCTAAATTCTCAGCCATTCCTTTTCCACCACGAAGTCTTGCATATCTTACTAACCAACGTAATCCTAATGCTTGGCTTCTTGCTGGTGTTACCTCAACTGGTACTTGGTAATTTGATCCACCAACTCTTCTTGATTTAACTTCAAGAGTAGGTTTAATATTTTCTAATGCTTTTTCAAAAACTGTTAAAGGTTCTTCACCAGTTTTATCTTTAACCATATCAAATGCTTCATAAAGAATAGTTTGTGCAATTCCTTTTTTACCATCTAACATAATTGTATTTATTAATTTTGTTACAACTTTTGAATTGTATATTGGATCTGGTAAAACATCTCTTTTTACCGCACGTCTTTTACGCATTTTAAAATCCTCCCTTCATATTTTTAATTTAATAAGACTTATTTACTTTCTTTTGGTTTTTTAGCACCGTATTTACTACGTCCTTGATTTCTGTCTTTAACTCCTGCAGTGTCTAATGTACCACGAATAATATGATAACGAACACCGATTAAGTCTTTAACACGTCCTCCACGAATTAATACAACGCTATGCTCTTGTAAGTTATGTCCTATACCAGGTATATAACAAGTTACTTCAGCACCATTACTTAAACGAACACGAGCATACTTACGTAATGCTGAGTTTGGTTTCTTTGGTGTCATTGTACCAACACGAGTACAAACTCCTTGTTTTTGAGGAGAGTATTTAACAGTTTGTTTCTTAGCAATACTATTAAATCTAAATCCTAAAACAGGTGATTTACTTTTTCTTACTTTATCATGTCTAGATTTTCTAACCAATTGGTTAATTGTAGGCATAAAATCAATCTCCTTTCTTTACACATATCCAGGTGTATCATTTTTGACTTTAAATATAAGTTTTGCCCATAGCAAAACTCATTTCAAATCGACTTTATTAATATATCATCTTATTAATTAGGTGTCAATATATATTTTTAACTTTGTAATTTTTTAACTATTTCTTCTAATGTAGAAGGCACTTTTCTAGTTACATTAGCACCATTAACATAGCATTCTAGTTGAACAGGTTTAAGTGATTTATCATCCAAATGCCAGAAATATAATCTTTCACATGTTGCAACACATGCATAAAACTTTAAACCTTGAATATTACACATCAACTCCATATTTTTTGAAGATCTATAATCATCATCTGAAAGTGAAGCATATACCCAGTCTTCTTGTTTAACTTTGCTTGGATGCGTAAATATTGCAATTATGGCATCAGCGCCCTTATTTATTACTTGCTTAATAGCTTCAGCAACATCACCAACATTTGCTATTACAGTATTTTCATCTTGTGTTTTTAATTCTTTAGGAGTAAACCATTTAAATGTGCTTGATTTAGCATTAACAAATTCACCTTCTATATCAGCACCAATAAACATTAAATTCTCTTTTTCATCATAAAAAGACAATTTGGCAATATCTTCATATAGTTTTCTTTCGAAATTTATCTTCATAATTTCACCCCTATATTCTATTCCTTCTTATTATAATCATTTTTATTATATCAAAGAATAAGAAAAAAAGCATTTAAAATTAATATTATTAAGTGTATAATTTAATTAAGAGGTGAAATAATGAAAAAATTTGCAAAAGAATTCAAAGAATTCATTTCAAAAGGAAATGTAGTTGATCTTGCTGTAGCAGTAGTTATGGGAGCTGCTTTTGGTAAAATAGTATCATCATTAGTTGATAATATTATAATGCCACTATTTGGAATAATTGTTGGTCAAAACTTTGCTACTTTAACAGCTGAAGTAAACGGATCTCCAATTGCATATGGATTATTTATTCAAGCAATTATTGATTTCTTAATTATCGCGTTCTTCATATTCTTATTTACTAAAGCAATCAATAAGTTTAAGAAGAAAGAAGAAAAGAAAGAAGAAACTAAGAAAAGCGATGAAGTTGTTCTTCTTGAAGAAATCAGAGATTTATTAAAAAAACAAAATAGTAAAAAATAATTTAAAAAGGAGCTTTAATAAAGCTCCTTTTTTTCTATCTTATATTCGCTCTTATAGTCCTCTTCTTCTCTTGGAAAATCTCTATCAAATTGATTTGATAATAGAGCCACTATAAGAAGTGTGCTTAACAATAATATAATCAAAATGAAGAATGTTAAAAAACTCCATCCACGATTGTCTAATTTTTTCATTGTCATCACCAACTTTAATTTTAATATATTTTATTCTTTTTTTCAATAGATAGAAAAAGGAATAAGAGAATCTCTTATTCCATTAATTCATCTTCTAGTTTATCTAAAGGTTCTTCATCAATTAATTGAGAAGCTAGTTCATATTCTACATTTTTATAAGCTCTAACTCCAGTACCTGCTGGGATTAATTTACCTATAATAACGTTTTCTTTTAATCCGTGTAGAGTATCAACTTTACCTTTAATAGCAGCATCAGTTAAGATTCTTGTAGTTTCTTGGAATGATGCAGCTGATAAGAATGAATCAGTATCAAGTGATGCCTTAGTAATACCTAATAATACAGGTTTTCCTGTAGCTGGTTTCTTACCATTAATGATTGCTTCCTTGTTACCTTCAGTAAACTCATTGAAGCTTACTAATCCACCAGGAATAAATTTAGTATCACCTGAATCAACAATTCTCATTTTAGAAATCATTCTCTTAGCAATCATTTCAACGTGTTTATCTGAAATATCAACTGCTTGACTACGATATACATGTTGAACTTCTTTTAAGATATATTCTTGAGTTGTAAGTGGATCAGTAACTGCTAATAATTCTTTTGGACTTATAGATCCTTCAGTTAATTTATCACCAGTATTTACCATATCACCAATTTCAACTCTTAATTTAGCACCATAGTTTGTTACATGTTCTTTTGTTTCTAGTTCGTTTGTAATGCTAATTCTAAATTTACCATGATCATCATCAATCTTAGTAACTTTACCAGTAATTTCAGCTATAGTAGCTTTTCCTTTTGGTATTCTTGCTTCAAATAATTCTTGAATACGTGGAAGACCTTGAGTGATATCTTCTCCACCAGCAACTCCTCCTGTATGGAATGTTCTCATTGTTAACTGTGTACCAGGCTCACCAATTGATTGAGCAGCCATAACACCAACAGCTTCACCAACTTCAACTAAGTTACCAGTAGCTAAGTTTCTACCATAACATTTTTGACATACACCATTAACTGTATTACATGTTAATGTTGTTCTAATTTCTACTTCAGTAATTCCTGCAGCAACAATCTTTTCTGCAAGAGATTCAGTAATAAGTGTTAACTTATCACAAATAACTTCTTTAGTTTCTGGATTAATTACTTTCTTATTAGTAAATCTTCCAACTATTCTATCGTAAAGTTTTTCAATTGTTTCACCAGTCTTATCATTAATGAACGCTGAAACTACAACACCATTTTCAGTTCCACAATCTTCTTCACGAACAATTATATCGTGTGATACATCAACTAAACGTCTTGTTAAGTATCCTGAGTCAGCTGTCTTTAAGGCAGTATCGGCAGAACCTTTACGAGCACCATGTGTTGATAAGAAGAACTCAGCAACTGATAATCCTTCTCTAAAGTTAGATGTAATAGGGATTTCTACTGGAGTACCATCTGGTTTAGACATGATTCCACGCATACCAGCAAGTTGTACTAAGTGGGAAGTAGAACCACGAGCCTTAGAGTGCATCATTATGAATATTGGGTTATCCATATCAGCATCTGCTTTAGCAACTAATTCTTTTTGAACTTCTGCTTTAGCACCATCCCAAGTAGCAATTACTTTATTAAATCTTTCTTCATTAGTAATTAAACCACGATTATATTGTTTATTAATCTTTTCAACCATCTTATTAGCTTCTTCGATTACTTCTTTCTTAGTGTCGCTTGTTACAACGTCACTAATTGAAATTGTAATACCAGAAATAGTTGAATACTTAAATCCTAAATCTTTCATCTTATCAAGCATTATAGATGTTTCAGTTGTTTTGTATCTCTTAAATACTTGAGCAATGATCTTTTCAAGAACACCTTTAGCAAATGGTTTTACTAGTGGCATATTCTTGATTATTTCAGGAATATTTTCTCCTTTATTAATAAAGTATTTATTAGGAGTAATATTTTGAATATTATCATCTGTTGGTTCATTTATATAAGCAAATGAATCAGGTAATATTTCATTAAATTTAATCTTACCTACTGTAGTTACTAAATACTTACCTTTTTGTGTTTCAGTAAATAATTTGTATTTAAATGAATCTACAGGAACAGCAATTCTTGTATGAAGAGTTATTTCTCTTCTTTCATAAGCCATTAAAGCTTCGTTAGTATTTTTAAATACTCTACCTTCACCAGGAAGACCAGCTTTTTCCATAGTAATGTAATAGTTACCTAAAACCATGTCTTGTGATGGAGTAACGATTGGTGATCCATCTTTTGGAGATAGAATGTTATTTGCACCAAGCATTAATAATCTTGCTTCAGCTTGAGCTTCTTCAGAAAGTGGTACGTGAACAGCCATCTGGTCACCATCGAAGTCGGCATTAAATGCTGGACATACTAATGGGTGAAGACGAATTGCTTTACCACCAATTAATACTGGTTCAAATGCTTGAATACCAAGACGGTGTAATGTAGGAGCACGGTTTAATAATACTGGATGCTCTTTAATTACATCTTCAACTATATCCCAAACTTTTGGATCTTTATTATCTATTAAACGCTTTGCAGCTTTAATATTATGAGCTATATCTCTTTCAACTAACTCATGAATTACATGAGGTTTGAATAATTCAAGTGCCATATCTTTAGGAATACCACATTGATACATCTTTAGAGATGGACCAACAACGATAACTGAACGTCCTGAATAGTCAACACGTTTTCCTAATAAGTTTTGACGGAATCTTCCTTGTTTTCCTTTTAACATACTAGAAAGTGATTTCAAAGGACGATTTCCAGCACCTGTAACACTTCTTCCACGTCTACCATTATCAAATAATGCATCAACAGCTTCTTGAAGCATACGTTTTTCATTTTGAATGATAATTCCAGGAGCATTTAAATCAATTAATTTCTTTAAACGATTGTTACGGTTAATAACACGTCTATATAAGTCATTTAAATCACTTGTAGCAAATCTTCCACCATCAAGTTGAATCATAGGTCTTAAATCTGGTGGAATAACTGGAATACAGTCAAATATCATCCATTCAGGTCTATTTCCTGATTTATAGAATGCATCAAGAACATCTAATCTCTTTATTAATCTAGTTCTCTTTTGTCCTTGAGCGTTTTCTAATTCTTTTTCAATAGCAGCAATTTCTTTTTCAAGATCTATTTTCTTTAATAGTTCTTTAATTGCTTCAGCACCCATACCTACTTTGAATCCATCACCATATTTTTCATAATATTGACGATATTCTTTTTCAGATAATGTTTGCTTATCTTCAAGTGGTGCAATACCTTTATCAATTACAACGTAACTAACAAAGTATAATACTTCTTCCAAATCTCTTGGAGACATGTCAAGAACAAGTCCCATACGAGAAGGTACACCTTTGAAGTACCAAATATGTGAAACTGGAGTAGCAAGTTCGATATGCCCCATACGTTCACGACGAACTTTGCTACGAGTTACTTCAACTCCACATCTATCACATACTATATTTTTATATCTTACTCTTTTGTACTTTCCACAAGCACATTCGAAATCTTTTGTTGGTCCGAAAATCTTTTCACAGAATAATCCATCACGTTCTGGACGAAGTGTTCTATAATTTATTGTTTCAGGCTTTTTAACTTCACCATATGACCAACTACGAATTTTTTCAGGAGAAGCAATTCCAATTTTTAATGCTTCAAATTCATTTACTTTTATCATTATTCATCTTCTCCTTCCATGAATTCACTTTCATATACTTCGTTGAATTCTTTATCTATCTCATCATCAGTTAACTCATCGTCATCCTCTTCGTCTTCTGATTCAGATACATAATTATCGTCAGGATCACTTGGCGGTGGAAGTGGGATATCATTATTAGATGTTGGTGCAAGTTGTTCAAGTTCTTCTTTATCCTCTTCTTCTTCCAATTCTTTAAGTCCAACAGTTTCGTTCTTATCATTAATTATGCTGATATCAAGTCCTAAAGCTTGGAACTCTTTCATAAGAACTCTAAAGCTTTCTGGAACTCCAGCTTGATTAACTTCTTGTCCTTTAATTAATGCTTCATATACTTTTACACGTCCAATGATGTCATCTGATTTGTAAGTAATAACTTCTTGTAATGTGTTAGCAGCTCCATATGCTTCAAGAGCCCAAACTTCCATTTCTCCAAATCTTTGTCCACCAAATTGAGCTTTACCTCCAAGTGGTTGTTGAGTAACCATTGAGTAAGGTCCAGTTGAACGAGCATGTAATTTATCATCTACCATGTGGTGTAGTTTGATCATGTACATTACACCAACAGTAATTCTATTATCGAATGGCTCACCAGTTCTACCATCATATAATGTGTATTTACCATCTTCAGCCATTCCTGCTTCTTTCATCATTGCAGCAATATCATCAGTCTTAGCACCATCAAATACTGGAGTAGCTACATGAACACCAAGTTCTTTAGCAGCCATACCTAAATGCATTTCAAGTACTTGACCGATATTCATACGAGAAGGAACTCCTTGTGGGTTAAGCATGATGTCAACTGTTCTACCATCTGGTAAGTATGGCATATCTTCTTCTGGAAGTACAAGTGAAATAACACCTTTGTTTCCATGACGTCCAGACATCTTATCTCCTACTTGAATCTTTCTCTTTTGTGCTATATATACACGAATTACTTTAGAAACACCTGCAGGTAATTCGTCATTATCTTTTCTTGAGAATACTTTAACATCGTGAACAATACCATCTCCACCATGTGGTACACGAAGTGATGTATCTCTAACTTCACGAGTCTTTTCTCCAAAGATTGCATGTAATAATTTTTCTTCTGAAGTTAATTCAGCCATTCCCTTAGGTGTAACTTTACCAACAAGGATATCTCCTTCTTTAACTTCTGTTCCTACTATTACAATACCATTTTCATCTAGGTTCTTTCTTGCTTCTTCTGAAACATTAGGAATATCACGAGTAATCTCTTCAGGTCCTAACTTAGTTTCACGACATTGCATTTCGAAGTCTTCTAGGTGAATACCTGTATAAACATCGTTTTTAACTAATCTTTCATTTAATATAACAGCATCCTCATAGTTGTATCCATTGAATGTCATGAATGCTACTACAACGTTTTTACCAAGAGCAAGTTCTCCTTGATCTGTAGAAGGTCCATCAGCAAGAACTGATCCACGTTTAACCTTATCTCCAACTTTAACAATTGGTCTTTGATGTTGACATGTACCAGCATTAGATAATTCAAAGTTAGATAAATGATATTCATCTTTTCCTGTTTTATTCTTAACTACGATACGTCTTCCATCAACATATTCAACAACACCATCTGCTTTAGATAATACTTCTACACCAGAATCTCTTGCAGCAACAAATTCAACACCTGTTCCAACAAGTGGAGCTTCTGCTTTTAATAGAGGTACAGATTGACGTTGCATGTTTGCTCCCATTAGTGCACGAGTTGCATCATCGTGTTCAAGGAATGGGATACAGCTTGTAGTAACTGCTACTACTTGTTGAGGTGATACGTCAACATAGTCAACTTGATCAGGACTAACAAGTAAGTTTTCACCACGGAAACGTGCAGGAACTACTTCATCTGTCATCATATTATTTTCATCAACTGTAACTGTAGCAATAGATATCATTGCATCTATTTCTTGGTCAGCAGTTAAATATTCAACTTCATCAGTTAATTTTCTATCTTTAACTTTTCTATATGGAGTCATAATGAATCCATAATCATCTATTTTTGCATAACTTGCTAAAGAAGTGATAAGTCCAATGTTTTGTCCTTCTGGAGACTCAATAGGACAGATTCTTCCATAGTGAGATGCATTAACGTCACGTACTTCCATACCTGCTCTATCACGAGATAATCCACCAGGTCCTAAAGCACTTAAACGTCTCTTATTAGTTAATTCAGCAATTGGATTTGTTTGATCCATGAATTGAGATAATTGGCTTGAACCAAAGAACTCTTTCATTGCTGCTGTAATAGGTCTAATATTAATTAATGTTTTTGGAGTAACTTCTTCCATCTCTTGAGTAGTCATTCTTTCACGAATAACTCTTTCCATACGAGATACACCAATTCTGAATTGGTTTTGTAATAATTCTCCAACTTGTCTTACACGACGATTTCCTAAATGGTCGATTTCATCAAAGTTACCAAATCCATGTAATAGATTTAAGTAATATGAAACTGAAGCATATACATCTGATATAGTTAATCTCTTAACATCTATAGATTGATCATTACCTATTAATGTAAATACTTCTTTCTTATTATTAGGATTATATATTTTAATAGTTTGAATTTTGTTGTATTGATCTAATTCTTCGTTGATCTTTGCTTCAACCAAATTATATCCATCAGCATAAATTTCTTTTAACTTATTAAATACATCTTTATCAATAATAGTACCCTTTTCGAATACTACTTCTTTTCCTACTTTAATATCTTCTGCTAAAGTTTGGTTTAATACTCTATCTAAAACATTTAATTTACGATTAAATTTATAACGACCAACACGCGCTAAATCATATCTAAATTCATCGAAGAATCTAGTTATAATTTGGTTTTTAGAAGAATCAAGTGTAGATGGTTCTCCTGGTCTTAATTTTTCATAAATTTCAATTAATGCTTCATCTGTATTTCTAGTAGAGTCTTTAGCAAGTGTGTTTTCGATATATTCATCTTTTCCAAATAACTTTAATATATCTTCATCACTTGATAATCCAAATGCACGTAAAAGAGTTGTAAGAGGAACCTTTCTAGTTCTATCAATTCTTACATACAAAACATCCCTGGCATCTGTTTCATACTCTAGCCAAGTACCACGTGTTGGGATAATTTGAGAAGTTATACTACTTCTACCACTTTTGTCTACCTCACGATTAAAATATACACTTGGTGATCTTACAAGTTGAGATACTATAACACGTTCTGCACCATTGATTACAAATGATCCAGAATCAGTCATTATAGGCATGTCACCCAAGAATATTTCTTGTTCCTTTACTTCACCAGTTTCATGGTTGAATAATCTAACTTCAACCTTCAATGGTGCTGCATAAGTTGTTTCTCTATCCTTACTTTGTCTGATACTATATCTTGGTTCATCAAAATGATAATCACCAAATTCTAATGATAAAGTACCTGAAAAGTTTTCAACAGGGAATAAATCATCAAAAACTTCTTTTATACCAGTCTCTATAAACCACTGATATGACTTTTTTTGAATCTCTAACAAATCTGTTAGCTCATAAGTATTTCTAATACGAGAAAAACTTCTTCTTTGTCTGTGTTCACCACAATTAATAACCTTATATGCCACTAAAAATTCACCCCTATTACAATATTTTACAAAGATCAAAAATAGCCTAGTCTAATACGTAGCCAATTTATATTATTAACATATTTTTTGCAAGTTGTCAACGCAAAAAACACTTAATTACAAAAAAACCTTTTTCTTTGCAAATTACTTCTGCATTATATATATCTGATATATCTCTGATAGCAGTTTTTGCACCATGGTCCTTTCGCATTACGAAGTACAAAAATCCATCATCTTTTAGATGGTCTTTAGCACCTCTTAGCATTTTATATACAACTTCCTTTCCAGCCCTTATAGGTGGATTGGTAATAATATAACTATATTTTTTATTTTCATCAATTGCGTCATAACAATTACTTTCAAAATAATTAATGTCTGTAACTTTATTTAGTTTCATATTCATCTCTGCTAAATGAAGAGCTCTTTTATTAACATCAACCGCATCAAACTTAGCATCAATAAACTTTGAAAGTATAATACTTACAACGCCATAACCACAACCCAAATCTAATATATCGCCATTCATATCCTTGAATGGTAAGTTTTCTAATAATAATCTAGTACCGAAATCTAATTTTTCTTTTGAAAAAACTCCATTGTCCGATTTAAAAGTAAACTTAGTGTTTAAGAAGTATGTTTCGAACTCTACTATATTGCTAGGCAAATTGGCATTTTCAAAATATTGAGCCATTTAATCATCCCCTTAAACAAAAAAAGAAAGAGCTAACTACAACAAACTTTATAGTTAACTCCTTTCGTAAATAATATAATACAACAGAAAAAATTATTTTTCAAGTTATTTTTTTATTTCCTTCGCGTACAGTTATAAATAGAATAAGTTGCTGTATTTATCATTACCATTGCATCTTTATTGTCTTTTGCAACATTAATTTCATATTGTGTAGATACTGGAGAATTGCTAACAGTTCCATTTATAACTCTTTTTGTCGCCTTAAAATCAATCAAGAATGATGTAACATCGTCCTTATCTTTCTTTTCTTTTAATTCATAAGTACCAGTAAATATAGCATTCTGTGTTGTATATTCCATAGTAAATCCATTTTCTTCAACATTGAAATCAACGTCATTTGAACACATCCAATTACCTATATATGAGACATCTTCCTTGGTTTCATTTTTTGGTATAAGCAAAATAGCCGCAACTATTGCGCAAACTACCAATACTATAGGAATAATAGTTAATAATAATTTTATTGTTTGTTGTTTCTTTTTAGCGTTATACTCAATTGCATTATTTTGTAAATCATTTATATTCATTTTAACAATCACCTATCTTAACATTGATTATAGCATAATTTTAAAATGATATGATAATTACTAAAATTCTTTTTAATTACTTTACAAATAAAAAAAGCATGCTATGCATGCCTTAATTATTTAACTTCTACTTCTGCTCCAGCTTCTTCTAACTTAGCTTTGATTTCGTTAGCTTCATCAACAGAAATATTTTCTTTAACAGCTCCACCGTTATCAGCGATAGCTTTAGAATCAGCAAGTCCTAAACCAGTGATTTCCTTAATTACTTTAATAACGTTGATCTTTCCAGCTCCAGCGTTAACTAATGTAACTGTAACTTGGCTTGGTCCTTCGTCTGCTGCTGCAGCTCCACCAGCTACTGGTGCAGCTACTGCTACTGCACTTGGATCTACTCCAAATTCTTCTTTCATAGCGTCTACTAATTCTTTAATTTCTAATAGACTCATTTCTTTTAAACTTTCAATAAAACTTTCTTTTGTTAATTTTGCCATTTCAAATTTCCTCCCTTAATTAATTTTCTTCCTTTTGTTTAGCATATAAGTCTAAACATATTGATAAGTCTTTTGGAATTCCCATCATACCAGCTGCAAGCATAGTAAGTAGTCCTTCTCTTGATGGAATAGTTGCAAGTTTAGCTAATGTTTCTTGATCAGTAACTTCACCATCGACAACTCCAACTTTTAATGTTACAACATCATGTGTCTTTGCAAAATCTGCAAGAGCTTTAATTGGTGCAACTTGATCAGTTCCAAATGCTAATGCACTTGAACCAGTTAAATGTTCGTTAACATCGATCTTAAGATCTGCAAATGCTCTAGCCATTAAAGTATTTTTATATACTTTGTAGTCAGAACCAGTTTCTCTTAAGATTCTTCTTAACTTCTTAGTATCTTCATCAGTTAATCCAGTATAAGTGAATATAACTACTGAAGATGCATCTTTAACTGTTGATTTAATCTCATCAATTACTTCTTGTTTCTTTGCTAAGATTTTCTCACTTGCCATAAGAATCCTCCCTCTATATTTAATTTATTGGGGCTATATAAAAAGCCTCTATGTGACATAGAGACTCTAAAAAACAAACTTTTTAGTTTCGTCCTCGGTAGGATTTACAAATTACCTACTGTCTATGGCACCAACAAATTAATTGTATTATATATTAACTTCTACTAATTGTCAAAAGAATTTGTAATAATTTTTATTCCAGGACCCATAGTAGTAGCTATTGATATGTTTTTAATGTAATCACCTTTTACTGTAGATGGTTTAGCTTTTACTAAAACGCTCATGAAAGCATCTAAGTTTTCTACTAATTGTTCTTCAGTAAATGAAGTGTTACCAATTATACCGTGAATGTTTCCGAATGTGTCAGTTCTATATTCAACACGTCCAGCTTTAACATCACTAACTGCTTTTTCTACATCAGTAGTAACTGTTCCAGTCTTAGGGTTTGGCATTAAACCTTTTGGTCCTAATACTTTACCTAATTTACCAAGAAGTGGCATCATATCTGGAGTAGCAATCATAACATCGAATCCGAACCAATTTTCTTTTTCGATTTTTTCTAACATATCAGTATCTCCAACGAAGTCAGCTCCAGCAGCTTTAGCTTTTGTAGCATTTTCTCCTCTTGCAATTACTAATACTTTTTTACTCTTTCCAGTACCATGTGGTAATACAATAGCACCTCTTAATTGTTGATCAGCTTTTTTAGTATCAAGATTTAATCTAACAGCTAATTCAACTGATGCAACGAATTTACTAACAGATGTTTCTTTAGCTAATTTAACAGCTTCTTCTTTTGTATAAGCTTTACCTTTTTCAATTTTGTTTAAAGCTTCTACGTACTTTTTACCTCTTTTTCTCATTATTAATTCCTCCTTATGTGGTCTAGCGGATTAAAGCGATTCCTCCCACATAGGTATAAACCTATATGTTAATTAATTTACTAATCTTTAATAGTAACACCCATGTTACGGGCAGTACCTTCAACTATTTTCATAGCTTCTTCAACTGTATAACAGTTTAAGTCAGGTAACTTAATTTCAGCAATTTCTCTTAATTGATCCTTAGTAAGAGTTCCAACAGTTTCGCTAGCTCCCTTAGTAGAACCTTTAGCAATCTTAGCAAATTTCTTTACTAAGAATGGTGTAGGTGGAGTTTTAACTACGAAGTCAAAACTTCTATCATCATAGATTGAAATTTCAACTGGTAATACATCTCCCATTTTATCTTTAGTTGCATCATTATATTTTGTACAGAAATCTTGAAGATTAATTCCTGCAGGTCCTAATACAGTTCCAACTGGTGGAGCTGGATTTGCTTTTCCTGCTTGAATTTGCAACTTAACTTTTTTTACAACTTCCTTTGCCACGAAAAACACCTCCTATAATTTTTACGTTTTCGCGAGTGGTCCAAATAGCGTCTCACTCATTTGTTTGTACTTAATGTACACTTTTTCGCTTCCCACTAATAAATCTATATAATTAAATATAGCGATTTGATATTATCACTTTTTTTCTTGTTTTGCAAGACTTTTTGTTATTTTACAACTTCAATTTGTGATAATTCTACCTCTACGGCAGTTTCTTGACCAAATAGATCTACATTTAATTCTAACTTTTGATTTGGTAAATCAATTGTATCGATTGTACCAAACATACCAGCAAATGCTCCAGCAATAATCTTAACTTTAGCACCTACTTCTAATTCTTTATCAACATCAAGTCTACTAATTCCCATATTTCTTAAGATGTTATCTACTTCATATGGTTGTAGTGGTGTTGGTTTAGCTCCTTTACCACTTGATCCGATAAATCCAGTTACACCTGGAGTATTACGAACAACAAACCATGCTTCATCGCTCATAACCATTTCAACAAGAACATATCCAGGAAACATCTTCTTAACTTTTTCTTTAGTAACTCCATCTTTAACTTCAACTTCTTTTTGTTCAGGAATAACTACTCTAAAGATGTAATCTTTCATGTCCATTGATTGTGCACGCATCTCTAATTTTTCTTTTACTTTATTCTCATGTCCAGAATAAGTATTAACTACATACCATTGCTTTTCCATACTTTCACCCCTACATAGTCTTTATTAAATATACGATTAATTCTATTAAATAGAAAAATAATGCAAAGAATACTATAAATGTAATAGTTGCAACTGAATATTTAACCATTTCTTTCTTGCTTGGCCATCTTACTTTTTTAAATTCAGATTTAACTCCATGCCACCATGATTCTTTTTTTACTTCAGCCTTCTTTTCTGTTTTCTTATTATCTTTCTTTTTGTCTTCTTTTTTGTCTTTCTTTTTCTCAACCTTTGTGTTTACTACTTTGTCAATTTCTTTTTGAAGTCTTTCACTTTCTTTATCGACTTTTTTCTTTTCTTTTTGAGCCATTTTTGTCCCCACCTTTTTTACCAAAATAAAAACACCTTTTACGTGTCACATATAAAATAACACAAAAGGCGTTTTAAGTCAATTATTTATTTAAATTATATATTTAAAAATGTATGTGTAGACTGATTATCTGCAGCAACTTGAGTTGTTGGTTCCATTGCTTGTTGTGCTGGTTGTGTTTGTTGCACTGTTGATGCAGAAGGTTGTGCTTGTAACTCTGTTTGTGGTGCATGTTGCATTTGTTGTACAGATACTTGTGTTTGCTGTACTTGTGGTTGTGTTGGAGCTTCAACACTTACTCCCGCATTGTTTGGATTTAATATATTGTTTGCTATGTTTGTTGTTGGCGTATTAACAACTGGTGTTGTATTCATTAACAAACTATCATCTTCTGGCTCAACTGGTTTTGGTGCAGGCTTTGGATTTATTCTTGCTGCTGCATCCTTTGTTGAATCATAGCTATATCCAGTATATGGCATCACATCATCTTCTACCTTATCATTTGTTAAGACTATATTGTCGTTATACAAATGATCAAATCTTGAGGTTCTCATTCTTCTTATGAAGAAGAATAAACCAACAAGAATCATTCCTATTGCAACTATTTGAGAAACTTTAAACCCACCTACTGTTAGGTTATATTCTTCATCTCTCATTCCTTCTAGGAAAACTCTTATCGCACCATACCACATACAATATATTCCAAAGATCTGCCCTGTTTTAATATATTTTCTTCTTCTTATAATTAATAAAACAATAAAACCTATAAGGCACAATATTGATTCATATAAGAATAACGGCTCACGATACTCTCCACCTATTTTCATACCTTCTTGTATAAAACCTGGCAAGATTTTAAATAAATCTGAAAATATTTTTCCACCTTCTGAAACTGCTTTTCCATATACTTCTTGATTAAAGAAGTTTCCCCATCTTCCTATTGCTTGTCCAATTATTAGACCTACAGAACAGATATCAAGCAATTTTAGTGTATCTATTTTCTTTTTTAATGAATGAAGTACCAAGAATAATCCACCAAATATTATGGCACCATGTATAGCAAGTCCTCCATGCCATATTTCAAAGATTCCAATAATATTGTTTTGATATTTTCCCCATTCAAATATAACATACCATAACCTAGCACCTATAATTGCTATAAGCACTGTATAGAATATTATATCAGTCATAGCACTTTCGCTAATTCCTTTTTTTGATGCTTCACTATATACGAAGGCCATTCCTACGGCCATTCCTAAAACTATACAAATTGAATACCAGTATATCTGCACAAAGCCTAAATCCAACATTACCCCATTCATTTTCCGCTCGCCTTCCTAACGATTGGCTCAATGATTAATTTCTCTATCAATAAATTAAATAATGATAATACTATTGATATAAAGAATAAAATCCATAGACTTTTAAAATCTAATTTATCAAACATTATTTTATCTGTTAACCATAATATAAATGAATTAATGACAAAATAGAATAATCCAAACGTTAGTCCAGTAATTGGTGTTGCTATTGTAACCAGTATTGGTTTAACAAGTTTATCTAATACATAAATTATTACTATCGATAAGAAAGCATATATTATCTTATGTTCATCATTTATAACAAAAGTTTTGAACATTTTTTCTACTAATAAAAATATCGCTGTATAACATACTGAATATAAAATAAATTCAAGTATTAAATTAAATCTTGGCATATTTTTCTTTTTAGATTTAACAACTACTTTCATAAGTCCTCCTTTTATAGAACTTTCTTTAAAAATTGTCCTGTGTATGACTTCTTATTTTTTGCAACTTCACTAGGAGTTCCAAGGGCTATTACCTCTCCACCAAAGTCTCCGCCTTCAGGTCCTAAGTCAATAATATAGTCTGCACATTTAATCATATCTAAATTATGTTCTATAACTATTACTGTATCCTTATTATCCACTATTTTTTGAATAATTGCAAGTAGTCTCTTGATATCATCAGAATGAAGTCCAGTTGTTGGCTCATCCATTATAAATAATGTTTTACCTGTTGCCTTCTTTTGTAATTCTTTAGCAAGTTTAACTCTTCCTGCTTCTCCTCCTGATAAAGTTGTAGCACTTTGCCCAAGCTTAACGTATCCTATCCCGACATCTTCTAAAACTTGAAGCTTATTTTTGATCTTTGGAACATTTTCGAAAAACTTAAGCGCTTCACTAACTCTCATTTCTAAAACATCTGCAATATTCTTTCCTTTATATCTTATGTTTAATGTTTCACTATTATAACGAGTTCCGTGACAAACTTCACAAGGTACGTATACGTCTGGTAAGAAATGCATCTCTATTTTCTTAACACCATCTCCACGACAAGCTTCACATCTTCCACCTTTAACATTAAATGAGAATCTATTCTTTTCAAAACCATACATTTTTGCTTCTTTAGTATTAGTAAATAAATCTCTTATGTCATCAAATACTCCTGTATATGTAGCAGGATTACTTCTTGGAGTTCTACCTATTGGATTTTGTGTTATTTCAACGATTTTATCAATGTTTTCTAATCCTTTAATCTTTTTATGTTTACCAATAACTACTTTAGATCCGTAAACATGCTTCATAGCAGCTTGTGATAATATTCTCATAACTAAGCTAGATTTACCTGATCCTGATACACCTGTTACGCAAGTATAAGTACCAAGAGGGAAAGATACATCTATATTTTTTAAGTTATTTTCCTCAGCTCCAATTACTTCTATAAATTTACCAGTTCCTTTTCTAGTCTTTTTAGGAACTTCTATTTTTTCTTTACCACTTAAATATCTACCAGTAATACTATTTTCTACTTTCATAACTTCTTCCGGAGTTCCAGCAGCCATTACTTCTCCACCTTCATCTCCAGCTTTAGGTCCAATATCTACTAAGTAATCTGCAGCAAGCATTGTATCAGTATCGTGTTCAACAACTATTAAAGTATTACCTAAATCTCTCATTTCTTTTAAAGAATTTATTAACTTCTCATTATCTCTTTGATGAAGACCAATACTTGGTTCATCCAAAACATAAAGTACTCCCGTTAAACGTGATCCTATTTGAGTAGCTAGTCTTATTCTTTGGCTTTCTCCTCCTGATAAAGTACCAGCCATTCTACTAAGAGTAAGATATTCAAGCCCAACATTTACTAAGAACTCTAACCTATTTTTAATTTCTTTAATTAATAGATCAGCAATGCTCTTTTGTTCTTCAGTTAATTTAAGTTCATTAAAAAACTTTAGTATTTTATGAATACTCATAGAAGATAATTCATGGATATTCTTACCACCTACATAAACAGATAAAGCATCATCATTAAGTCTTGCGCCATGACATGTTTCACACTCTGTTTCTATCATGTAGTTTTCTAACCATTCTCTTATCCATGTACTAGATGTTTCCATATATCTTCTTTGTAAGTTATTAATACATCCTTCATAATAATCAGTTTGGTTAGTGATATTCCCACTTCTTGATGCAAAATTAAACTTAATTGGTTCATCACTACCATAGAATATTAAATCTTGTTCTTTCTTTGTTAATTTTTTAAATGGTTTAGTAGTACTAATCTTGTAATGCTTACATAAACATTCAAGTCTTTTGTAATAGATATTATCAACATCGTCCCCTAGAGTAACTATTGCACCTTCTTCTAGAGATTTATCTTTATTTGGTACAACTAGTTCTGGATCAATTGATAGTTTAATTCCTAATCCTTTACAATCAGGACATGCACAATATGGCGCATTAAAACTAAACATACGTGGTTCAAGCTCTGGTAAAGAGAATTCACAATATGGGCAAGCATATAACTCACTCATAACTATTTCTTTATCTCCAACTATTTCGATAACTACTTTACCATTTGATAATTTGCAGCATGTTTCAAGTGATTCAAATAATCTAGTTCTAATACCATCTTTAATAATTAGTCTATCTACAACTACATCTATATCGTCTTTAACATTCTTATCAAAGTTAAACTCTTCAGTTAAATCATGCATTTCTTTATTTATTCTTATTCTTGCATAACCTTCACTTCTTAATTTATCTATTAATTCTTTATGAGTTCCTTTTTCACCATGTACTACTGGTGCCATCAAAACAAGTTTAGTACCTTCAGGGTATTCAAGTAGCTTATTAGCCATTTCCTCGATGCTTTGTCCTTTTATAGGTATATGATGGTTTGGGCACATTGGAGTACCTATACGGGCATATAAAAGCCTAAAATAGTCATATATTTCTGTAACTGTTCCAACTGTACTTCTTGGATTGTTACTAGTTGTTTTTTGATCAATACTAATCGATGGTGATAGTCCTTCTATGGAATCAACATCAGGTTTTTCTGTACCACCCAAAAACTGTCTAGCATAAGCAGACAAACTTTCGACATATCTTCTTTGACCTTCAGCATAAATAGTATCAAAAGCCAAACTACTTTTACCACTACCTGATACTCCAGTCATTACTATTAGTTTATTTTTAGGAAGTGTTAAATCTATATTCTTAAGATTATTCTCCCTTGCTCCTTTAATTATTATTTCATCCATAGTATCACCTCAAATAAACGATTATATAATATCATAACAATTAAAATTATTCAAAAGAAAAAAGGCTTAATAGCCTTAATATCGATTATTATTGTTGTTATTATTGTAATAGTTATTATTGTTATAATAATTTCCATTATTATTATAGCCAGTATTTCCATTACTATAATAATTATTATTGTATCCATTCATATTATTATATTGATTTTGATTATAATTCATATTGTTAACTTTTTTCTTTTTAGTTGCTGATATTATTAAAGCAGACACTCCACCAATAGCACCACCTATTAATCCACCAATTAATGCTTTCTTAACAATCTCACCTGTTCCACCTTTTGATGGTTCTTTCATACTTGTATCAACATTAAATGATATTGAATCAATTATTGCTTTTATCTTAGCTTTATCATCAGCATCAAATGCTTTCGCCTTTTGCGTTGAAATAGTATAACTATAACCATTGATTATTACATAATAATCCATAATATAGTATCCTTGATCTACATATTCTGCATATGCATATTTATAACCATTTCTTTCATAAATTTCTACTACAGATGGATTTTCATTTTTATTAGTCAAATTTTCTTTAATGATATCTAAAAATTCTTCATCTGAATAATTACTAGAATTAGTTGCACCACCAGCAGCTACTCTTCTAACTGATAGTTCTAATACATCATTTGTATTTTTATAAAGTAATACTGCATCTAAATAAGCATGATTTCTTTCAAAGAAATTATTCATATATTCATATGTAATATTTAATTTTTCTAATTCTTCATTATCGGCGATATTATTTCTTGTGAAAACATACCATAATGTATCATCTATTTCTACATACATATTTTCATCAACTTCAAAGCTAGATGCCTTAACAAGAGTTGGTAATAAAAGAATACCAATAACAAATAATAATACTAATTGCTTTACCCTTTTCATATACTCACCCAATAATACTATATCACAAGTTTAATTATTTTTATTTAATAAATCTATTTCTAAAATTACAATTCTTGCAAAGTTGACAGATAGATTTACCGTTTTTAAAGCCATTTATCATGTCTAAAACTTTTTTACTGTTTAACACATCTTCTAGGTTATTTTTAAATATATTACCTAAGTTGATTTGGCCATTACCATCTAAACAACAGGGAATAATTGTGCCATCAACTAAAATACCAATATGAGTATTAAGTCCGTAGCACTTTCCATCTAAATCATAGTTACTAAAGCTATCAGGCCAAGTAAACAAATTATCTTTATTAACAAATATGTTATTAGATATTGTTGTATCTTTATCTTTTTTAAGTTTATCAACAACTTTTGTTGGTAACTTATAGTGATTGATTATTTTATCCACAATAGTAGTGGATTTTTCATCCAAATGCAATTCATCAAGATTCCAAATTCTATAACTTATATAAATTTTTTCAGATAACTTATCACAAGCATCAAATATATTTTCAAAATAATCTTTAAAATTATTTTCTGAATGTAGTGAAACATTTATCTGCCTAATAGATGCATGACTAGACAAAATATTTAGTTTATCTTTTAATAATGTTCCATTAGTAGTTATATTTACTTGAATATTTTCTTTATCACAAATAGATAATATATCATCAAGTCTAGAATGTAATAAAGGTTCCCCTTTAACATGTAGATAAATATAATCAGTAAAAGGTTTAATCTTAGATATAACTGTTTTAAAATCTTCTAAAGACATTTCTTTTATTTCTCGATCTAACTTACTACAAAAGGAACATTTCAAATTACATCTATTTGTTATCTCTACATATATTTTTTTAAATCTTCGTTTCATTTTTAATACCATGTACTAAGAATATTATGATTTTAATTCAAACAAAATATCACGTAATTCCATAGCTCTTTCGAAGTCTAAGTTTCTTGCTGCTTCTCTCATTTCTCTTTCGATTTCTTCAACATTTAATTCACGGTCAAGTTTTGTTTCTTTCTTAGCTTTATCCTTAGTCTTTTTAGATTCATCAACATTACTTATTAAGTCTCTGATTTCTTTAATAATTGTTTTTGGAACAATTCCATTGTCTTCATTATATTTATTTTGTATTTCACGTCTTCTTCTGGTTTCAGTTATGGCTTTATCCATTGATTCAGTAATTTTATCTGCATACATAATACATTTACCATTTGCATTTCTTGCACATCTACCAATTGTCTGGATTAAGCTTCTTTCGCTTCTTAGGAATCCTTCTTTATCAGCATCTAAAATACCTATTAAACTTACTTCAGGAATATCAATACCTTCACGTAATAAATTTATTCCAACGATACAATCATATTTACCAAGACGTAAGTCTCTTATTATTCTTAATCTTTCAAGAGTTTTAACTTCAGTATGAAGATATGCTACTTTTATATCCAATTCTTTTAAATAGTTAGTTAATTCTTCAGCCATCCTAATAGTTAAAGTTGTTATCAATACTCTTTCATTTTTACTAATTCTATCTTTTATTTCTCCAACTAAGTCATCTATTTGACCTGTTGATGGTCTAACTTCTATTATTGGATCTAATAAACCTGTTGGTCTTATTATTTGTTCAGTAAATTTATTATTTGTCTTTTCAAGTTCATAATCACCTGGTGTAGCAGATACATATATAGCTTGTTTTATTTTATTTTCAAATTCTTCAAATCTTAATGGTCTATTATCTAATGCACTAGGAAGTCTAAATCCATACTCTACTAGATTCATCTTTCTTGCTCTATCTCCATTATACATACCTCTTACCTGTGGAAGAGTTACATGAGATTCATCGACAATTAATAAGTAATCATCACCAAAGAAGTCCATTAGCGTTGTAGGAGTTTCTCCTTCTTCTCTTAAAGCCATATGCCTTGAATAGTTTTCTACTCCAGAACAAAAACCAGTCTCAGATAACATCTCTAAGTCATAGTTAGTTCTTTCTTCAATTCTTTGTGCTTCAATTAGTTTATTATTTTCTTTAAAATATTTTACTCTTTCGTCGCATTCTTTTCTAATTCTTTTCATAGCTTCTTCTAGTTTTTCATCGCTTGTAACGAATAAGCTTGCTGGGAAAATAGAAACAGTCTTTTTATTTACTTTAACAACTCCTGTTAAGGCATCTATTTCACTAATTCTATCTATTTCATCACCAAAGAATTCTATTCTAATTCCATTTGTTCTTTCACTTGCTGGTATTACTTCTAAAACATCTCCTCTTGCTCTAAAAGTACCACGTTTAAAATCTATATCATTTCTTTCATACAACATATCAACAAGTTTATTTAATACTTTATCTCTGTCTATTGTATCTCCAACATTCAAAGTTAGCATTTTATCTTTATATTCTTCTGGTTCACCGATACCATAGATACATGATACTGATGCTACTACTATTGTATCTTTTCTTGTTAATAAGGAACTAGCAGCAGCGTGTCTTAACTCATCTATTTCATCATTGATAGATGAGTCTTTTTCTATATATGTGTCAGTAGATGGTACATAAGCTTCTGGCTGATAATAATCATAATATGATACAAAATATTCGACACGATTTTCAGGAAATAATTCTTTAAATTCACTATATAATTGTCCTGCCAAAGTTTTATTATGAGCAAGTACTAATGTTGGTTTGTTAACATTTGCAATTACATTAGCCATAGTAAATGTTTTACCACTACCAGTAACACCAAGAAGGACTTGATGTTTTTTACCATCGTTTATACCCGCTGTTAATTCTTCAATTGCCCTAGGCTGATCACCAGTAGGTTTAAAATTTGAATGTAGTTTAAACATAGTTCTCACTCCTTTTAGTAAAATATTCTAACACATTGCTAGAAGATTATACCACTTATTTATTATTTTGCAGGTTGTCTTCCCCTACCTCTAAACGCTTCAACAAATTTATCCTGTTCTTCAGGTGTTAAATTGTCAAAGAAATATTCATTTTCAACGTATGTTAAATGCTCTAAAGCTTCTTCTGGATTTTTTATGAAATCAAAATAAGTTTTGTTGTCACAGAAAAAGAAACTTCCTTTAACAAACTCTCTAGGAAGATGACAACTCTCTGTTCCTTGAAGTGTTACACCTTTATATTCAATTATACCCGTACTATGTTTTTCTGATGCTGCATATAAAAGTATTTCAGCATCTGGTCCTCTATTAAGAAACTTTGCAAGCCACTCTTTGTATTGCTCATCGTTCATACCATTTAGTTTTTTAATAAATGTTTTAGGAAGTGCCAAAATAACATTTGCAGCTTCACCTGCTGGTACTTCTTTCCACCCATAAGAAACTAACTTAACCGGATCCTTAGATACTTGTCCAGCCATAGTAGTTTTATCATAATCAAGTCCTGTCTCCATTATGCTCATAGCTTTATGAAACCAAGTTCCGTGTTTTGCAACTACATCACAACTTTCAAATATTTCGTTTGCAACTTCAAGTATTTTTTCTTTAGAAAATTTTTCCATATCATCACCCTAAATTAATTATAACAAAAAGAATGCTTTAATGCATTCTTCTTCTAACTTTATTCTCAACTTTCTCAAGTCTTTTTCTCATTGCTTTAAAATTTTTAGATTTATAAGTACATAGGTCTAATAATTCAAATCTTTTAAGCGCTATAAACAATAATAAATCATAAGAATCAAGAACAGCTTTATAATTTTCTTTGCTTGGTGTACGTACATATCCAGGATCAAAGTCTATTAAATGTGATTCATTATTGCTAAACAAAATATTACCATGATTAAAATCTGTGTAATATAAACCATTATCTACCAACTCTTCTAATCTATCCAAGTTTTCATCAAAGAAAAGAAATAAGTTATGCACTGGATCATCATCACGTTGATAATGTTTTAGCAATTCTTCAACATTATGTGTTTCTAATATTTGATATAAAGATGTAGTATCTGGATAAAAAGGTACTACAGAACCAGTAACAACATCTTTTTCAGTAAAATAGCCATTAGGTAATTTAGTCATTCTAACATTGTTTCTAACTAGGCTAAAGCGCTCTAACATATTCATTGTTTCATTAGCATTGAAATTATGAACACCGACTTTAATTATTTGACTTGGATCACCAACAAGTTCAAAAAATTTACTTCTTGGTGCACTAGCTTTTTTTGAAGGCCCTTCAGGAAAAAACAATTCTTTGCCTTTTCTTGACTCATCGTAATGAATTAATTCACTTCTTCCCATACACTATACCCCCTTGATTACGTAACATTATACCACAAAAAGGCCAAAAAGTAAAGAAATACCGGGCTTTGGATACAGCAAAGTACAATTAATTTAGAATTATTTACTATTTTTTAACATATCATACTGCTTATACATATATTGAACACTATTTTCTAAATAGTAATAATGAAATATATATGGTACCAATAAACATAACAATAAAATGTTTAATATAATTAATCCAATATTAAAGTTATTTAACGAATACAAGAATGTCATTAAAAACATAATTGCAAATAGCATTGTAACTAAAAAGTGAATTAATCTTTCATGTTGAAAGAATTGAATTTTAACTAAATGCTCGCTTAACAATTCTTCTTTATTATTAATTTTCTTTTCATCAATTATTTTATCAATCTTTTCAATATATTCTTTCATATAATCTCTCATTTTATCTCCTATTACAAAAATATTTTAACATATATATAGTAATTAATGTTATAATTAAAAATATAATAAGTGGAGTATACAATGAAAGATTTAGTAATAGTAATTTTAGGAAAAGAACAAGATTTTAAATTAAACGACAATATTCAAGTTATCTACTCAGACGGATCAAACATTAAAGAATTAGTAGAAAAAACACACTGTAAGTATATAACTTTTATTAAAGAAGAAGACAGAATTGATAAAACATATTTAGAAAAAGTAACCGAAAAAATCAAAGAAGACTTTGATTGTTGTTTTATTAACTATATTATTGATTACGAATATAAAAACAATATGAAAGTTTTAACAGACCCTAAAGAGTTGAAAGATATTTATCCATATGCAGAAGAATATATTTGGAGTTTTATCTTTAATAGAAATAAACTATTTAATATCTTAAATGTTAAGACAAATAAAGGCATTAATGAAATAATCGAGAAAGAATTTGAAAAAAGAACTGCTATAGGTGATATCATTTACTTTCACAATCCTAAAGGAAAAAAATTAGTTCATAACTTTATGTATACTGACATAAAAAGAAATGAATATTATAAAAATATTATTTATTTCAGTACAAACTGCGACGGTACATTCAATGGTTATATAAGCTGGGTAAGAAATATTGGAAGATGTTTCGCTAAAAAATATGACATAACTATGTTGTATGATAGTTTAAATGCTAAAATGGCTAGATCATTTGAAAGTTATGGAATACGATGTGTTAAAAGATCATATACAGTTAACTATATGTGTGATAGATTATTAGTATCTTACTCTGATTATCATTATCCAAAGAACATATTTGCACTTGAAGAAAACTATATGTTTATTCATGGTAATATGAGTGATTATCCAAACTCTGCGCATTATAAGAATGATATATATTCAAAATATATAGGAGTATCTAAAATAACTGCTAAAAAAGCGGAAGGTTATTTTCCAACAAAGAAAATAGATCATGTTTTAAATCCATTTAAAATTGATAATGAAGCAGTTAAGCCACATCTAAAACTTGTTTCAGCACAAAGATCATCAAAGATTAAATGCCCTGAAAGAATTGAAATACTAGCAAATATTTTAGATGAATTAGAAATTCCTTACACATGGAATGTATTTACTGACGTTAATGAAGGTACAAACAAAGGTGGATTAGTATATAGACATAGAACTAGTAATCCAATGCCATATATAAATGATGCTGATTACTTTGTATTGTTAAGTGATAGTGAGGCAATGCCATATTGTATTCTAGAAGCATTATCATTAAATACAAAAGTAATAGTAACACCACTTCCAACATACAAGGAATTAAAAATTAAAGATAAAACACATGGTACTATAATACCTTTTAAATATTTTGAAAAAGAAAACAAAGACAAACTAGTAGAGTTAGTTAAAAGAATATATAAAGATAAAGATAAAAAGATTAATTTCAAATTGGATACAACATTATTTGATGAATATAATAACATTTTCACTCGCTAAATTGACAAATTAAGCAAAATGTAATATAATATATCTTCGTCTGAGAGGGGTATATTATGTTAACCAAAGAAGAGTTAAATAGCGAAGGCGCTAAAAGAATGTATAAAGCAATAGGAAAGAGATATGCTAAAGATTTTAGATTGTTATCTGCTGTAGTAAGAAAAAAAGATTATGTAAAATATGATCTTAAAAATTCTTCATTTGAAAAAAATAATGAGGAAATGACAATTACAGAAAATCTTAGGTTAAAGAATAGTAATAAGCAAGTGACTTCAGTAGCAAGAAAATCTATTAGTGATAGAACTATAGACGTTAGCTTGTTTATTAGTAAACGTGAAGGGCTTGGTGAAAAAACAGTAGGAATAGTTGATTATTGGTATGCTGATGACATTGTAATAGTTACAAGAACACTTGATTCTGAAGAACTAAAATCAATGAGCCAAACACAAATGCCAGAAAAACCACAAGCACCTGCAAAAAGAAGAATAAGAAAAATACCAATGTTATTTGCAAGAAATAAAGCTTAATTAGCTTTATTTTTTTTGCACAAAAAAGATAGACTTTCGTCTATCTTGAATACCATGAATTATATAATCCTTTAGGGAAACTAATTAATTTTCTTAAATTAAATCCATTTCTTATAACTTTTGGAGCATAATTCAAATATGCATTTAATGAATAACAGTTTCTATCACTTGGATTATTAAGTCTACATGGAATTACCTCCATATGTAAGTGGATACCAAATGAATATCCAGTATCACCCATATAACCAATATATTGATTACTTGTAACTTTGTTACCTATTTTTAATCCAGGAGCATAACTGCTCATATGAGCGTATAAAGATGTATACCATTTACCATCTGTTATATTATAGTGTTCTATTGCTAAAACTAAAGCTCCATAAATATCAGTATATTTTGCTACGATTGTACCATCAGCAATCGGATAAATCTTTTCTCTTCTTCCATTTTTACTTCCAATATCAACTGCTCTATGATAACTATTAGCATTATTATAATATTGCTCTTGTGTAATATATCCAGTAGTTGTTGGTCTTCTGAATATTCCTGTTCCACCTTGAACAGCACAGTCTACACCAATTATATCATTTGTTTTACATCCACGCTTTTTATATGCATTAACAAGTTCTTCATACATCTTAATTTGGCTTGCTGTATCAACACCACCTGTAGTAAGAACGGCTTTTTCTTCACCAAGCGAAACAATATTATGCTCAAGTTCTGTTTGAGTTTGTTTAATTTTTTCTTTACGCTTATCTATTTCAGCTTGTCTTTTTTCATTGTCTTTAATTATTTGTTCTAACTCACCAACAGTCCTATTGTTATAATCCATTAATTCTTGAATTGTATAACTTCTATTTATCAAATCTGTTATTGAATCAGCTTTAAATACATAATCCAAATAAACATTTCTGTCATTAGATAATTGCATATATTCCAAAACTTGTCTTGATTGGCTTAATTTTTCTTCAATGCTCTTTTTATAATTTTCTATTTCCTCATTTAATTTTTTAATTTCATTTGATAGTGTTGCAGTTTCATTTTTTAAATTTTCAATTCTTCCTTCTGAAGATCTAATCTCGCTTTCTGTTTTATTAATTGCCTTTCGTGTCTCTTCAGCTTTCTTTTTATAATTTGCAAGTTGTTGTTCATAGTATCCTAACGTTACATTATTTGCAGCATATACATTATTAACGTTGCTAAATGATGAGTAGAACAAACCCACAATGATAGAAACAACTAAAAATCTCTTAGCTATCTTCATCATACTTTTAAATACTTCCTTACTGCTCTACTACTACCAATCATACCTACAGTAACACCAATAATAACTATGATTAATGAAACGAAATAAATGAATGGAGTTGGATTTAAGAATTCTAACCAAAATGTCATAAAATGACCATCATCTAACTTATCATAGAATGCTCTATATCCAAATATTGTTGCAAGCACAGGAACTATTGATCCCATTAATCCAATTAAGAACCCTTCTATTATGAATGGATTTTTTATTGTCATGTTGCTTGCTCCAACAACTCTCATTATTGATATTTCTCTTTTTCTAGAGAAAATTGTTAATTTTATTGTGTTAACAATCAAGAATACTGTAACAATTATCAATATAACTGCTACTATAGTTGCTACTCTACCAGCAATATTAAATAAATCAATCATACGAGTTACCGTATCATCACCATATTCAGCAGTATCAACTACATCTAGTGCCTTAAGGGCATTTTTTGTATCTTCAATTTTTGCTACATCTTCTACTTTTAAATCGTATCTATAATGAAATACTTCTTCTGGATTTTCTATTGTAGATCCGATATTACTTAGTAGTTCCTCTTCTTCAATAAGACTTTGTTTTCTTTCCTCTGGAGTTTGTTTTGTCCATTCTTGAACAATGTTATCCATTCCCTTTAACTCTGTTTCAAAAGCTGTTATATCATCTTCTGTAGCACCAAGTTGCAAATATGTAACAATTGTTACGTTATCTCCAGCTTTTTGTGAAAAGTTTTCTACATTGAATGCTACTAGAAGTGCAAGTGCAACAACTATTAATGTAATGCTTATACAAGATACAGAAGCAAGAGATAAAGAAAGATTTCTTCGTACGCTTTTAAAGGCATCACGTACACCATACCTAATCATTCTAAATAGATTCATTATCGTACTTCCCTTCTTCATAATCTTTTACAATTCTACCTTGTTTAATAGCAACAACACGCTTTTTAAATTTATTAACAATTTCTTTATCATGTGTTGCCATTATAATAGTAGCACCTGTAGTTTTATTAATATCTTCTAGTACTTTAACAACTTCTAAACTCATTTTAGGATCCAAGTTTCCAGTAGGCTCATCACAAAGAATTAATTTAGGATTATTTACTATAGCTCTTGCTATTGCAACTCTTTGTTGTTCTCCTCCAGATAACTCATCAGGATAGTTTCTTATCTTTCCTTTTAATCCAACTAGCTCTAGTGCCCTTAATGTTTTAATTCTAATTTCATTACTTTTAGTACCAATAACTTCAAGTGCAAAGGCAACGTTTTCATAAACTGTTAATTTAGGAAGAAGTCTATAATCTTGGAATACAATTCCTAATCTTCTTCTTAATTTATATACTTTACTATTTCTTAATTTTGCAACATTAATACCACCTATAGAGATTTCACCTTTATTAGGTTTTTCTTCTCTATAAAGCATCTTTATAAGAGTAGATTTACCACTACCAGACCCACCTATAATAAAAACGAATTCACCTTTTTTGATTGATAAATCTAAGTCATAAATAGCAGTAACTCCATTTTTATATTTTTTATTAACTCCTGTTAATGTAATTAACTCAGCCAATAAAATCACCTCTATTCTACGTAAAATTATAACATATATACAAGTTAAAATCTATGAAATATCAGTAAAATAGAGAAAAATAGTCATTTATGTGTAAACAAAAAAAGAAAAGAGTATTCTTCTACTCTTTTTGGTTATTATCTTTAAGTTTTGATTCAATAAACATATCTATATCGCCATCAAGAACACCCAAAACATTACTTGTTTCACATTTAGTTCTATGGTCTTTTACCATTGAATATGGATGCATTACGTAACTTCTAATTTGAGAGCCAAACTCAATATTCATTTGTTCTCCTTTTATTTCTTCCATTTCCATATTCTTCTTTTCTACTTCAAGAACCTTAAGTTTATTTCTTAATATTTTCATTGCTTGTTCTTTGTTTTGTAATTGGCTTCTTTCATTTTGGCATGTTACTACAATCTTTGTTGGTAAATGGGTAATTCTAACTGCTGAATCAGTAGTATTTACCCCTTGCCCACCATTACCACTTGATCTATAAACATCTATTTTTAAATCTTTATCATTAATTACAATATCATTTGAGTCTTCAATAATTGGTGTTACTAAAACAGATGCGAAAGATGTATGTCTTTTATGATTAGCATCAAAAGGTGATAATCTTACAAGTCTATGAATACCTTTCTCACATTTTAAATATCCATAAGCATACATACCTTTTACTTCTATTGATACACTTTTAATACCAACTTCATCACCTTCTTGGTAATCAATTAGCGTATACTTGTAACCTTTTTTATCACACCATCTTGTATACATTCGATAAATCATGTTAGCCCAGTCACAAGCTTCAGTTCCACCTGCACCAGAATGTATTTCAAATATACAATCATTTTTATCATAATCATCACTTAATAAAAGTAATAATTTAAGTTTTTCTAATCTCTCATTAGTATCATTGTATTCTTCTTCAATTAACAAACTGGTTTCATCATCTAGTTCATCTTCAACAACAGTGTTCAAGTCTTTAACTTCTTTATCTAGTGTTGTTATATCTTTAACAATGGATTTCAAATCATTAAGTTCATTAATAATACTTGAGCTTCTTTCTTGATCATCCCAAAAATTAGGAAGAGACATTTCTTTTTCTAAGTTGTTAATTTTGACAATCTTATTATCGATGTCAAAGTAACCTCCATAAGTCTGCTACTTCATCATTTGCAGCAGATATATTTTTACGTAGTTCATAAAGTTCCATAAGAAGTCCTCCTAAGAAGATTATATCACAATATGTTCTTTTTCTTCTTTATTAAAATGTATTACATTTAAAGTATTACTATCTATCTTATTAAAGTTATTAAAACCTAAATTAGATTCTTTTTTCTTTTCTATATTTATGACAATTAAGTGATTAATATAAACAGTATCTTTTTCTAATTCTATTTTGCCATCTTTAATAATTTTGTTTATATAATCTTTAATATCATAAATAGCATTATCTAGATTATTAAATATCAACAAAGATTGTGGATATTCTTTTAAGTTTTCAATCAAGGATTTGTTATTCATAATGAAAGTATCAATAGATCTATATGATTCTAAGTCAATTACAGTAGTACGATCATCAAGTAAAATCTTTCCATATAGTTTGGCAAAAGAATTCATATACTCACAATCATTACCATTAAATGTAAAATATAGTAATTTGTCATGTTTGTTGATATTTATATACTCTTTTGTTTGCTCAATCAACTTATTAATTGCATCATTTTGACCAGTAAACCTGGCTTTAAGTTCTTTTTTTAGTGTTGATAATACACTTTTGGTATTCAAACTATTATACAATGTAATATTGCTCCTTAAAGAAATAACATCATCAATTGATTCCTTAGTTAGTTTTTTTCGTCTATTATTAGTCATAATTTTTAAATCTATTTTATTAATATTAGATAATAATTTTCTCTCCTCGTTTCTTAGTTTTATTAACTCAGCATATTTATTTAACATCAGCATATTACTTTTCATTATGTTTATTTTAGCAATTCTTTTTAAGTAATTTGATTTTTTAATTGTTTCTTTATCTTTGCCGATAGATATTTTAGAACAAGCTTCATCTAATATATCTATAGATTTGTCTGGCTCTTTTCTATATGGCAAATATATTTTTGACAGTTTAATTATATATTTAAGAATTGACGTGCTTATTGAAACATTATGATATTCTTCGTATTTAGTTTTTAATTTGTTTAATATGTTAAATAATTCTTTTTCTTTTGGTTCTTCCACCATTATTGTTTGAAACCTTCTACTTAGTGCCTTATCATCTTCAATATACTTGTTATATTCTTTGGTTGTTGTGGCACCGATAACAATTACTTTTCCTCTTGCTAAAGCTGGTTTCAAGATATTACTCGCATCGATTGCTCCATCAGCACCACCTGCTCCGACTAATGTATGTATTTCGTCAATAAACACAATTACATCATCGCTTTTTTCTAAATCATCAAATATCTTTAATACCTTCTCTTCAAATTCTCCACGGTATTTTGTACCTGCTACCAAACTAGCCATAGATATACTTACTACCCTTTTATTTTGTAGTTTTTGTGGGACTTCTTTAAAAGCCAACCTTCTTGCAAATTCTTCAACAATAGATGTTTTGCCAACACCTGCTTCGCCTATTAGCAAGGGGTTCCTTTTGGTTCTTCGACATATTATCTCAATTAGCCTATCTGTTTCTTTCTCTCTTCCTATTACCGGATCAACATCATCATTGATAGCTTTCTTACATAAATCAATTCCTACTTCATCAATATACCTATTCTTAGGTATAAAAGAAACATTTAAATCATCAACTTCATCATATAAAGAATCAATATCAATTAGATAATCGCAGAAAATACGGTATGCTACTCCTTCAGCCTCATCCATTATAGATAAAAAAACATTTTCCATTGAAACATCTAAATTATTATTCTTGGCAATTTGTATAGCATCTTCCAAAACCTTCTTAAAAAGAGGTGTATATATAAACAAAGATTCATTAGAGTTACCAATACCTACCAAATCAATTACTGATTTTCTAAATCTATCATATGTTATTCCATAATTATTTAATATTCTAGACAGATTATTACTATCCTTTAGCACAGCTAGAATAAAATGCTCAGACCCGATATATGAATGTTTTAATTCATTCATTTCTTTTTTGGCATTATAAAGATGCTTTTTTAATTCATTTGTAAAAGTAGAAAACATAAAATCTCCCTTCATACAATCTTATGAACATAATGAAGGAAGATTTCAATAAATATACAAAAAAAGAAACTTTTAAAAGTTTCTTTATCTTGCAAATATATATAGAAGAATTGTTGATGCTGCAAGCAATTCTAATATCAATGGCCAAATAGATTTCATCCATTTTCCATAAGATAAATTTAAATATCCTAATGAAACCATTAATACTACGCTAGTTGGTGATATTAACATTGTGAATCCATACATAGCTTGCCAAATTAATGCAATAATTACATTTTTAGAAGCATCTACTGCAAGGATTGATGCTAAGTAACCTTGACCAGCTCTTAATCCATAGTAAGCATCTACACCTAAGATTATGAAGATAATTGCAACAATCATCATTATAAATACATGTAATTCTCCGTTTAATGACATAAACCAATTAGTTAATGTATAGTAGATTGGTACGTTTGTAGTAAATACCAAAACAGCATATATTAAAATAACTAGTAAAGCAGGTTTTAATGCCTTTTTAGCACCTTCTGCCATATTCTTTAGCCATTCATCAAATTTTTGTCTGTAAACAAATCCAATTAAACCACTTGCAAGTATTAGTAATGCAGTACCTTCAATCAAAGTCCATTTACCAAATTCAACATCACTACTTACACCAAGAAGTGCATTTAATGCAGTTAGGAATCCTTTTGTTATATTTCCACCATCTGCACTTATTAAACTATTAGTAATATCTTTGAAGAATGTAACATTGAATAGTTCCCAAGAGAAGAATGCTAATCCTAGAACTATTAATACTACATCTAATATTACAACTAATGGCCATACTGGCTTCTTTGTAGTTGTTTCTTCAGGTACTAAATATGCCTCAACAACAACTTCTTTCTTACGATGTTTTCTTGAATATAGGAATACATTTAAGAATACTATAGCAAAAGATACTAATAATAAGATAATCTTGCTAAGTACTTCTGTATTCGCAGGAACTTCTAATAAAGTAGATATTCCTGAAACTGCATTTGCTGAGAAAACTGTTCCAATCATTCCAGCAGAAACAGATCCAACTGTTACCATAGCTGCAGTTACTTTATCGTATCCCATCATTAAGATTACAGATATGATAAGTGGGAAAAATGCAAGTATTGGTAAAGATAATCCTACCATTGAAGTTAATACTGTTACAATAGCCATTACTATTCCCATAAATAATAATTCGTATCCTTTGAATCCTGATACTATCTTATCTAATAGTTTTCTATAAACTGGAACTTTATATAGAACACCATATAATGCTCCAATAGCCAATATATACATAGCAATATGGCTAAAATACTGCAATGCAATAGCAATAAAAGATATTAAAGCAAAGAATCCAACACGAATATTATCTCCAGATTCAAATTCTGTACCTGCATTTGATATGTTATATACTGGTAAGAACCAAGATACTAATACCAAAACAAGTAAAACTATCATAACTACTTTAAACAAATTATGTTTTTTCATTTTTTTCCTCCTCTAAAAAAATTATACAACAATAAAGCCTTATATTTCAATATTTTAAAGAAATTTCATCATTCTTACACAAACAAATTATTCTTTAATTACGCTTGTTTTAAACAACAAATCATGTAACCCTTTTCCATCTTCTCTTACCATGCAAAAGATAGCTGAAATAAGAAGAATTGCAAAGTTAACCAAAGAGCATATCGCATATAATCCTGCATAAGCTGATTTATCCAAGAATAACACACCGACAACAGATATTAATGCAGTAAATTCACCATGAATAAACGCTGTTCTGAGTATAAAAGTCATATTTGAGTCATTCTCTGCCTCGACCTTAATACGCATCAATTTCTTACCTAAAGTTTGGCCATTCTTATAGTAGGCAAAAGTACCATAATATGCTAAATAAATTATAATTGTTACAAGTGTTATATGGATAGACTCCTTATCCAGTTCATATCTTATTTCATATATTTCATCATATGCCTTATCAAGTTCTACCTCTGTTGATAAAATTTTATCGATTAGCTCGCTTTGCTTTTCTGCTGCAATATCATATTTTTTTGTTGTTGGTAAGAACCCTACAATTAGTCCAGATACGAATAATACTATTATTGCATCAATAACAAACGCTCCAAATCTTGATGCTGATGTGGCTTTCATTTATATTCCTCCTCTACATATTTTTTATAATCATTTAAGATATCATATATTTCATCTAAATCTTTAGTCTTAAAGATTTTATTTTTTATTTCATTAGAACCTTTTATTCCTTTTAAATACCATGCTACATGGTTTCTTATTTCTAAAACGGCTACTTTAGATACTTTAATATCTTTTAAATAAGTTAAGTGCTTTAAGCACATATTTACTCTATCTAATGGTGTTGGTTTATCTATTATGTTGTTATTTTCTATATATTCATTTACTTCTTTAAATATCCATGGATTGCCAAGACAACCTCTGCCAATCATAATGGCATCACAACCAGTTTCATCAAGCATTTTCTTGGCACTGTAGATATCTACTACATCACCATTTCCGATAACTGGAATAGTAACTGCTTCTTTAACTTGTTTAATAATATTCCAATCTGCTTTACCAGAATACCCCTGGCTTCTTGTTCTTCCATGAACACATATTGCACTAGCTCCAGCTTCTTCACAAATCTTAGCAACTTCTACTGCGTTTATACTATTAGCATCCCATCCACTTCTTATCTTAACAGTTACTGGAATAGGAACAGCATTAACAACACTTGTTACTATTTTTTTTATCTTTTCTGGATTTTTTAAAAGTGCACTTCCTGCTTGTGCCCTTACTGCAACTTTAGGAACTGGACACCCCATATTTATATCTATAATATCTGGATGCATATTTTCATAAATAAATTTTGCTGCATTAACAAATGATTCTTCATCATTACCAAATATTTGCTGAGCAATAGGGCGTTCTTCATCAGTCATATAAAGCATTTCAATTGTTTTTTGATTGTTAAAAAAGATTGCTTTATCACTAACCATTTCAGCATATATTAATCCACATCCCATCTCTTTAACAATACGACGAAAAGCAGAATTACATACTCCTGCCATTGGTGCTAAAACAACTTTATTTTTTATTTCTACGTTTCCTATTTTCCACATGTCGCTCACCAAAAATATTATATCATAAAAAAGAATGCACTTTCGTACATTCTATTTTACTAGTTCAAATGATTGAAAATAATATGCTCCATCTATTAGTTTAAACGTATATTTGTAAGTATTATACAAATCCCAATTAGGTATAGCAGTAGGTTTTATATTTCCTTCTTTATCTCTAAATTCCATTGAATCTAATGTTTCTACTATTTTTCCTGTCTTTTTATAATCAGTATAATAATTTACTTTAAAAATATCTTTCTCAAGGCTTTTTTGATCATAACTTCCGAATGCTTTCTTCTCATAAATATATACATAATCTCCAACTCTTTCGCCTTTGATAATGTTTCCGTATACATAGTCATCAGCATCAAATTCTCCACCACACACGAAGTTCTTAACATCAAATCTGATGTTATCTGTTGCTTTGATAGAATAATGGTAATCATATGGATTTCCCATAGATACTTCTTTTACTTTTTTAATGTCATCTGTTGTAACTGTTTTTCCTATATATCTTTCAAGTTCATCATTTATTTCACTTAGTAGCACAACATAATCACCTTCATTAGCACATACACTAGGTATGTTTTGTCTACTTAAAGCAGTTACAAGCATTTCGTTTAGATTAATTTGGGATATTTCAAACTTATCATTTTCGTATAATCTATCAGATGATATCTTAATTGCTTCGAAACGCTCCATTACATTTTTAATACCTTTATCAGATAATTCTTCTTTTTTTGTTTCTACTATCTCTTGATCTTTCTTATCATCACACTTTTTACATAATATATTGCTTAAAAATAAGCCAAGACAGAAAGTTATAATCATCAATATAATTACAATAATTATTAACCATACTTTTGATGTTTTTTTCTTTGAATCTTCCATATTATTCTCCTCCTTATTATATTATTATTTTAACATAAAAAAGGATTAAGTAAAACCTTAATCCTCATCTTCATCTTCACTATCTTGTTCTTCTTCTTCTTTTTCTTCTTTTACTTTTCTAGTTCTTTTTGGTTTATCTACCTTTTCATCAAGTACTTCTACTTCTTCAGTTTCCTCTTCTTCAGGCATCTTTCCATTTTTAACAAGATAATCAATTTGCTCTTTAGTAAGAGTTTCATATTCAAGAAGTGCTTCAGCGATTAACTTAACTAAATCAGCATTATCGCTTAATAACTTCTTAGCCTTTTCATAACATTCATCAATAATCTTACGCATTTCAAGGTCTATTTCATGAGCAACTTCATTTGAGAAGTTACGTGTCTTACCATAATCTCTTCCTAAGAATACTCCACCTTCTTGTTGTTCAAGTTGAACAGGTCCTAAATCACTCATTCCGTATTCAGTAACCATAGCTCTTGCAATCTTAGTAGCTTTTTCAAAATCGTTATGAGCCCCAGTAGAAATTTCTCCAAAAGTTAATTCCTCTGATACTCTTCCTCCAAGAAGTCCAGTGATCTCTTCTAATAATTCAGTCTTAGTAGCAGTATACTTCTCTTCTCTTGGAACCATCATATTGTATCCACCAGCGTGTCCTCTAGGTATAATAGTAACCTTTTGAACTTCACTAGCATTTGTTAATTTAAGTCCAATAACAGCATGACCTGCTTCATGGAATGCAACCATTCTTCTTTCAGCTTCAGTATATTTCTTACTCTTCTTAGCTGGTCCCATTAATACACGGTCAGTTGCTTCATCAACTTCCTTCATTGTAATTTGTTCTTTGTTACCACGAACTGCTAAAAGTGCAGCTTCGTTTAATAAGTTTTCAAGATCTGCTCCACTAAATCCAGGAGTTCTCTTGGCTAAGTTCTTTAATGATACACTAGGTGCTAAAATCTTATTTCTTGCATGTACTTCTAGTATTTCTTCTCTTCCTTTAACATCAGGTAAATTAACAATTACTTGTCTATCAAATCTTCCTGGTCTTAATAATGCTGGGTCAAGAACATCAGCACGGTTAGTTGCAGCAATAATGATAATTCCTTCATTTGCTCCAAATCCATCCATCTCAGTTAATAATTGGTTAAGTGTTTGCTCTCTTTCATCATGTCCTCCACCTAAACCAGTACCTCTTTGACGTCCTACAGCATCAATTTCATCGATAAATATCAAACATGGTGCATTATGTTTAGCTTCCTTAAACATGTCTCTAACACGGCTTGCACCGATACCTACGAATAACTCAACAAAGTCAGATCCACTGATATAGTAGAATGGAACATTTGCTTCTCCTGCAACTGCTTTTGCAAGTAAAGTTTTACCTGTTCCAGGAGGTCCTACTAATAAAACTCCCTTAGGAATTCTAGCACCTAACTTTTGGAATCTCTTTGGATTTTTTAAGAAATCAATTAATTCTTTTACTTCTTCTTTTTCTTCTTTTAATCCAGCTACATCTTTAAATGTAGTTTTATTCTTATCTGTACTTAATTTTGCTTTGCTCTTACCAAATTCCATTGATTTACCAGCAGCACCCATTTGCCTAGATAAGAACCAGTAACCAACTCCTAGTATTAAAACTAATGGTACTACATTAACAATGATATAAAGTATTGGACTACTTCCTGGATCATCTTCAGTATTAAGTTCATAGTTTAATGACTCATCAATTGAAATCATTTGTGAAATAATTGAATCAGTAAGTGGAACTTTTACTTTAAATGATTCTCTTTCCTCATATCCTTTTAACTTACCAGTAATTTTATAAACACCTTCACTTGAATGTGGTGTAATAACAACCTCAGTAACATTTCCTTCTCTTAATTCTGATAATAACTTGTCATATGTTAAATCATTAACTTTAGAACTACCTAAAGCTACAAAATACCATACTCCAAGAATAATTAATATTAAAAATACATAAGGTAATAAACCTCTTTTAACATTTTTCTTATTCATAACGCGCCTCCTCTTTAACTATATTTAATTATTATATCATACTTTTCATTTTTTAACTTTGTAAATTTAGATTTTTTAATGCTTGGAATCCAAACAATTTTGTCTTCAGAATCAACGACAATTGGCCATCTATCTCTTTCATTTGCTGGAGTCTTACAATCAATAAATATATCTTTAACTTTTCTTGCTCCATTAATTTTCTTAAGATACATCTTATCACCATATTTTCTAGTTCTAACATAAAGTGGAAGTTTAATTTCATTGCTATCTAATCTACAAACATCATTATTATTTGATTCAATCTCATCAACTACTTCTAATTTATGTCCATTAGGAAGTGTAGTATAATTAGTTATTTCAATCTTATAATCAATTACTTCTTTAATTTCTTTACTAAATTTAGCTTTGTCATAAGCTTTAACTACTTCAATATTGTGTGGTAAGCATACTTTAGCATTAGATCTTTTAGACAATAACAGATCATTAATCAATTTAACATGTTTATCGTTAATAATCATTAAATCTTCTTTATAGATTTCTTCTAAGATTTTAGAAATCATTTTCTTCTGAATTAATTTATCTAACTCTTTATATTTATTTATGTCTATAATATCGTTTTTATAAACTTTATCGATTGATTTTTGTATCTCTTCATTTATAAATCTATCATAGTCTTCTAAAGTCTCACTAAACTTTAAAAACTTTTCATTTACCTTAGAATCCTCTTCTTTTAAGAAAGGAAGTACATTCATTCTATATCTATTTCGTGTATACTTTCCCTTGAAGTTAGATTGATCAGTTACATATGGTATGTTATGCTCTTTATCATACTTTTCTATGTAATCCTTAGTTAAAAATACAAGTGGTCTTACTGTTTTATAAGTACCATTATCTATAATCTTTTCAAATCCACTATAACCTTTTAGTGTTGATCCTCTTACAATTCTCATAAGTATTGTCTCAATCAAATCATCACCATGATGTGCTGTCATTAAGTAATTTGCATCATACTTCTTAACAATATCTTCAAAAAAGTTATACCTAATAGTTCTTGCTTGATTGTGAAAATTATCATCACCATATTTTTCTATTTTCATTACTTCAAACAAAACATCATGATCTTTGCAATAATTCATTAAGAATTCTTGTTCTTTTTCACTTTCTAACCTAACGTTGTGATTAACATGTGCACATACTATTTTTAAGTTGAGTTTTTTTCTTAAATCTAAAAGTACATTTAAAAGATACATGGAATCAGGACCACCTGAATTTCCAAGTACTATTGTGTCATTATCTTTTATTTTTACTTCTTTAATTAAAAATTCTTTTACCCTTTTCATATTATCACCACAACAAGATATATTTTAGAATAAATAACCAATATAATCAAGGAAAACACCACAAAAAAAGATTTAATTTTGTAATTAAATCTTTAATTTTTATTTGGCAATTTTATTATATACTCATTATTCTTTGAATAATAATATTTTTCCCTTAAATATCTTGCTACATATTCAGGATCTTGAAGTTTTAAAACATCGGTCGATAGTTCTTGTTCCTTCTCTTTAAGATCATTTAAATCGTGCTCTAATTCTTCCTTCTCATCATACTTTGATACTATTTCTAAAGACATATTAAATGCATATGTAAAGAAATAAATCATAACAATTAAGCTAGGCACACCAAAAAGTAGGATACGCAATGTCTTCTTTTTGAATTTAGATTGCTTATATCCGTGCGTTTTACTATTCGTTTTTACGCTTTTCATCTAGCATCACCCACTTTATCAATTTTAATTATAAACCAGGATGACTAGTTTTTGTTAAGCAATTGTCAATAAAAGTGTAACATTTACACATAATTTACGCTTTTTGTCAATAAAAAAGTATCCTTACGGATACTATTTAGCATATGGTAATAATGCAATTTGTCTTGCAATTTTTACTTGGCTAGCTACATGTCTTTGATGTTTAGCACAGTTACCTGTAACTCTTCTAGGTAAAATCTTACCTCTTTCGTTAACAAATTTCTTTAATGTTTCAACATCTTTATAATTAACATCGTGTCCAGCACACATAAAACATACTTTTTTCTTTTTTCTATAGAATTCTGCCATTTAAATTATCTCCCTTCTTAATAAAAAGGTAACTCATCTGGATCAATTTCAATATTAGAACCTGCATCCCAAACACTTGCACCTTGATTTGATGACTCGCTTGAGAAATCACTAGGAGAAACATCTGCATCTTCAAAATTTGCATTTGATGGTGCATCTCCTTTTCTATCTAGGAATTGAATAGTATCTGCAACTACATAAGTTGACCATACTTGATTTCCATCTTTTCCTGTATAACTATCTACTTGAAGTCTTCCTTCAACAGCTATTTGATTTCCCTTCTTTTGGAATTTAGTTATATTTTCTGCTTGTTTTCTCCAAGCTACAACACTAATAAAATCAGCTGTTTTACCATCTTGATTTCCAGATGCAAAACCTCTATCTACTGCGATAGTAAATCTTGCACGAGCTACGCTCCCATTATTTGTATTAACATATTCACATGTTGGGTCTTTAGTAAGACGTCCAACTAAACAAACTTTATTCATATATTCCTCTTTTCTTACTCTTCTACTTTAACTACTAAGTGACGAATAATATTTTCATTAATTAAAGCAACACGATCAAACTCTTTAACAGCTTCTGCATCTTTTTCTTCAATTAAATAATAGAAATAATAACCTGTTTTGTATTTGTTAATTTCATAAGCTAGTTCTCTTTGACCCCATTCTTTTTCTTCTAGAACAGTTGCCTTCATCTCATTTAACTTAGCTTTAACTGAATCGTTAACACTCTTTATTTGAGATTCTTCAAGATCAGGTTTAACTATAAAAGTTAATTCATATTTGTTCATTATTACACCTCCTTTTGGACTTTGGCCATACTACTGGCAAGGAGTATTAAAATACTCGTAAGTAATATAACAAAAAAGAAAGGATTTGTAAAGTTTTTTTGTCCTTTCTTTTTATTTTTAACAACTCTTTTTAAGATCTGCTACTGTCTTAAACATACTTTGTGGTGTATCAATGTGGAATGATGAATCATCTTCTGTATAATTTATTTCAAGAACTTCTTCAACCACATAATCATCTGTAATATTATTGTTATTTAATTCACCTGCATTACATGCATTTACTTTTTTGTTTTCTAAATTAATTGTGTTACCACTATGTGCTGTGAAGTAAAAATCAATATTATTACCATTAACTTCCATTTTTGAATATTTCATATTTGGCACAGTAATCTCTTGTAACATTAGGAATTCACCGTCTAATTTGTAACAATATGCTTCTATTTTCCCTGTTTCTTTATTTTTCTTTATTAAAACTGCACTATCAGATATTTGATATACACCAACTAAACTTTCATTAGCTTCAATAAAGATTCCATTTTTCTCGTTTATTGTAACTTCTGTTAATACATCTTCAACGTATTTGAATTCGACTTTAGATGTTTTACCATTACCATATTTTATTCCTGTTGTTTGATTTCCAATATCATCGAATGATCCTGGTGCTGCTTGTTCTTTATAATCAATACCATCATCCACTACGTTCGTATTTGTGTTTGTATTTGTACTATTTCCTTCGTTTGTATTGTTACTATTTCCACCTTTATTAAATACAGCGAAATATAATATAACTCCTATTATTATTAATATAATACCTGCTATTAATATCATTGTACTATTATTTTTCTTTGGTTTATTTACTTCAGGGGTATTGTTAACTACTTGATTATTATCCATATCACTTTAGCCTCACTCTCTATTTTAATTATAACAAAAAAAAGCTAGTTTAACTAACTTTTTTTAATAATTAATTTTTCTTATTAAGAAGTTCTATTATTCGATCGTTACTATGAACAATCTTTCTTAATGATTTTCCTTTATTAATGTAATCTATTATTTCAGCAATTCTTTTTGAACAATCTATCCTATGTAACCATCTATATTTACTATATTCTTCAGGTACATAAGTTAAATTAGTAGTAAATAATTTATCAAATGCTTTGTTATTATATGCTTCTTCAAACACTTCAATTCCTTCAGAGAATAATGAGAATGTAGTTATAAAGAAAATTTTCTTTGCGCCTTTTTCTCTTAACTTTTCTCCAACTTCAATCATAGATGCTCCACTTGCAATCATATCATCTACTACAATTACATTTCTATCCTTAACATCAGCACCCATATATGCATGTTCTACTATTGGATTCTTTCCGTTAACAACTTTTGTTAAATCTCTTCTTTTATAGAACATACCAACATCACAAGACAACATATCAGCGTAATATCTAGCTCTTTCCATTGCTCCCATATCTGGGCTTATTACTAATAAGTTATCAAATATTTTTTCATTTTTAATTAATTCTTCCAATATTATATTTGTTGGATAGAAATTTTCAAATGGTATATTTGGTATTGCATTAGCAACTTTTCTTTCATGACAATCAAAAGTAATAATATGTTGAACACCTAAACGTTCTAATTCTTGAAGTGCAATTGCACAATCAAGTGACTCTCTTCCTTTTCTTTTATCTTGTCTTGATTGATATAATAAAGGCATTATTACTGTTACTCTTTTAGCGTATCCTCCAACGGCACTTATTGCTCTTTTAATATCTTGGAAATGTTCATCAGGTCCCATAGGAACCTTCATTCCATGCATATCATAAGTAATGCTGTAATTGCCTACATCACTTAAGATAAATACATCTTTATCTCTTGCTGTTTCATCAATCCCAATTTTTCCTTCTCCATTATTAAATCTTGTTCTTACATGTTCCATCATATAAGACTTATCATGCTTGTTCATCTCTTGAAGAAATTCATCAACTTCTTTTCCTACTGCTGCTATGTTGTCCATTACTATTAACTTTAAATCATTCATAAAACCACCTACTAATTATTTTCTATTATATATTTTTTTGCTTCCTCTAACACTTCATCTCTATTAAATGAAGTATCAAAGTATTTAATACCGAGCCTTTTGCACTCTTGTTCCAAATGCTTTGAATACTCAATATTATCTATTGTCCATTCTTTCAGTTGCTCATCACTAATTTGCTTAGTCCAGTAATAATCTTTGTCGTATTTTCTTATCAGTTCTACTTCACTATCAACATCTATATGAGCATATCCCAAGAATATTATTATTGTGTCACTAGTATCTATTGTTTCTAAATCCTTAGGATAAATGAATGGCGTATCAAATAAATATTTTTCTTTTTGATAATTCGTATCAGTCTTGTTATCCTGAATAATCTTATTAATAATGTTACATATAATTGGAGAGACATCTTCCCAATTATCATATTTTAGGCTAAACGACTCACATATTCCTCTTTTTATAGAGTCCATTTTGTAATGCGTATAACCATATTCATTCAGTAAAAGCGAGAGTGTTGTTTTACCGCTTCTAGCTGTACCTGCGATTATTACATGCATAATAATCCTCCTTTTGGTTATTTAACCATATTTTTTTTAGCTTCTTCAATAAATCTATCAAACAATTTATTAGCTTGTTCGTCTTCTAAATCTTCTGGGTGCCATTGTACTCCGATTTGGAATGTTTTGTCCTTTATTTCAATTGCTTCAACTATATTGTCATCACTTACTGCAACTATCTCACAATACTCTGTTGGAAGTGCATGATAATTATGCCTACTGTTAACCATAAATCTTTCTTTACCAATTATGCTATATAATTTACTATTCTTATCCAAAGTAACATAATGTACATAATCCACATCAGGGCTTGAATGATTAAATCCTTCTGGATTCTTTTCATTCCAAATCTCTTCTTTTTTATAATTTGATATTAACTGCATTCCTAAGCATATTCCAAGAGTAGGAATATCGTTTTCAACTATATAATCTAAAATAAATCTTTCACATCTTAAGAACTTAAAACCACCTGGCATTAATATTCCATCACAAAGACTTATTTGTTTAATTACCATTTCTTTTTCTTCTTCAGTTAATTCTTTTTGATCTTCGTATTTTTCATTCGTATAATCAACATCCTGAGGACATAGTATACATAATGGATTCCCCCCATGTCTTACTACTTTTCTTCTAACACTTTCATTAACTGCTATCTTTCCTGTTCCTCCAGGATATTCTACTCTTCCTATAATACCTATTACTGGCTTCACTACTATCACCTACATATATTAATTATACAATAAAAGAGGTTTAAAAATAAACCTCTAAACATTAAATCTGAAGTAACAAATATCTCCATCTTGCATAAGGTAGTCTTTACCTTCAAGACGTGTTTTACCTGCTTCTTTTACTTTTAATTCGCTACCATATTTGTCTAAGTCTTCATACGACATAATTTCTGCCTTAATGAAACCTTTTTCAAAGTCAGTATGAATTATACCGGCACACTCTTTAGCATTCATTCCTTTTTTAAATGTCCATGCTCTTACTTCATCTGGTCCTCCAGTGAAATATGTAGCTAGTCCCAATAAATCATAAGTTGCCTTAATTAATTGATCAAGACCACTTTCTTCTATACCGACAGACTCTAACATTTCCTTTTTATCTTCATCAGATAAGTCACTTAAATCAGCTTCCATTTTAGCGCAAGCCTTAACTACTTTAGAACCTTCTTGAGAAGCATATTCTCTAACTTTCTTAACATAATCATTTTCAATTGTTAATTCATCTTCTTTAACATTAGCCATATATATAATAGGTTTCATTGTTAGAAGATTAAAGCTTTTGAAATATATCTTTTCATCTTTAGTAAATTCTACTCTTCTAAGAGCTGTACCTTTTTCTAGCGCTTCTTTAGCTTTCTTTAATATTTCGTATTCTTCTAAAGCTTCTTTATCTCTATTAGTTTCTGCTTTTTTCTTTATTTTATCTATTCTAGAATTAACTATTTCTAAATCAGATAAAGTTAATTCAAGATTAATAACTTCAATATCATTAACAGGATCAATCTTACTATCAACATGAATAATATTGCTATCGTCAAAGCATCTTACAACTTCTACAATTGCATCTACTTCTCTTATATGTGATAGAAATTTGTTTCCTAAACCTTCACCTTCACTAGCTCCTTTAACAAGCCCAGCAATGTCAGTAAATTCGTATGCTGTTGGAGTTGTCTTAGCTGGCTTATAGATCTCTGTTAATCTATCTAATCTGTAATCATTTACTATAACTACACCAACGTTAGGTTCAATTGTAGCAAATGGATAATTTGCTGCCAAAATATTTTGTTTTGTAATTGCATTAAACAAAGTAGATTTTCCAACATTAGGAAGTCCTACAATACCTGCTTTTAAACTCATTTAAATTCCCCCTTATAATGCTGGTGAAACACCAGGACCTATTGGAATACCAACTATATAGAATAGTACTAATATTAATATCCAAGTTAAACCTATTACTAAGCCATATGGATATACAAATGATAACGCTCTTCTAATAGTAATTGGTTCCTTTTCTGTATTATATATGTTTAAGTATCCTAAGTAAATAACAAAATAAGCAAGAAGTGGCGTTAATCCTTTTGCCATTGAATCTCCAGCTCTAAACAAGAATTGAGTAAATTGCGGAGATATATTATTTTGCATTAATAAAGGTACTACTGATGGAGCAAGAATTGTCCATTTTGATACTTGTGTTGTAACAAATAATCCTGATAACGCAATGAGTATTACTACTGTAACAATTAAAGGAATACCAGAGAATGGTAAGTTTCTTATAATTGTTGATGCAAATGCAACCATAACATTACCTATATTTGTTTTCTTAAATATTGCTATAAATTGTGACGCAAAGAATATTAGTGCAAATAAATGCCCAACATCTTTTAAATATGTAGTTGCCTTTTCAACTAGTTCTTTATCACTTTTAATTGTTCTGGCACCAATTGTATAAGCAACTCCCATAAGCAAAAACATCATTGATATTAAGAATGTAAATCCTTCTTGAAAGTATGCATTCTCTCCAAATAATTGATTAATGTATGCTTTTTCTTTCATATCAAGAAGTAATCCGCTTCCAGGTAAATTAGGTATTATCATATAAGCAAAAAGTAAAGCAAATACTATAAAAGTAATTTGAGCATATTTTAATCCTTTTTTCTCTCTTACTTCTGCTTCTAATCTTCTTTGTTGTTCTTCTTCAACAGCTTCTATTTTAATTTCTCTTGTTTCTCCACTAGTATCTTCGTTTGATGCTAAATGATATCTACCAACTTTTTTTGATACTACATTTTCTATTAAATATGTTCCTACAATAGATACCACAACTGAAGAGGCTATTATCGCAAATAAGTTTGATAATAAGCTTACGTGGAAACCACCATCTACTAATCTTGCTGCACCTTCAGTTATTGGAACAAGATTAATTTCAGCACTTCCCGCAAATATTGTTACGCCATAGCCAAAAGCAACACCACAGAATGTTGCAGTTATACCAAGCAGTGGGTTTCTTCCATTTGCAAGGAATACTAGTGCAGAAAGTGGTATTAATATTACATATCCAACTTCATTAATAATACTTGAAATAGTTGCTACAAAAATAAATAAAAATGTTAATTTCTTATTATTTACCTTTAATGTTCCTCTTTTAATAAATGTATCAATAAGGCCACTAGCATGGGCAACTGATAAACCTATTAAACCAATTAGCAATGTACTAAGTGGCGTAAATGCTACAAAGTTTTTAGCAGCATTACTAATCAAATATTTAATCCCTTCAAAATTTAAAACATTTTGAACTGTTACTAGTACACTTTCAAGTTCTCCAGATGCATTTACTTTAGAGTAAGTAGCCTGGATTTGAAATAATGATAAAAAGAAACTTAATATCATAACTAAAACAGTCATTATTATAAATGCAGTAATAGGATGAAATGAATATTTTTTAAAATGAATTCTTTTTCTATTTTTCATATTTGCTCCTAACTTACAATTTTTTTAATCTTTTTATTAAATTCGATTCTAGGCATCATTATAATTCTTCCACATTTAGTGCATTTTAGTTTAACGTCTGCACCAACTCTTACAACTTCCCATAGGTTCTCACCACAAGGATGTCCTTTTTTCATAGTAACTATTGTGCCTATTTCTATTTTTTTATCATCCATATTTTATTCACCAATATTTAATATTTCTAATATTCTATTTAGATCATTATCATTAGTAAATGTAATATTTATTCTATTAGAAGTTATCTTAACTTTTGTACCTAGTTTTTCACACATTGTATTTTGAATATACTCATATTTATTGTTTTGTTTTACTTTAATCTTATGTGTTTTCTTGATAGATTCATCTTTAGATACATCTTCTATATCTCTAACATTTAATCTTTCATTAACAATTCTATTAGCAAGTGCTATAACTTCTTCTTTATTTTCCATCTTACTTAATACTCTTGCATGAGACATAGATATTTTCTCTTCTACAATCATATCTTTTACTTCTTCAGGAAGATTTAGAAGTCCTAACATGTTAGTAATATGACTTCTACTCTTACCTAACCTTTTAGCAAGTTCTTCTTGTGTTACTTTCATTGCATCAAGCAAGTTTTTATAAGCCATTGCTTCTTCTATTGAGTTTAAATTTTCTCTTTGTAAGTTTTCTAGCAATGCAATTTCCATCATTTGTTCATCAGTGAAATCTCTTACTATAGCAGGTATCTTTTCAATACCAGCAATTTTACAAGCTTTAACTCTTCTTTCACCGGCAATTATTTCATAACCTTTTATTGAACTTTTCTTAACAATAATTGGTTGAAAAATACCATGTTCTTTAATTGAATTAGCTAGTTCATTTAACTTATCTTCATCAAATACTTTTCTAGGTTGATATGGGTTAGGTCTTAACTCATCAACTGGCAATTCTACTATTTCATCTCTTGTACTTGAATCTAGTATTTTCTCCTCAATTTGATCAAAATTAATTTGTTCGTTGTTAAATAGTTCCTCTAATCCTTTTCCTAAAGCTCTTCTTTTATAAGTGTTATTGTCCATTTCTCTCAATCACTTCCTTCGCTAAATTTATATAAGCATCAGTTGCTCTACATTTTGGATCATATGCTATTATTGGCTTCCCATGAGATGGAGACTCTGCAAGTCTAACAAGTCTTGGAATAATTGTATTATAAACTCTTTCTTTGAAATACTTTCTGATTTCTTCAACTACTTCAAATCCTAAATTTGCTCTTGAATCTAACATTGTTAGTAAAACTCCTTCAATTTCAAGACTAGGATTTAATTGTTTTTGTGCCATCATAATTGTATTTAATAATTGCATAATACCTTCAAGTGCTAAGAACTCACATTGAACTGGTATTATAACTGAGTTTGATGCAGTCAAAGCATTTATTGTAATAATACTTAGTGATGGTGGGCAATCAACGATAATATAATCGTAATTGTCTCTAATTGATTTAATTTTATTTTTTAATTGTGCTCCTTTAACAAAGTTAGGTTCTTCTTTAGATTTTTCGAAAAATTCAGTGTCTAATCCACTTAAGTTAACAGTTGCTGGAATTAAATCCAATCTCTTGTATTGTGTGTGGATAATAGCATCTTCAATATTGCATTTTCCAGTTAATACATCATAGATAGTTCTATCTATATCACCTTTATTCATACCAATACCAGTAGTGGTATTTCCTTGTGGATCTAAATCTAATAATAATACTTTTTTACCTAAATAAGCTAAAGACGCAGATAAGTTAATGCTAGTAGTAGTTTTACCAACTCCACCTTTTTGATTAACTAAAGAAATCATTTTTCCCATCTACATCACCTTCTTAATAACTTCTATATTATTTTACCAAATAATAAAGGATTAATAAATCCTTTTTTAGAAAAAAAAAGAAAGAAAACTATGCATCTTTCTTAAAAATAATTGAAATCAAATAATTGTCTTTATTATCCATTTCATCAAGCATTACGTTGTAGCCATCATTCTTTAAACTATCAACTTCTTCTTTTATTTTTTCAATAGCTGTTGATATATCTTTACCACCTGCTGCTATTGCTATAGGTTGGTTTCCAATCTCTGCTGCAATTGTATCTGGTTGATTTATTTCATCTAGTGTTGGTTCTTTATTAACTAAGTCTTGAGATGGTTGTTCAAAAGCAGGAGATATATCTGATACTTCTTCAGTTGGCGCAGGTGCTTCTGTTACGGGTTCTACTGCCACAACTTCCGGTGTTGTTGGAGGTTCTGTTACTGTTCCTGCTGAACTGAACGATGGAACAAATTTAAATCCCATTTGTGGTTCAGGACTTACTTCTGTAGCCTCTTCAACTTTTGCTCCTCCAATGTCCACTGCACTTTCTCTTATTTTGTCTATATTTACTTCTGTTGGATCAATTGCGTCTATTTGTTCTTCAACAGAAACTGCTTCAGTATTTGTTTCTGTGTCTATTCCATTTTTAATATCCATAAATGTATCCGCCAATGTTCTTTCTGTTGATTGTGATTCTTCATTTACTAAATCGCTAGCACTAAGTGATGCATCATCAACATTTACAATCGCTGGAGCTGCATCTATAGCTTGATTTTCTTCCACAATACTTGTAGGATCTTTAAATTCTTTAATTGCTTTTTCAAGCTCTCTTACTGTCATTTTATTTTCTATTACTCGATCCATCATCTTTATTTGATCGTTTCTATCTTCTAAGTTTAATAATGTTCTTGCATGTCTTTCAGATATTTTATCTTTCAATAAAGCATCTTGAACTTCTTCAGGTAATGCTAACAATCTTAATTTATTAGATACAGAAGATTGAGTTTTACCCATAGTAGCAGCAAGTTCTTCTTGAGTCATATTATCCTCAATTTCAAGAATCTTTTGATATGTTCTTGCTTCTTCAATTGGTGATAAATCTTTTCTCTGAAGATTTTCTATTAAAGCTATTTTAGAACTTTCTTTATCATCTAAATTCTTAACAATTGCAGGTATCTTTGTAAGACCTGCCATTGTTGATGCCTTATATCTTCTTTCTCCTGCAATAATTTCATATTTATTTTCAACCTGTCTTACAATAATTGGTTGTATAACTCCATGTTCTTTGATTGATACAGCTAATTCTTTTAATGCTTGTTCATCAAATACTTCTCTTGGTTGAAATCTATTTGGAATAATATCATCCAAATATAAATATACTACTTCGCTATTATTGTCATTCATAGCAACACCCTCTTCTTTTTACACTACCCTACTATAACATTATAATGTATTTTAGTTAAAAATAAAAGAAAATAATTGAATTATTTTCTTTTTATTTCTATCTAATTGTTGGAATAGCGTTCATATCAGTTGTCTCTATTACCAATTTTTTATCATAGTGTGCTGTTTCATTTGGTGACAATGTTCTATATTCATTATCCCATTCAAATGGAGTAAATGTATAAACATTTCCACTCTTACTATAAATTAATGGGTTATATGAAGATATATTAGTAATAGTATCTGGTGCTTCAAGAACAAATGACCAATCAGTAATATCAGAATCAGAAATGTTTTTAACATATACAGTGTATTGTGCAGTATATTTACCATTTCCACTATTATAGTAATTATCTCTTACAAGTCTAATATTAAGTTTTGCAAGATCAATATTCATATCAGAAGCATTGCCTTGAACTCCTGATGAATTACCTTCTTGAACACCACTAACTAATTCAACATATTGAATTTTACCATTTTGTAATACAAAATCAACATCTTTAGGGAATTTAATTTGGAAACCACCTGATAAGTGACTTGATCCGTTACTTGGTGTTAAAAAATTCCATGTATTTTGTCCAGAGTTTCCAATAATTTTTAATTTTCCATCAACAATTTCTGCTTTTAACTTATCTGGATCATACCCTTGATGAACTAATTCAGTACCTTGCGGAATATCAAATATAGCTTCAAAATATTTAATTGTTGCATTTTCTCCAACATTAGAAGCATCGATTGTTGCATTATAACAAATTTTATAATCGCCACTTATGTTACACTGTGATAAATGAACATCAACACTTATACTCATATCATTATAAGTCCATGTAATATTATCTGTTGTATTTGCAGCATCTGAACCAGCATCATCAACATGATTGATTGTATTCTTACAATCTGCTGTGAATTCTACTAATCGATTCTTTCCAGAAATATTTTCTAAAACAATATCTGATCCTTTTAATCCTGTTTTAATTAAATCTTCATCCAAATCATCGACTTTAGTAAGTGTACTAATTCCTTGTCCTGTTTCATCTACACTTACCCAATAGTAGTTATAATTTGACCCTTCGTAAGTAACTACTATATATGCTCTTTCAAAATCTCCATAAGGAGATACTGGAGTATTACTATTTTCAAGTTTAATACAACTTGTTGGGATATAATATGTTGCACTTCTATCAAACATACTTAATTTTCCACTATTAACTAAATTTCTTGTACTTGCTATAACCTGTCTAGCAGTATCAATATATGCGCTTTTTCTTGATGTTGAAATGTAACTAGTAACACTTGGAATTGCTATAATCATAAGTATTCCCAAGATTATAATAACTGCCAATAATTCAATTAACGTGAAAGCTTTTTCTTTCTTATTTTTCATTTCATCACCTATTTTATATTTTGATTATAATACATAAATAAAAAAAAGAATACTATTTAATGCATTCTTTTTTTATTATATCTATTCTTCTTGGATATATACTATTTGTTTTAGAAACTTTCTTAATACTTATTAATGTTCTATTACTATTTTCAATAGGTAATTGAAATTTATTAATATTATCTATTACTAATCCAAGCTTCTTAGCATTTGGAATAAATCTTTCAAGTTCTTCATCACAATTGGCTTTCATAAATACTAAAGAACCATTTATTTTAAGTGCTCTTACTGATACTTCAGAAATTATACTCAAATCTGCTACTGCTCTTGCTGTAATATAATCAAACTCTTCAGTATGTTCTTTTGAATAGTCTTCCATTCTATAGTGGAAAGCCTCTATATCTGTTAAGCCTAACTCTTTAATTATTTCATTAAGATAATTAACTCTTTTTTGTAGTGAATCAATAAGTGTAATCTTAACCTTTGGAAAAAATATCTTAATAACTATTCCAGGAAAACCAGCTCCACTACCTACATCACATAATTTAATTTCATTATCTAAGTCAATTTCCTTGTATAAAGTTAAACTATCATAAAAATGTTTTAAATATACTTCTTCATGATTAGTTATAGTAGTTAGATTAATTTTTTCATTCCATTCAATTAATAAATTATAAAACATTTCTAATAAATTTAATTTATTGTCATCTACTTCTATTCCTAAAGCTTCTACTTCTTTAATAAATTCTTCTTTATTCATTCTTATTCCTCTTTAAATATAATAATATCATTGTGATATCTGCTGGATTAACTCCACTTATTCTTAATGCTTGCCCTATTGATATAGGTTTTATTTCATTAAGTTTTTGTACTGCTTCTTTAGCAAGATTAGGAATAACTGAATAATCAAGTGTATCGCTTAATTTAATATTTTCATATTCTAGCATCTTTTCTGCTTCTTTATTAGCTTTAGCAATATATCCATCATATTTAATATTTATTACTACTTGTTCAATAACATCACTAGAAAACTCTTCATTAACATATTGTTTGATTGAATCATATTCTATTTCTGGTCTTTTTAATAATTCATATAGCGTAATCGAATCAAGTAATTTAGCACTTCCTAAAGATTCAATATATTTATTAGTATCTTCTTTAGGAGTTAATTTAATTGATTTTAATAATTCTTTTAGTTTTTCTATATCTTCTAATTTGTTTTTAAATTTATTATATTCTTTAGAATCTATAAGTCCAATGTCATGACCATAATCCATTAGTCTTATATCAGCATTATCATGTCTTAATAATAATCTATATTCTGCGCGTGATGTTAATAATCTGTATGGATCAATAACACCTTTGGTTACCAAGTCATCTATTAATACACCTATATATGCTTCATTTCTTTTTAATATTAATGGTTCTTTATTATCAAGTTTTCTTGCAGCATTTATTCCTGCAATTAATCCTTGACCTGCAGCTTCTTCATAACCGCTTGTACCATTTATTTGTCCTGCAGTAAATAAGTTTTCTACAATTTTTGTTTCTAGGCTTGGTTTTAATTGCATTGAATCTATTGCATCATATTCAATAGCATAAGCATATTTAACTATTTCAGCATTCTCAAGTCCCGGAAGACTGTGAACCATTTTTTCTTGAACATCATGTGGCATGCTTGTTGAGAAACCTTGAATATATATATCATCATAATAAATACTTTCTGGCTCTAAGAATATTTGATGTCTTTCCTTATCTGCAAATTTAACTATTTTATCTTCAATTGAAGGACAATATCTTGGTCCTACTCCTTCAACATAACCACCATACATACTTGATTTTGTTAAGTTTTCTTTAATAATTTTATGTGTTTCTGGCGTTGTATATATCAAATAACATGGTATTTGTTCATCTGGATTATAATTTGGTGTATTGGAAAAAGAAAAATTATATAATTCTTGATCGCCTGGTTGAATAACAGCCTTTGAATAATCAATACTTTCTTTCTTAATTCTTGGTGGTGTACCAGTTTTTAAACGTTTTATTGTAAATCCTACTCTTTTTAATGCATCACTTAAATGTAGAGATGGTTCTTCATCATGTGGTCCACTTGATATCTTAGTTGCACCATATAAAACCATACCTTTTAAGTAAGTTCCTGTTGTAATAATAACTGTTTTACCTTCTATTTTTGTGCCGTCTCTTGTAATAACACCTTTTATTTTATTATCTTCAACAATTAAATCTTCTGCCATTGCTTCTAATACTTCAAGATTTTTTTGATTAAGTATAGTCTCTTGCATCTCTTTTTGGTAAGTTACTTTATCTGCTTGGGCACGAAGTGCTCTAACAGCTGGACCTTTTTTAGTATTAAGCATCTTCATTTGAAGAAAACTTTTATCTATATTTTTACCCATTTCACCACCTAAGGCATCTATTTCTCTAACAATAATACCTTTTGCTGGTCCACCAATTGATGGATTACATGGCATATCTGCAATATTTTTAATTTTTCCTGTTACTAGTAATGTCTTTTTTCCTAAACGAGCACTTGCAAGGCATGCTTCACATCCAGCGTGTCCTCCACCAATTACAATAACGTCATACATAAATATCACTTCCAAAATCTATTGTATTATATAACAAATTATAATAAAAAAAAAGAAATATTTCTATTTCTTTTGCTTTTCTTTTGCCACAGTTAACATTAACTTAATTCTGTTAACTTGATTAGTATGACTTGCACCTGGATCATAGTCTATTGCAACTATGTTACTATTTGGGTAAAGTTCTCTAATTCTTTTTATAACTGCCTTACCCACTATATGGTTTGGAAGGCATGCGAACGGTTGAACACAGACGATATTATTTATACCTTCTTTAATAAATTCAATCATTTCACCAGTTAAGAACCAACCTTCACCAGTCTGGTTTGCTAAAGATATAATACCTTCAACATTCTTAGATAATTTATAAATATCTGTTGTCTTTCTAAATCTTGTCTTATCCAATGCTTTGTTTACTGGCTTTTCATAAAATCCAATAATGCTTATTAATTTTTTACAAGCATATGAATAGAATGAATTTTTCTTTAACAATTTATCTCGTGCGATACTATCGAATGCACAATACTTAACAAATCCCATTAATTCTGGAGCACATACTTCTGATCCTTCTTTTTCAAGTTTATCAACTAAATTATCATTCCCAAAAGTATGATACTTAATTAAGATTTCTCCAACAATTCCAACTTTAGGCTTATCTGTTAATTTTACCTTAATGTTATCAAAATCTTTAACAATCGCTTTAACATTCTTTCTATATTCTCTAATGCTACCCTTTGTTACTGCTTTATAACAAATATCATTCCATTTATCATATAACTTCTTACTTTCACCTTTATTTACTTCATAAGGTCTTGTTGAGTAAAGAAGTTTCATTAATAAATCACCATATGCAACCGCTTGTAATAATTTATTAACCATTGGAAGAGTTATCTTGAATGCTTGTTCTTTTTCCATTCCACTTAAATTGAATGATAATATAGAAACTTTTTCAAGACCAGCATCTTTAAGTGCTTTTCTAATTAATCCAATATAGTTAGTAGCACGGCATCCTCCACCAGTTTGAGTAATAATAACACTTGTGTTATCTAGATCATATTTACCACTTTGTAACGCCTCAATTAATTGACCAGTTACTATTATTGCAGGATAACATGCATCGTTATTAACATATTTAAGTCCTGTTTCAATAGTCTTATCTGTCGTCTCTCTTAGATATACTGCTTTATATTTACAACTTTTTAATACTGACTCAAGTAAAGGCATATGGAATGCTGTCATATCTGGAAGAAGTAATATATGTTCTTTATCACTTTTCTTAAAATAATTCTTCTCATATTCATATGGAGAATATTTATTACTTTCAATCCTTTTATTCATTGATGCAATCAAAGATCTAATTCTTATCTTCGCTGCTCCAAGATTATTTATTTCATCTATTTTTATTGTAGTAAATAACTTATTGTTAAATCTTAGTATTTCTTCAGCCTGATCCGTAATAATAGCGTCAAGTCCACATCCGAATGAGTTTAGATTAACAAGTTCAATGTTATCATATTGTGATACTACATCAGCTGCATGGAATATTCTTGCATGATATTCCCATTGATTTACTACACGCAAATTTGATTCTAATTTACTTAAATGACATATTGAATCTTCTGATAATACAGCAAGACCTAAAGAATTTATCATTGTATCAATACCATGATTTACTTCCTTATCTAAGTGATATGGTCTTCCTGCAAGTACTATTGCTTTTTCATCATGATCATTAATGTATTTTAAGAATTCCTCTCCCTTTTTTCTAACATCTTCCTTAAACTTTTCTTGTTCTAAGAATCCTTTATGTACTGCTTCTTTAACTTCTTTTTTATTAAATTTATATTCTTTAAATTCAGGAAGTTTTAAGAATAAATTGATTAATGTTTTTTCTTCTAAAGGTAAGAATGAATTTATATATTTAATGTGTTTACTTTTTAAATCTTCTAAGTTTAGTTTTATGGATTCTCCATAACTTTGTACTATTGGACAGTTATAATGATTATCTGTGTTTTTAAATTCTTCTTTCTCAAATATTACACATGGATAAAAAATTGTTTTAACACCCTTCTCTATTAAATTAACCATATGTCCATGTACTAATTTAGCTGGATAACATACTGATTCACTAGGTATTGAATCAATTCCGCTTTCATAAATTCTTCTATTTGAATGATCTGATAATACTACTTTGAATCCTAAATTAGTAAGTATAGTAAACCATAATGGATAATTTTCATACATATTAAGTACTCTTGGTATTCCTATTTCTCCACGAGGAGCATTATCTAGTGGTTCATAACCAAATAGTCTATCATATTTCCATGAATACATATTTGGAAGAGTTGTATTACTTCCATTGTTACCACTACCTCTTTCACATCTATTACCAGAAATAAAAGCTTTTTTATTAAATCTATTTATAGTAAGAGCACAATGGTTTTCACATCTTTGGCATCTTGCAACAGATGTTTTAATTTCTAGATTATTTATCTCGTCTACATTTAATATAGAACTCTTTATATCTTTATCCTTATACTTTTTATAACTATCAAGTGCGATTAATGCTACTCCATAAGCACCCATTAATCCTGCTACATCTGGTCTTATTACTTCTTTGCCTGTAATATTTTCAAATGCTTTTAATACTGCATCATTTAAGAATGTACCACCTTGAACAACTATTTTAGATCCAAGAGTTTCCATATCTCTTATTTTCATTACTTTTTGAATAGCATTTCTAATTACTGAATAAGAAAGACCTGCAAAGATATCACCAAGCGGTCTACCTTCTTTTTGTGTTTGTTTAATTTTACTATTCATAAACACCGTACAACGACTACCTAAATCAATTGGTGCTTTACTTTTTACGGCAAGATCAACAAAATCATCTATGCTTATTTCAAGACTTTTAGCTAATGTCTCAATAAATGATCCACATCCAGACGAACAAGCTTCATTAAGCATTATAGAATTAACTGAACCATCTTTGATCTTGATATATTTCATATCTTGACCACCGATATCTATAATGCTTTCAACTTCTTTTAAGAAATATCTTGCTGCTTCAAAATGAGCCATAGTCTCTATTTCACTAATGTCTAAATTAAATGCTGTTTTAATTAATAACTCTCCATATCCTGTAGAACCGCATTGTCTTATAACTGTGTTTTTAGGACATTTAGAATAAAAATCTAATAACATATTTTTAACAGTATCAACTGGTGTACCTTTATTACTCTTATAATTTTCATATAAAAGTTCACCTTTTGAGCTAATTGCAACAACCTTACAGGTTGTGCTTCCTGCATCTATTCCTAAGAATATATCTCCATGATATTTTGCTAAATCTCTTCTTTTAACTGATGCTTTAGAATGTCTCTTTTTAAATTTTGCATATTCTTTATCATCTTTAAATAATGCAGGTAAATCTACTGATTCACTTTCTGTGAACTCATTTAATTTCTCTTTTAATTTACTTAATTCCTTATTAGTAAATTCTTTCTTTTCTTCTGTATCAAGAGCACTTCCTATTGCCACAAATAAATTAGCATCTTCTGGGGCATATATTTCTTCATCTTTAAGATTTAATGTTTTTATAAATCTTTCTCTTAGCATTGATAAATATGTTAATGGTCCACCTAAGAATATTACATTACCTTTGATTGGTTTACCACAAGCAAGTCCACTTATCGTTTGATTAACAACAGCTTGCATTATTGATAATGCTATATCTTCTTTTTTAGCTCCTTCATTTAATAAAGGTTGAATATCTGTTTTAGCAAATACACCGCATCTTGATGCAATAGGATATATTGTTTCACCCTTTTTAGCATATTCATTAAGTCCTTCTGTAGTAGTATTTAATAAAACCGCCATTTGATCCAAGAAAGATCCAGTACCTCCTGCGCAAGTACCATTCATTCTTTGTTCTATAGTATGATCAAAATAAATAATCTTAGCGTCTTCTCCACCAAGTTCTATACAAACGTCTACTCCTTTTGCATACTCAAAAATTGCATTTTTACATGCAATTACTTCTTGAACAAAATTTACATCCAAAAACTTAGCAAGCGCAAGCGCTCCACTTCCTGTCATAGTAATAGTAAATTTATCTTTAGAATACTTTTTAATAACTTCCCCTAGTAAATCTCCTATTGTTTTCTTTGTATCAGAAAAATGTCTTCTATATTCCTTATATAATATATTCTTTTTACTGTCTAAAACAACTAGCTTAACAGTAGTAGAACCGACATCTAATCCTAAGTTTAATAATTTCATTTCAACCACCGCTAAACACAATAATACTATTTTTAGATAAAAAAATCAAATAAACTATGCCATTTTACACAATGTACCACAATTATTTATTTGATTATTTTATATATTCTTTATTTGTAATTTTAATTCTATTTTTAATGAACTCTATTATTGGTTTTTCATTATTATGTAATGTATACTCGTGGCTTGGTGTATCTAAGTTAGCTCTATCATAATTTGTATCATATAAAATTGGTGGAAAAATATCCTTATTTAAAAGCATTATATCTAGTAATAATCTAGATGTTCTTCCATTTCCATCTTTATATGGATGTATTTTTATAAACTTTTGGAAAATTATAGTTACTGCTTCAATATACTTCTCTGTATTATTTATTTTCTTTGCCGATTCATATTCATTATCTAATGCAATTAAACTACTAACTATTTGATTTGGTTTTACTGTTGCTTTAAAGAATTTATTATTAGTTAATGTGGTTAGATCATATTTTCTATAGTTGTTATCATATTTTATTAGCATGTCACTTATAATTTTTTCCCTTATATAGTGTATTATTTCCAATAATCTAGCTCTTTTGAAATCATGTGTGAATATTATTTGATATACTTTATAATTTGATATTATATCTTTTTTTAAATATTCTATATATTTTTTAAATTCATTAGTTGATTTCATATAATTATCAAAACATTTTATATATATTTGTTTTTCTATTTCTATATTTGGCATGCTATTTAATTTATTTGTAATAGTTATTTCTATCCATTTCTTTAAATTTTTATAATGTCCTTTTACCTGCTCATTTTGCTCTTTTGTTAGATATTTGCTTATTTTTTCTTTAAATTCTTCTAAAGAAATATTATATTCCCAGCGCATAGATAATTTATCTGTATATGCTTTTGAGAATACTAAATGATCTTTATTATCTTTATCAAGTTTATCTATCTTACTTAGCACATAAGGATCTTTATCCTCAAATATTGGAGAGAGAATATTTTTAGTATTATAAACAAGCAAAGCAGGACCAATTGGATATAAATGATAACTAACTTCTAATTGAGATATTATTTTTCTTGTTAGATAATTATAAAATTGATTATTCTTTTTTCTACCATTAATTAAAAAAGAAATAGCATCTTTTTCTTTTATTTCTCTATTAAAAAAAGAAGTTACATCATTCATATTAATCCCTCTTTCAATATAAAAAGTATAACATAAAAAAGAAAGTAGTAACTACTTTCCTAAACAGAACTGACTGAATAATTGATCAATTAATTCATCACTATAATTTTCTCCAAGAATTTCTCCAAGAAGAGTCCATATTCTTTTAATATCAATAGATACCATATCTACTGGCACATCATTATTAATACCTGTTTCAACATCGCTAAGTACATTTAATGCTTCTTTTGCAAGTGTTATTTGTCTTGTATTAGTAAATATATCAACATTATTATCTATTTCATCAAGATTAAATAGTTCAATAATCTTACTCTTTAATGATTCTATTCCATCAACTGATAATGTATCAGTATATATAACATTTTCTAAGTCATATTTAGATATATCAAGTTTCTTATCTAAGTCTTTTTTGTTAATAACAGTAATATATTTTTTAGTTTTAACTTTATCTATTAAAACTTCATCATCTTTAGTTATTTCTTCATTGTTGTTAAGAACAAGTATTACTAAATCAGATTTTTCAATTTGTTCAAAGCTTTTTTCTACACCTACTTGTTCTATTACATCTAAAGTATCTCTTACTCCCGCTGTATCTATAAAATTTAACAATATACCATTTAATGTTATACTTCCTTCTACTATATCTCTTGTTGTTCCTGCAATATCAGTAACTATTGCTTTGTTTTCTCCAAGAAGTTTATTTAAAATACTACTTTTCCCTACATTTGGTCTTCCTACTATAGCAACATTAATACCATCTTTAATGATTTTTCTGTTTTCACTTTCTTTAATTATTTCAGTAAGGTTATTCTTCATTACACCTACTCTATCTTTAATGTTATCTATAGTAACAACTTCAATATCTTCATATTCAGGATAATCTATATTAACTTCAACATTTGCAAGAAGTTCAAGTAATTCTTGTCTAAATTTTCTAATTACGCTTGTTAGTCTTCCTTCTAATTGGTTAACTGACTGTATTCTAGCCTTTTCTGTTTTTGAATTAATCAAATCCATTACAGCTTCAGCTTCTACTAAATCTATTCTTCCATTTAAAAATGCACGTTTAGTAAACTCACCTGGTTCGGCAAGTCTTGCACCATTTAATACCATTAATTCAAGTATTTTATTAGTTGCAGCAATACCACCATGACAATTTATTTCGACAACATCCTCTCTAGTGTATGTTTTTGGTGCTTTCATAACACTAATTAGAACTTGATCGATAATTGTATCATTATCAACAATAAAACCATAATTGATTGTATGACTATCAACTTTAGTTAAATTTTTTCCTTTAAAGCATTTATTTACTAAATCAATACATCCTTCACCTGATAATCTTACAATAGAAATTGCACCTTTACCTAAAGCTGTTGAAATAGCAACAATAATATCATTCACGATACCACTTCCTAACACGTGAAATTATAGCACATTTATTTATAAAAAAAAAGAAAAAGGACATAAGTCCTTAATCATTTCTTATTTTTATTACTACACATCTGTTTGGTTCTTCCCCAACACTTTCAGTGTATACATATCTATCATCGTTTAAGATGTTATGAACTATTCTTCTTTCATAAGAATTCATTGGGTCAAGCTTAACTTCAACCTTACTTTTTGCAACTTCTCTTGCAATTCGTTTTGCCATTCTTTCTAAATTCTTTTGTTGTTTTAATTTATATTCTCCAACATCTAGATTAAATTTGTAGTACATTCCAAGTTCACTTTGAATGATTTGTTTTACTATTGTTGATAAAGCATTCATGTTCTTTCCATCTCTACCAATTAGTAAGTTATTATTATCACTATATATTGTTAAATTTAATATATCGTCACGTACTTTAGTTTCAATCTTTGCATCAAATCCCATATCTGTAACTATTTTAAGTACTACACTCTTAATATATTCATTAATATCAGATTTCTTTGTAACAGAGATTTCTACTTTCTTTCCTTTGAATAATCCACCTTTTTGTTCTTTAGCATCATATAAGATGTCTTTCTTTTCAACATTTAATTCACTTAATGCTGCTTCTAATGCTTCTTCTTCTGTCTTACCAGAAAATACGTACTTCTCCATCTTTTATACCTTCTCTTTCTGTCTTTTAACTAATATATTTTGTACTACTGTGAATAAGTTAGTAGTAATCCAATATATATTCAATGCTGAAGTCATAAAGATTGATGTTATTAAAATCATAAAGAACATTATTCTACCCATCATCTTCATTTGATCATTATCTGGGTTAGATGCTGAATTCATCTTTAATGAGAAATAAGTAGATGCTGCAACTATTCCTGTAAGTATCAAATAAATGAAATTACCATTTGAATATCCAGTCATAGGAGTTGTTCCTAATTGGAATCCTGCAAAAGTTCCTTCAAATATTGCTGGTACCCTATTTATAGCTTCTAAGAAACCAATAAATAATGGAATTTGTATTAGTGCAAATAAACATCCTGCTATTGGATTTATATTGTATTTTCTATAAATCATAGCCATTTCATTTGACTTCTTCATCATTGATTCTTGATCTTTTTTACCTTCGTATTTCTTTTCTAGTTTATCAAGCTCTGGCTTTGCGTTCTTCATTAACTCAGATTGCATTGCTGTCTTTCTTGTTAATGGGAATGCAATTAATCTAATAATTAAACTTGTTAATATTAATCCTAAACCATAATCTTTTACTAAACTACCTAACTTAATAATTAGCCATGCAAGAGGCTTAACAATTAAACTAGACCATACACCATCATATCCACCATCTGTTGGAGAAAAATTCTCACATTTTGGCATTTCTTCAATATTTATATTATTTGCTAAATATAATCCTCTTGTTTCTTCATCTTCTGGTTGACATAAGATATTTTTTGTTAATGTTTGTCCTGTAGTAGGATTTTGAACTGCTTTATTATTACCATCTTTTAACTGAGTAGTACACCCTGTTACAAGAAATACAAGTAATAAAAGCAGTACTAATTTTTTATTGATCTTTTTCATGCTTTCTCCTTACCTTATATTATTATTTATTTTATCAATTAAAGAAACAAAATTATTGTCCTTTAAAGTAAAATCATTACTAATAAACCCATCTCTAATTATTATAATATAATCAAATGAATTTTGGTAGGATTTTTTATATTTATCAATAATAAAACGCATCTGTCTTTTATACTTATTTCTATGAACAGAATTTCCTAGTTTTTTACTTACAGAAATACCAAAGCGGTAATTTGTTAACCCATTATCCTTATAATATATGACATAAAAATTATTCTTAACAAATTTGCCATTATGAATGATATTTGAGAAGTCCCTACTATGTTTAACTGTATGTATTTTATCCATATACACCTCTTGAAACAAAAAAGCCACTGATTACAGTGGAATTTTAAACTAATTTTTTACGACCTTTACTTCTTCTTTTGTTTAACACTTTTGTTTTTTTACGAGCAAAGAAACCGTGTTTTTTAGCTTTTTTTCTATTATTTGGTTGATAAGTTCTTTTCACAATTCCACCTCCAAACTAAAATCTACATTATTATATAAAGTAAATCTCTAAATGTCAATAAAATGATATCATTAAAATAAAAAGTTATCAACATAAATATGTTAACATTTTAAACTTATTCACATAATTAACAACATTGTTGATAAATCTGTAAACAAATTTCTACACAATGTGACTAAAAATTTGTGGAAAATGTGGAAAACTTATATAACATATATAAATAAAAGATATTAATTATGGAAAACTTTGTGCAATTCTTGTTGATAATTTTTTTTATTGATTTTCTCTTTTCTTTTTTGAACATTTAGTCTACAATAATTCTTGTAATTATTAGGCGGGGGGCTTGATGACATGAATAACACAGAATTATGGTCAAAAATCTTAACAAAAATCAAGAATGAGTTAAGCTCTCTGAGCTTCGAAACGTGGTTCCAAGATACAAAATTATATAGTTTAAATAACGGTGTAGCAAAAATAATAGTTCCAATGCTTCTTCATAAGGATCACTTAAGAGCTAAATATAAAGACTTAATAACTTCTTGTTTTATTGAAGAGATAGGGGAGACGGTTGAACTTGAATTCCTTATACAAGAAGATATAGAGGAAGAAGAGAAAGAAATTTTAAGTAACGTAGACACAGAAGACCTTGCAAATACTTTATATGAAGAAAATGAAGCTAATAACTTTGAATCAAATCTTAATAAAAAATATACATTTGAAAACTTTGTAGTCGGAAATAGTAATAAATTTGCACATGCTGCAGCGGTTGCAGTAGCAGAAAACCCAGGTAAAATGTATAATCCACTGTTTATATATGGTAATAGTGGGCTAGGGAAGACTCATTTGATGTATGCAATAGGTAATTATATAGAAAAGCATAGTAATAAAAGAGTTTTATACATAACTAGTGAAACATTTATTAATGAATTTATTGATATTACTAGAAAAAATGAAAATAAAAGTGATTTTGATAATATTAGTTTCTTTAAAAAGAAATATAGAGATGTGGATGTATTAATAGTAGATGATATTCAATATCTAGCAAAAAAAGAAGAATCACAAAAAGAGTTCTTCCATACATTTAATACATTACATAATGATGAAAAACAAATTATTATTTCATCTGATAGATCTCCAAATGATTTAAATATACTACAAGATAGACTTAGGACTAGATTTAGTTGGGGATTATCAGTAAATATTAATCCTCCTGATTTTGATTTAAAAGTAGCAATATATAAGAAATTAATAGCTGCTGAATCAATAAATAAACAAATACCTGATAATGTCATCGAATATATGGCATCTAATATAGGTACAGATATAAGAAGTTTAATTGGAAGCCTAACAAGATTAATAGCATATTCCACAATGATGGGTGCAGAAATTGATATAAATCTTGCAATTGAAGCTTTAAAAGAATATATAAATGCAGGATATAGTGAGAAAAATGATGTAAGTAGAATTCAAAAGATAGTAGCAGATTACTTTAAAATATCTATTGATGACTTAAAATCAAAGAAAAGAAATGCAAATATAGCATTTCCAAGGCAAATAGCCATGTATTTATGTAGAAAACATACTGATGAATCATTTCCTAAAATAGGAATTGAATTTGGTGGAAAAGATCATTCAACTGTTATGCATTCTTGTGAGAAAATAGAACAAGAAATAAAAAATAATAAAAGCTTAGCAGATGAGATAGATAAACTAGAAAAAAATATACATAATTAACAAAATATCAACAGGATTGTGGATTAAATGTTAAGCAATATTCAATAATTTAAGGCTAAAACATAGTTATAAACATTTTCCACTCCTATAATAAGAAAATCATATAAAAGAAAGAGGTAATAAAAATGAAATTAAAAATTAAAAAGGATTTATTATTAGAAAATCTTAACAAAGTTTCTAAAGCAATAGCAACAAAAGATTTAATACCTACATTAGCAGGAATAAAGTTTGATCTTGATAAAAAAGGCTTAACACTTACTGCATCTAATAATGATATTACTATTCAAAAATTTATACCTATAGATAAGAAAAGTATAAATGTTGAAAAAGAAGGAGTAGTTATACTTCATGGTAAGGATATAGTAGAAATAATAAGAGTAATTCCTGCAGAAGAAATTAATATTGAAGTATTTGATGAAACTAAAGTTCTTATATATACAGATGATGAATCTATTAAATATGATTTAAATGTTATTAATAAGAATGATTATCCAAATATTAATCTAGAGAAGAGTGAAAACTTTATAACTATTACAACAAAAGATTTATTAAGTATAGTTAAAGAAACAGCTTTTGCAACATCAAATGATACATCAAGGGAAGTGTTAACAGGTATTAGCTTCAAAATTAATGGTGATTTACTTGAATGTGTAGCAACAGATTCATATAGATTAGCTAGAAAGAACTTAAGATTAGATAAAACTGTTGAAGAAAATTATAATTTAATTATTCCTGGAAAGAATATTATTGAATTTTCAAGAATACTAGATTCTAGTGAGGAAGAGGTTAAATTACACGTATTTAACAATAAAATCTTATTTGAAAGTAATGATTTATTATTTCAATCTAGATTAATTAATGGAAATTATCCTCCAACTAATAAATCTATACCTGAAGAATTTAGCTTAACTATAACTGGAAATTTATCACAATTATATAATGTTATAGAACAAGCAAGTATTTTAACAACTGATAAAGAGAAAAATATTGTATCTTTATCAACAAAAGGTGATTTATTAACAGTTAAATCAGTTTCTAATGAAAAAGGTAAAGCAGAAATGAAGATGAATATTAAAAAGAACAATAAAGAAGATATTACTATTGCATTTTCTGCTAAATATATGATGGATGCTTTAAATGCATTAAGTACTGAAGAAGTTGAAATGTCATTTGTTGGAGAAGTAAAACCAATTGTTATTAAAAATACAAAAGACGATGGATTACTTCAATTAGTAGTACCAATTAGAACATATTAATTAATATTACGATATAATTCGACAATTTTCGACAAAATAAAGTGATAATATATCCTCAAACAAAGGGGGATATATATGAATTGTTATGAAATTAATGAAGATACTTACGCTGTAATATCGACAGATGTGGGGAAAACTAGAATTATTGAAAAAGATTATGATGTAATACTAGATAATGATGCTTACAAAATAATGGATGAAAGTTGTAAATACTATGGTAGTAGTTACATGGGTAGGGTAGAAGGAGCTAAAAAAATACTAGATTGCAGCTACAAATTACCAATATTAGTAGAAGAAAGTAGTGTACTAATATTTTTTCCTATTAAGTCATCATTATTAGATGATTGTTGCTGGATTAATTTAAACAGCATAAAATCAATTGAAAAAGTAGATAATAAGACTAAAATTTACTTTAAAAATGGGAAAGAAATGATATTTGATATATCAAAATTATCTTTAGAAAATCAAATTTATCGATCATCAAAATTAGAATCAATAATTTTTAAGAGATTAAATGCAAAAAAAAGGGATTAATTCCCTTTTTTCTTTGTTTTAGACCTCAATTTGTGATATAATTATATTGTGTGTATAGGTATACTAATATAGGTTAAGGTGAGAATATGAGCATTTTTTACAAAAATTCTTGATTTTAAGAAAAATTAATCTAGTAAATTTTAGAAATATTAAAAAATTAAAAATAGATTTTGATAAAAATATAAATTTATTTATAGGAGATAATGCTCAAGGTAAAACCAATATATTAGAAAGTATTTATTTTTTAGCACTTACTAAATCTTATAGAACTGTTGATTCAAACTTAGTTATGAAGAATGAAACAGCTACTAAAGTAAAAGGTGAGACTAAAGATAATAATATTTTAAAGAATCTATCTGTAGAAATTAAAGATGGAGTAAAGAAAGTAAAAGTAAATAATAATGATATTTATAAGATATCTGATTATATTACTAATCTAAATGTTATATTAGTATGTCCTGAAGATATTAATATTCTTCAAGGAACACCAGCAGAAAGAAGAAATTTCTTAAATATTGAACTTTCTCAATTATCAAAAAATTATATTAAAAAGTATAATGAATTCAATAAAATACTTAAAATTAGAAATAATTATTTAAAAATGTTAAGTAATAGTTCTAATCCAGATAGAAGATATCTCGATAGTCTTACCGAAAATCTAATAGAAAGGGAGATAGATATCTATATTGAAAGAAAGAACTTTATTGATCAATTAAATGATAATGTTTCTAAAATATATGAAGATATATTAGGTATTAAGAACTTTCATATAATATATGAACCTAATATTGATATTGATAGTTTTAATGAAGAAAACTTAAAAGAAAGATTAGAAAAAAAATATAAGAATTCTTTAAAGAAAGAAATTGATAATGGTATGACTTTATATGGTCCTCATAGAGATGAACTAAGATTCTTAATAGGAGAGGATGATATAAAGGTATTTGGTTCAGAAGGACAACAAAAAGTTGCAATAATTGCCTTAAAATTATCAGAAATAAATATATTTAAGGAAATGACTAATACAAATCCTATAATATTATTAGATGATGTATTTAGTGAACTTGATATTAAAACTAGAAATAAATTAATTAAATATATTAATAATGATATTCAAGTAATAGTTACTACTAATGATACTAGAGGTATTAATAAAAATTTCTTATCTTCTGCTAAAATATTCAAAGTAGTAAAAGGTAACATTATAGAAAAGGTGGGAAAAGGAAATGGATAATGAAAAATATGATTCATCTTCTATACAAGTTTTAGAAGGACTTGAAGCTGTAAGAAAAAGACCAGGAATGTATATAGGTACTACTGATGTAAAAGGATTACATCACTTAGTATGGGAAATTGTAGATAATTCAATAGATGAAGCATTAGCTGGTTTTTGTCATAATATTGAAATAGTAATTAATAAAGATAATTCAATTACTGTTAAAGATGATGGACGTGGAATACCAACAGATATTCACCCAAAAACTGGAAAATCAACAGTAGAAACAGTTTATACTGTATTACATGCTGGTGGTAAATTTGGTGGAGGAGGATACAAAGTATCTGGAGGTCTTCATGGAGTTGGTGCATCAGTAGTTAATGCTTTATCAAAATGGTTAGAAGTAACAGTATACAAAGATGGTAAAGTTAACTACATGAAATTTGAAAATGGTGGGCATACTATTGAGCCATTAAAAGTAATTGGAGAATGTGATAAAAATAGAACAGGTACTACAGTAACATTCAAACCAGATCCTGAAATATTTGATTCTGACATTTATAATTATGAAACATTAATGGTTAGAGTAAGAGAACTAGCATTCTTAAATAAAGGATTATCAATTAATTTAAGAGATGATAGAGATGATGAAGATACTACAGGACAAACATTCTTATATGAAGGTGGTATTAGTGAATATGTTAAATTCATTAATACTGGTAAGACTCCAGTACATGAAGATATTATTCACTTAGATGGAGAAGAAGATGGAGTATTCTTTGAAGTTGCTATGCAGTATAACACTGGATACAATGAAAATATATATTCATTTGTTAATAATATAAATACTCATGATGGTGGTACTCATGAAGAAGGTGTAAGACGTGCCTTAACAAGAGTTATCAACAATTATGCTAGAAAAAATAATATATTAAAAGAAAAAGATGAACCTCTAACTGGAGATGATGTTAAAGAAGGATTAACAATGATTATTTCTTGTAAACATCCAAATCCACAGTTTGAGGGACAAACAAAAGGAAGACTTGGAAACTCTGAAGTAAGAAAACTTGCAGATAATGTTTTTGCACAAGGATTTGAAAGATTTTTATTAGAAAATCCAGATGATGCACGTGCAATAGTTAGTAAAGCTATGTTAGCGTGTCGTGCAAGAAATGCAGCAAGAAAAGCAAGAGAAATAACAAGAAAGAGTGACTTAGCTACAACAAACTTCTTTGGAAAATTATCAGATTGTAAGAGTAAAGATCCAAAAGTATCTGAAATCTTTATAGTCGAGGGAGATTCAGCAGGTGGTTCTGCTAAAAAAGGTAGAGATTCAATGACACAAGCTATTCTTCCATTAAGAGGAAAAATATTAAATGTTGAAAAAGCAAGATTAGATAGAGCATTATCAAATGAAGAAATTAGAACAATAATTACTGCATTTGGTACTGGAATTGGTGAAGAATTTGACCTATCAAAACTTAGATATGACAAAATAGTAATAATGACCGACGCCGACGTTGATGGATCACACATAAGAGTATTATTACTAACATTATTCTATAGATTCTTTAAACCAATCGTTGAAGCAGGGCATATATATGCTGCACAACCTCCATTATTTAGAATTCAACATGGTAAAACAAGAAAATATGTACTAAATGAACAAGAACTAGAAAGTTATTTAAATACATTACCTGAAAACGTCAGAAACAGGGCAGAAATCGCTCGTATGAAAGGATTAGGTGAAATGGACGCTGAAGAGTTAAACGAGACTACAATGGACATAGAAAAGCGTGTATTAAGAAAAATAACTGTAGATGACTGTGTAGCAGCAGATGCAATCTTTGAAAAACTAATGGGTGATGAAGTAGATCCAAGAAGAAAATTCATAGAAGAAAATGCTGGATACGTTCAAAACTTAGATATTTAGAAGGGAGTGGAGTTGAATGGATAACGAAGAAAACAAAGAACAAATAGATGAAGAATTCGATGAATCTCTTGAAAGAGTAGAAGTTGATAACAATTTTGGTGGATATTTTCATGAAAGAGATAGTTTAGCTGAAAACAATATTGTTGAAGAAGTTAAAACATCATTCTTGGAATATTCAATGAGTGTTATTGCTTCACGTGCACTTCCTGATTTACGTGATGGATTAAAACCAGTTCATAGACGTATTTTGTGGTCAATGTATGAATCAGGATATACTCCAGATAAACCACACAGAAAAAGTGCTAAAACAGTTGGAGAAGTTATGGGTAATTACCATCCACATGGAGATTCTTCAATTTATGAAGCAATGGTTAGAATGGCACAAGATTTTAACCAAAGATATATGTTAATTGATGGACATGGTAACTTTGGTAATATCGAAGGTGATGGAGCAGCAGCAATGCGTTATACAGAATCACGTCTTGCTAAAATATCACTAGAATTATTAAGAGATATCAACAAAGATACAGTTGATATGGATGATAACTTTGATGTTACAAGAAAAGAACCAAGAGTTCTTCCTGGAAGATTTCCAAATGTATTAGTAAATGGTGCAATGGGAATAGCTGTTGGTATGGCAACTAATATTCCACCACATAATTTAGGTGAAGTAATAGATGGATGTGTAGCATACATAGATAATCCTGATATCGACACTTTAGGATTAATGCAACACATAAAAGGACCTGATTTTCCAACAGGTGGACTTATTTTAGGTAACTCTGGTATCAAACAAGCGTACGATACAGGAAGAGGAACAATTACTATTAGAAGTAAGGCTATAATTGAAGATCAAGGTTCTCATAGCAATATAGTTATTACAGAAGTACCTTATGGTGTTAATACAATGGAATTAAAGAATAAGGTAGCTGAACTTGTACATAACAAAACTATTGATGGAATTGCTGATTACCATACAGATTTAAAAGATGGAGTAAAAATCACAATTACATTAAAGAAAGATGCTAATCCACAAGTAGTATTAAATAATTTATATAAACATACAAATTTCCAAGTTACTTATGGAATTATCTTATTAATGCTTGATGGATTAACTCCAAAGACATTAAGTTTAAAATCAATTATATCTAAATATATAGACTTCCAAAAAGAAGTTATTATAAGACGTACAAGATTTGATCTTGCAAAAGATGAAAAGAGAGTACATATCTTAGAAGGTTATAAGATAGCACTTGATAATATTGATGAAGTAGTTAAAATTATTAGAAATGCAGAAACTGATGTTGAAGCTAAAGAAAGCTTAATGGAAAAATTTGGGCTTTCAGAAATTCAAACAGATGCAATTCTAGAATTAAAATTACGTAGATTAACTGGATTAGAAAGAGATAAGATTGAAGCAGAACTTGCTGCACTTCTTGCAGAAATAGAAGAATTGAAGTCAATTCTAGCATCAGAACAAAAAGTATTAGAAATTATCAAGAAAGAAATGCTTGAAATAAAATCTAAATATAGTGATGATAGAAGAACTACAATTGATATGACAGCAGTTGATTATATTGAAGATGAATCATTAATACCAGTAGAAAACATCTTAATTGCATTAACAAATAAAGGATATATTAAGAGAATTACTAATGATACATTCAAAGTTCAACATCGTGGTGGAGTTGGTATTAAAGGAATGTCTACAAATGAGGAAGATTTCCCAGAAAAACTATTATCAATGAAGACACATGATTATATTTTAATGTTTAGTAATTTAGGTAAAGTATATAGAATGAAAGGTTACGAAGTACCTGAATTCTCAAGACAAGCTAAAGGATTACCAATAGTTAACTTATTACCACTAGAAAAAGAAGAAAAAATTACTTCAGTTGTAACAATAAGCGCTGAAAGTGATCAATCATTCTTAACATTCATAACAAAACGCGGATTAATTAAGAGAACTGCTAGAGAAGAATTTGATAACATTAGATCAAATGGTAAAAAAGCAATAATTCTTAAGGATGATGATGAGTTAATTGCAGTTAGAAAGACTGATGGTACTAAAGAAATAATCATCGGAGCAAGCAATGGTAAATTAGTTAGATTTAATGAAACAGAAGTTCGTGTAATGGGAAGAGGAAGTTCTGGAGTTAAAGGTATAGAATTAGGAAAAGATGAGACTGTAATTGGTGCAGAAGTAGTTGAACCAAATGCAGAAGTATTAATTGTTACTGAAAAAGGATATGGTAAGAAAACTCCAATAGATGAATACAGATTAACTCATAGAGGAAGCAAAGGAGTTAAAACTCTTAATATTACTGATAAGAATGGATGTTTAGTATCATTAAGAACAGTATATGAAGATGAAGATTTAATTATTATTACTGATAGTGGTATGACTATTAGAATAAGTATTAATCAAATATCTACATTAAGTAGAAATACTCAAGGAGTAAGATTAATTTCATTAAAAGAAGAACAAAAAGTTTCTACTACCGCAATAATTGCGAAAGAAGAAATGGAAGAAACTGATGAAATTGGAGAAAATGTGGAACTAACAGAAACTGTGGATAATGTTTCACGTGAAACAGAAGAAGAAAAAGAGAATGAATAATTCTCTTTTTTGTTGATTATATCGCGTTTTTATAGTAAAATTACATTGATGCAATAAGTACGGTGGAACCAGGTCAGAACAGGAATGTAGCAGCCTTAACATGTCTGTGCTTATGTGCATCATTTTTTATTGGAGTTGATCATATGATAAATGATGATAATTATTTTATGAATATTGCATATAAAGAAGCATTAAAAGCTTTTAATAAAAATGAAATACCAGTTGGTGCAGTAATTGTTAGAAATAATGAAATAGTATCAAAAGGACATAATTTAAGAGATTCAAAACAAGTAATAACGAAGCATGCAGAAATTATAGCAATTGAAAAGGCAAATATAAAATTGAATAATTGGCGTCTTTTAGATTGTGTATTATATACAACACTAGAACCTTGTCCAATGTGCAAAGAAGTAATAAAAGCAACAAAAATATCCAAAGTAGTATATGGTGCAAAAAATAATGTTATCGATTCTAATATTGAAGCTAAACAGATTAACAACAAAATTATTATAGACAACTGTGAAAAAATAATTAAAGATGCCTTTACCAATATTAGAAATAAATAATAATTGTGGATAATGTTTCACGTGTAACAATAAAAAAGTTTGGGAAATATTTCCCGGGAAATAAAAATGCCTAAAAAAAGTCAAAAATATTTCCCGGGAAATATTTTTTATTAAAAAAAAGTAATGTTTCACGTGTAACTATAACTGTTTTTGAAAAATAATGTTTCACGTGAAACATAATAAAAATATAAAGAAAATATACTAATTTGTTGTATATATATGATATAATATTATTGATATTTGTTAAGGGGGAATAATATGAAATTTCAAGCATTATATCGAAAATATCGCCCTAAAAACTTTGATGAAGTAGTAGGACAAAAAGTAACAATACAAATATTAAAAAATGCTATAGAAAATAATCATATTTCTCATGCGTATCTTTTTTATGGACCTAGAGGAACAGGTAAAACTTCAATAGCTAAAATATTATCGCGTACAATTAACTGTGAATCACCAAAAAATGGTGTTCCATGTGAAAAATGTGATAGTTGCAAAATATCTATTGAACCAGGCTGCGTAGATATTATAGAAATTGATGCAGCATCAAATAATGGTGTAGACGAAATAAGAGAATTAAAAAATAAAATATCGTTTGTTCCTTCAGAACTAAAATATAAAGTATATATTGTAGATGAGGTACATATGCTTTCAACTGGTGCATTTAATGCATTACTAAAAACATTAGAAGAACCACCAGAACATGCAATTTTTGTACTTGCAACAACAGAACTACAAAAAGTACCATTAACAATAATATCAAGATGCCAAACATTGGAATTTAGAAAGATTGATACACAATCAATGACACAAAAATTAAAAGAAATATCAACAAAAGAAAATATAGATATTGATGATACAGCATTAAGCGAAATATCAAAATATTCTAATGGCGGGCTAAGAGATGCTATCGGCTTATTAGAAAAAGCTGCGGCATATACTGATAAAACAATAACTGCTAACACAATTAAAGAAATATCAGGAAACGTTTCAGAACAAGATTTAAATGATTTTATAACATTATTTCAAAATAAAAATATAGAACAATTAATAGTAAAAATTAATGATTTTTATAATGAAGGAATAGATTTATTAAAGTTAGCTAATAACATCATTGAATATTTAAGAGATGAAATAGTATTAGAAAAAAAATATGATAGATCTTTATGTAAATTAATAAATGAATTAGACCAAATGGTTACTTTAATGGAAAAGTCAGAAAATCCAAAAATAATATTTGAAGTAACTATAATAAATTGTTTACTAGATGAAGAACCAATAAAAGAAACCAAAACAGAGTTTAAACAATCAAATGAAGTAAAAGAAGAATTAAAGAAAAATATAAAAGAACCAGTTGAATCTAATAAAATAGATGAAAATATCATAGAAATAAGAGTAGGTAATACATTATATAATCCACAAAAAACAATTATTTCTGAAATAAGAAGTAATTGGGACAAAATAAAAGACCTAGCGTTTGATGAACAATATGGAAATATAGCAAGATTATTATCATCAGATACTATGCCAGTAGCAGCAAGTGATACAAATATAATACTTATATCAAAATTAAATGGTATTGCAACTCAAGTAAATAGTGATATAGATGTAGTAAATAAAATAATAAATCAAACATTTGGTGGAAAATATATGGTTGTATGCTTATCTGAAGATGATTGGAAAAAATATACTGCAGAGTATAAAAACAATAAAGATAAGTTCAAATATCAAGAAGAACCAAAAAATGAAAAAACAAAAAAAACTTTAAAAGATAAAGCAAAAGAATTATTTGATGAATAGAAAGATGAGGAGATAAATATGAATATACAAGCTTTAATGAGACAAGCACAAACAATGCAAAAAGATATGCAAAAACAAGAAGAAGAAATAGAAAAAACAGAATTTGAAGGTGAAAGTTCTTTAGTAAAAGTAAAAGTAAATGGAAAGAAAGAAGTATTATCTATTACTATTTCTAACAAAGATAGTCTTGAAAAAGATGATTTAGAAATACTAGAAGATATGATAATGGTTGCATTAAACAATGCTTTCCAAAAAGTAGATGAACTAAGAGAACAAAAAATGTCTAAATACACAAATATGATGCCAGGATTATTCTAATGTATCCAGAAAGTTTAAAGAATTTAATAGAAAGTTTTAAATTGCTTCCTGGTGTAGGAGAAAAAACAGCCGAAAGAATGGCTTTTTTCTTACTTAATGAAGATCAGGAAAAAACAGACTTTTTTGCAAACTCAATTACTAGCGCTAAAGAAAAAATAAGAAAGTGTTCTGTATGTAATGGAATAACTGATAAAGAAGTATGTGATATTTGCAGCAACAGCTTAAGAAATAAAAAAGTACTATGTGTTGTTGAAGATCCAAAAAGTATTTTCTTATTTGAAAGAGTCGGATCATATAATGGAGAATATCATGTAATAGATGGATTAATATCACCACTAGATGGAATAGATCCAGATGATATAGGAATAGATAAATTAGTAAAAAGAATTCAAAAAGAAAAATACGATGAAATAATAATTGCGGTTAAACCAAGTATAGAAGGTGAAACAACTGCATTGTATATCAAGAAAATAATTGAAGGTATGAACATTAAAGTAACTCGTATTGCAAGCGGTATTCCAATTGGAACAGATATAGAATATATAGATTCAATGACTCTAGAAAGAGCATTGTCAGATAGAAAAGAAATAGAATAAAGATGTACATGTTTTCATAAATTAAATTAGGTGATTTCATGAAAACAGTAATAAAAATAATTAGAAAAATAGTATTTGCTTTTATACTTTTATATACATATAACTTAGTGGCAACGTCTTATAATATTATGATACCCATTAATTTTTATACATTAGGTATCGTATCATTTCTAGACATTCCAGGGTTAGCAACGTTGGTAGCAATACTAAAAATTTTTTATTGGAGGTGATGGCATGAATAATGATTTAACAAAATTTAACGAATATATTTCCAAATATGTTAAAAAAGATAAAATTAATCATGCATACCTAATAGAAACAAACTCCAATAATAAAATAGAATTAGCTAAAGAATTAGTAAGAAAAATATTATCAGTTGATGATATACAAACAATTGAAGAATTAGAATTAAATAGCGATTTAATAATAATACAAAGTGATACAAATCTAATTAAAACAGAAGAAATAGAAGTATTAAAAGATAAATTAAAAACAAAATCAATATATGGAAATAAAAGAATATATATAATTGATGGTGCTGAAAAACTAAATGCATCATCAGCAAACAAACTTCTTAAATTTATAGAAGAACCAGAAGAAGGAATTATTGCAATTCTTACAACTGAAAATAAAAACAATGTAATAAATACGATTGTTTCACGATGCCAAGTATTAAGATATGTAAATAACGAGGACAAGTTCAATGTGGTTGATAGAGAATATATAGAAAATATGTTCGAATTTATAAAAAATATAGAAGATAACAAAGAATACGCAATTGCCTTTCAAGATAAGATCGATTACAAAAAACTTTCTGATAGAAAATATATTCAAGATTTCTTAAATAATTTATTGTATATATATGATGATGTGATACAATTTAAAATAAATAAAAAAGTTAATTACTTTATATCAGATATTGATAAGATTGAATATATAAGTAATAAAAATGATATTAAAACAATTAAAAATAAAATTAATGCAATTAATACATGTATTTCGAGATTAAAATTTAATCCAAATACAAAATTATTAATTGATAAATTAATTATATTAATGACTGGAGTTGATGTAGATGCATGATGTTATAGGAATAAATTTTGAAACAGGAAATAGAGTTTATTTCTTTTCAATTAATGGATTAAATCTAAAAAAAGGAGACAAGCTAGTTGTAGAAACTGAAAGGGGTCTACAATTTTGTACTGCCGTAACAGATATAATGCAAATTCCAGATACTAAAATAGTAACTCCTCTAAGACCAATACTTAGAATTGCTACAAAAGAAGATGTTAGAAAGGCACAAGAAAACAAAAAAATATGCAGCGAAGCAATAGAAAAAGCAAGAAAAATTTCTAGTGATTTAAAATTAGATATGAAATTTATTGATTGTAGTTATACATTAGATAGAAATCAATTAGTATTTAATTTCTTAGCAGACGAAAGAGTTGATTTTAGAGAACTTGCTAAAAAATTAGCAGGACAATATAAAACAAGAATTGAATTAAGACAAGTTGGTGTAAGAGATAAGGCAAAAGAAATTGGTGGTATTGGACCTTGTGGTAGAATACTATGCTGTAGTTCATTTCTAAATGATTTCAACAGCGTTTCAATTAACATGGCAAAAAATCAAAATTTATCACTAAATCCAACAAAAATAAATGGAATATGCGGAAGACTTCTTTGCTGCTTAAACTATGAAGATGATACATACACTGAATTAAAAAAAGATTTTCCAAGTATTGGAACAAAAATGAAAGTTGATGGTGTTGAAGGTAAGGTAGTTTCATTAAATGTATTGAATAATAAAATTACTATTGAAAAGCCAGATAAGACACAAGTAGAAGTTGAGTATAGCAAAAATGAAAGTAATAAATGATTTATTAAACTATAAAGGAATGAAAATTGTTCAAGATGATAAATATTTTAATTTTTCACTTGATTCAGTTTTACTTCCAAACTTTGTTACAATTAATACAAGAATAAACAAAGTGTTAGACCTAGGAACAGGTAATGCGCCTATTCCTTTAATCTTAACAACAAGAACAGAAGCTCCAATATATGGAATAGAATTGCAAAAGGAAATATACGATTTAGCAGTTGAATCTGTTAAACTAAATAAACTTGAAAATCAAATAACATTGATTAACGATAATATGAAAAATTTAGATAAATATTTTGAAATAAATTCTTTTGATGTTATCGTATCTAATCCACCATATTTTAGATTAGATGAAAATTCAAATGTTAATGACACACCACAGAAAACTATAGCAAGACACGAAAAAGAAATTACTTTAGAAGAATTAGTTATTATAGCTAAAAAATATTTAAATAATAATGGTGTATTTGCAATGGTACATAGGACAGATCGATTAATTGAGATAATTGATTTGTTCAAGAAAAATAATATTGAACCAAAAAGAATACAGTTAATTTATCCTAAAGAAAATACAAATTCTAATATGGTATTAATTGAAGGAAGAAAAAATGGTAATCCAGGATTAAAAATTCTTCCACCAATTATTGCTCATAATGAAAATGGAGATTATACTGAAGTAGTTAAAGATATGTTTAAAGAAAGGGGATGATAATATGAAGTTAATTGTAGGACTAGGAAACCCAGGAAAAGAATACGAAAACACAAGACATAATACTGGATATATATTTATTGATTCTTTTGCAAAAAAATTGAATATTACTTTTGACAAAGAAAAATTTAATGGATTGTATGCAGAAACAACAATTAATGGAGAAAAAATATTATTAGTAAAACCACTTTCTTATATGAACTTATCTGGAGAAGTAGTAGGAAAGTTTGTTAATTTTTTCAAAATAGATATAAACGACATTTTAGTAATAAGTGATGATTTGGATCTAGAAGTAGGAAGAATAAGATTAAGATCAAAAGGTTCAAGCGGAGGACATAATGGCCTTAAAAATATTGCACTTCATCTAAACACAGAAGACTTTAAAAGATTAAAGATAGGTATATCTAATAACAAATTAATTGATACAAAAGATTATGTATTAGGAAAATTTTCTAAAGAAGACAAAGAAACTATTGAAAAAATGAAACCAACAATAGATGAATTGCTTGAAGATTTTTTAAACTTAGACTTTGATAGGTTAATGGGTAAATATAACAACTAAGGAGATAATATGAACTTATTTGAAGACTTAGTTACAATTAAAGATTCAAAAAAAGTAGGATTGGTCGGATTGAACGACGAATTCTTTTCGTTGTATATAAATAAAGTTTTTGAAACACAAGATAAAAGTATTTTAATAGTAACTTCAACATTATATGAAGCTAATCTATTGAATACTTTTTTGTCTGAATATAACAATAATACTTATTTGTTTCCAATGGATGATTTCTTAACCAGTGAATCAATTGCTATAAGCCCAGATTTAAAAACAACTAGATTGGAAACATTAAATGCAACACTAATGAAAGGCAAAAAGATAGTAATAACACATCTAAATGGTTATTTAAGATATCTACCAACAAAAGAAAAATATATTAATTCAATAATAAAACTAAAAAAAGGTGATGAAGTTGAAAGAGAAGAATTAATAAGACAAATAAACGCCATTGGTTACCAACAAGAAACAATAGTAACAAAAACAGGAGAAGTTGGTATAAGAGGATTCGTAATAGATATATTCCCAATTGGCAAAGAGCATCCATATAGAATTGAATTCTTTGGGGATGAAATTGAGTCAATAAGAATATTTGATGAAGATACACAAAAGACAATTGAAGAAATTAGCAACTGTGAAATATATCCAAATTCTGAATTTTTAATTGATGATTATTTTGACACAGAAAAAAACAATCAAAAATATTTAAAAGAATTATCTAATGGTAAAATTAATTCTTTATATGATTATCTAGAAGAACCAATAACAGTATTTAAAAACTATAAGCAAATAGAAGTAAGTTTCACAACTATGTTAGAACAAATCCTAGAATATAGAACGGATAGAGATAAACAGTTTACAGATAATTACATGTATAATCTAGATGAAGTTAAAATAGATAAAGTGATATACTACAACACTATTGATAACATAATTGAGGATTTACCTAAAAATGACATAATCGACTTTACAATAAAAGAAGTAGATAATTTCAATGAAAATATTGATTTAATCAATAAATATTTAAGGGATAACTTATATCTTGGTAAAACAATCATAATTGCATTAAAAGATTTTCAAATAAAAAGTTTTACAAAATACATAACTGAACAATATTTAATAACTAATCCTACAAATATAATTGAAAACAGAATAAACATAATAAGGAAAAGTTTAAACAAAGGATTTATGTATCAAAATTACATTTTATTAACTGAAACAGAATTATTTAACAAGCATGTTAATAAATCAAAATACAAAACAAGCTTTAAGTATTCAGCCAAAATTAAAAATATAAATAATCTAGAAATAGGAGATTATGTAGTTCACAGCCTTCATGGTATAGGAGTCTATAATGGTATTAAAACTCTAAATCAAGGAACATTATTAAAAGATTACTTAGAAATACTTTATCAAGGAAAAGACAAACTATATATTCCAGTTGAAAAAATTGAACTAATAAGTAAATATACTGGAAAAGAAGGAGTAGCACCTAAGATAAACAAACTAGGTGGTACTGAATGGGAGAAAACAAAACTACGAGTTAAAAACAAAGTAAAAGATATAGCTGAAAAATTATTGAAGATATATGCTCTAAGAGAAATGAAACAAGGATATAGATTCAGCAAAGATAATGAGCTTCAAGAAATGTTTGAAAGTGAATTTGAATATACACCAACAAAAGATCAATTATTAGTAACGCGACAAATAAAAGATGATATGGAATCGTCTACACCAATGGATAGATTGCTATGCGGTGATGTTGGATATGGAAAAACAGAAGTAGCATTCAGAGCAATTTTTAAAGCAGTTAATGATGGAAAACAAGTTTTATATTTATGCCCAACAACAATCCTTTCAAATCAACAATATGAAAGTGCAAAAGAAAGATTTAAAAACTATCCAGTAAACATTGCACTCCTAAATAGATTCACAACAGCAAAAGAAACCAAAAAAATAATAAGTGATTTGGAAGAGAAAAAAGTAGATGTTGTTTTTGGAACACATAGATTATTAAGTAATGATATAAGACCTAAAGATCTTGGACTATTAATAATTGATGAAGAGCAAAGATTTGGAGTAGTTCATAAAGAAAAGATAAAAGAATATAAAGAAAATGTTGATGTTCTAACTCTTACTGCAACGCCAATACCAAGAACATTACAAATGTCTATGACAGGGCTAAGAAGTATGTCACTAATTGAGACACCACCAGTAGATAGATACCCAGTACAAACATATGTAATGGAAGAAAATTCACATATCATTAAAGATGCAGTATATAAGGAATTATCTAGAAATGGTCAAACATTCATCCTTTATAACAGAGTAGAAGATATTGAAGCAAAGAAGATAGAATTAGAAAAATTATTACCTGATGCCAAAATAGTTGTAGCGCACGGTCAAATGAGTAAAGAAGACTTAGAAAACAGAATGATTGATTTCATTAATCACGAATATGATGTGTTGCTATGTACTACAATTATCGAAACAGGAATAGATATACCTAACGTTAACACAATAATAATTTTAAATGCAGATTACTTTGGATTAAGTCAACTATACCAAGTAAGAGGTAGAGTAGGAAGAAGTAATAAAATTGCTTATGCATATCTTATGTACAACAAGAATAAGATATTAAATGAAGTGGCAGTTAAAAGATTAAATGTAATAAAAGAATTCACTGAACTAGGTAGTGGTTTCTCTATTGCAACAAGAGATTTATCAATAAGAGGAGCAGGAGATATCCTAGGAAGTGAACAAGCTGGATTTATTGATAACATAGGAATTGAGTTATATTTGAAAATACTTAATGAAGAAGTAGCAAAACTTAAAGGTGAAGAAATAGAAGAAGAACCAGTAAAAGATGAAAGACCTTTATTAAGTGTAGAAACACATATAGATGATTCTTATGTTGAAGATACTGATTTAAAAATTGAAATACATAAGAAGATTAATGAAATTGATTCTAAAGAAAAATTTGATCAAGTCAAATTAGAACTTGAAGACAGATTCGGTAAATTAGATGAAAAAGTAATTACTTATATGTATGAAGAATTGTTTGAATCACTTGCTAAAAAATATGAAGTAAAAGAAGTACATCAAACTAAGAATTCAATTGAGCTAATATTTAGTGAAGAAATGTCTAACAAGATAGATGGTGAGGATTTATTCTTGACCGCATTTAACTTATCACGTATGTTTAGATTTCAAATGAAACACAATAACTTAATTGTAATTCTTGACACAATAAAACTTGATAAAAACTACGTATTGCTATTAACAGAATTGCTAAGTAATATAAGGCTAAAAGAAGAAATAGAGCAAGCCTAGAATCTTGACTATAATGCCATTTTTTGTTAATATCAATATAAGATAAGAAAGGTATGATTTTATGGATATAGACGTAAGCAAGATGTTTGAAACTAAAAACAAAGAAATATTTAAAAATAGTCTAGTTCTTGAAATGGAAAGAAACCTTGAATCTCTAAAAAGCACAACAGACAACTGTGTTGCATTAGAGATAAACAAATTATTCTTATTCTTTAAAAGTTATTTTGAAGAAACAAATATCGAATATACTAAAGAAGAATTATTAGGTATTTTATATAAAGAAAAGAAAACAATTAATGACATAGTTAATGCAAAAATAGAAGATAAAAAAAATAGACTAAAAGAAAACTTCTTATCAAAAGAAGAAGATGGTATTCTATCAAAAGAATATTTAGAAGAATATTATCAAGAGTTATTAAAAGAAACAGAAAAAATAAATGAAGAAATAGAAGTAGAACTTAAAACAGAGATATGCACTAACTTCTCAACTAATATTATCAAAAAATATAAACTAGAAACAGTTGAGCAAATGGATAGAATCAATTCAAGAATAAATGATTTATTTGCAGATAGTGTTATTTCAAAAATTCATGAGCAAACAAAATTTAGAGATGAATCATTAAGAAACATGTCTTTGGAGTCATATAGTAAATATGATAATTTAAATAAAACTACTATTGAAAATAATGATAATTAGTGCTATCATACTAGCATAATTAATTAAATGTGTTGAAGGAAAGAGATATATGAATCTATCTTTAGAGAGTCTTGTAAGGTGAAAGAAGACATAGAGGATTATTGAAAATGGCTCCGGAACAGACTTACTGATATTTAGGTAAGTACGCTAAAAGCGTTAAAATAATGAGATAGATTTAATCTATGAATTAAGGTGGTAACACGGTATATTCGTCCTTAGAATATATCGTGCTTTTTTTTGGAGGAAATATAATGGCTAAACAAAAAAATAACCATATTAGACAGCATGTTAATATTGGTACTATCGGACATGTTGATCATGGCAAAACAACATTAACTGCTGCTATAAGAAAAACTCTTGAAGTAATGGAGAATAATCCATCAACTGATGGTAAAACAGAAAATATGGAGGATAACCTATTAATTGAAATTAAAGGAGCAGATTTTAGTATCAATATTGAAAGCTTTGCAAAAGACACAAAACTTGCTCTTAATAAAAAAGCTACTAGCAACAGAAGAGATATTAAAGGAACAAAAGTAAGTTCTGATGCCAAAAGCTTTAAAGGTAAATCAAAAATGTTAAAAAGAAATTTTTTAAGGAAGTGGTAATATGAGAAAATTTGAAAAAATAAGTTTTGAACAATTTAAAAAAGATGTTGCAGATGACAAAAAGATGTATGAAGAGTTTGAAATGCCTAGTAGAGAAACTACACATTCAGCGGGATATGACTTTCATGCACTTGAAGAAATGACATTAAAGCCACAAGAGATAAAAAGAATACCAACAGGAATAAAAGCAACGATGGAAGATGATGAAGTGCTATATATTCATGTTCGTGGTAGTCAAGGATTTAAATATAATGTTAGATTATGCAATCAAGTTGGAGTAGTAGATAAAGATTACTATAATAATCCAGGTAATGAAGGACACATATGGATTGCATTACAGAATGAAGTAAAAGATGACTACATAATTAAAAAAGGACAAGGAATAGCTCAAGGTATTTTTGCAAAATTCTTATTAACAGATAATGATGCAGATCAAGAAAAAGAAAAAAGAATGGGTCAAAATGACTATTTAAGAAGGAGTGATAAATAATGGATAAATATTATATAACAACAGCAATTGCATATACATCTTCTAAACCACATATAGGTAATACTTATGAGATAGTTTTAGCAGATGCTATAGCAAGATATAAAAGACAAAAAGGATTTGATGTATACTTTCAAACAGGTACAGATGAACATGGTGAAAAGATACAACAAAAAGCAATAGCAAAAGGAATTAGTCCAAAAGAATATGTTGATGACATAGCAGGACAAGTTAAAGCTATTTGGGATTGTATGAATACTTCTTATGATAAGTTTGTTAGAACAACAGATCCACATCATGAAGAAGTAGTACAAAAAATATTTAAAAAATTATATGATCAAGGGGATATATATAAAGGATCATATGAAGGATTATATTGTACTGACTGTGAAGCATTCTGGACTGAGAGCCAATTGGTTGATGGAAAATGCCCAGACTGTGGAAGAGAAGTTCATATAGCAAGTGAAGAAGCATATTTCTTTAAATTATCTAAATATCAAGATAGATTAATTGAATACATAGAATCACACCCAGAATTCATTCAGCCAGAATCTAGAAAAAACGAAATGATTAATAATTTCTTAAAACCAGGATTACAAGATCTTTGTGTTTCAAGAACAACATTCGATTGGGGAATACCAGTAACATTTGATGATAAGCATGTAGTATATGTATGGATAGATGCTCTATCAAACTATATTACTAACATCGGATACGACCCAGATGGATCAAGCGAAGAATTTAACAAATGGTGGCCAGCAGAGTTACACTTAATTGGAAAAGATATAATAAGATTCCATACAATTTATTGGCCAATAATATTAATGGCACTTGATTTGCCACTTCCAAAACAAGTATTTGGACATCCATGGTTACTAAGCGGAATGGATAAGATGAGTAAATCACGCGGAAATGTAATGTATGCTGATGATTTAGTAAAACTATTTGGGGTAGATGCAATAAGATATTATGTTCTACATGAAATACCTTTTGCAAATGATGGAACAATTACATATGATCTAATAATTGAAAAAATAAATAGTGACTTAGCTAATGTTTTAGGTAACCTAGTTAACAGAACAATCTCTATGGCAAATAAATATTTTGATGGTAATGTTACTAAGACTAATGTAACAACTGAGTTTGATAAAGATTTAATTGAAAAAGTTAACAACTTATCAGAAAACATCGAAAAGAGAATGAACAAACTTGAAATTGGAGCAGCACTTGATGAAATCTTTGAAGTATTAAGAAGAAGCAACAAGTATATTGATGAAACAACACCATGGGTTTTAGCAAAAGATGAAGCAAAGAAAGATGAATTACAAACAGTAATATATAATCTACTTGAATCAATAAGAGTAAGCGCTGTATTCTTAAAACCATTCTTACCTGAAACATCTGATGAAATATTAAAGCAATTAAATATTGAAAACACTGAAGAATCATTTAATGATTCATTAGAATATAAAACAGGTACACCATCACCATTATTCCAAAGAATAGATAAAGAAAAGAAATTAGAAGAAATAGAAAACGCACAATAGAAGACTTTATGTCTTCTTTTTAGGAGGAATTTATGTACATAGATACTCACACTCATTTGTCTAAAAAAGATTATGATGATATAGAAACAGTAATTAAAGATGCGAAAGATAAGGATGTTCAATATCTAATAATAAGTGGATGTGATAAAGAAGGAATAAAAGAGTCAGTTGAAATAGCAACTTCACATGATAATATTTACCTATCATTGGGTTATCATCCAAGTGAGACAAATAAAACAACAGAAAAGGATTTAGAAGAATTAGAAGAGATAATAAAAAATAATAAAAAAGTAATTGCACTTGGGGAAATAGGTCTTGATTATCATTGGGAAAAAGATAACAAAGAAGAACAAAAAGAATTGTTTAAAAAACAAATTGATTTAGCAAAAAAATATGATCTTCCATTGGTAATTCACTCACGTGATGCATTTCAAGACACTTACGATATTTTAAAAGAAGCTAACTACAAAGGAGTAATTCATTGTTTCTCTGGAAATAGCGAAAACGCAAAGATGTATTTATCAATCGGATTCTATCTTGGAATTGGAGGAGTAATAACTTTTAAAAATACAAACTTAAAAGAAACAATAAAAGAAATTCCTGTTGATAAAATTCTACTTGAAACAGATGCACCTTATCTTGCACCGACACCATACAGGGGAGAAAAAAATGAATCAAGATATATTCCAATTATTGCAGAAGAAATTGGTAATTTGTTAAACAAAACAAAAGAAGAAATTGGTGAAATAACGACACAAAATGCTAGCAAAATGTTTAACAAAGATTTTAACAGAAATATTGATTATTAACCTATAATATGTTATCATTTATGTATAAGTATTAAAGGTAAGGTAGTCAGGGATATGAAGAAAAGTAACACACTAAAAATGATTAGAAACGAAACTCTAGTAGTGCTTTATGTTATCGCATTATTTGCAATAGCAACTACAATAGGGCGAGTAAACAAAGTAACAACATATAACGTAAATGGTGTAAGTTCACTTCAATCATCACATATGGTTGATAAGTATGTTCCTAAGCCAACACCAGAAGAATTAGAACAACAGAGATTGGCAAAAGAAAGAGCAAATTTATTAAGAACTAGAAAATACAGATTAACTTCATTTTATGCAAACGATGAATTAAAAACAGGAAGTTGTACTGGTGCAGGATTTTGTACATGGGATTTAAAATTAAATGACAAAGGTTGGTACACTTACAAAGGTAAATTAGTACTTGCTGCAGCTACAACTTATATGATCAATACATTTGGTTATAAAAAGGACAAAGTATATTTTAAATATTATGATGAAGTAAATGTTACAATCGATGGAAAAGTATATCCAGGAATTATCCTTGATACATGCGGTGCTTGTTATCATGATGAAAGAATAGATCTATTTGTTAAAGATGGAGCACACACTATTGATAGAGGTTACAAAGGAAGAAACATGGTAACCGTTGAAATAACAAAAAAGAAATAAAATGAAAAGATATCTATTTGCAGATATCTTTTTTTTAAGTATAATATCTTTGTTTGGAAGTGATTGTATGATAGATCATAATTTTAAAAAGAAGTTTGGTCAAAACTTTTTACAAGATAAAAATATTATTAAAAAGATTGCAAACGTATGTGAAACAAATAAAGAAGATTTAATTATTGAAATAGGTCCAGGAGCAGGAGCTCTTACTGAAGAACTTGTATTAAAGTCAAAAGTCCTAGCATACGAAATAGATAAAGATCTAGAAGAAGTATTAAAAGAAAAGTTTAAAGACTATGACTTTAATATAATTCTAGATGACTTTTTAAAAAGAGATGTAAAAAAAGATTTAAAAGATTATGATTATAAAAATCTATATGTAATAGCAAACCTTCCATACTATATAACTACTCCAATAATAACAAAAATTATTGAAGAAAAAGTAGACGTTAATAAAATGGTATTAATGGTTCAAAAAGAAGTTGGTGAAAGATTCAGTGCAGTAATTGGTACAAAAGATTATTCATCAATCACAATATTTTTAAACTACTATTTTAATATTAAAAAAGAATTTATAGTATCACGTAATGCTTTCTATCCAAAACCTAACGTCGATAGTATCATCCTATCATTTACAAAGAAAGATAATAGAGTAAAAGTTAATAATGAAGAATTATTCTTCAAACTAATAAAAGATTCTTTTGTTCAAAAAAGAAAGACTTTAAGAAATAATTTGAAACAATATGATTTTTCTAAAGTAGAAGAAATATTACTTAAGAATAATTTACCTCTTGATGTAAGAGCAGAAAATATATCTTTAGAAGTATTTGCAGAAATTAGTAATAATTTATAAGTTAATAAACATATAATCTAGAAGAGATGATTATATGTTTTTTTAATCTCTAAGAAAGGACAATTAATGAATATTTCTAAAGTAAAAGAAGACATATTAAAGTATAAAGGGAAGCTGCTGCACTTTAGATACAATGGTGCAAGAAATCAGATAGAAGAGTTCGATGGAAAGATAGAAAATATCTATAATGCAATCTTTACTATCAAACTTGAAGATAATAGCAACATCAAATCATTTACTTACAGTGATATTATTACCGAAAGCTTAGAAATCTTTATATAAAAAAATTGTTTGCATTTTGTTTAATTTTAGTATACGATTATGGTATAAGGTTAGAAACTTTATGGATGGGGAGGATACAAATGGAAATTACACAAGTAAATGTCAAACCTGAAGAGCGTGAAGGTTCTCACATGAAGGGAAGAGCATACGTTAAAATCGATGATGCTTTAGTAATTCATAACATTAGAATTATTGAAGGTAAAAAAGGATTATTTATCGCTATGCCTAGCACTTCTAGAGAAGTAGTTAATGAAGAAGGAGAAACAGTTGTTGTTCATAGCGACATTGTTCATCCTATTAATCAAGAAACTAGAGATAAACTTGAAAAAGCAATTTTAGACGAGTATCAAAGAGCTTTAAAAGAAGCAGAATAGAATAAAAGCAGAAATGCTTTTATTTTTTTGTAATATCTTATTAGTCCGAGCATATTGTTAATTGGGAGGACTAGCATGGAAAAACAAGAGAATGACTTTAGTACATATAATCATGGCATTAATATTACCGAAAGAAAATCATTAATCGTAAGTGGCGTTAAAAAGATTGAAAACTTTGATGAAAATGAATTCTTAATGGAAACAACTATGGGAATGCTTGCAATAAAAGGAGAAGAATTAGAACTAATTAAACTAGATACTATGCAAGGAAGCGTTTCAATTAAAGGTAAAATTAATTCAATCGAATATATAGAAAACACGAAAGATAAAGAAAAAGATGGAATTATATCAAGACTTTTTAAATAATGGACTTAGAAACACAGATTAAATCAATAATAATATCCTTTGTTTTGGGACTTTTCTATTCTCTACTATTTAATATTTTTCATTTTCTTCTTTATAGTAATAACAAAGTAATTAAGATAACATTTACAATTGTTTTTAATATGTCACTTATGATCTTATTCTTCTATGTAATGTATCTAATTAATTATGCAGATATTCACCCATATTTTGTATTCCTTTTAGTAGCAGGATTCATATTAGGAAACATAAAAACAAAGAATGTCAGAATAAATGCGAAAAAAAGGAAAAGAGGCTAATCTTTTCTTTTATTTTGGGCTCTTCTATTGTATAATAAAAGAGAAATTGGAGGTCTTATGAAGTTATTAAAAAATATCGAAGAAATAAATAAATTAATCAAGACATCAAATGGTATTTTTATTATGGGCCATAGATTTATAGACTTAGATGCTTTAGCAGCTTCCATAGCTATGCAAGAGTATGTAAAAGTAAAAAACAAGAAGTCAACAATCATAATAAATGACATCAGATTTGAAAAAGGTGTTAAGAAAGTATTAGATAAAATTATAAATGAATATTCAATAAGTAGAAGCTCAAAGATAAAGAACAAAATAAACAAAGATAGCCTATTAATTATTGTAGATACAAACAAAGAGTATCTATTACAAGATAAAACACTATTAAGTTTATTTAATAAAGTAATTGTAATAGATCATCACGATCCAAACGAACAATCAATAAAAAAAGGACTCGTTATCATAGATCCAGAGTCATCAAGCACTTGTGAAATGATAACAGCGCTTTTTGATAAAGAAAAAATAGAAATAACTAAGAATGTTGCAACGTTATTGTTATCAGGTATTGTACTTGATACAAATAACTTTGTTATAAGATCTACAAATGAAACATTTAGGACAAGTTATCTATTAACAAAAGCAGGAGCGGAACCACAACAAGTACAATTTCTGTTAAAACAAGATTTAAAGAATTATGTTGCAAGACAAAGAGTAATTACAAATGTTAAACAATATAAAAATATGTTAATAACTGCAGGTAAATCATCTATTCGTTATAGAAGAGAAGATTTAGCTAGAATTGCAGATACACTAATACAATTTGATAAGATCGAAGCATCGTTTGTAATTGGAAGATTAGAAAATCATAACATTGGAATTAGTGCTAGATCACTTGGAAACATTAATGTTGGAAAAGTACTTGAAAATCTAAACGGTGGTGGAGATAATAACGAAGCAGGAGCACTAATAGAAAACTCTAGAATAAAAGATGTTGAAAAGGAATTAATGAATATAATAAAATCTCTAAATTAGAAAGGAGTATTTATGAAAGTAATATTTGTTAAGGACCTAAGGGGTCAAGGAAAAAGAGGGGAAATTAAGGAAGTAAAGGATGGATATGCAGAAAACTTCCTTATAAAGAATGGCTATGCTAAGAAACTAACAGAACAAAATTATGCACAATATCAAAAAGACAAACAAGAAGAGCAAGCACTTGATGAGAAAAACAGAAAAGAAGCCGAGAAACTTAAAGAAGTACTAAAAACAAAAGAATTAGTATTCAAAGTTAAAACAGGAACAGAGGACAGAGTCTTCGGAAGCATTAGTACAAAACAAATTAAAGAAGAATTAGAAAAGCAAAAGATAATAATTGATAAAAAACAAATCATGTTGGATGAAGGAATATCTTCACTAGGATATCATGATGTTAAAATAGAATTATACAAGGATGTTATAGGGGTTGTAAAAGTAAAATTAGAAAAATAGGAAGTGATAATATGCCAGTTAAAGAAATACCTAACAATATGGTTGCAGAGCAGTCTGTTCTAGGATCAATGTTCTTATCAACAAATGCACTTAGAAAAGCTTGCGATGATTTGCAATCAGAATCATTTTACTATGACAACAATGCTAAAATATTCAACACATTGGCAGAATTATATAACAAAGGTGTACCTATTGATGCTACTACTGTAACATCAGAGTTAAGAAACAAAGGTATTTTAAAAGAAATTGGTGGAGTTGATTACTTAACAGAAATATTTAATATAGTACCAACTGCAGCCAATGTTGAACAATATATTAAGATGGTTGAAGAAACTGCATTACAAAGAAGATTAATTGAAGTATCTAATGATATTGCAACAAATGCTTACGATAGTACTACAGATATTAATAAAACTTTGGATGAAGCGGAAAGAAAAATTTTAAATGTTGTTAACAATAGAAGAACGACTGAATTTAGAACAATAAGAGAAGTAGCTAGTTCTACCAAAGCACAACTTGAAAAATTATCAACACAAAAAGGTGAGGTAACTGGACTATCTACCGGATGGGAAATAATAGATAAAATTACTGCGGGACTTCATGAAGGGCAATTAATAATTATTGCTGCGCGTCCAGCAGTAGGTAAATCAGCATGGGCTTTAAACCTTGCAACAAACGCAGCAGTTAATTCAAATGCAACAGTTGCAATATTTAACCTAGAAATGAGTGCTGAAAGTTTAGCAACAAGAATGATTGCATCTTTAGGTCATATCGAAGGAAATAAATTAGCAACAGGTAACTTACAAGATGATTGGGATAAAGTAAATGAAGCTTTAGCAAAACTTGAAAGCACAAACATATATATAGATGATACTCCAGGTATTACTATTGGAGAAATAAGAAGTAAATGTAGAAAACTAGCAAATTCAGATTCTGGATTAGACCTAGTTATAATCGACTACTTACAATTAATTTCTTCACAAGCAAATTATAATGGTAACAGACAACAAGAAGTATCAGATATTTCAAGAGCACTTAAATTAATGTCACTAGAACTTAAAGTTCCAGTAGTTGCATTAGCACAACTTTCACGTTCTGTTGAGCAAAGAAAAGAAAATAAACGTCCATTATTAAGTGACTTAAGAGAATCAGGATCAATCGAGCAAGATGCAGATATTGTTGCATTCTTATATAGAGAAGACTATTATGATAAAGATAATAATAAAGACTCAAAGGAACAAATAAGTGATCTAGAGTTTATTATTGCAAAGCATCGTAATGGTGCTACAGGAACAGTTAAATTAAGATTTAAGAGAGATATTTCTAAATTCTTCTCTGTATACGAGGATAAAAATAAAGGAGAATAAAATGAATAAAAAGGACTTACTATTAGCATTTTTCGCTTTACTATTAAGTTCTCTTGTCTTTTTGGTTGGTTATACAAGAAAGGCAGAACCAAAAGAGTTATATCGTGTATATTTAAAAGGTGAAACAATTGGGTACATTGAAAACAAACAATTACTAGAAGAATATATCGATAGAGAACAATATGAATTAAAAGAGAAATACAAAGTAGATAAAGTATTCTTACCAAATGATTTGGATATTGTTAAAGAAATAACATATGGTAAGACAGCATCTACTGAAAGAGAAATATATGAAAAAATAAAGGATATCGCTCCTTTTACAATCAGTGGATACACAATAACTATTAAAGGTGTTGAAGAAGGAGACGAAGCAACTGGTAAAATAGAGAAAACACCAGATATTAAAATTTATGTTATAGATAGATCTCTATTTGAAGAAGCAGTTAATAATACAGTATCTGTATTCGTATCAGATACAGATTATCAAAACTTTATTAATAATACACAACCAGAATTAAAAGATACAGGAACATTAATAGAGGATATTTATATAAAGAACCAGATAACAATTACAGAAGGAAGAATTTCTGCTGAGGAAAAGATATTTACTTCTGTAGAAGAACTAGATAAGTATATGTTATATGGAACTTTAGATGAGCAACGCAAATATACAATTAAATCAGGAGATTCAATTAGTAGTATCGCGTATAAGAATAAGTTATCAGTAGAAGAATTCTTAATTGCAAATCCAGAATATACAAGTGAAAATAATATTTTAAGAGCAGGAGATGAAGTTAATTTAGGACTTATCAATCCGCTATTTAAATTAATTGAAGAAGATCACGTAGTAGAAGTTCAAACAAAGAAATATGATACAAAAATTGAATACGATGAGAAGATGCTTGTAGGATACGAAAAAGTAAAACAAAACGGTTCAAATGGTAGAGTAAGAGTTACTAAGAAAATCCAAAAAACAAATGGTGAGATTAACTCAGCTGTTATCACTAAAACAGAAGTTATAAAAGAGGCAGTTCCTAAGATAATCGTAAAAGGAAATAAAGTAGTTCCATCAATAGGTAACGTTGGAATTTGGGCATGGCCTACAGCTAAACCATATCAGATTACATCACCATATGGTTGGCGTTGGGGAAAACTACACGAAGGAATAGATATTTCTGGAACAGGTTGTGGATCACCAATTTATGCTGCAAACAATGGTACAGTAGAAGCTGCAACATACACATCAGTAAATGGATATTATGTTATAATTAACCATAATAATAGCTATTATACTTTGTATGCGCATTTATCATCATTATCAGTACAGAAAGGACAAGTAGTTGCAATGGGGGACAAAATTGGTACAATGGGAGCAACAGGTTTAGCTTACGGTTGTCACCTACACTTCAGTATTTCAGTAGGATACCCATTCTACGGAGGATACTTTGTAAACCCACAACAATTTTATTAATATGAGAATACAGATATTAGCAAGTGGATCTAAAGGTAATTCCACGTTTATAGAATCAAACAATACAAGAATATTAATCGATGCAGGTATAAACTATACTAGAATAAAAAAATCTTTAGAAAAAATTAATGTAGATTTAAATACTTTAGATGGCATAATAATCACTCATACACATAGTGATCATATAGGAGGACTTGCTTCAGTAATAAAGAAAATAGATATTCCTGTATTCATAAAAGAAGATTTAAAAGATGATATTAAAAAGATAATACCAGAGAGCAATATAGTAGTAATCGATGGTGATGAATTCTGTATAAAAGGATTAGATATAGAAATAATTAATGCATCGCATGACGTGCCAGCATATGGTTTCATAATTGGTGATAGCGAAAATAGAGTATTATATCTAACAGATACAGGATACATAAATAGAAAGTATTTCAAGCAATCAGAAAACTTGGATGCATATATAATTGAATCTAATCATGATGAAAAAATGTTAATGGAAGGACCATATCCTTATATACTTAAACAAAGAGTAATAAGTGACAAAGGACATTTATCTAACAAATATACTGGTAGATATTTAAATAAAACAATTGGAGAAAGAACAAAATATATTGTCCTAGCTCACTTAAGTGAAAATAATAATACTCCAGAACTTGCCTTAGAACAGGTTACTGAAGAAATAAAAGACAAATATAACAACAGAATAATAATTGCAAAGCAACATGAAGAAACAGAAATGGTTGAGATATAATGATTAAAATAATTTGTGTAGGAAAAATAAAAGAGAAATACTTAGAAGATGCTATCAACGAATATAAAAAAAGAATTTCTAAATACCATAATTTAGAAATAGTTGAATTACCTGATGAGGGAACTAATGATATTAAGGTGGCACTAAAGAAAGAAAAAGAAAAGATTCTAAAAGTACTTAATCCAAAAGATTATATCATTACATTAGAAATAGAAGGTAAAGAAGATACATCAGTAGAATTTGCTAAGAGACTTGATAATTTATTTATCGAGAATAGTAATATAACTTTTATAATAGGTGGATCTTATGGAATAGATGATGAGATTAAAAATATGTCTAATCATAAACTATCTTTTTCTAAGATGACTTTCCCACATCAATTGTTTAGATTAATTTTACTAGAACAAATATATAGAGCATTCAAAATTAACAATAATGAAGAATATCATAAATAAGTTGCATAAGCAACTTTTTTATTTTGTATAATTTAATGGTGATTACATGTTAACTGGCATAAGTACAATATTATGGATTGTAACAACACTTTTTATAACATTAAGCGGACTTTACCTATCTTTTTACTTAAGATTTGGACATATGAAATTAACAAATATAGTTAATAAAAACGCTTTCAAACTGCTAAATGTATCACTTGCAGGTAAGATAGGAGTAGGTTCTATTTCAGGAATTGCCATTTCTATTTTAATAGGTGGTAAAGGAACAATTTTCTGGATATGGATCTCATCAATAATTCTTGGCATCATAACATATAGCGAAGCAAAGTTAGGAGCTACTATCGGATCTCCAAAAAAATACATAAAAGAAAATTTAAATAAAAAAAGATTATCAAAATTGTATTCAATATTAATTGTATTTATATACTTAATATCTTTTATCTTAATTCAATCAAACACAATAATAATATCTTTACAACACACGTTTCACTTTAATAGATTGTTAATATTAATCTTTTTAATAATAATAGTTATCATATCCATTAATAAAGATATAGAAAGAATATCTAATATTGTTTCTATTATTGTACCAATAATGGGCTTTTTATATATAGTAATTGGACTAATAGTAATACTAAATAACATAGTTATGATTCCAACTATAATTAAAGATATATTAAAAGAGAGTATATCAATAAAATCATTAATATCACTTCCAATAATTGTTGGATTTCAAAGAGCAATATTTTCAACAGAAGCAGGAACTGGTACAACATCCACACTTCTTTCTATATCTAAAAGCAAAGCAAAAGAGGAAATAACCATGCAAGTGATTGGTACCTATTTTATAACACTTGTAATATGTACTATCTCAGCATTTATAATACTTACTTCTAACTATGATAGTTTGAATATAACGAATATAAATGGTATTGAAATAGTTATTTATGCTTTTAACTATCATTTTAAAGAAATTGGAATTATAATATTATCTATTATTACGTTTTTATTCGCATATTCTACGATTATAACATCATACTTTTACGCAAAAGAAAATATAAATACAAATAATAAAACAATGGTCAAAATAATTGTTATAATAATATTGATATTAAGTAACTTTGTTAATCCAAATATCATTTGGACTTTAACTGATATATTATCTAGTTTAGTAACATTAATAAATGTATATGCAATAATTAAATTAAGAAGATATTTGAGGTGTAATTATGATAGGAAATGATTGGGATCTACTTCTAAAAGATGAATATAATAAAGACTATTTTAAAAAATTACAAAAATTTGTTATCGAAGAATATAAAACAAAAACTGTATATCCTAAGATGTCAGAAATATTTAATGCTTTTACTAAAACATCATATGAAAATGTAAAAGTAGTAATAATTGGGCAAGATCCATACCATGGTGAAAACGAAGCTGAAGGTCTATCTTTTTCAGTTAAAGTAGGGATTCAAAAACCACCATCATTAATTAATATATTTAGTGAATTAAAAAGTGATTTGGGTATTGATCCTCCAAACCACGGAAGCTTAGTATCATGGGCTAAGGAAGGCGTATTATTATTAAACGCAACATTAACAGTAGTAAAAGATACACCTAAGTCACATTCAAACAAAGGATGGGAAACTTTTACCGATGAAGTAATAAGATTAATAAACAAAAAAGAACAACCTGTTGTGTTTATCTTATGGGGAAGCGATGCAAGAAGCAAAAAGTATTTAATCAATAATAAAAAACATTTGATAATTGAATCAGCACACCCATCACCACTATCTGCATATAGGGGGTTCTTTGGAAGCAAGCCTTTTTCAAAAACAAATGACTTCTTAATAAAAAATAATATAAAACCTATTGATTGGAAAATAAAAGATATTTGATTTACTTTTTAAGTATTTCAAATATCTCTTCTTTTTGATTTTCAAAAATTTTCTTTTCTTTATGATGTCTTAGCTTAGCTGTCATACTATAAGGAAACGAATGTAATAAATCATTATATTTTAAAACATTTTCATTATAATATTTAATAACAGCAGCACAGTCTATATTTACTTTATTTAATTCATCTAAAAGTTTAAAATCTTTAGAATCAACTTTTTCTTCTCTATTGTAATCAATTAATTCAGTAATATCTGTATCATATTTAGCTATTTCAGAATTAATTTGAAAAACATCTAACTCATCTAGTTTAATATTTTCTACATCAGGTAAAAAGTCTTCCTTAGTTTTCTTTTTAACTGCTTTATTAACTTTTTGAAGTAATACTAACTTTTTCTCTAATAATTCAGTTACTTGACCTAACGCTTCATCTATTCTAATAATACTGTTATCAAACTTCAATTTGCATATTATAAATAGACTTATAAAACTTAAAACTATTATTAAAATAATTGCCAATAAGATATATATCCACATAAATAACACCTCAATTGTAATTAAATTATATCAAATAATAAAAAAATATACTAGTAAACTTTGTTATTTAATGCATTTTTATTAAATAAAAAAATATGTACACTTAACATAATTATTGTTCATAATTTTCTACAAAACATTAAATAATGATATAATTATTTTAGAAGGTGATTAGATGAAAGTTATATTAGGAATATCAAACAGACATGTTCATTTAACTGAAGAAGATTATAAAATTCTTTTTGGAAATGAACCATTAAATAAAGTAAAGGATTTAGTTCAACCAGGACAATTTTCTAGTGATAAGAAAGTATCTATTAAGACAGAGAAGAGAACTATAGATAATGTAAGACTTTTAGGACCACTTAGAAGTTATACGCAAGTAGAAGTATCTAAGACTGATAGTTTCTCATTAGGAATTGATCCACCAGTTAGAAATTCTGGAGATTTAGAAGGTGCAGCAGTTGTTACAATAGTAGGTCCTATGGGAGAAGTAACAAAACCATGTTGTATTATTGCCAATAGACACCTACACATCAATCCAGCACAAAGAAGAGAATTAGGGCTTGTAGGTATTGATAAAATTAATGCTAAATGGGTTGGAGAAAAGACAACAATATTTGAAGATGTATATATAAAAGAAAGTGAAGACTATACTCTAGAGCTTCACTTAGATACTGATGATGGTAACGGAGCACTTGCTAAAACAGGTGAAGAAATAGAAATATTTATTCCGTAATTTCATCAAAAACTATTTGATTATTACTAGGTTCTGTGCCTTTAAGATAGTACAGAATCTTTTTCTTTTCATTATTTTCAGAAGCAGGTAGGCCGCTTATTGGATCTACTAAGACACCAACAACGTTGCTTGGCATAGAATACCAATGTTCTTCTGTATCTTTTAAATATGATTCCATAACATCTGCAAAGATGTTTTTTGTATACATATAATCCTTAGTCGAAATGTTAGTACTATCATCGTATCCTACCCAAATGGACGTTATAACATCAGGCGTATATCCAACTGTCCAACTATCAGTAGCGGTAGTACCAGACTTAATTGAATACTTTCTTGATAATTTAGTGGAAATACCATATATAGTTGGATAATTATAGTCAATAAAAGCCTTATCATATGTGTTTGTTAATAAATTGTTAAGAATGAAAACTAAGCTAGGATTTAATATTAATTCTTTTTCTTCATCTGCCTCATATAATACTTTTCCTTCACTATCTTCAATTTTTGTTATTAAATGTGGTTTTACTTTGTATCCCATATTTGCAAAAGAGGAGTAGGCACCAGTTAATTCAAGTATATTCATTTCACTTGTACCTAAAGCAAGGGATGGTACTTCTTGCATTTTAGAGTTGATCCCTAATCTTTTTGCCATAGCAACTAGATTTTCTTCACCTAAAAACAAAAGAGTTTTAACAGCATATATATTATCTGAATAAGCAATAGCTGCTGCTAAAGATATAGGTCTATTACCATAGACTTCATTAGCATTCTTAGGTGAATAACTTTGATTGTTTGAAAAAGTAAAAGTTGTCTCCTCACTGGTAAAGCAAGTGGAAGAATTAAAACCATTTTCAAGTGCTAAGTAGTATAATATTGGTTTCATTACTGAGCCAATTTGTCTGTATGATGAAATAGCTCTATTATATTGTGATGATCCATAATCCCTACCACCAACAAGGGCAATAACTTGACCATTATCAGGATTCATCATAACAGCATTTACTTGTAAATTATTATTTTTCAGATCTTTATTAATACTGTTTTCAAGCATTGTTTGAGCATCCATGTCGAAAGCAGTATATATTTTTAATCCACCTGTTTCTAAAAAAGATTTAGGTATATTCTCAATTGATTCAAGTTCTTTATATATAGCATCTTGATAATACATAATTGTTGATAAATTAACATTATTCTTTTTACCAATTATAGTTAGTTCTTCGTTATATGCATTATCCATTTCATCTTTACTAATATAATTGTTATTAACCATATTCAAAAGAACGTAATGTTGTCTTTTTTTAGCTAAATCATAATTAATTATAGGAGAATAGTTAGATGGTGACTTAGGGATACCTACAAGTAACGTAGCCTCTGCAAGCGTTAAGTCACTTGCACTTTTACCAAAATAAAACTTACTAGCGTTTTCAATTCCATACATCCCATGCCCATAATTTATAGTATTTAAATAACCTTCTAATATTTCATCTTTACTATAATGTGTTTCAATATTTAATGTTAGCCAAAACTCATTTAGCTTTCTTTCCCATGTTTTTTCAAAATCCAAAAACAAGTTTTTAGCATACTGCTGCGTAATTGTAGATGCACCTTGTAGCGTCTTACCATTAGTTAAATTTACCCATCCAGCCTTTAGTATTCTACCTAAATCAAAGCCAAAATGGTTATAGAAGTTTTTATCTTCAGTAGAAATTGTCGCATCGATTAGATGTTTAGATATCTTATCAAGACTTATCCATTCACTGTTGCCATTACCTGTGAAAAAAACAGTACCATCTTTGTCGTATAAAGCAATGTTATTTGCATTCCTAATTTCAACCTTAGGAGAGTGTTTAGAATATTCATATATACCATAAGAAGTAACAACAAGTAAAACTACAATTATAATAAAAAATTTAAAAATCTTTTTAATAATCTTCATCTAATCAACTCGTTTCAATATTATTGTTTCTAAATAATGAAAAAATATGTATGATTTTTCAAATTATTATGTTATAATTCGTGTTGTATTTTAAAGGTGTGGTATTATGCAAAAAATTAATATTGAATTTAAAATCAAGAATAGTAAATTACCTTATCAGTATTCTGGTGAAGCGGTGTTAAACAAAGACATATTAGAGTTTAACGATAATGATGATAATTACTTATATGATATGAAGATTAATCGTTTAACAAAAACTAAAAACGGATATCGAATAGTTATTGATTTTGAAAAAGAAATGATACAAGTATATGAAAAAGATACATCTTTAGATATAAAGATTAAAATAAAAAGCAAAAAAATTAGTAGCAATTATATAAAAATAATATATAGTATAGATAAAGAAGAAATTGAATTCGAATTAGAGGTGAAATAATGAGCAAATTTTTAAGTTTAGGAAAGCAAATAAATGAAGCTGTAAAAAGATGTGGATTTGATGATGAAGTAACATTATCTATATCTAATAGACCTGATTTAGGAGAGTTTCAAATAAATGATGCAATGAGATTTGCTAAGATTTATCACAAAAATCCAGTAGAAATAGCAAATACAATTAAAGAAGAATTAGATAAAACTGGTTTATTTAAAGAAGTAAGTATAGCAGGAGCTGGATTCATTAATTTAACACTAAGCGATAACGTTTTAGTAGATTTTGTTAATGAAATTAAAGATGATGTTAATAGTAATATAGATAAGATGGAAGCTAAGACTATATTCTTAGACTATGGTGGAGCAAATGTTGCTAAAGCACTTCATGTTGGGCACTTACGTCCTGCAAATATTGGTGAGGGGTTAAAACGTCTTGCAAAAACTTTAGGTCACAAAACAATAAGTGATGTTCATCTAGGAGATTCTGGACTTCAAGCAGGTATTGTTATGCTTGAGATGAAATCAAGATTTCCTGATTTACCATGTTTTAAAGAAGGATATAACGGAGAAGACTTTGAACTTCCAATTGTTAAAGAAGATTTAAAAGAGATTTATCCAACAGGAAGCCAAAAAGCACACGAAGATGAAGCTTTAATGGAAGAAGCAAGAAAAATAACATTTGAACTTCAAAGAGATAATAAATGCTACAACACATTATGGAATAAAATTACTGCACTATCAGTTGCAGATATAAAAGAAACTTATGATTTGTTAAACTGTGACTTTGATCTTTATGAAGGTGAAAGAGACAGCTTTAAATATATTCCAGATATGTTAAAAGATCTTGAAAACAAGAACTTATTAACTAAGAGTGAAGGTGCAACAGTAATAGATATTAAACAAGATACTGATACAAAAGAAATGCCACCAGTTATCCTTGTTAAAAGCGATGGAGCATATTTATATGCAACAACAGATTTAGCTACTATAAAAGAAAGAATGGAAAGATTTAATCCAGATGAAATCTGGTATGTTACAGACTTAAGACAATCTCTTCACTTTGAACAAGTATTTAGAGCAGCTAAAATGGCAGGATATGTTCCTAATACTGAACTTAGACATTTAGGGAATGGAACACTTAATGGACCAGACGGAAAACCATTTAAAACACGTGCTGGTGGTGTCATGAGCCTTGAAGAATTAATTAAAATGATTTATGATGCTTGTTATTCAAGAATAAATGATGATATTGTCGAAGCATCAAAGAAAGAAGATACTGCAATGAAGATTGCACTTGCAGCATTAAAATATGCAGATTACCTACCATATAGAGAAACAGATTATATATTTGATATAAATAAATTCACTGATTTAGATGGTAAAACAGGACCTTACTTACTTTATTCAACAATAAGAATAAAATCTTTATTAAATAAAGCAAGTGAAGAAAACTTCGAATTTAACAATTATTCTATCTTAACTAATAAAACAGATAGAGAAGTACTATTAACTCTATTACAATTACCAATAATACTTAATAGAGCATATGAATCTAAATCAATTAACGAAGTAGCAGAATATATTTATAAACTAACTAGTATTTATAATAAATTCTATTCAGAAAATAGAATATTAACTGAGGAAAATGCCGAATTAAAAGCCTCTTGGTTAGTGCTTTCTAAGCTTGTTTATAATACAAATATGATGCTATTAAATATCATGGGAATTAATTGCCCTGAAAAAATGTAAAAATATATTGCTTTTGAATATAAATAGTGATATAAGTTTTATTGAAAGTTTTAATTGAACTTACCAAAATACTAATTTCTGGAGGACATTATGAAACTAAGTAAGATGAAAAAAGAAGAATTAGAATTATTATCATATAAAGACATTACAGTCATGATATTGGAAGAAAAAGGTCCAATGAAGACTTTAGATTTATTTAATAAAATAGCTAAATTGTTAGATTTACCAGAATCTACTGTAGAGAAGAAAATTGGTGATTATTATACTACATTATCAACTGATAAAAACTTCTTATTATTAGAAAATGGTAAATGGGATTTAAGAAGCAAACATACTTCTGATAAAGTTCTTAAAGCACCAGATACTGACGATGAAGAAGAAGAGGAAGAAGAAATCGAAGAAAAAGTTGAAATGGATGAAGATGAAGAAGATTACGATAATCAAATATCTGATGAAGACGACTTCGATGATGGAGACGACGATTTAAAAGATTTAGTCGTTTTAGATGAAGAAGAATTAGAATTAGAACAATAATATTTGTTCTTTTTTTAACTTAAAGAGTTTGTTATAATAACTATAGAAAAAGAGATGAGATTATGATTGAAAGATTAAATATTATTAAAGAACGTTATGAAACATTAAATAAAGAATTACTAGATCCAGAAGTATTAAAAGATATAAAAAAGACTAGAGAATTATCTAAAGAAGCAAAAGATCTTGAAGAAACAGTTAATACTTATGAAGAATATAAGAAAGTTTTAGAAGATATTGAAGCTGCTAAAGAAATGGCTAAAGATCCTGAAATGGGTGATTTTGCAAAAGAAGAACTTGAAGGACTTGAAACAAGAAAAGTAGAACTAGAGAAGAAGATAGAAATTCTTTTAATACCAAAAGATCCTAACGATGGTAAAAACGTTATTGTTGAAATTCGTGGAGCTGCTGGTGGAGATGAAGCAAATATCTTTGCTGGTGACTTATATAGAATGTACTTAAAATATGCTGAAAAAGAAGGATGGAAAGTTGAACCAATAACAGAAGAATATTCTGAAGGTGGAGGATTCTCTTTAGTAAGCTTTATGATTAAGGGAGATAATGTATATTCTAAGATGAAATATGAAAGCGGTGCTCATCGTGTTCAAAGAGTACCAGTTACAGAAACACAAGGAAGAGTACATACTTCAACTGCAACAGTAATTGCAATGCCTGAAGCAGAAGAATTTGATTTTGAACTTGATATGAATGAAGTAAGAGTAGACATAACAAGATCAAGTGGAGCTGGAGGACAAGGAGTAAATACTACTGACTCAGCTGTACGTGTAACACATATACCTACAGGAACAATCGTATATTGCCAAGTTGGAAGAAGCCAAACACAAAACAAGGAAATGGCATTAAATACATTAAAGACTCGTCTTTATAATATGAAACTTCAAGAAAAAGAAGAAAAAGAAGGAGCAGAAAGACGTAGCAAGATAGGTACTGGTGATAGATCTGAAAAAATAAGAACATATAACTATCCACAAAATAGAGTAACAGACCATAGAATTGGATTTACTCTAATGCAACTAGATAGAGTTATGGAAGGAGATCTAGGACCTATTATCGAAGCATTAATCACAGAAGACCAAAGAAGAATACTTGCAGGGGAATAATATGACTATTGAAGAAGGAATTGTTTACGGAAAGAAGTATGTTCATTCTGTTGAAGCTAAAATGTTTTTATCAAAAGTAACTGGTTATGATGCTTTAGATCTTATTAATCATTTACATGATGAATTAACTAAAGAAGAAGAGGAACAATATAAAGAACTAATTAATCTAAAAATTAATGATAAACCAGTTCAATATATTACCAATAGCGTAGATTTTTATGGACTTCCATTATATGTAGATGAAAACGTTCTAATACCAAGATTTGAAACAGAAGAGTTGGTAGATAATACAATCAAATATCTAAGAGAAATGTTTGATAAACCAAAAGTATTAGATTTGTGTTGTGGAAGTGGGGCAATAGGCTTATCAATAAAAAGTAGAATATATAATTCGGACATTTCGATGTCTGATGTTAGTAAAGAAGCTTTAGTAGTAGCAGAAAAGAATAGACAAGACTTAAATATGGAATGTAATATCATACTAAGTGACTTATTTGAAAACATTGATGGTAAGTTTGACTGCATAGTAAGTAATCCGCCATATATAAAAACAAACGAAGAAATAGAAGATATAGTTAAGAATAATGAACCACACTTAGCATTATATGCTGGAGAAGATGGATTATATTTCTACAACAAAATATTAAAGGATATAAAGCCATATCTAAATGATAAGTTCTTAATTGCATTTGAAATTGGTGAAAGTCAAAAAGATGACGTAATTAACTTAGCAGAAAAGTATTTAGAGAATATAGAAGTAACTGCTAAGAAGGATTTATCTGGAAGAGATAGAATGATATTTATAACAAGTAAATAGGAGAAATCCTATTTTTTTGTATAAAAATAAAATAAATAGACCATTATTATATTGGTGATAGAATGAAGAAAATGTTAATAATACTATCAATAATAATGGGAGTAATTCTTTACAATAATGATAAAGAACAATTAATAATACCTAATGATTCAATAAGAATTAGAATAATTGCTAATAGTAATACAAAAGAAGATCAAAAAACAAAGAATGATTTAAAAAAAGATATCAACAAAACAGTGGAAAAAATACTTGAGAATGTCAAATCTTTAGACGAAGCAAGAACAAAACTTGAAAATAGTATAGATTTAATAACAAAAGAAGTGGAAAAAAGTTTAAAAAGCAAAGATTTCACAATAAACTATGGATTAAATTATTTTCCAGAGAAAATATTTAAAGGTGTTATCTATAATAGTGGTTTTTATGAATCATTAGTTATTACAATTGGTAAAGGTTTAGGAGATAACTACTGGTGTGTTTTATATCCACCTTTATGTATTGCAGACTTCAATGATAGAAAAGATGAATATGAGTATAGAAGTTTAGTAAAAGATATTTTAGATAAATACTTATAATTAAAAAGACATAGTATATATAGGAGGAACTATGTCTTTTTTTACTATTTTATTAATTGCAATTACATTAAGTATGGATGCTTTTACTTTATCCATAAGTTACGGAATGCTCAATATTAAGAAATCTATGATAATAAGAGTATCTTTATTAGTGGGAGTATTTCATTTCTTCATGCCACTTATTGGATTAAAACTTGGAAGTTTTATTTATGAAGTAATAGATATTAAAGAAGATTTACTTATGGGAATAATATTTTTAATACTTAGCATTGATCTATTAATCAATATGTTTAAAGATAAAGATTTAAAAGGTATTAATGATAATATTCAAGTACTTTTATTTTCTCTTGCTGTTAGCCTTGATAGTTTAACAGTAGGAATAACTTTGAATGCAATAGATGATAGGATTTTCTTAGTAACTATGGTATTTATGATAGTAAGTGCAATATTTACTCTTATTGGTCTCTTTTTTGGAAAGATGATTAAGAAAGTAGTAGGAATAAAGGCTGAAATCTTTGGCGTAATATCACTAATGTTATTAGCGATTTATTATATTGTAAAATGAATAGTTCTATTGACTACTTCTCTTAATATGGTACAATTTTATTAGGAGTAATAATGAATTTATAGTTACAAATATCCTTTAATTAAATAAAATATTACAGGCGGTGATCTTATGAAAATAATGAAGGTTGAAGGTAATCATAAACTAAGTGGAACAATTAAGATTAGTGGTGCTAAAAACAGTTCGGTAGCATTACTACCAGCATCCCTTTTAGCAGACACAGATGTTACTATTTGCAATGTTCCAGAAATTACTGATACTGATGTGTTATGTGAAACACTTGAATATCTTGGTGCAGATGTAAGACGTGCATCTGAAAGTGTTGTAATAACACCAACAATAGAAAACAAAGTAATACCTCAAGAACTTACTAAAAAGTTAAGAGCATCTTATTACTTTATGGGAGCGTTACTTGGAAAGTATAAACATGTAGAAATTTATCTTCCAGGAGGATGTTCAATTGGTAAAAGACCAATAGACTTACATTTAAAAGGATTTGAAGCTTTAGGTGCTACTATAACAAATGACGATGAAGGTAAATATGTTGTTGATGCAAAAGAATTAAAAGGTGCTAATATATACCTTGATATTGCATCAGTAGGAGCAACAATAAATATCATGTTAGCAGCAGTTTTGGCAAATGGTAAAACAATTATTGACAATGCTGCAAAAGAACCAGAAATAGTTAACATTGCAACATATTTAAATAATATGGGTGCAAAAATAACTGGTGCAGGAACTTCAGAAATTAGAATAACAGGTGTAGAAAAGTTACACGGATGTTATCACGAAGTAATTCCAGACAGAATCGAAACTGGTACATATTTAATAATTGGAGCATTAGTAGGTGAAAACCTAAAAGTATTTAATGTAATCCCAGAACACGTTGAAGCATTAACATCAAAATTACAAGAAATGGGAGTTAACATAACAATTGGAAGCGATTCAATCGTTGTTAGTAGCAAAGAAAGTTATAAACCTGTTAATATTAAAACAATGGTATATCCTGGATTTGCAACAGACCTACAACAACCATTTTCTGTATTAGCAGCAAGATGTAATGGAAAAATGAAAGTAGAAGAAACAATTTGGGAAAATAGATTTATGCATCTTCCTGAACTTGAAAAACTTGGAATGAAAGTTGAAAGAACAGGAATGGTTGCAACATTTACAGGGCCAAATAAATTAAAAGGTGCAGAAGTAAAAGCGACTGACTTAAGAGCAGGAGCAGCTTTAGTAGCAGCAGCTTTAGCAGCAGAAGGTGAAACAACAATCACTGATGTTGAACACATTTTAAGAGGATATGAGGGAATAGTAGAAAAACTAACAGATGTGGGTGCTAAAATAAAAATAGAAGAAATATAATAAATTAGGTGAGCATATGAAAAAATTTACAAAACTAGCAGTATTCTTTTTTGCAATATTAGCAGTTTTCTTAACATACAAAGTATTCTCTAAGGAAACTAACAAATTAAGTTATATAGCACTTGGAGACTCAGTAGCTGCAGGAAGAGACTCTTATGGAGTAGAAGGATATGGTTATACTGACTACATTAAAGATTATTTAGATGATAAAGGAAGACTTTCTTTTTACACTAAGGCGTTCACAAAATCAGGTTATACAACAGATGATATAATTGAAGAAATCGAAGGTAACTACACAACAAAAGTAGATAACAAAACTATTTACTTAAAAGAAGCATTAAGAGAATCAGATCTCGTAACATTACAAATAGGTGCTAATAATTTTATTCATGGAGTATCACTTACTAACTTAGAAGAAAAGTTAAATAACATACCTGAACTAAAAAAAGATGCTGATAAAATAATACTAGAAGTAGAAAAGGTTATAGTGTTAGTAAAAAAATATGCTAAAGAACAAATAATAGTAATTGGATACTATAATCCATTACCAAGATTTACTACATATAAAAAAGAAATAGATGAAGTAGTAAAATATTTTAATAATGAACTAGAAGAACTATGTGAAGAATACAATGTAGATTACGTTGATATCTTTGATATATTTGATAATAATGAAGAACTTTTACCTAATCCATTCGATATTCATCCTAATGTTAAAGGATATGAAACAATTGCCAACAAATTAATAAAATACATCGAATAGTTGACAAAATAGGGAAAAAAGTGTATATTATTGACGTTTGAGGAGTGAGAGGAATGGCTAAAAAGGGACTTTTATTTGCTGGCGGAATACTTGCATTACTATTTGTACCAGGTACAATTCCGGCTTTTATTGCAACTAAAACTGTTAAATTTACCAAAAAAAGACACTCATCAAGTATTAACGAAGGGTAAAATCCTTATCAATTATCTATGACAGAGTTCATGGCGAGAGGAGAGAGAATATGAAAAAAGGTATACATCCAGATTACAAAAAAGCAACAGTAACATGTGCTTGTGGTGAAACTTTTGAAGTTGAATCAACTAAAGAAGATATTCAAGTTGAAGTTTGTTCAAAATGTCATCCATTCTATACTAATCAACAATCTAGAAAAACACATACAGGAAGAGTTGATAAGTTTAACAAAAAGTATGGATTCACTCAAGAAGAAAATGCATAATCAAAATACCAATTTGGTATTTTTTTTATTTTATTTTATTCTATTGTTTTAATATTTCCTTTGTGATAATATATATATTGTAGAGGAGGATTTATGAAGAAAATCAAGGTAAACGAGAATATACTTGCATTACTTATGTTTGGTTCAATCTTTGCTGGATGGCAATATTTAGTTATTGTAACAGCATTCATTTGGGCATTCTGTGAGGCAGGTAAAAGCTTACAAAATTTAACTGTTAAAGTATTTGCAGTATTTGGAGCTTTAGCAATCATCGCACTTGGATGGGATTTAATAGTTCAAGGTGTTGATATGACTATGGGAGGTCTAAACAGATTCTTCAATATGTTAGTATCATGGGGAGTTGATGCAAACTTAGTAGTAAATGCTAATAGATATGCATTCACACCAATTAACCTATTAGTTGAAATTTTCGGATCAATCGTAGCATTCTTATTACTATTAGCAAAACTAAAATTCATTGTTTCAATGCTTGCTAATAAGAACGCAACAACTATTTGGCCATTCAAAGGATTTGCAGAAAAGATTGAAATGTTCGCTACAAACAAATTCTATGAAGAAGACAAAGGAGCTCCTGGTAAAGGTGGAGCAGGAAGTTTCTGCCCAGCTTGCGGAACTAAATGCGAAGACGGTGCTCAATTCTGTCCATCATGTGGTAAAAAAATGTAGTTATAAAAAAGGAGTAGTAAATCTACTCTTTTTTTTATCTCAAAATACATATATAATTAAAATGAGGTGATTATATGAAAATATATATCGGAACAGATCATCGAGGAGTTGAAATAGAAAAGCAAATTGTTTCAAGTTTAAGAGATAATAATTATGAAGTAGAAGAAAGCAATCTTCCACATAGCGATACAGATGACTATGTAGATTTTGCATTTGATGTAGCAAACAAAGTAAAGAATGATAAAGACTCTTTTGGAATTTTAATTTGTGGGACAGGTATAGGAATGAGCATTGCTGCTAATAAAGTTAAAGGAATAAGAGCAGCAAGATGTACATCTCCTATGGATGCATATCACACAAGAAACGATAATCATTCAAATGTGTTGTGTTTGGGATATAATCAAGACTTAAATGTATTATTAGAAATAATTGATACTTTCCTAAACACAAAAGGTTCACTTGAGGAAAGACACTTAAGAAGAGTTGGTAAAATTACTTCTTATGAGGAAGGTGTTTAGATGACAACAAAATTTGTATTATACATGCTAGTTTCAGTAGTAGTTATTTGGTCAATGGAATCAATTAATATAAATGCTATATTCAAAAAGAAAAGAGTAACACAAGCAAGATTATTTTATTTCTTTTTAACAATATCAATTGTTTATTTAGTAACTAATTTCATTTATGATTTATATTTAAATCTTTAAAAGTATGTATATTAATCACTATCTAGTAAAAACTATTACTAGAGGTGAATAAATGAAAAAGAGATTAGTTTTAAAACCATTTGTGGTACCAATGTTATATACAATATTAATTGTATTAACAATCATGATTGCAGTAAAACTTACTTATAAAGAAAAACCAAAAGAAGACACTACTTTATATGTGAGTGAAGAACCTATTCTTGAAACAACGCCAGTTGTTAATGATGAAGTTTATGTGTTAAACCCATATTCTGGTGATGATATTAAAATAAAAATTAATTACTATAATGAAAACGATAGTAACGAAACACAAGAAGGGTCAATAATCAAGTATGAAAGCACATATTTGCAAAATAGTGGCTTAACATATGAAAGTGATAATAGGTTTAACGTAGTTGCTATAATTGATGGTGAGGTTACAAAAATTTATTCAAATGAAATGCTAGGTAATGTTATTGAAGTTACACACGATAATGGCATTAAAAGCATTTATCAAACAGTAAGTAACATCAAAGTTAGTGAAGGACAAATTGTTCACGCAGGAGATGTTATTGCAGAAAGTGGCACATCAAAAATATTTGAAAATGGTAACTATTTATATTTTGAAGTAATAAAAGATGGTTCCTTAATTGATCCTAATAGAGTAATAGGACAGAATATTAATAACATTTAAAAGACATTAAAATGTCTTTTTTTTCATATTATTTAACAAAGGATGATAATATGAATAAAAAGATTATTAACAGAGTATTAAAAGAAGCTAAATATATTTCTAAAACAAAAGAAACAGTACGAGAAGTAGCCAAAATATTCAAAGTTAGTAAAAGTACAGTACACAAAGATATGCAAGATAGATTATTAGAAATAGATTTAGACTTATATAACAAAGTAAAAGATATATTTAACTATCATATAGAAATAAGACATATCAATGGTGGAAATGCCACTAAAAATAAATATTTGAAATTAAAAAGTCATTAATATATGACTTTTATTTATTTTTTGCTATAATACATATAAGTGGTGATTGAAATGTTTAATGATTATTTAGACCAAATATTTTTAATGGTTATTACTACTTTTGTATTTACAGCATTAATAATGCCATTAACAAATATTATTGCCCATCATATTGGAGCAATAGATGTACCAAAAGATAATAGAAGAGTACATGATAAACCAATACCTAAATTAGGAGGTCTTGGTATATTTACTGGATTCTTATTTGGTTACATGTTATTTGGAATACAGAGTATACAAATGAATTCTATACTTATAGGAAGTTTCATAATTATTATGTATGGAATTATTGATGATATAAAAACATTACCTGCTAAGTATGAACTATTAGGTCAATTTCTTGCAGCATCAACAATAGTATTTTATGGCCAAATATTACTAACAAATATAACAGCATTCGGCTGCGAAATAGAATTTGGAATATTTGCATATCCAATTACAATATTCTTTATTCTAGGTTGTACAAATGTAATAAGATTAATTGATGGAATTGATGGATTAAGTTCTGGAATTTCTTCAATATTCTATTTAACAATAGGAATAATAGCATTCTTCCAAGGAAGAGTTGAAACACTAGAAATAATCTTAACGTTTATAATGTTAGGAGCAACACTTGGATTCTTGGTACATAACTTCTATCCAGCAAAACTTTTTGCGGGAGAAGCAGGAAGTGCTTTTATGGGATTTACAATAGCAATAATTTCGCTTCTTGGATACAAGGGAACATTATTAACATCAGTATTTGTACCAATATTAATTTTAGCAGTACCAATACTTGATACACTTTTTGCAATATTAAGAAGAGCGCTTAAAGGAAAACCAATATTTGAAGCAGATAAAGAACATTTGCATCACCAATTTATGAAAAGAAACCATTCTCAAAGAAGAACAGTAATAATTATTTATGCAATAGATATATTATTCTCTATCGCATCAATATTCTATGCATTAAAAGATCCGTTCTTTGGAATGATAATTTACTTAATACTTCTAGTAATTGTTTTGTGGATAGTAATGCATACTTCAATTATTTCAGAAAAAGTAGAAAAGAAAGTAAAAGAATTTGAAGAAGAACACATAAAGAAATAAAAAGGAGACAACAATGATAAACTTTATAATTTGTAGTAGTAACTATAGCAGTAGAAAAGAAACAAAAGAAATAATAGATAGTTATATGATGAACTATGACATTGAAGTTAAATATCATTTGTTTAATAACAATAAAGAAGAACTTAGAAAAATTCATGGATATAAAGTATATCTAATAGAAATAGATAACAATCCATATGACTTAGTGAAACATATAAGAGAAGAATTAGATGATTGGAACTCAATCATTATTCTTTTGGCAGAAAATAGAGGAATAGAAAGCATACTAGGAACTAGATTATTCTTGTTTGATGTTATTTATAGAAATGCTTCTTTTGAAAAAATATTAAAAGAAGATTTAAGAAGAATAATAAAAAATTATGATCATAGAGAAAAATGTTTAATATTTGAAAATAATAGAATAATTAAAAAAGTAGATTTTAAAAGCATCATAATGATAAGCAAAGAAAAAGATAGCAAGAAATGTTTGTTAAAATCATTACATGGCAATTACTATGTTCCTGAATCGTTATGTAAGATAAGTAAAAGACTTGATAAAAGATTTGTTAAAACCAATAGAAGTTGTATTATCAATGGAGATGAGATAGTAGAATATAATTCTAATGAAAATAAGCTACTACTTAGAAATGGTATGGTTTTTCAAGATGTAGCAAGAGAAAAGAAAAAAGATATAAGCAATTATGTTACTAATTATAAGTAACATTTTTTTTGCCAAAAAAGGAAAGAAAATGACAGTTTAAGGAAAAATTAAATATTCTCGACAAAACATGATAATATTAGACATGCGCGCAGATTAAAATTGAAGAAAAGAGTAAATGAGAGGAGAGTTAGAAGTGAAAGGAAGAGTAAAGTGGTTCAATAATGAAAAGGGATATGGATTTATCGATTATAAAGAGAATGAAGATATATTTGTTCATTATTCAGCGATTAAACAAGATGGCTATAAATCATTAGCAGAAGGACAATATGTAGAATTCAAACTATTAGAAACTGCAAAAGGCTATCAAGCACTAGATGTAAGTGTAGTAAATGAAATAACTACCACTAATTAGGTAGTTTTTTTTATGTATTTGTGTTATTATAAAGACAAGGAGGACAGTTTATGGAAATATTTGTACGTGGTGACAAAATTGAAGTTACAAAAGCAATACAAGAATATGCAAATGAAAAACTTAGCAGAATCGAAAAATATATCGGCGATTCAGGAAAAGTAAGAGCAACAGTTGTTGTAAGTGTAAAAAACCACAACCAAAAAGTTGAGGTAACTATTCCATTAAAATCTATTATTTTAAGAGCAGAGGAAACTAAAGATGATTTATATGCAGCTATCGACATAGTTACAGATAAGTTAGAAAGGCAAATTAGAAAGAACAAGACAAAATTACAATCTAAAAAGATGAAAGAAAAATTCTCTAAAGACTTAATTTATGATGCAATTGCTACTTTAGAAGATGATAGTGAAGAACAAAATAAGATTGTAAAGAGAAAATCAGTTGAAGTAAAACCAATGAGTGAAGAAGAAGCTATTCTTCAAATGGAATTACTTGAACATCAATTCTATATTTTTAAAGACTCAGAAACTAATAAGGTTGCTGTAGTATACAAGAGAAAAGAAGGAGATTATGGTATAATAGAATCTGAATAGTTCTATTTTGGGGGAGTATATGAAAAACGAAAAAAAGTATTTCTTAGGTTTAAGAAGGAAAGTTATTAATTATAATAAAATATTAATGTGTATATTTGGTTTATTCATCTTATATGCACTTGTATATTCGGTATCAATGTTGGATTGTACAGGAGTTGATTACTACAATCTAGAATCAATTAATTACACAAAAGATATGCTAGTATGTGAAAACATGTCTACAGGATTGTTAGCATTCTTTATAAACAATCATATATTAATTTGTGTAATCTTAGGTATTGCTGCTGTAGTAGTATTAGTACTACAAAAATTAGCATTACTAAAGATCAATCAATTAGATGTTAATGAATTAGAAGAAGAAAAAGTTAATAAGAATCAACATATTCTTTATACATTACTTCTTGGTTATACTGGAGCACACAAGTTTAGAACTTATAACAAACCAATTGGTTATATTTATTTAGTAAACTTTATAGCATTTGCAGTATCATGGCTAGTTAAAACATTTGCTGTTGATACATATAACGAATATTTAGCATTCCACTGCGCATATAAATTTAGTTTAGTATTTATAATTGGAATACTAGTATTAAATGTTATAGAAGCAGTATTCTCATTCATCAGTTTAAAAGATGATGATGACAAAATCTTTGGATAATAATAAAGAAGTATTACGAAAGTAATACTTTTTTTATGTAAATCCTTTGAATTATTAGCGTTTTTTGATACAATAACTAGTATGGAGATGATAACATGGGTTTATTTAAGAAATTATTTGATCATGAATATAAAGAATTAAAAAAGTTTGGAGAACTTGCAGATAAAGTTGAAGCATTAGATGAAGAATATCAAAAATTATCTGATGAAGAATTACAAGCAAAGACTCCAGAATTTAAAGAAAGATTAGCAAATGGTGAAACTCTTGATGATATCTTACCTGAAGCTTTTGCAACAGTAAGAGAAGCTGCAATGAGAGTTATTGGATTAAAACCATTTAGAGTACAAATAATTGGTGGTATTGCATTACACTATGGTAATATAGCTGAAATGAAAACAGGTGAAGGAAAAACTTTAGTTGCAACAATGCCAGCATACCTTAACGCTTTAAGCGGTGAAGGTGTACACATTATTACTGTTAACGAATACCTAGCAGATCGTGATAGTAACTGGATGGGAAGCATTCATAGATTCTTAGGTTTAACAGTAGGCACAAACTTAAGAAGCTTAACACCACAAGAAAAAAGAGATCAATACAACTGTGACATTATGTATTCAACAAACAATGAATTAGGTTTCGATTATCTAAGAGATAACATGGTTGTTAAGAAAGAAAATAGAGTTCAAAGAGGACTTAACTTCGTTATAATCGACGAAGCTGACTCAGTATTAATAGATGAAGCAAGAACACCGTTAATTATTTCAGGTGGTGAATTAAAAGCTGCTTCAATGTATACAGATGCTGATAGCTTTGCAAAAAGATTAAAAGCAGATGAAGATTACTTATATGATGAAAAAACTAAAGGAGTAACTCTTACAGAAGAAGGAGTAAAGAAAGCTGAAAAAGCATTTAAAGTAGATAACTTATATGATATTGAACAAACAACTTTAGTACATCATATTAATCAAGCATTAAAAGCTAACTATGGAATGAAGAATGATGTAGATTACGTTGTTCAAGATGGAGAAATCGTAATTGTTGACCAATTCACTGGACGTTTAATGAAGGGAAGACAATGGAGCGATGGATTACATCAAGCAGTAGAAGCTAAAGAAGGAGTTAAGATTAATCAAGAAACAAAAACTTTAGCAACTATTACATTCCAAAATTTATTTAGAATGTACAAAAAAATATCAGGTATGACTGGTACAGCTAAAACAGAAGAAGAAGAGTTTAGAAATATTTATAACATGTATGTTATTTGTATACCAACAAATAAACCAATAATAAGAATTGATGAACCAGATTTAATTTATACAACACAAGCAGGGAAATACAAAGCATTAATCGATGCCATTGAATATAAACATAAAGAAGGACAACCAGTTCTTGTTGGTACAATAGCAATCGAAACAAACGAATTAATTGATAACTTATTAAATAAAAGAAAAATACCTCATGAAGTATTAAATGCTAAAAACCATGCACGTGAAGCAGAAATAATTGCTAAAGCCGGTGAAAAAGGTGCAGTAACAATTGCAACTAACATGGCTGGACGTGGAACTGACATTAAACTTGGTGAAGGTGTTAAAGAACTTGGAGGTCTTTGTGTATTTGGTACAGAACGTCATGAATCACGTCGTATTGATAACCAGTTAAGAGGACGTTCAGGACGTCAAGGAGATCCAGGATATACTCAATTCTTCGTTTCTATGGAAGATGAATTAATGGTTCGTTTTGGAAGTGAAAGAATAAAGAGAATGATGCAGACTCTAGGACTTGCAGAAGACCAAGCAATCAAAAATAAAACATTCTCAAAAGCATTAACAAAAGCACAAGAACGTGTTGAAGGAAATAACTTTGATATAAGAAAACAATTATTACAATATGATGACGTAATGAACAATCAAAGAGAAATCATGTATGGAAGAAGAAATGAAATACTTGATAATGAATCTATTCACGAAACAGTACTTGATATATTAAAGAATCATGTATCTACTCTAGTATTTAAGCATTTACAAGTAGAAGCAAAATTAAATCATGATGATATTGATGAAATAGTAGAAACTGTAAATGAAAACTTATTAAAAAGAGATATCAAACCACAAGTTTTATATGATAAGAATGAAGATGAAGTTATCGAATTTATCTACAATCAATTAGTAGAGGAATATGAAGAAAAGATTATAGTAGTGCCAAAAGAAATAAGAGATGAATTTGAAAAAGTTATTACTCTTAATACAATAGATAAGTATTGGACAGAACATATCAATACAATGTCACACTTAAGAGAAGGAATTCATTTAAGAAGCTATGGTCAAACAGATCCATTAACTGCATATACAGTTGAAGGATTCCAACAATTCGATGAAATGAATGAAAAGATTGATAGAGATGTTACAACATTCTTAATGAGAGCAGAAGTTAAACAAAACATTGAAAGAAAAGAAGTTTCTAAAAATAAGATAACTAACGATGGAAAAGATGCAGTTAAGAATGAACCAAAGAGATCTAAAAAAGTTGGAAGAAACGATCCATGTCCATGTGGGTCTGGTAAAAAATACAAACAATGTTGTGGGAAGTAGAAAACACCAATGATTTGAAAAAAAGACCATTTAAGGTCTTTTTTTGATATCATGTAACAAATTCAAAAGAAATATGCTATAATAAAATTAATTTTTTTGGGGGATAATAATATGTTTATTGGTAGAATGTATAAACTAGAGAAAATAGTTCATGATTATAATAATGAAAACATAGAGCAAAGGTCGTTAAAACCAGCTTTTGTAGGTGGGAGATTATGTGTTCAATGTGCAGAAGGCGGAATGCCATTTTATGTTTCTGATTTAGATGAAGCAGCTTATCTTGAAGCAGCTATATCAATTCCATATCCTGAAATGTTAGAACATATCGATTTTTACAAGCATAGTGAGATGGATGAAACGGATGAGGTATTATGGTTTGATAAATTAAGTGAGCAATATAATGTAGATGGATATCTTGCTGTAATAAGATTTCGTAGTGTAGAGAAATTATCTAATTCATTAATTTATAAAAAGAAAATGGAAGAACTTTATGGTATTGATAAAAGCAATAAAGAAAAAAATCATCAAGGTAAGAATAAAATATATCATAAAGTAAGAAAAAGATAATTTATATAATAATTTACTAGAAATGAGATGTATTATGAAAGATTATAAAAGATATATTTTTGATTTAGACTATACTTTATTAATTCCAGATTGGTCTAAAGAAGATGATTATTTAAGAGCAAGCATTCCACCGGAAGAACAAGAAGAATTTTTTAAACAAAAACAAGATATTCTAAATAAGTATGAATTAGAATTTCCTAGATATGATTTTAAAACCTTAAGCGATTATTTTAAGAGTTATGGTTTTACTGTTAGTGAAGAAACAATAAGTGGTTGGATGACTCATAATGGTGAAGCTATAGTTGATACTGTAGTAGATGGTGTTATTGAATTATTTGAATATTTAAAGTCGCAAGGAAAAGAAATAGTTATTCTTACGAGTTGGTTTAGTGGAACACAAATACCAAGACTTAAAAAGACAGGATTATATGATTATATTGATAAAATAGTTGCAGGCGAAGATGCAATGAAACCTGATCTTGAATCTTTTGAATTAGCAATAGGAGATACACCAAAAGATGATTGTTTAATGGTAGGAGACAGCGTTAAAAGTGATAAAAAAGGAGCAGACAATGCAGGAATAGATTGTTATATTGTAGATAAAGAACATACAATAAGAAATCTATTACAAGAAATTAAAGCTAGTAAAAAAAACACTACCCGTCTTGTTAAAAGAAATAAAAGTAAGAAGGCCCACAAATAATCATGGGCTTTTTGCATGTTATGCTATAATTTTATCAGGAGAAATGTAGGAATATTATCAAATATGATATAATGAATGCGGGTGGTTTTATGTCTAAAGTTTCTAATGTTATAACAATGCTGGAGTTATTACAGTCAGGAAGAAAGTATAGTATTTCAGAATTATCTAACAAACTTGAAGTATCAGAAAGAATGATAAGAGTTTATAAAGAAGATTTAGAAAAAGCTGGAATTTATATTGATACGATCATGGGACCATATGGAGGATATGTATTAAACCAAAGCATAAGAATACCTATTAGAAAATTTAAAGTTAAAGATGCTGAATTATTAGATAAATATATTAAAGAAGAAAAGGATAAAGACATAAAAGAAAAACTTATTTTATTACAAGATAAAATTAAAGGTGTATATATAGGTAGTAAACAAGAAGAAAAAGAATTAAATTTGAAAGATGAAACAGCAAAGAAATATAATGCCTTAACAAGAGCAATTAAAGAAAAAAGAAAAGTAAAAATACTATATTATTCTTATGGTAAAGGTGAAAATGAAAGAGTAATAGATCCTGCTGAAATGTTTTTATTTCAAAACGGATGGTGTTGTGCTGCCTTTTGTGAAAGAAAGCAAGATATGAGACACTTTGAACTAAAAAGAATAATTAAATATGAATTGTTAGAAGAAAAATATGAGTAGACGAAATATTACCTCCTTTTAAGTTATATTGAACTTGAAAGGAGATTTTTTATGGAAAAAAATATGCAAGTTAATTTTGAATTTTTAAAAGAAAGGGTGGTGGATTCATTAAATAATACGGATCTAGACTATATAAGAAATGAATTAAAAAGAATAGATAAGGCAACAGCATTTAGTGGTGTTGGTGGATCAAGTGTTGTATCAGAGTTTGGCTCAAAAGTTGTTAATAAAAAGAATGGAATAATAACTATTAATAGCGAACCAAGAGATTTTATTTATAGGAGCAATGCATTTGATAATGTAGTAGCATGTAGCTATAGTGGAAATAATTATGGAGTAGACGTATCATTTCAAGGTAGTATGAAAAAATATCTGTTATCTAATAATTCTTTTGATGATAAAGATGTAACATATTTAAAATATGATACTACAATTGATAAAGAAAGAAGCTTTATATCTCTTGGAGCAACACTAGTGCCAGTAAGTATACTAATGGATTATTATTTAGATGGTAAAAATAGTGAAATGTTAAGTTCAATAGAAGAAACAACTTTCAATTTCTGCTTAGGAAGTGATATATATGAAATATTTACTGGATATGATACATCAACTGCATCAAAATATTTAGAATCAACGATGGTTGAAGGTGGAATAGGGCTACCAATAGTACATGATAAATATTCATATTGTCATGGAAGAAGTACATTAGGAATTAATTACAATGGTATAGCAATTTATTACAATAGAAATACAGAGTTTGATAAAATGATGCTAGAAGAGTTAAGACAATATTATTCTACAATTATAGTTATTGACTCAAAATTTGATGATCAAATACTAGATGATTATCAAATGCTTGTACAGAGTATGTATTTAACGAAATATATTGCAGAAAAAAAATCAAAAGATTTATCCAATGTTGAGTATTCACCTATAGTAAAAAAACTATATAAATATAACGGACAAATATAGATAATATGATATAATTTGATTATGAAATTAAATGACTTGGAGGAAATTATGAATTTATATATATGTGGAAGTAATAGAAAACATAACTCTTATAATTTTTTAAAAAGAATAAAAGAAGATGACGATACATTAATATCATTAGATGAATTAAATATTAAAAATTGTTTAGGATGCAACGCATGCCAAATAAATGAAGCAAACAGCTGTGTGCTTAACGATGATATGCAAAAAGTTTATGAACTAATTGAAAAAAGTGACAAGATAATAATTATGTCACCAATCTATATGAATTTTATTACAGGTATTTTAAAAAATGTAATCGATAGATTTAATCCATATTGTGCTAGTGAAAAACTAAAAGGTAAAAAGATAATGCTATTAACAGTTGGCCAAATGGGTGAAGAAGATCAAAAAGAAGTTGTCGATACTCTAGATTCATATTTTAAAGGAATAACTGAATTTTTATATTTTGATTTTGAATATTTATACAACTTTTCAAGCGGTGATATTATAGATGTAGATGATATAAACAAGACATATGATCAAGAAAAGTTAGATGAGATCATTGAAAATATTAAAAAGAAAATTAATGAATAATTTTGGAGTTAAATATGTTAAGTTATGAGGGAATATTTTTCGAAGGTGAAACATTAGATTTAATACATTCACTAGAAGCTGAACAATTACCAATAGTAAATGATGAAATACATTGTACGTTTAAGTATCATCCTAGTGCTAATGAAGTATTTAACGAAATTGTTGGAAAAGAAATGGAAGTATTATTAATTGGTTATGGTTTTAATGGACAAAACAGTGGATTTCAATTAATGCTTCTAGAGAATGTTACGCCATATTATATAAACTATGAAGAAGATGGTAAGACACTTAAAGTACCACACATTACAGCATCTCTAGCAGAAGGTGCAAAAGCATCAAATACAAAAGACTTGCACTTTAAAAGACTAGAAAGACCAATACCTATAAGAGGAAAATTTGGTTTTTGGATCAAAGATGAAGGAAAAGAATATTTATCTTTTGAACCATATAACGTTACAAAAGAAAATGAACCATTAAAATAATAAGAGCAGTCGAAAGACTGTTTTTTTGTTATAATGTAGTTAGGTGATCCGTATGGAGTTTGTAAAAGCAAAGACAATTTTATCAAAAGAAAAATACGGTAGTGAGTGGTATGGTATAGATTATAAAATGAATCTATATAGAGGTTGTTCCCATGGTTGTATTTACTGTGACAGTAGAAGTAACTGTTACCATATAGATAATTTTGATTTTCCAAAAGGAAAAGAGAATGCCCTTTTAATACTTGAAAAAGAATTATCAAAGAAAACAGATCATGGTGTTGTAGGTATCGGATCAATGTCAGATACTTATAATCCAAATGAAATTGAATATGAGCAAACTCGAGGAGCATTAAAGCTGCTTTCCAAATATAACTTTGGAGTATCAATAGATACAAAGAGTGATTTAATTTTAAGAGATTTAGATTTATTGAAAGAAATTAATTCTAAGAATAATGTAATAATAAAATTTACTATAACTACTCCAAGTGATGAATTATCAAAAATAATTGAACCTCATGTATGTGTATCATCTAAAAGATTTGAAGCTATAAAGACCTTAACAGATAATGGGATATTTGCTGGAATAATGATGAATCCAGTATTACCATTTATTACAGATAAAGAAGAAGATATTGTAAAACTTGTTAGGCTTGCACATGAGTGTGGAGCAAAATTTATTCATACATATATGGGAATGACTTTACGAGAAAATCAAAGAGATTATTACTATGAGAGGCTTGATAAATATTTCCCTGGATTAAAAGAAAAATATATTCAGTGTTATGGTGATAGGTATAATTGCATGCCTCTTAACTATAAAAAATTATATAAAGTATTTACTGATGAATGTGATAAGTATGGAATACTTTATAATATGAAAGATATAATAAAGGCTTATAAAAAAGAAATTAAAGATAATGAACAAATGGCATTATTTTAATATAATAAAAATGGAAGTGATATTATGGATAATACAAAAACATTAGAAACAGAAAGATTAATACTTAGAAAATTTTATAATTCTGCTGGTTTTGAAACTGAAGATGCAATTGGTTTTTGGCACAAAAAAATATAAAAGAGAATATACAATTCTCTTTTTTTATACTATAATTAATTCTTGAATGGAGTGATAATATGAAGAGCTTAATAGTAGGTCAATCAGGTGGACCAACATCTGTAATTAATGCATCACTTGCTGGTGTATATTATGGAGCAAAGAAAAAAGGATTTGATAAAGTATATGGAATGGTAAATGGTATTGAAGGATTATTACAAGACCATATTATTGATTTAGATGAATACTTTTTAGATAAAGATAACTTAGAATTATTAAAAAGAACACCATCAAGTTTCTTAGGATCTTGTCGTTTTAAATTAGGAAGCATTAAAGATCATGAAGAAACTTATGAAAAAGTATTTGAAATATTAGATAAACATTCTATTGATTCTCTTATATATATAGGTGGTAATGATTCAATGGATACAGTTGAATCACTATCTGATTATGCAGAATTAAAAAAGAAAAGACAAAACTTCATTGGAGTACCAAAGACAATAGACAATGACTTACCAATAACAGATCACTGTCCTGGATTTGGAAGTGCTTGTAAGTATATTGCAACAACATTAAGAGAAGTTATTCAAGATAATAATTGTTATGGTACTACTAAACCAACCGTAGCAATTGTTGAAATAATGGGAAGACATGCTGGATGGTTAACATCAGCTGCTGCTTTAGCAAAAGATGAAACATGCGAAGGAGTAGATGCAATTTACTTACCAGAAATTCCATTTAACCTAGATACATTTGTTGAAGAAACAACTGAATTATTAAAGAAGAAACCATCACTAGTAATTGCAGTATCAGAAGGAATTAAAACTGAAGATGATAAATTCATTTGTGAGTTGAATGCATCAAACTTAGCGGTAGATTCATTTGGACATAAAGAATTAGCAGGATGCGCTGAAACATTATGCAAGATATTAAAAGAAAAGTTAGGAATTAAAACAAGAGCAATAACACTTTCAACATTACAAAGAGCAGCAGCTCATTTAGCATCTAAAACAGATTTAGACGAAGCATATAACTGTGGCGTTAAGGGTGCAGAACTTGCTTTTGATGGGCAATCAGGTAAAATGGTATACATGGATCGTGTATCAAATGATCCATACAAAATTGAATATAAAATATTTGATGACATTCATAAAATTGCTAACATTGAAAAGAAAATACCTCTTGAATGGATAGATGTTGATAACAATTATGTTAAAGACGAATTAGTAAATTATTTAAGACCATTAATCCAAGGAGAAGTTAAACAAATATATAAAAATGGTGTTCCACAACACATAAATATGAAGAAGTAAGACAGAAATGTTTTACTTTTTTTAATTGTTGTGTTATAATATACAGCAATTTGAGGGGGTATTGTAATGGAAAACATTCATCCAAATTTAGCAAAATCAATAGAGCTATTATCATCAATTGATTATACGGTAAAAAAATTAAACAAAGATGTTTATAGAATATTTAATACAGCTGGGAAAGAAGTAGGTATGATTAAACACTTCCCAGTTATGGATGGTGACAATGGTTTTTATGATCCAAACTATGAAGTATCATTTAAATATTTAGAAGGTGGAGATTATCCAGTAACAATTGAATTTGCACTTGGTAAACTTCCAAAAGCACAAGTTAGTGGTAAGCATATGACATCATTTAGAATTGATAACTATAGTATGGTATTTCACTATGCCACTTTCCCACGTGGTTTTGGTATAGAAGAAATAGTATGGTATAGAAATCCAGCAAGTAAGTATGATAGTAAAGAATATACTTATTTATTAAATTATCGTCGTCCAACTTCATCAAGAAATTATTTGAAAAAAATAAAAGGTGTTCATTTATTAGGAACAAATCCAGAAAGATTAGAACTTACTGTAACTAGAGGAGAAGCATCTCATAAATCATATAATTGTAAAAGAGATATAGTAAAAGGTACAGTAGAAGAAATGGCCTTAAAACATGAGGATGGAATAAAGGCTTTCAAAACTTTTGAAAGACTATTAAGGGAAGATTTACCATTTAAAGAAAATATAGTACCACTTTTAATGAATGAAGAAGCAACAGAAAGATATGGTGCACAAATCTTTAGACCAAAGAAAACTAAAGCAAAAGCAAAGGCATTAGTAAGAACTATTAATGGGGGAAAAAATGGAAGCACTAGAGCATAACATTGAAAGCGAAAAATTATTTGTAGAACTTCTTGGTTATACTTTAGAAGGACCAGATGCAAATAATAAATGGACTATATTAGATGAATTAGGAAATCCAGTTGGGTATATCAAATATAAAAAATTTAATAATGGTAATAAAGAGAATGAATTTACACCAATATATGGTTATCGTACAGTAATAGATAGTGATAAAATTTTTTATAAAGACAATAGATCAAAAGATCACAAAGGTTTTTCATATAACTTTGATATAAAACAAGAAGATCCAATTCATGTAGCATTAGATCTTGGAGATTTTGCTGGTATATCAATTTGGAATAATATGTATAGAAACTATTGGAGTTTTAGAGTAAACAATAGAGAGTTCTATTTAGAATTTAATGATGAAACAGAAAATTTTGAAACTATAGAAAATGTGACATGTAAAAACTGGGGATTACCAAATTACATGAGAGAGTATACATATAAAATAAGTGCATATGATAAAAGAGATAGACAACCTATGCCAAATTTTGAACAAAGAATTACAGGATATCAAATGTTTGAAAATCGCTTAGCAATTGATGAAACAACTCTTAAGAATAATGTAGTAACTAAAAGCAAAATTTCATTTGCAACAGGAACAGTAGAAGAGTTAGGTTCAAAGAATGACATGGGAATAGATGCTTTTAATCGTTTTAGATTTTTAATTAATAAAACATTACCATTCACACAAGATGTAATGCCACTTATATTAACTGAAAATCTTGCTAGAAGATATAAGTATCAAGCATTTATGCCAAAAGAAGAAAAAGGTGCAGTTAAACAAAAAACAAATAAAGCGATAAATACTGAAAAGAGTGAATAGTAGATATATTTATCTACTATTTTTTATGCTATAATTAAAGAGGTGATATTATGGAATCATTCTTATTAGATGTAGATACGCCATCAACTGGTGGTTACTTTAGTTCGGAGCAAATTGATTTATTATCAATTATTCAATGTACATGTATGGATGAATTGTTATTGTTCATATTGTTTTGTGATCAAATTAGAACAAGTTATGATGATAAACAAATTCAAGAGTTATATACAATGGATTTAGAAGATGCTAAAAAAGCAGTTTTTAAAAGATATCAGGACTCATTAGTTTCTCATTATGAGAATATGGAAAATGCTGTAAGAAATAATTTAAAAGCAATTGGCATTAGACCAGAGGATATGGATATATTAACTGGTGTAATATTAAGTAATAGACCTAATTCGATGAAGTGGATTGAATTATATATTCAAACTAAATATCCAGATAAATGTGATGAAATCTTCCAATTGAGTCATCGTATTGTATCAAGAGAAAGAGATCAACTAAAAGATCCAGCTATGTATGATGAAATGGTTTTATTAAATGAACAACTTCAAACATTTGATACTATGTTAATAGGATCAGGAAGAATTTATAATGTTGTTAATGGATTCTTTAGTCAAAAAGATCCAGATAAAAGATATGACTATTATGCTGCAGATAGAGACATTGCTTTTGCAGTTAAGAATCATAAACAAGTTAGGTTCCATTCTTTATTAGTAAAAGAACCTTTAAGAGAATTTAGGGGTAAAGATAAAAATGAAATACTAGATATAATTAGATCTTATGTAGAACATACAATTGATTTTATTAGTGAAACAAACAAGAAGTATGGAAGACCAGTAATTAAAGCAGTTGATTTATTTAATGAAATAATAAGTTTTGATAAAGATGAAAATGGAAACTACTATAATATCTGGGAAAAGAATTATGGAATAACTCTAGAAGAATTAATGGAAGTATTTAAATATGCTTTTGAACATAAACCAGAGGGAGTTAGTTATGTATACAATGAACCTTTCTTAGAAGATGATGAAAGAAGAAAGAAAGTTCTTGAAACTTTAGATAGAATAGATGAACTAGCACCAGGAGCAATAGATACTTTAGGAACTCAAATGCATATAACATTTAGAGAAAGAACAGAAAATATTAAAAGATGTTTTATGGATTTAAAAAAACTACAAGACGAAAAAGGAAAGAACATTCAAATAACTGAATTCGATATGAGTCTTGGTAAGAGTGAAGTTCCTGTTGTGTATGGGCCAGAAAGAAAAGTAACAGAAGAACAAGCATATAAATCTAAGGGGGAAAGGATACAAGATGTATCTAGGACAATTAGAGAAAGTGGAGTAAAACTTAGTGGAGTAACATATTGGTCTTTAACAGATGCAGTTGATAGTAATCTAGAAAGAATAAGATCGAATGCATTAAAAAGTGGAGTAATTAAAACAGCTCAGGAAATACCATCTGCTTTGGGTGGATTATTTCCAACACATAAAAAACAATTAATGAAAAAAATAGAGCCACAAAAACCGCAGGCTACATTATAAATAAAGGTGAGGGTTATGGAAGAATATAAATACAAAGAACATTTGAAAAAACAAATAATGGGTGAAGATAGGCATCATATGATATATGGATATAATAATGCCAAAAGAAGAGATTTAATAGATACAATAGTTGAAGAAAATCCAATAACATTTGATACTAACAAGCCTGCTGCAATACTAGTAAAACCTTATGGAATACCAGTACAAGGTGCAAAACCAAATAAAGAAGATATAGGACAGTTGAAAATATCAAGTAGTGAATATTTTCAATTATCAGTAGCAGATTCAATAGTAAAAAGATTAATGGAAGCAAGAACATATGAACCAGTAGACGTTAGAATGGATCCATTAACTAGATATTTAACAAAAGCAACAGGAGAAAAAGTACAAGTTAAATCTTTAGAAGATGCACAAAGCCTAATAGAAGAATCACAAGATTATTATTTACAAAATTATATAGAACTTTTAAAAGATGGTGTGCAATATAGACCTATTACTTCAATAGCATTACAATTCATTAACTTAGAATCATTTATATACTATGCAAGAAAAGCAACAAACAATAATGCTCATTTTGCATTAATAATTGATAAAGATATGCCAATTGAAGCAATGTCTACAAGAACAATTAATTTTTATACAGGAGCAAGAATTAATGACATGATATCTATGAAGATATTCACTGCACCAAATGATTGGGAAACATATACAGATTGTAATGGACAATTAGTTCAAGAACCACACGATTACGGCGATATCGAACTTGATAAATCTATGAAAGATTATATTGCAAAAGAAAAAAGGATGGGAAATGGTAATAGAGTATAATAAAAAATATAAAAAAGAAGCAGTTATTTTAATTGAAGAACTTCAAAAATATATTGCAAGTATTGATAAAGAAAAATATAATCGTTTTACTAAAGGTTATGGAGGAAAATATTTAGATAAAACATTAAGAAAACTAAAGAATCATAATGGTAAAATGTTTTTATATGAAGAAGATGGAAAGATACTTGGTCTTATCGCAGGAATAGTAAATAATGAAGAAATAGATGTTTATGATTTCAAAGCACCTAAAAGAGGAAGAATACTTGAATTAATAGTTACTGAAAACACAAGAGGAAAAGGCATTGGAAAGATTCTTATAAAACATATGGAAGAATATTTAAAATCTATCGGATGCAAAGCAGTACTTTTAGAAGTATTTGGATATAATGATAATGCAATAAAATTTTATACAAAAAATGAATACCATAACAGGTTACATGATATGATTAAATTAATATAGGAGGATATATGAAAAAGAAAATATTAGTATTACTTTTAATTTTTGCAGGAATATTTGTAACTGCATGTGGAGATCAAAAACCCCAAAAAAGCGCTCAAGAAATGTTAACAAAATATACAGATTCTGTAATGAAGGCAGATAGAGAAGGAGTGTTATCGGTACTTCCAAGTTTCTTAAAAGAAGCATTTGGTGAAAGATATACCCAAGAATTCTTAGATGGTTATTTGAAAAGTCTTAAAGAAGATTATGGGGATGACGTTACAGGTATTGCTGTAGTAAAAGAAGAATTAGATCCAACAGATGAAGAATTTGAAGCAGTTAAAGAATACTTATCTGGATTTGAAAATTATAAAGAACCAAAAAAATGTGTTGTTGTTGATGGTTATTTTGAATTAAAAGGGAACATCAAAGAAGATAAGTTAGATTTTGCAAAAAGTATAGCTTATTGTAACTTTGGTGATGAATGGGCATTAATATTTGGATAAGTCCTACTAAAGGACTTTTTCTTATGTTATAATTTAGATGGTGATGTTTATGCATTTTTATGAATTAATGAAAGAAAAATATAAAGATAAAGAAGTATTATTATTTGTAGACATGGATGGTGTAATAGCGTCATATGATTTTGGAAGACCATTAGACTTTAAAAACAAAAGACCAATGAAGACAAATATAGAAACATTAAGAAAAGTATCTGAACTTGAAAACGTAACATTGAACATCTTATCTATTTGTAGAAAAGATTATCAGATACAAGAAAAGAATGAATGGTTAGATTTATATGCGCCATTTTTTAAAAAAGAAAATAGAAATGTAATATCTAAAGAATCAGTAACGGGATTTTCATCAGCAGAACTTAAATTAAACTTCTTAGAAAATTTAGATACAGATAAATTGATAATAATGCTAGATGATGATAATAAAGTCTTAGAAGTATTATCTAGGAGTAAAAGAGATATTATCTTATATCAAGACTCAGAATTAGTTGACTAATACAAGTATATAAAACAAAAAGTGTGCTTTAAAAACACTTTTTATACTATAAGGAGATATTTATGACAAAGAAGATAGTAGCAATAGGTGGTGGAGGTTGTGGTAATAAGAAAGCTGATGGTACAATCAGTACTTATGATAACCAAGCTATAGATGAAGAAATAATTAAACTAACCGGTAAAGAAAAACCTAACTTTCTGTTTTTAGCACATGCATCAGTAGGACAATGGCAGGATTCATATTATGTGTTAATGAAAAGAATATATGGAGATCTTTATCATTGCGAATGTAAAAACCTAAAAAGCTCTGAATTAGTTGATAAAGCAAAAACACAAGAACTAATTGATTGGGCTGACATAATATATGAAGGTGGTGGAAACACTGTCGACATGCTAAGGCTTTGGGAGAAAACAGGTTTTGGTGAGATATTAAAGGATGCTTGGCAAAAAGGTAAAGTAATGTGTGGCTTATCTGCAGGAGGTAACTGTTGGTTTAAAGAATGTACAACAGACTATATGCAAATGCTATATGGTGATGATCAACCATTAATTGGAGTTAAAGCATTAGGATTCATCGATGGTCATTTTACTCCACATGGAGAAAAAGAAGGAAGAGATTTATCACTTAAAGAAATCTTGAAAACTAGTGATCAAGTTGGATTCTTAACTTCACGTAATGCCGCAATCGAAATAATTGACGACGAATATAGAATATTAACAAGTAGCCCTGAAGGTTTTGTAAGAAAGTGTTATTGGAAAGACAATAAATATACTGACGAAGCATTAGATGTATCAAAAGAATTTAAACCTTTAACTGAATTAGTAACAAAATAACTCGAGTATTCGGGTTTTATTATCTATAAATTTAGTTTTGTGTTATAATAAGTGACTGTCAGGGAGTGATTACATGATTATACTTAAAGAATTTATTTGGCAAACTGATCATGATGCTTTTCATATAACTACTACTGATAATATGGAAAAAATCTGCAAAGAAGGATTATTACCACTTTGTGGTGAGCGTAGCAAATCAGTTGGAGATAATATCGAAGGAATATTTTTCTTTGATTACCTTGGAAGTGCACCAGATTGGATGGACGCTTTATATGAAGATAAAGATGTAAATGAATTAGAATTACTAAAGTTTAATTTAAAACACAGAAAATGGTTAAAACAAAATTGCAATGAATTCTATTTAACTGATAGAGTAGCACCCCAAGAAATACAATATTTAAGAATATACGATAAAGCTAAGAAAATGTATTTACCACTTAATCTTGTAGACAGTATTGAAGCTCCTGCTACACTTAGGTGGAAACATCTTGATAAATATAAACCTTTAACAAAAAGAAAATAATTTTCACAATTTAACCATAATTATGTAGTATAATCATAATAATTAAAAGGAGATGATATTATGGATTTCTTAATATTATATGGATTAATAATTATATCATTATTAATTACTTTAGGAGCTCAAGCATTTATATCAACTTGTTATAGTAAATATTCTAAAGTATCAAATTATTTAAATATAACTGGAGCTGAAGCAGCAAGAAAGATACTTGATAAGAATGGCTTAAGTAACGTTAAAGTTGTAAGTACTGATGGATATTTATCAGATCACTATGATCCAAAGGCAAAAGTAGTAAGACTTTCTAATGATAATTACGAAAAAGCATCAATTGCAGCAGTATCAGTTGCAGCACATGAATGTGGGCATGCTATACAAGATAAAGTTGGTTATTCTTTCTTAAGAATAAGAAGTAGTTTAGTACCATTTGTAAACCTTTGCTCATATGCAGGATACATTGCAATTGTTATTGGTGGAATTATGGGAGCATTTGGACTTATCTGGTTAGGTATTGGAATGGAAGTTGTAATC
>JAFXTH010000001.1 GCA_017525035.1 Bacilli bacterium | reverse complement strand
TTTTATTGGTTTTTGCTCTAAATTTATCACTCTAGCACTAAGGTCATTATAGTCTTCCCTCATATATTTGGTTTCTAAGGCTAATTTCTCTATTTGAATAGTAAGTTTATTTATTGTGTCAAATATATTATCTAACTTATCTAATCTTTTTTCTATTTCTTCTACTCTAATTTCCATTTTATTTCACCTCTTTTACCAATTTCCTACTTCATATATACAATTTGCATCTCCCATTGTTGAATAAGAAGAAGCCATAGTCGTATAAAATACACCCTCTATTGTGTCATACATACCTATTCTATTATCACTTTTTCTTACACAAGGAACATAATTATTTATAAGATTTCCACTTAAATCATATACTTTTACTGTGCCTATTTTAACTCTTACTGTTTGAATTGGGTTACCTGTGTCATTTTTTACATAATTTATAAATAAAACTAATTTTGTATTAGGGATTGATACAACATTTGACCAAGTTAAGTCTTCACTACTTCCATCTACAATTAATTCAGATGGGGAAACAGAAGTATTTTTATATTTTATATGTGATTTAACACCTAGTGTATAAGTTAAGTTTGTATAATGGTTGCCTCCGTGACACATATTAAAAGTTTTATATTGTCCAGTTATATAAAAGCCAACACCATTAGTTTCTCCAGTAACACTTCTACCACCTAAAAGGCATAAATTATAATCAGTTGGGTAAACTTGTTCACTCTTAAAATCAAATTCATAACCTATTAAATCTAAATTAGAATATTCTTTAAGCATAATTAATGCTTGATAACTTCTCCAAATTCTTGGCTCACTAGATGAACCACTATTTATTGGTGTCCAAACATAACCATATCTTGTATATGTACTAGGCAAAACATCATAGACTGTAACCATTGAGGACACATCATTACCCTTTGTAAATGTTCCAACACCCTCAGTAAATGTTTTATTAACTAAATCATACATACCTATAGCGTTATCAGATTTTCTATAGCAAGGAATATAATATCTAATTAATGTTTCATTATCCCATATTTTTGCATAATACATATTAATATAACTATTATGATTTCCACCATTAGCACTGTTAATCTTAAATAAATACAAATTAACAGGACAAGTAAAAGTCTGTGCTGTATTCGTGCCTACTAAAACACCATCTACATAAAACTTATTTTTATCTTTAACTATTGTGACAATATTCTGTGTCAAGTTTTTGTTTGTATTGTAATATACTATACCACCTGCACTTTCATTCCCATTTCCATAGTCACTCCTAATTTCCTTCAATGGTGAATAGCCATTATAATAGCACAATAATACACCATACATTAAATTTTCAGCACTTTGTCTAGCACCAAATACCCAAATATTATTAATATCTTGACTTGCTTTTATTTTAACTTCTACTTTTGTATTATTATTCGGCACAAATCCTGTATCTAAATAATCTCCACCATTACTTGTTATGTACCCCACTTCTTGGTATGCACTAGGTAATTTATTAGTCTTTATGTATTGTACTTCTTTCATAGAACTATTTACTTTAGTCATTATTTTTTTAATATCATAATCACCTACTTCATAACTACAATTACTACTTCCTATTGTAGCATAAGTTGTTTGATATGCTGTGTAAAATACATTCTCTACTGTATCATACATTCCTATTACATTATCACTTTTTCTTACACAAGGAACATAGTTGTTTATAAGATTGTTGTTTAAATCATATACTTTAATTTTACTAATTTTAGTTTTTACTGTAACAAGTATTGATTTTGACATACTAGACAAATCATTTGGAGTTGGGTTTCCAAATAGATGTGGTCCTGTATTTGGGATTGATACAGTATTTGTCCAAACTAAGTTCTCACTATTTCCATTTACAATTAGTTGTGATGGAGAAGTACTAGTATTTTGATATCTTACTCTTGTTTTAGTATTTAATAAGTAACTTAAATTAGTAAATTGCTCTATTCCGTGGAAATGAGCCATTACTTTATACTGTCCAGTTATATAACAGGCAAGTGAATTAGTCACACCACTGGCACTTCTACCTCCTAAAAGAGGTACATTAAAATTTGATGGATATGCTTGGCTACAAATAAAATCAAATTCATAACTTATTAAATCTAAATTAGAATATTGTTTAAGTCTTATTAAACTACCAGTAGGTTTAGAAATTCTAGGGTCAGTAGAAGAACCAGAATTTCGTGGTATCCAAATATAGTCATAAAATTTATAACCAGTAGGCACACTACAAGATTTACTTGTTTTAATCATAATATCACCTATCCTTCTATAATATGGTACTCAGTATTATCTGCATAACTTGATAAGTTATTATATTCTGTTTCAGTTAGTATAACTACATTTGGTGCGTGTGGAACATCATCATAATTAGCAACTACTTTAGTTTCATCTCCGTACACACCGTGATATACGTAACTTAAATTTTTATAGTAAGCACTACCACCACCATATACACTTATAGTGTCAATTTCATTAGACCCACAATAAAGGAATGGTTTTGTTCCGTTTCCATCATTAGTTAAATCGCTTGTCTTAGTTGGCAAATCACTCATAGTTGCTATCTTATTAGTACTAGCATTGTAAGCAGTATTAGTTACTAAATTAGCAACTCCACTAGATATGATAGAAGTGCCATCTACTTGTACATCAGTAACAGTTCCACCACTGTTAGGTTGTACATCTATTCTTTCCCAACTATATGTAGGAGTAGAAGCACCATCACTAACACATTGATAGAAATATCCGTGTGTATAATTAGCATTAGTTGCACCTGTATATTGGTAAACTTTTCCTAAATAATAAGGAAGTGCTTGTGGTATTGTCTCTTGTGCTGTCACATCTAATGTATTTGCAATAGTCATATATTCTGCATATTGTCCACTACTTGTCACAAATGTTAAATGGTCATCACCTTGTTGTCCTATTCCATCTAAAATATAAGTACCAGTATCACCTGGTTGTCTTCCTATATTTTTAATAAATGGGTGATTAGCGTAACGATTATCCCCATCATTTATTAAATCACTTGTTCTAGTAGGTAAAGCATCTGCTGTTATAAGTTTCTTAGAACCTGCATCTTTATTAGTACCACTTGTACTTCCTACATACACATCACCTTCAAACCAAGCATTACCTGACCAGTCTAAAGTATGTGCATTAGACCTAGCATTATCAGCAGTACCATTACCAACAATATGTGCATAAGTGGTATTAATATCTTCTATATTATATTTTCCTTGTGCGTGTTGGTTATCACTTGATGCTTTTGTACGATACCCTTCTGAATGTGTGTGTTTACCTGATGCAGTTGTTCCATACCCTTCTGCGTGTGCTTCTTCATTAGATGCTATTGTATTACAACCTTCTGAGTGAGAATTAACACCTGAGGCTAATGTGGTGCTACCTTCTGCGTGAGATGCATAAGCAGATGCCCCTGATGATGACCCTTCTGCGTGGGATGTAGAACTAGATGCCTCTGTGTACAATCCTTCTGCGTGAGAATAATTACCAGATGCTTCTGTGTCCTGTCCTTCTGCGTGAGAATAATTACCAGATGCAGTATTTGAACTTATGCTACCCTCTACAATAGAATTACTACCTGTTCCAGTTCTTATTGCTGGTTTATTTTTAATATAATCAGCAGCGATTGTGCTATTTTGTGACCAGTCTGACTGTGCAATAGTTGGCTTATCAGATAAATCATTATAACTTCCACTAAGTGCAACTGTTGCTAAGTCTCCTTTTTTAGCAGGACCTTCATCATAAGAGAAAGTCATTTCTTCACAGGCTGTAAAATTGCCCCAAGTACCTGTAAGTTTTACACCACCAACAGCATAACCACTAGTTGTTCTAACTGGGTCTGTCATAAATGAGTAATAAGTTGTTCCTTCTTCCTCATAATCAGTAAAATCTTTTACACTGATTGGTACTAAAACCTCTATTTTTCTGTCATAGAAAGTTCCATTATATGTATAACCATTTTGTAATTGTACTTTACCTACAAGTAAGAACTTTTCACCATCATCAAACTTATCACAAAGTTCATTAAACATAGCAACATTAGTGGCATTGTTTTGCCCATCATAGTAGTAGATAGGCACATCAATACCTAAATCACTAGATGTCTTGTTTCCTACAAGAGTAACCCCATTTATTTGAGGTTTATTTGTTAAATCTGGATAGTCTGTAACAATTCCAGAAACAGCAGCATCCACATATTCTTTAACTTGTTTAGATGTAGGAACTTTTGCATCATTATTTTGTAATGTTTCTTCATCATAAGTAGATAATGTAGCACTGTCAAGTGCAGAAGATGTCTCTGCACTTCCAGCAGTTGCTGCATAACCAATTACAAATGTTCCATCTTGTAATTTTTGTATATCTTCATAATTATCATTTATACCTTCTCTAGTTAATGTCTCAAGTTTATTCATATCTGTATGAAGTAAAACTGAACCATCAACATAGTTTCCAGGTAAATCTTCATCATTAATTCTTTTATTGTAAGCCATATTTACTCACCTAACCTTCCTTAACCTTTCCTAATTTACACACAAAGCCAAAACTTTCTAAACTTAAATAATCATCTGTATTACCATAAATTCTACAACTAAAGTTTTTTGCTTTTTTAGGAATTACTAATTTTTTAGTTTGGTATTTTCCTTCACCTAATTTAGTCTCATCAAGTCTTATATTACCTAAAACTGAATTTATTTCATCTAATGAGAATATTCTCTCACCAGTATAATCATATACTAAAGTTCCATTTTCATCTTTATATACATAGAATTTTCTAGGGTCATTAACTCTATGCCCGTCTGCATATAACTCAAAGAAGAACTCACCGTATTTGTTTCCACCTATTGCTTTGACAAAGATATGTTTTAATTTTTTCATATGTTGTGGATACCTCATATTAATACCTTTAGTTATTGCTTCAACATAGATATCTTTACCAAAGTCAGTTGGTGATATATCAAATTCAAATAAACTATTTCTATAACTTGGGGCATCATTACTTGTAAATATAGATATTTTAAAGTTTTTAAGAACACCTTTTAGTAGTTTATCAGTTGTTGTATTTGATTTTCCTATAAAATTGCTAGTTCTAATGATATTGGAAACACTTCCAATAAATGTAGCAGTTTGGAATAATGTATCATCAATATAAATATCAAGTCTATATTTTTTGTCTCCTATATAAACACAGTTAAATTTATATTTATAAGAAGCATCAGGATTATTCCAAGCAGATTTAAACTTAAATGATTTAAAATTCAAAGCATTACTCTCAAACCCTAATGTGCTATTTTCTATAAAGCAATTTATAGAACCATTTTTGTTTTCAGCCTTATCATTATCATATAGTGTAGCAATATCAAATATTTTAGCCTTTTCATTATCAGGAAAACTTCCTTCAAATTCTATTGAGAAACCTTGCTCAAACTTAATTAGTTGAGACAATGTAGGAATTTCTACATAAGTATTCTCACCATCTAATATAAGCCCTGCTTCCGGTGATACCCATTCACAATTATTAAGAGTTAATGGGTAATGATTTCCAGTATCTCTAGCAATAGAACCTTCACCTTCTGTAAAGTTATATTTTGCTATAAATCCATTTAATAGCATTTCTTCATAATACACATTACCTACAAAATATTGCATTTCATTGTAATCAGTACCTTCTCTTAAACCTTCTAATCTATTAAGTGCTTTAGTTGGTAAAAGTCTAACTAATTCTATAGGAAGATAACCTATATCTTCTATAAATTCATTATTTATATAACTAGAACATTTTAAATAATTACCTTCTCTTGTATATCTAACTTCAATAGTTTGTCTTTTAGTAAAATCATAAACTGTATTACCTACAAGTGAGTAATCTCCATCAATTATATAATCAGCATTGTTATAGTTATTGGTAAAGAACATTCTTGTACGCAATTTACCGTCTCCATTGTCTATATGTGCATAAAATTCATAGTAAGGTTTATTATTTGAACCACCACCATAAGCCATATTAACAAGTGAGATTTCATTAGTGTATTTATTTATATCTAATATTGAGAATGTTCCTATATTAGTTACATCATAGTCTAGTGTAAATGTAAGTTCATCATCAATATATGTTCCAGCACTCATTGACATTAGGAATGATGGAAGTTCTATAGTTTTTGTAAGTTCATCTCCTAATGATATAGTTGAAGGACCTTCATCTATATATGTAGTTTCAGTACTCATAACTTTATAAGATACACTTCCAACTTTAATAGCAACATCACTAGCATTAAGAGTAATAGTAGGTTTTATTCTAACTGTTGTTGCATTTACTTGTGAATAAGCATAAGTAATTGTTGCATATAGGTAATATGTTGCAACTCTTATTAGTCTAATACTAGAAAATGTTGATTTTGTTTGTGTAAAGTCTGGGAAAGTATCTACATAATTAGTAAAATGGAATAGTGGAATAGTTGGATAATAATATGGGGTATATTCAGAACTTTCAACATCCATTTTTATACTAAATCCATCTTCAAAAGTTATGTTTCTAGGGTCAGTTTTTGTGTAACTTGTTTCCCCATCTAATGCTATACCCTTTTTATCTACAATTCCATAATCACCTTTTATAATTCCATCTCTTTCATTTCCAGATAAATCTTCTACAACTGTGCCTTCTGCTGTTGTAAAATCATATTCTAAAACAGTTTCCTCATCATCATACACAGGTTCTTCAAGTCTAGTTGAAAAGGTTTCTATGGCATTATCTACCATAAATAGGAATGTAGGTTTTTCCTTAAATCTATAAGTTGTATAAGAACCTATATCAAATTGGTAAACAAGCGTATCTAAATCATTTTGAGCAGCATAATCACCCATATCTCCATAATTATTGTAAAACAATAAATATTTATCTTTATATCTAGTAGCGTATGCTTTTTCATTTATGCCATTAAATCTTATTGCAGGTCTCGCAAGGTCATCATTAAATTTAGTAAAATTGTTAGTAAGTGTTTTAACTTTAACATCAACTTCTTTAACATTCTCAAATCCTTCTACAAATGTGCTAGATTTTAATGCATATAAACCTCTAGGAGAAGCGAAGAATAATGTATCTTCTATTGGCACAACTGTATTTCCAGCGTGGCAACCTATACTCATATTTACAGGTTGAACAGCAAAATCACTTTGTCCAAAAGACCCAACCATTTTATATATTCTTTCTTTAGTAAATATTATATATCCTTTTTTAAAATAACATATTTTAGTTATTCTATCTGTAGGTTCTATTGGTAAAGTGACCCAATTACTATGTGGAACATAACTAAAATTATTAATATCACTAAACCATATAGTATCTCCTTTATAATACACAGCCCTACTATACATCTCACAAATTCCATAATCACCAATATTTAATTGAGTTGCTGGTTTAAGTTCTGTATCAATTTGTTCTACAGGATAATAGTCATAGTAAGGTTGTAAACCTGATATTGGTTGTGAACTACCATCTACCATTGTTATTTTTATTTCAACTTCACCATCTGGTACATCTTGAAATTGTATATTATAAGATTTAAGACCTTCTCTAGTGTAAGTAGAATTTATAGTTTTTGTGAAAGTAAGAGCATTGTCTCCTTCTTTCATTTCAATATCAAAATCTCCACTAAACCCACTTTCAGCAGTGTATATAACATTTAATAAAAATGGTTTTCCAAGTGGAATAGCATTTACAAGAGGTATATTATCAGTAGTTGAAATATACACACCTTGAATAGTTTTATTTGATATTCCTGTTGTATTTATTGCTGTCATAGGGTTATCACAAAGTACATTAAACCCTATATGTCTTATTTCTAAACCTGATGGCACATAAGCAGCATTTAACACACTATGTGTTACATCAGTCCATCCATTATAAGTAAATGCTGCTGCTAAATTTGCATCAGATGCTATTGTGTCAGACCTATCAAATGTGATTAGCCCACCATCATTACTTGTAAAGAAAATCTTATCATAAAATTCTATAGTTTCTATATTCATTAAATTCCTATTCCATTTAAAATTAACTGGAAGTTCTATAACATAATGATTTACGACTAATGTTTCAGTATCGGTTGGATGTCCTTGTCCATCATATTCAAGGTCTGGAAGATAAACTTCATAATAAAATGCGTGAGAGCCGTTAACTACTTCATCACTAACAAAATCAGCAGTTATTATTAAAAGTTTAAATCTATTGTTTTGAAAACCATATAATTCTTGATATTTTCTATAAGCATCTTCACCACTAAAACCTGCTAAGGCTCTAAAACAACCATTATCATTTTGTAAAAGTTTGGCATAAACTATATTATTGTTACCCGTTTCTGGAAATGGGTTAGTTTCTGACCTATTTTGTACATAAGGAAAACGATTTATGGGTATTTTATTAAGGATTTGTGAAAGTGCATTAATTTCACCAAACCCACCTCTTTTATTAAGAGTTCCTAATTTATCCATCTCAAAATTGATGATACTCTCAAAATCAGTATCACCACTATTGTCATCACTAAACTCTGTATTAATTCCACCTAGGAAATTTTCTAGTAGAAAGAATAGTTTTTTCTCTGGGTCACCTCTAAATTTTTGATAAACTCCCATCTATCTCACCTCCTACCAAAATCCACCATTTCCGTTATTTCCAAACCACCCAGTATTAATAGCATTTGATGTATCTATTTCATAAACACCACCAAGTCCCACCTCGGCAACCATATCACCTGATATGCCACTTTCTGGGTCACCTTCTTCATAACTTTCAAGTAAACTTCCTAAATTATCTTTAAAATTATTTAATGCTCTATAAAATTCTTCTAAATATCTATCTGCTTCTGATAAAGAACTATCATTCATTTTTATAGCATAAGAAATATAAGGACTTAACAATGAGAAAAGCCAATTTTTAGGCATATAATTATAAACATCTGTCAAATTTTCCATAAATGGAAATAAAGTTTTACATTCTGTGTTAATAATAGATAGTGCTTTATTAGCAACACTTACTGAATTTATTTGAGCGACTGTCTCATCAGTAAAAAATTGGCTATTATTAACAATATCTGATAGGGTCATTTTATCACCTTCCTCTACCTTGATTATATCATTTAAAACCTAAAAAGAAAAGACACTAAAAAGTGTCTTGGTCTAATCTTTTGTCAGTAATTTCTTTATAAGTGTTACTTTCAGAGATTTTTGCTAGTTTTTTATCAATTTTTTGAGCAATAAACTCAGGATATTCGTGTGGTTTTCCATCACAATAAACAGTTACTGGTACACCATTATAAGCAAAAGTGTATGCTTTACCTATAATTGGTGCATATAATTTAGATATTGTTCTAGTTACACGCTTATCACCTCTACATTTTTCTAGCATATGTTGTTTTTTAGCAATAAAATATGCTTTTTCGCTTTCTCTTATTGCTATTTCATTATTTGTATCAATAGCAGCCTTTAGTGCAGCAGTTGCAGCAGCCTCTGCTGATTTAGCAGCAAAATCATCTTTTTTAGTATCTTTTTTAGTAGTTTTTGCTTCTTTTTCAACTTTTCCACCAATAGCAGCCTCAATATCTTGGATATCTTTTTTAGTCTCCATTATTTTACCACCTTTCTTAACTTATTATATCAACTAATGGACCAGTTGTAAAGGAATTAGGTGCATCATAAGTTATCATATATTCTGCATCCTCATAATCACAAATCCATTTTTCTTTATATTTTCTAAGTTTTCCTGTAAATGGGTCTTTAAATCCTTCTCTTTTTATACATTGTACAGTTACTTGTTCTGTTTTAGTTATAGGTTTACCTTTTGGTCCTAATAATTGTTCCCATTCTTTCTTAGAAGTTTTTAATTCATACTTAAATTTAGGAATATTATTATATATTTTATCAACATCTATATTGTCCATTTCCATATTAAATATATAACCTGTTTTTCCGTCTATTACACCATTTTCTATAGCAGCAGCAAAATTAGTTGCCAAAACTGGAGTTCCAAGTTTTAAACTCTCTTTAATTGATAGACAGTCTCCTTCGGTTTTTGAGAACTGACAAAGATAGTCGGCATCTGCTATATAATCAGATATTTTTAACTCACTAGGAAGAAATGCTATACCTCTTATAGTACAAGGTTGTGGGTTATTGGTAAACACAAGCCAAATAAATGGAATGTCATTTGCAATTAATAATTTAGCAAATTTTTGCATTTTTTCCCAAATTGAACCTTTATCATTTGCTATTCTAGTAGCACTTATAAGTTTAAGAACCCTTCTTGGTTCATCTAAATCTACTGGATTATAAATAACTTTTGGATTATACCCCGTAAGTTTATAGAAGTCGTTAGCAGCTGTTTCACTAACAGCATAATATTCATCTATAAGTGGGTCTATTTTAAACGCACCTCTATCATAAGCAACTGAATAACAAGCGTGAATAAATTGAACTCTCTTTTTTGCATCAAAACATAAAAGTTCAGACTTTGGCATTGTTACACAGAATATAGCAATATCACATTTTACTCTTTGATGACAAAATATTCTAACTTTTAAATGTTTTTTAAGTCTTTCTATTTGTTTATTATCACCACTACCATAATAAACAGTTATATCTCTACCTTCCCCATAAAGTCTTCCTATATAATATATCCAACTCTCGATACCGAGCCTCCTATGTTATTGATATTTGGAATATAAAATACAATTTTCATAGGTCAAACCACCTCTCTTTCATATCTATAAACGATATTAATACTTTCAATTATATGGTAACATAATATAATATATAAATCAAATAAAAACTACTCTAAGTAAATAGAGTAGTTTATTCATAATATTAGTAATATTAGTAATATTAGTTACCACTTGGGTCAGTTTGGTCAGCAGAAGCACCCCAAACATCAGTCTTAGTTTGTCCACCACTTATATAAGTTCCTTCATATAGAGCGATATCATAAGCACTTGCACTATAAACAGCAGTAATTGCCATTGGGTCAATAACCTTAGCACCAGTCCATAATTTGTAACCAAATGTAGATTTTTGTGCTAATGGGTCTGCTTTATCAGCAGTAAATCCAGTGTCATAGAATTTAACATTCTTGCTTCCTAAACCTAAAACCATATATGGTTGGAAACCTAAAACATAAGAAGTGTAAACGTTAACGTGTCTAGTATTTTCTTCAACTGGGCAAATTAATGTATCAGTAAAGTACATACCATAAGCCATATATTTTGCTAATGTTCCTTGTTTAATTGGACCATTTTCATTTCCTGGAACTAATAATTTATTAACTAATACTGGGTCATCTAATAAGTCGTTCATTACGTTTGGATGCATAACACCAACGAATTTTCCACCATATCTAGTGTGACCTTTTCTATTTGCATTACTCATAGTTAATGCAACAACTCTGAAATCTTTGAAAGTTACTGTATCAGTAGCAGTAATGTCATCAACATCATCATTAGATGTTCCAACAAAGTATTCACTAGCATCTGTGAAACTATCAATAACATTTCTTTCAATAACTTCAGCAGCGTGTCTTGCTAATTCAGGTTGATAAATAGTTTTAATATTATCAAAGTGAATGTCAGCAGCAACATCTGTTTCTTCCATAAGAGCACCATATTGGTTTACAACACCACTAACTTTGTGTCCTTCTGGTCTTAATGCAGTTGGTGGAACACCTTCTGTTAATCTGTGGTCTCCAACTGGTAAATGATTGTATCTACGAACTGTAAATGTTTTAGTTCCTTCGTTTTTAGGAAGGTTCATTTCAACACCTAATTGAGTAAATACAAAATTACTTCTTTCAAGTTTAATCATTTCTAATATTCTTTTAGAAAAATATTCTTCAACTGATAAACCGTTTCTTTGTAATACAGCCAATGTAGTATTTGCAGCAGCCATATAAAATCACCTTAACCTTTCTTATTCAAAATAATTTAATTTTTTATATGCATCAAGGTCGTCTTTTAATAGACTTTCAATAGTAACTTGTGGAACAGTTCCACTTTGTTCATTTTCACCTTCTGCTAGAGTTTTTAGATTTTGAAGGTTATCTATTTGGGCTTGTTTAGCATTGTTTTGAATTTTATCTTTTAATACACCATCAATAAGAAGTCTAGGATTACTAAGATTTAATATCTCATCAGCACTTATTCCTTCATTTTCAAGTCTATCAAAGATTTCTTGTTCTTCAACACCATATTTACTAACAGCACTATCTACAGCATCTTTAAATCTCTCTAGTTTACGATTTTGGATTTCAGCATCTCTTTCTTTCTCAATTTGAGCAATTCTTTGCTCTTGTTCCATATATTTTCTATAAAGTTCAATATCATAACCCTTTTCTTGGGCTTCTTTTTGATATTTTGCTTCTCTTATAGCCTCTTGGAACTTAGAAACATCTGTATATCCATAACTAGCAGCAAGTTCTTTTAGATAATCACTATCAGCCTTATAGTCATCTCTTTCCTTTTTAAGGTTACCATTTTCTGCTCTTAATTCAGCAAAAGCGTGGTTTTTCTTATCTTCTTTAGAACCTTCATCCTGAGGTTTCTCTATTTCCTCTTGTTCCTTTGGTTCTTCAACTTCTTGAGGAATTTCTTCCTCTTTCTTTTCTTCTTCCACATCAGTTGGTTCTGCTATTTGTTCTTCTTGGACCTCAACTTCTGGTTCGTTTGCAACCTCACCAAACTCTTTGTCTAAAGCAGCATCAATAGCATCCAAACTATCAAAAACATTTTCTTCCATAAATAACACCTTTCCACTCCAAGTAAATTATTTATAGTCGCCTTGGGTACGACCTGTTATTTCTTCAAGTTCATTATAACAAATGAAAAAAGGTTTGTAAAGCACCAACCTTACATAATTGGTGCTTCTCCACCTCCTAACATTTGCTCTGCTTGTGCAACAGCAGTTGGGTCAAGACCAGCAGTTGGTCCTGCTAAAGCGTTGGCATCATTTTGTGATATTGCCCCCATATCTGCTTGGGCTTGAGCAGCCTGTAATTCTTCTTGGAAACCTTGCTCAATTAATTGCATTAATTGGTCAGTTGCTGGATGGTCGTCTCCACCTGCAATAATCTCTGTAATTGCTTGAGTAAGAAGTCCTTCATCAATTCCCATAGTTGTAGCAGTTTGTACAAGTTTTTCTATAGTTTGAGCCTTAGTTTGAGCATCTTGAGCATTTAATTCAGTATATCTAGCAATAATCTCATCTTTATTAATTAAACCTGTATTCTTAATAATATCAGGTACAGTAACTGATTTAACAGGTGTATCATATTGTCTTTCAAATTGGAATAAATCCATAAGTTCTTGTTTTTGTTTATCTTGACTATACTGAGTTTTCTTATCTAACTCAACGTGGAAATTATAATCTAAATTTTCCATTTTCTTTTTACTAGGCATCTTTATCTCATCAAATGTATAAGTACCATTACCATCCCTACCTGTAGGATAAGAAAGTTCTGCATTTGGGTACATCTTAATAATGAAATCTACCATAATATGAACTAAATCTTCTACAAAGTCTTCTATATTATTAATAATATTAGTTTCTATTATCTTTGCTCTTTCTACAGCAACTTCTGCACCACCAACTGTATTAGCAGCAGTACCTATATTACCCATAAATTGATTAGAATTTCCTGAGATTTCTCTAATTTTCATCTCAAAATTGTCTTTAATTTCTAAAATCTCATCTTGGATTTTAGGTGGAATAACTGGTTTAATAGCATTATCTAAATTTCCATTAACAGCATAGACAATTCCAGGTGCACCATTTGACCTAGCAACAACTTGTGGGTCAACTCCACTACCTCTCGCAACCATCATACTAGGTGCTGCATAAGCAATAGCAGTATTTGTAATAGCACTTTCTATAGAACTAATTGCTTTTTGAAGTGGAAGTAATTGGTCCATAAGAGAAATTCCATAACAACTGTCTGCTGCTGCCTTCCATCTAATTTGTGCTATTGGAAATCTGCTAATGTCTAGCATTTTTTCACTAACAATAACACTATTTGTAAGTTTAACTTTCTTTATTTTTCCATCTTCCTTTATATAGAAGTTAAATACAGTAAATATGTCTTCTTGAGAAGTTGAGTAATCATTATCATAATAAACTTCTCCTCTTTGTTCAGGTGTATAATCTTCTGCACTTAAACTTAATGATTTTAATTTTGGATATTTATTTAATGCTTCTTTTTTACTAATTCTACCTGTAACAATACAATAGTTAGCATCTCTTAATTTTCTAGCATTAGGGTCAATAAGAACTCTTGCAGGGTCTATAAATTCTGCAACCATAGCACCAATTCTTCTGTTTTTTCTACTTCCATATATTTTCTTGTCATCAACTAGAATATGTATATAGGCTTCACGGACAACAGCACAAGTCTCAACACACTTTCTTATAAGTCTGTCCATATCCATTCTTTCCCATTCTCTTTTATAAACCCTATCAATAGGTTCTATAATGTCAATATCTTCTGGAGAAATAGGAAGCATATCACCTATATAATCATTTACAAATAGTGATGCAATTCTGTTCTCAATAGCAACAGTTGCATAAGGTGTGTTCATATTTACAACCCAAGGTCTTTCAACTTTATATTTTTTAAGTAAATGTTGGTTGCCTTGGTAAAATGCCATCAACTCAGCATAACTATTAAATCTTTCATTATTAAAATTATGTGCTTTCTCATACATTTTAATATACTTTTCTGATTTTTGAAGTTCCTCTGAAATAGAACCAATGCCTACTTCTTCTTTTTCATTGTTTTTCATTGTTCACCTGCTTTCTCTAATTTTTCCCTTAATTCATCTATTTGACAAGGATTATCTATATCTATAGTCTCATCATTTATTGATAAATAAGTGTCATCTAGAATATATTGTTGATTTATATTTAATCCATTTAATACTCTATATAATTCCCAACTAATGGCAAAACCTCTCTCACATCTTCCAATGTCTTGAAGATACTTAGTGAGTTCTATACCTTTTCTAAACATTTCAGGATTATTTACTATCCAACCAAATGGTTCTCCCCAGTTTTTATGCTCTGGATTTCTTGCTACTTCATTACCTATAAATATGTTTTTGTCACTTTTATAGTTTACTATAGTTTTAATAGCGTCTTCACTATAATACACGTCTCCGTGTAAGTACACGCAAGGCTCATCCATTGGATAGTATGCATCTAGCCAATACCCGTGTATCTCCCCATCTTTGTACTCATAGGAGTTATAGTGCTCTAATCTAGGTGCGTACTTATCAAATCTAGGATTGTTACTTGAAATATAAATATCTGTTATACCATTTTCTTTTAATAACCTAATTGTTCTACCGACCAAGGTTTCACCATTAATTTCGGTTAATTGTTTAGGTGTCTCAAAGTGTTCATAATAACCTCCACACATTATTATATATTTCATTGTTCACCTGCTTTCTTTCCAGTTATATATTCAACATCTGCTTCTGAGCATCCGTCTAAATAAATACCTGTTGCAAATTCACCATTTTCAAGTTTTGTAAGTCTTTCTTCCAATTCCTGAATTTTTAATTCTAATTCTTTTACCTTTTGTTCCATTTTCTCACCTCCTAATTCATATCAAAATAACCAACACCAAACACATTTCCTTCTCCATCATCTGGAAAGTCTTCTTTATATGAGTTTAGTTTTATCTTATCTAAAATACTTTGAGTTCTTAAATCTTCTGATTTTTTGGGGTCAACTTCTCTTAAATCATAAGGAAGTGCCATAACCATATACCTCATAGCATCCATTAAGTGGTTATCTTTTTCTGTTGGTTCATCTTTACTAATACCATCTTTGGTCTTTTTCCATTGATATTTCTGTGCTTCTTGGTTCATATTCACACAACTTGTAAATACTTTAAGTTTACCTTGATACATAAAGTCTCTAACTCTTTCTATACCATCAAATATAGAGTTATTACCTTCTTCCAACCAAAGCCCTGAGACGTTATAAAAATAATCCCTATATGATACACCATCTCTATCATTTCTATTTCTAACAGAAGGGTCAGCAATTATACCTTTATATGTAGGTACATTCATAACCTTTTCTCTTATTCTCCTAGCGTGGTATGTAATAGGTTTTTCTGCTACATAATACTCATCATAAATATAGCATATACCTTTTTTAGCATCTATTGCCCCACAACAAAGGCAAGTCTCATCAGTCCAACCTTTATCAAACCCAAATATTCTAAGCCAGTCATCTGGAATAGGAAATGGGTCAATAAGACAGTCTTTCCAGTCTGGATAGACAGCACCTTCTTTTACTTCTAAATAACAATATATGTATTTTCTTATCCATTTTTGGTCTTTACCTACACATAAGTCTTGTATAAATGTGTCGTGAAGATAAGTATTGTCTTTAGTTGAACTAAGAAATGAATGATAAGATTTTTCTGGATTTTTAACCTTTAATTTATCATAAGAACTTGTATCAACGTGTTTAGAAGCAAAAATTTTGTCAGAACGAAGCAAAAATTCGTCTCTTATCCAGCCGTCTTCTGGGTTACTCTCTACAAGTCCTACAAATTTATGCTCAATTTCTTTACCTTCTCTATCCTTCACAATAGCAGCAGCATTTCTTAAACGTGCTGTAAGTTGTACAAATATATCATAAGACACACCACTTGCTTCAACTATCCAGAAAGCAGTAAGGTTTAAAGACCTTAATTTTTCCTCATCATTACTAGCATATACTATAATCTCGTGCCCATTTATAAGTGAGTATTTTGGAAGTGGTGTCTTAGTTTGTTTAACTATAAGCCAAGGAGGCAGGAATTTCTCAAGTTCTGGAAGCACAGCCTCTTTTATTTGTTGTAATGTTTGGGCAGTTATAAGGGTTCTACCATTAGAAACCTCAAATGCGTGAGTAGATATCTCAGCAGCATCCATTGTTGTCTTACCTGAACCAAAACCACCAATATTAAGCCTAAATTTTGCCTTACTTTCGTGGAATTTAACTTGATGTGGTGCAGGTTTATAGTCTATAAGTGTTGCAAGACAGGTATCACACCTACCATAAAACACGCTATCGTGAACTTTTATTTTACCACCACATAATGGACAAACATAAACCCTATAACCATCATCAGAAAACTCAATAAATTTTAGTTCTTCTAAATTCATTATTCCTCCCAGTCTTTTTTCTCAGGTAAACGTATTAATATTAGGTTTGAGTTGTTAATTTGAGGTCCACCTTCTTGTATAGCCTTCTTAATAGTGACAGCACCTCTATCACCTTCTGCTAAACCTTGGTCAGCAACTATATTTATCTTCTCATCTCTAAAAGATTTAATATATTTTCTAACAATAGGGTAGTTTAAAAACTCTTTCCAAGCATCTATAGTATAATATGGAACTATTGCGTTCATCTCTATAGATGTTTTATAGATATTATTTGCTAAATCATCCAAGAATAATGTAGCCATTGATATCATTTCCATACGAAAATCAGGATTTTCTCTTAATTTTTCATCATTTTTTAGATTTTTTATGAGTTCATTCTCTTTTTCTTCTTCTTTTTTGTCTTTTTTGCTCATTTTTTACCACCTTACGCCTAAATTTTAACATAAAATGACAAAAAAAGAAATAGCACAAGGCTATTTCAATGTTTTTGGTGGTTCGTTGAGAAACCAAACAAACGGTATAGGGCATTAAACCCAATTAAATTATATAATACCCCACCTAAAAAGTAAAGTGGGAAAAGGAAATATGAAGAAAACCTTTTCCCAATAACAGAAAGGAGTGGTATTAAGTTTTGTCTTTGTTAAAGGAGGACGCATACGATACAACTATTGAATTACCTTAATACCAATTTTATTATAGCATAAAAAATAGAGTAAAATATACTCTATTTCTTAAAAATCTCACCAATATTATTATGTTCTACCATAAACATATTAAATAATGTGTCACTTACTTGAGAATATTTGATTTTCATTTCCTCGTCATCACAATATTCTGCCATCATTTTCCATTTAAACGCATCAGTAAGCAGGTCCATACTTTGTTTTATATATTTTTTGAACCAACATACTTTTTCTTCATATTCTTCCATAACTATCTCCTTATTTCTTTCTTGTATCTGGGTTTACAGTGGTTTGTGTAGTGGTAACTGTACCTCTAGGACACACATTACATTGAATTGTGAATTGTCCTAACGTATAATTTGTGTTCTCATTTCCATATCCTATTTTATACATTGTTCTCTTTTTTAACTGGTTTGCATAAAGGATGTTAGAGTAACGGCATAAAACAGGTATATTTCCTAAAGTGGTTTGGATATATACAGGTAAATTAGAAGTTGCTTCTACATTACAAGCAATTATTAATTTGTAACAAGTAGCATTTGTCAAATTTTTTACTTCTCTATTTGGTACTAACACAACACCTGTGTCTGTGGTAGTAACGCTTGATATAAACATTGTATTATTCATAGTGGTCTCCTTTCATATAAAAAGAGGAATTTATCCCCTTTATGTCACCTTTTAATAAAGGGAATTGCAACCACATCCACCACATCCATAATAGCAAGGTGGTTTAGGTGCAGTTGTTGATAAGTTACCTAGAATGTTCTCAGTAATTTGTGCAGTTTGGATTAAATTAGAATTTTCATTTCTTAACACAGAAACTTGGTCTCTTAATCTATCTATAGTTTGCTCATTAAACATACTTGTTATAGTAGCAGTTTGTTGGTTAATTTGGTTACCTATTGCTGCGATACTATTTGATACTTGATTAGATAAATCTTTAATAAGAATAGCATTATCATATTTATTGTTTAATACTGTATCATTTACCATAGCAAGGCTATTTTGCATTTGTCTAGAGTTAGCATCTTGTGTTTGGTTATATAGACTTGCTTGAATGTCAGCAAGTGCTAAACCTGTACCATTATTACCCCATCCAAATCCGTTTCCACCAATTCCTATTAAGAAAATAAATAATAAGATAATTAGTCCAACGCCACCAAAGCCATCATTACCTTTAGTAAGTGCCATAACGTCACTAGCAGTTAAACCTGAATTTTGCATAGTTTCCTCCTTTCTCTATAAAAGGCGTTTACCTTTTTAGCATATTCATAATGTCTTGTAATTGGGATTTACTTATATTGTTTTTATTACAGTAGTCTGCAACCATTTGGGCTTGTTCTTCACTACTTTTTCCTTGAAAAATCCCAAATAACTCTTTTTGTTGAGGATTAAATAACCCCATCAACATCTGTATCGGATTGGTCGATAATTTCAACTGGTTTATCAACTGATTTATATTCATTTAGTCTCTCCTCCAATTCTTTTATTTTCTCGGTTAAATTTTTAATTTTTTCATCTTTCTTATCCTTAGGATAGACTTTAGTTATCTCATATTTTTCTATAGTTCCGTCTGTCTTTTTAATTTGAAGCCTATCATCTCCTATAAAGATAGTGTCCTTGAACACAACAATATTCTCTACTTCATCTTTCTCATTTAGTTTCTTAACCTCATATAAATTATCCTGTGATGGTGCATTAGTATTAATAAAATTATTAATAGGATTTGGATTAGTAGGCATAGCCTGATAATTTTGTATCATCTCATCTATCCTATCCCTTTGTCTTTTCCAGTTCTCTATCATAGGTTGAGTATTATACATATTACCACTCCTTCTAACTTCATTGTAAATTAAAAAAGATGACTAAAATTGTCATCTTTTTGTCATTTTATAACTCTAATAATCTTGAACTTAATGGCTCTTATTTCCCTAGAGACTGTTGCTTGACTAGCAGGGAGTTCATTACATATCTTAACTATACTTTGTCTCTCATAAGGGTAGTCATCTCTTAGTCTAAGGTAAATATCTCTTTGTCTTTTAGTAAACCCAGCATTTGCAAGGATATACTCGTGCTCTTTAGGCGTGAAATCTAAGCGTAGCACTATAAGCCTTTATTTGATTAGCAAGGAAATTAGATTTTTGTTTCCCAACTGTTACTACATTATATTTACCGTTTTTACTAGAAGTGTATTTGTTAAAGTTGTCCTTATGCATATACACCACCTTAGGTTTATTACCCTTTTTGCCTCTAACTTTCACCATTTTTATTCTTGCCATTATTTATCTCCTAACACAGTCATAATTTTCTCTATATCCTCACTTGTTAGGTCAGTTGCTATAACTTGTCCGTTCTCACTATCTACTAGATTATACACCCCAGTTGCGTCAACTGTTGAGATAGTATTACCTAGTATCAAATATGTTACAAATGCTGCAACTATTAGCACTATTGTCACGAACGCTGCAATAATAATACCTTTAAGTAAAGATATAATATTCCATAAATCACTTTTATTATTATTCATAGTATCCCCTTTCTTTTGCTATATTATATCACAGGGGTTAGCGATTTTTGCACTATTTTAACAAAATTTTTGTTATTTTGTGTACTCTACGATTACCACATATTTAGAATTTTGGTTAAAATACCCATTAGTCTCTATATTAAATGATGCCAAATTTTGTGGTATTGTAAAGCAACTATCATATTGTGGTTCTGGGAAATAATGAGACCCTATCTTCCACCAGTTAGCATATATTGAGTACACATAACCTTCTATTCTTTGAATAGTGCCTGGCACAGTTATTCTATTATCTAATGTACCATTTGAGTTTAAGTACCCCTCATATATTTTTCTATATAGCACATATCCTTTCCACACCCCAATAGGTTTCTCATCCGTTGAGTAATTATTCTCTAAGGCTAAGTGCCCTGTAAAAAGTAGGTTACCTTGTGCATCATAGGCTCTATAGTTAGGACCTACAGGTAGCCCGTAGAAGTCCTCAGTCCAAATACGTGCTTTCTCTATCTCATAGTAAGCACCACCACCCTCATCTCTCCACTGGTTGAACACAATGTCTCCTGTGTCATTAGTAGGAGGCGTGTCTGTTGGACCCTGTGGTGCTAGTATTATGTCTTTGCCATCTCTTACGTTCATATCACCAAATTGCCACTGAGTGCCGTCCACTGTAAGGTAGCCGTCAATCATTTGTCCTTGAGTAAAATGATTATTTTGGTCTGTATAGGCTATGTTGCTTGGAAGTGGAGTGCCTCCACCACTAGCATTAATCGCTTGTTTCACACGTAGGGGTGTCATAACTGTATTATTATCTGTTCCGTTCTCAGCCTGAGATTTTGATGCTATTTCCATTTTTCACTTTCCTTTCTTTTCTGCAAAGTCTTTATATTACCCTCATACTGGGATGGTTTTAAAAAAATCTGCAAGTTTATCATTAATTCTAATTTATCCATTACTGGAATTGGTAAGTCTTTTATTGTTTCTATAATTTTTTCTAGTGCTAGGTCTAGATATTCTTTATTCATAATTTATTTACCTCCTTTGGTTATTCTTTCTTTTGTTCTTTTTTGTTCTTTTCTTTATTATAACATAAGAGAGAGAGTTTGTGTTGATTTGCTAATAATATCGCACGATAAAGGTCAGCCTAGTACTTTGAACCAGTTCAAAGTACACCCCCATTGGTTGTAAACAACCAATGAGTTGGGAAATAGTGTCCTACCATAGAGGTAGGACCTATTTCAAGTTTCAAGTTCTTGGTTTGTATCAACCATTTGGTTGTTAACAACCATAATGGTTTGTATCAACCATCAAACCAATTAAATAAAATTAATTGGTTTTTGTCAACCAGTGTAAATTTCTAATTTTTGGGAAATACCCAAAATTTGAAAATTTACACTAATTATGTAACTCTATGTAACTTTTTACATATTTATTGTAAAAAAGTTAATTTTTCGCCAATATATAATTTTTAATTTACCCCCCTATGTTCGCTTTTTTGTTCGCTTTTTATCTATTTTTATACATATTTTATTAAAAATGTGTATAAAAATAAAAATGTTGTTATCAACCAAAAAAACTAATTATTTTTAGAATAAAAATAATTACAATAACAAATCAAGAAAATATTTCCATATATCCAAGAAATATTTTCTACTTGCCCATACATCATCATAGTCTTATATGATTGCCACACATCCATCTAGCGTGCTTCAATAAAATTTATAAATTATTTATAAATTTTATTCAGACCTACTTTTTGTCAAATATTCGTAATTTAACATTTTTTATATAAAAAATATATAAATTACACTAACTCTATAATAATTATTATAGAGTTAGTTATTATGACAAAAAGTAATATATTTGAAATAATGTTGATGTCAAACGGACGAGGTGCCAAGGTTGTAGTACTACCAACTCAACTTAAAGACACTTAGTCAGTTAGACTTATGTTCTTTGAAAAATATTTGTTGAAACTTGTTTGGTAAACAAGTTTGGTCATAACTGACCTTAAAGCAATACAAGTTTGGAAACTTGTAAAAAGCAACCCACAGGGGGTCTAGTACTAGTACTAGTAGGAATGTCCTATGTTTGACTACTAGTATTAGAGCGATTTACTAGGTGGGGTACTAAGTACTCTATACCTAGTAAACAAGGGGTTGTAGTTATGGGAAATACGCCTTTATGGTAAAAGTACCATAACCTTGATAAATCAAGTGAATAGGACATAGTTTAATAACTAGACTTCTAGTTATTAAGCATTTGATTTACAATGTGTATTGCTTTGCAATAAATCATCTAGGTAAATTACTTAAATAGGGTTAACTATACCCTATTTAGGCAAGATACAAGCACTTAACAAAGCAATACAATGCTAGTCAACTTGTATTTCACAACTTTTAGTTGTGGGTTGATAGTTAGTGATACATTAGTGTCTAAGTCTAACTTGTTAGACTTAGGAGGGCTATAACTAGACTTTATAGGGTGCGAACCCCTTCCTAGTCTTAGGAACTGATAATGAAGTTTGGAAACCTAGAAAAACACACTTTTTATAAAAGTGTATTTGAGAGAAATGAGTGTTAAAATTGTAAATTTTAAGATAGGGAGTGATATTATGAATTACGAAGTAATTTTAGAGAGAAATAGTTTTGCAAAAGTACTATGTACTTTTAAGTACAAAAAAGAGGCACAAGCATATATAGACTTCAATTATGATATAATTGAAGACTGGTTTGAGGAAAGAGTAGATTTTAATATAATTAAAAATCTAGACAAACTAGGAAGACCATATGAAACTTACTATGAAAATAGTAATAGGGACACAAAGTTGTATGTAAGAAGACTTACTAAATAGTAAGTCTTTTTCTTATTTCTTTCAAATATGCTTTTATAAAGCATAAGGAAAGGTTGGTGTTTGTTATGGAACATAACAAAAAAGAAGATAAAATTGAAACTTATCATTATGATAAGTTAACTGATTTTAATGTGTTTTGTAATGCCCATTGGAATTACAAAACAAGAAACTTAAAATTTAATATTTTAAGATTTAGTTGGAATGTATTAAAGAGGATTAATAAAATCTATGATTTTATTCATCAATTTAATAGTAATATTAATCATAAAATAAGTAATAAACTTTGCAAGGTTTATTTAAACCTAGCAAAACCTGAGATTTGTGAAAGAGACAAAGATTATATCTTTGAGATATATGGTTATAAAAAATAGTTTAAAAACTTAAAATTTAAGTTTTTAATATAAAAGTAAAAGTTATTCAAAAAATGGACGCTAACCTTAAAGGTTAGAAACGTCAAAAGATAGGGAGTTGATAAAAATGAATAATGAAAAAACTTGTAAATATTGTGGTGACACTTTCAGTGTCGAAGATGGTGTACAATGGGGGTCTTATTTCTATTGTGATAGTTGTTTCAAAGAAACAAAATGTAATGTAGATAGTTACCACCACCCAAGTATGGAAATTAAGTTTAGAAAACTTAATGATGAAGATACAAAAGAGTTTTTAGGTATTGAACTAGAAACTACAAAAGACGCAAATGGTTATCTATATAATAGTGACCATAAAGAAGACATATGGTATATTAGAAAAAATTTCAAAAATATAGGTAGAAGTATAAATTGGGAAAGTGACGCTTCCATTGGAAATGGAAAAGAAGGAGTTTTCTTCCCTATGACAATAGGTTATATTTACGATAATAAGGAAGAACTAAAAGATATTTGTAAATATCTTATTAGTAGGGGCAATTATTCACACGATAAAGGTAAATGTGGACTACATATCCACGTATCTATGGACGCACTAGGGGATACTGACGAAGAAAAACAAAAGACAATAGAAAAAATAATGCTTTTTGTAGAGACTTATAGAGATAAGGTAGAAAAATTTTCTAGAAGAAGACATCAACAATTCAGTTGTTACAATGCTTATACAATACCATATCATAAAGAACATTATGCAAGTGACAATTTTAGTGACAACTACTTTAAAAGTGGTAAACTTTTAAAAGAAATTAATAGCTATGATGAAATAGGACATTCTAGTGTCGTAAACACTAGTACAAGTACTGGTCAAACAATAGAGTTTAGAATGTTTAGAGGAACTCTAAAATTTGAAACTTTAATGGCAAGCATAGAGTTCATACATAACTTAGTTAATGTATGCAAAGAAAATCAAGCAAGTAAAATTAGTTGGAACAAGGTTATCAATTATAGTGGAGAATATATCAAAGAATATAATGATAGTCTAGATTTAATAGATGATGGTCTATATTTAAGAGACTATACAAATGAATTAGAAAATATCATTGATAAAAAAGCCGAAACTAGAAAGGAAACTATTGACAACTATAAAAAAGACTTAAATGACATCTCAAATTCCCTAATGGGAATTGTAAATGAACAAATTGATTTCACAAGTGACAACACAACTATTCAACACACAATCAATTTTAGAAACGAAGTTTTCTATAAATTGAGTGAAGTTTTAATAGATGATGAAACTGATACTACAAATATGAGTTTATATCAAAGATTAAAAACTATGAATAAAAACTATGATGAAACTTGTAGAAACAATTTAAACGCAATAAAAACTACATTAAGTACTTATACAAGATACACCTTAACTGAGACTACAAAAGCACACGTTAAGGAAACAATAGACTTAATAAGTGAAAAACTAGCAAATGAGACTAGCACTACAAGCGAGTGCTAGTCTTGCTAAATAGAAAGGAAAGTGATAAAAAATGTGTATTATAGTGGCAAAAGAAAAGGGAGTTGCACTACCTACAAAGGCAACATTAAGAACTTGTTTTGAAAGAAACAAAGATGGTGCTGGACTAATGTACGTCAAAGATAACAAAGTTATCATTGAAAAAGGTTTAATGACTTTTGAAGATTTTTGGCACAAAATTAAGGAACTTAAACATAAGTTTAATAGTGACTTAACTGATAAAGCAATAGTTATGCACTTCCGTATAGGCACACACGGAGAAAATGACGGGGCAACTACACACCCATTTGCTATAAGCAAAAATAGTGAAGATTTAAGGGCAACTTATATAGAAACTGATATTGCTATGGCACACAATGGTATAATCTATGATTATAACTATGATAAAGTATTAAGTGATACACAATCTTTTGTAAAAGATTATGTAAGTGTATTTAAAGAACTTAATAAAGATTTTTATAAAAATGAACGTGTAATGAAATTAATTACTAATGAGGCAAACATAAACCACAACAAATTATGTTTTTTAGATAAAGACGAAAACATTTATTACTATGGTAATAAAGTTGTGAATAATGGGGTTATATATAGTAATAATACTTATGAAGCATATAAACCATCAAATTATACTTATTCAAGTTATATGTGGGATTATGATAACTATTATTATAATAAAGGTTATAATTATAACTATAATTATACAAACTATTATAAAACACCTAAAAAGACAACTGAACCTCTAAAAGAAAAGGCAAAAGATAAAATTAAATATCAAGCACTTCAAGTTGGAGACCAGTATATGACATTAATTGACAGTGACATAGTCACTGAACCAAATAAAATCTATATAGATAGTAATTTAAACTTATATGAAAAAATAGAAGGTAAATTATCACTAATAGGTGCACACGCAACAGTCTATGATAAAGACTGGCAAGAAAAATTAATATTTTAGAAAGGAAAGTGAAAATAGTGATAAAAGTAAATAAAAAAATCTTAAAAAGATTTTTAGCAATTATGGACGACTACAATGAGTTTGTTTTTGGAAGTGAAGAAATGATAAGAAAACAACTAGAAATATGCTTAAATAGTCAAGGGTATTGGAGTGGTTGTCATATAAGAGTATATTATGATAAAGAACTTGATGATTTTCTAATAGAAAGTAAATTTTAAGAAAGGAGTTGACGTGTAATGATAGGTGGAGACGATTTACTATACGAAGAAATATTAGATTATTGTGATGGTAAATATAGTCTAATGAAGAAATTATTAGACTATTTTTACCAAAGATTAGAAAAAGAAATGGAGAGTGAAGAATAATGTATCTAGTTTATGAAAGTTTATATGGAGAACTATTATATGAGTGTTCAAGTACAAATATAATAGGGCTTTATAAAACTAAAAAACAAGCAATTAAAAAAGTAAAAGAATTAATCGAATATGATAAAGCAAATAATTATGTAGTTGATATAGATAACAATTTTGAAGAAGATGGTTATGTAACAATGTTTTACAATAATCAAGAAAATTGGAGTTGTTACTATGAAATAGTAATTGAAAAAATAGAATTAAAGGAGAGTGATTAAAGTGGCAAGTATTAAAGGAATTACATTAAAAAATGTAAAAGATTTTAGAGGACACGAAGGCGAAGACTTAGTACAAGGTGATGTATATTATAAAGGTAAAAAAGTAGGTTTTTACTCACAAGACGCTTGGGGTGGAATGGACAATTTTAATTTAGATTATTCATTAGATAAAGAATTAAGGAATAAAATAAATGAGATAACTAATAACTATATAGGTGGACAACTTTTTAAAAAAGTTGATGATTTATATAACCAAACTTATAAAGTTAATTTTCATTATGAACAAAAAGGTTATGAATACTTATTTATGGACTTATTACAATTATTAGACCACGAAAATAAATATAAAAAATATTCTAAGAAATTTAATAATAATAGTATAAGTATAGTATACAAAGATTTATTTAACTTATTAATTTGCTCAGGAGAACCTAAGGGTGCTTTAAAAGACAAAACATATTTCAACTATAAAAGTCTTAATGACTTTGTAATAAACTAGAAAGGAAGTGGTAAACGTGCATATTAGTAATAAAGATTTATTGTTACTAAGTAATCTTAATATTTACTTAGAAACAATAGATAAAGATATTGCTAAGGCATTTAATAAGGATTTAAACGCCTTAGTTGAGAAACTAGAAATACAAAGAATTTCTAGAAACGTAGTTAATACTAAAAGAATAATGGAAAAAAGAAAACTAGACAAAAATTATGCAAGAAGTAGTAACGAAATAAAACTACCATTATTTTAATGGTGTTTTAGATAGAAAGGAAGTGATAAAAATGTTTTACAAGTGTAAGGACTGTGGGGAAATAACTGACGAACCTACAAAATGGAAAGATTATGCCGAAGTTGGAGATGGAGTTGAGTGCTGTGGTTATTGCTTGATGTGTCCGTTATGTGGTGGAGACGTTGAAGAATATGAAGACGAAGAAGAACTTGACGAAGACTTTGAAGACTAAGAAAGGAGGCAAATATGCCAAAAGAACCAAAGAATAGTCATTTTTATATTTTATGTAAAAAAGACTATTTATTAGAAGACGAAACTAATATTTTTGATGGAGATACTCCAAATGACATATTAGAACACCTTAAAAAAGAAAACATTAATATATCAAGAAGAACCTTATTTTATGCTATTAAAAATCAAAAAGAAATTGAAGATAAATATTTAATTTATAAAATTGATAACGAATAGTGCAAAAATCAAGGGGCGTAATGGTATAATTAATTTGAAAGGAGAATTTATGCTAAAAAACGTAACATTAAGACCTTATCAAGAACAAATATTAGAAGATTTAAAATACGTGCCTAGTATTGGGTTGTTTATGAAAACTGGAAGTGGAAAAACCCTTACAAGTTTAGAACGTTTTATACAAAATGGTACAGATAATCTGCTTGTTGTCTGCCCACAAAAAATCATAACTCAATGGTGGGAAGTAATAGAAAATCATACTGATTTGAAACCTATTAAGTATAAACTTAATATGACAGCAAAAGATAAAAATATACTTTTTGATAATGAATTAAATCCAAATAAAAATAATTGTATAGTAGTTAATTTTGACATAATAGATAAAATAACTTGTTTAGATAAATACATCAATAATAATTGGACTATTATTATAGACGAAAGTCATAAAATTAAAAATGTTGGCACAGTTAAAAATCCTATCAAAACAACTAAACGTTGCTTAGAACTAGGAAAACTTACAATTTATAAAATTATTCTTACAGCAACTCCCACTGAGAAAGAGAATGGAGGTTATATAGACCTCTATTCTCAACTTAGGTTTTTAGGTTATCTAGATTATTCTTATGCTTATTTTCAAAATAATTTTTGTATAATGCAAAAATTGCAACTACCAGGTATGCCATTTCCTATTAAAAAGGTAACTGGTTATAGACTAGATAGAGTTGAAAAAGAATTAAAACCTATCCTAAACGCAACGTGTAGATATTATGCACCTAAATATGGAGATTATGAACCTCAAATGGTAGAAGTTAAAATACCAAAAGCAAAAAATTATTCTAAATTAGTAAGAGAAAAAGTGTATAATGACATTATCATAGATAATGTAAGTGCTATGAGGGTTGCTAAAAAGAGTTTAATAAGTGGCAAAATAACTGGAACTGATGAGTATGGAAATAGATTTAATTATGAAGACAATGAAGAAAAATCAAGTTGGTTGGAAGAATTTTTATCTAATACTGACGAGGTTGTTAGTGTTTTATATTGTTATAATGTAGAAAAAGATAAAATTATAGAAGTTTGTGAAAAACTAAATAAAAAATACATAGTGATAAATGGAGATGTGGTTGATAAACCAAAAGAACTTCAAAAAGAGTTTGACGTTGTTATAGGACAATATCAAGCATTTAGTGAAAGTCTTGATGGACTTCAATACAAGTGTCACCTAATGGTGTTTTACAGTATGCCTGACAGTAGTTTGAGTTACAAACAAAGTCTAGGACGTATTGATAGAATAGGTCAAGAGAATGTGCCTACTTACTACCATTTAATAATGAATGGTACTATTGACGAGAAGATATATGAAATGCTACAAAATAAAATAGAGTTTAGTGAAAGAGACTTAAATGCTCTTACAATATAGAAAGGTGATGGTAAAATGAAAACTAATATAGATATAGCAAGACAAGTAATATGTAGTTATTTTGAAAGTTTAGCAAGTAGAGAGTTATTAGGTGGAGAGGGTTTTCAAGAGTTATGTGCTATAAAGTTTGATAAAAGTAATAAAGTTTTATTAGAACATATAAAAGCATTAAACAATATATTTGGAAATGCCATTAAAGAAATAGAAGAAGGAGGTAACAAGTAATGTTAGAAGAAGAAAAATTTACTAATGAAGAACTTGAATTTATAACTAAAAGTATTGATAATGCTAATAGACAAATTCTTAAAACAAGAATAGTAACAAGTGCAATAATAACTATAATTTATATTATTTTATTAGTATTATTAGTAATTAAATTAGTTAATGATGTAAAATTTCATAAAGAAATTAAAACTGAATACGCAACTTGCGTGACACTAGAAGACGATTTGTATTGTAAAATTGAAAAATAGAAAGGAAGTGATAAAGTGATAATGAGTGCTGGAGACATTGTAACAGCAAGTTACAATGGGTTTGAAGGAGAACCAAAAATTGGTATATTTCTAATAATCTATAATGAAAGAGACGATAGAAAATATACAAGTGGACACACAAATATTAATTGTGTGAAGATTACAACTAATAATTTTTTAGGAAATTCTTATGTAGTAAGACTAAGACCTGGAGATGGAAATTTAGATAAAGACTGTATAATTAATTTAAGTAAAGTACACGTTCTTGCTAAAACACAAATACATAAAAAGATAGGTCATTTGAATAGTCAAATTATGTTAAATGTTTTTAAAGAATTAAGAGAATTTAATAACGAAGTTGAAAGACAAGTAATTCAAAATATGCAATAATTTTAATTAGAATAGTGCAAGATTTAAAAAGTCGTGTGCTATAATGAAAAAGAAGGAGGTATCGTATGAACGATAAATGGTTAAAACAATATAAAGAAAACTATAATGGAAAAAGTGAAGAAGCCAAATCAATAGAAGGCTTCTTAAAAGAAACATATAACGGTGCTAGTTATATTCCTTGGGCAACTATGGAAAGACTAACTTATATGCAAGATGCAAATGCTGAATTTAAAACAATAGAAACTGAAACAGGAGATATAGTATGGACTGATATGTTTGTTAATGAAAACCTTGTGGAAAACAAAGATGGTATTGTTAATAGAACAAGTGCTATGGTAATGTCTCATTTTGTTAAAGTATCTTGTACATTTTTAGGTAAAACTTTTGTAGAAGAATATCCTATTCAAGAACAAGATTATAGTGCTGCTAAAATTTATAATCAAAATTTAGTTAATAAAGCACTAAAACGTGCACTTGCTAAGGTTGCAAGTAGAGCAACTGGACTTGGGTTAAAACTTTATGAAAATAAAGACCTTCAATTTGACGAAAAAGAAGAAGAAAAGAAACCTGAGGTTAAAAAGACAACTAAAAAAGAAGTTAAAGTTGAAGAACCTAAAAAAGTTGAAGAACCTAAAAAAGTTGAATTAACTGAGGAACAAAAAGTACAAGACATTTTAGATGGTGGAGAAACTTCTGCATTTCTAAATGGAGAAAGAACTTTTGAACCACAAGAGGTTATTGAAGAACTTGATGCAACTAAATTCTCATATCCAAAAGAAATAACTGACCTATGTGCATTAATTAAGACATCCGACAAAGATAAAATGACTAAAGTATTACAAAGTATTAATGTTCCAATTTTAAGACAACACGGGTTTACATTAAGTCTTGAAGATACTGATAACACACTTTGTGAAAAATTAAGTCATTTTCAAGATGTTAGCGTATTTACTAGAGCAATTACAAATATGCTAGATTAGGAGATATTATGAAGATAAATAAAGATTATAAAAAATTCTATGAACTAGAAAACAATAAATATTATTTATTAAAATTTGATAATGAATTACATATTGCAACTGAAAACGTATTACGTTTAGGTGGTAAATATATAAAGAAAGAATTAACACAAAGTTTTAAATTACTAGAACTTACCCCACCATTACTATTCTTATTTCAAGAATTAGTAAATTGTGATGTTGATAAAGTTGACGAAGAATTTAAAGATATGACAACTTATAAAAAGATAGATAATTTAAAACTTAGAAAAAATATTGAAAAGAATTATATGGACATAACTAATGGGGTTATTGACCAAATTAGAAATGAATTTGAGGACTGGTTAGGAGAATTTGCATTAAATAATCCAAACGTGTCTGACGAAGAATTTGCTAAAATTGAAGAAATTAATAGAACAAGAATTGAAAATGAAATTGCAACTATTAAAGACCAAAGTCCAATTAATTTCTTAGATTTCAAATATAAATCAGGAGATAATCTTATAATTAAGAAATTCTTAAATGAAAACTTTGAATATCTATATACTCAAAGAATAGGTTCTAATTATAAAATAACTTATCTTTATGATTTAGATATATTTGGAACTATAACAATATATAAAATACACACTGTAAAAAATGTGGTTAAGACTATAGAAACATTTATTTATAATAGAGAAATTATACAAGAAATGTTAGCATATATAGTAAATCATAATATGTAGAAAGGAGGAAATTATGATAGAGAAAGATAAAACTTATACTTATGAAGAATTAAAAGAAATTCTTCCTAAAGCAAGTGCTGAGGTTGTTGTAAAACTTACAAATGAAATGAAAAGTGCTGGATGTGATGATGTAGGTTTTGTTTCAATGATGTCATTAAATAATACACTTACACTTGCTGAATTGGCTAAAATATTATTTCATAAAGTTGAAGAAGAAAAGGAGGAAAAATAATGGCAACTCTACGTGCATTTGATTTTAAGAAATTGCTAGATAAAGCACAAGCAATCACAATTAATCAAGGACTTAAAGAATATAAAGAATTTTGTGAAACAAATTTATGCAAAGATGAAAAAGACAAAAAGAAATTTGAAGATATATTTATTGAAATGGAAAATGAATATAGAATGTATGGAGAAATGTTTGGTAAAGCATTTATGATTAATTTGTTAAATGAACTTGAAAGTGGTAATAGTAGTATTGAAATTAAAGAAGATAATGAAGATAGTGAAGAAAGTGGTGAATAATTTATGGTAAATACAGGTTTAGATAATAAGTATGTAGCAAAAGAAGGTGGTCAAACTAACTTTGAACCAATTCCTGATGGAGAATATCTATTAAAAGTTAAAGAAATTGACCCTTGGAAAAAGAGTACAAAGACAATTAAAGTAATTCAAAGAGATGAAAATGGAAACGCAATTAAGGATGAAAAAGGTAATAATGTAACTGAAACAATTAATAACTGTGAATTTTATAATTGTAATGTTAAATTTGAAGTTGTTGGTGGAGAATATAATGGTAGAGTTATATTTCACAACTTAACAACTCACCCAAATATGAACTGGGCAATACCTAATTTCTTATATGCTCTTAATTTAAAAGAACTTATGGCAAGTCAAATTCAAAGTACTTGTATAGGTAAAGAATGTATAGGAAATGTGTTTACTGACAGTTATAAAAAGACAGTACAAAATAAAGATACAGGTATAGATGAAGAAGTAACAAGAGAAGTAAATAGAATTAAATCTTTAAAACCTTTAAATAAAGAAACTGAAAGTACTGAAATTAATCTTGGTATATAATGGAGTACTTTAAAAAGTATTTTAATGAGGTAGAAAACTGGGAAAATGAAGAAGTAAAGGTGTTGTGTCCTTTTCACGAGGACACACACCCATCTGCCTCAATTAATACATATAAAGACCTATTTCACTGCTGGGTTTGTGATATAGGGTATAATGAAGAACAGTTTATTGCTAGAATAAATGGAATTTCTAGTGCTGACGCAATTAAATTATTAGAAAAATACAAAGTACAAGATAAATGGGAAATTGAAAGAGGACTTCTTTGGGCAAATCCTCTTATGATTTCTAAAGTAGTAAATCTAGGAATTAGTAAGCAAACTATAGAAGATATGAAACTAGGACTTATTAAAGATGGAGATAAAAGTTATCTTGGAATACCAGTATTTTATAACAAGATTTTAGTTGATATTAGAAGATATAATATTAATAAATATGAAGGTCAACCTAAAGTATCTTCAAATGAAAATGCTAGGGTAGGTTGGATTATTCCTTATGATAAGTTTTTATCTAGTGATAACACTTGTTATTTATTTGAAGGTGAAAAAGATATGCTTATGGCAAGAGAAGTTGGGTTAAATGCTTACACTCTAACTGGTGGTGCTGGTGCTAAACCTAATGAATATGTTATAAATGCATTTAAAGATAAAGATATAGTAGTATGCTATGATAATGACGACCCTGGTAGAAAGGGTATGGAAACAGTATATAAAGAAATAAAAAATATAGTAAAAAGTATAAAATATATAGATATAGGAGATGTTGTAAAGGAGAATAAAGAAGATTTTTATGATTACATAAATAAGTACAATGGTAATGTTTTTGAATTTTATTCTCTTGAGCAACATCATTTTAATTTAGAAGATAGTGATAATTTAAAATTAACAACAATAAAACAAGCATTAAAAGATAGTAAATTAAGAAAAGATTTAAGAAGTTTAGTAACAATTACAAGTGAATTTGCTGACCCTTATTCAGTACCTACTGTCGTAGAAATAGAAAAAATCAAAGATAGTGGTACTAAACTAGATACTTTATTTGAAGGAGAGAAAAGGGTTTGGTTTTTAGAAAAACAAAATATGCAAGATATGTTAGAACTTATAGAGATTAATGCAAAAACAGTTGAGTTAAATAGTAAATTTAAAAGTTATTTAGGAATACCATCTAAAGAACCATTTGTTGAGATTAGACCAAAAGAACCTAAAACAATTTTTAAATCTGTCATATCTGACAAAGACAATGATGGTTCAGGGGTAAACCTAGACATTTATAGTTTTGAGAAACTTAATGTAGGTGCTCAGTATGTTATAGATTATAGAATATACCCACACCCTACTAAAAACCAAAAATTAATTGCTGTTGCATTTAATGTAAAACTAATAAATGATGACAATAACTATGTGGTTAATATAGATAAATTAAGTAAATTTAGAAGTGAAGGTAGTATTAAAGAAAGATTAGATAAATTATATGAAAGTGCTAAACATTATATTGCTAAACACTTAAACTATGATATATGGTTAATGAGTGATTTAGTATTTAATAGTATATTAGATTTTAATTATGGAGAACCTATGAGAGGTGCACTTGATGTGTTTTTCTTAGGAGATACCCAAGTAGGTAAATCTGAAACAACTAGCAAAATGACTGAACTTTATAACTTTGGGCACTTCTTATCACTAAAAACCTCAACTACAGTTGGTCTTATTGGTGGGTCTAATAAAGTAGATGGTGCATTTTGTAACACAATAGGTGCTATTCCTAGACAACACAAAAGACTTGTTATACTAGAAGAATTTAGTGGTGCTAGACCTGACTTTATAAAAACTATGACCGATATAAGGTCTAGTAATGAACTTAGAATATCTAGAGTTAGTGGAGAACTTGTTGTACCTTGCAAACTTAGAATGATTACAATATCTAATCCTATTAATGACGAAAGTGGAAACCCTAGATTTCTTAGTACATTCCCTAATGGTGTAATGCCTTTAATGGAACTTATAAAAAGTGCTGAGGATGTTGCTAGATATGATGGTTTTCTTCTTATACCTAAAGTAGAGAATAGATTTAATCCGTTTGCTTATCAACTTATAGGAGACCCTATTCCTAAAGAATGTTATGAAGAAAAAGCAAATTGGGTTGTAACTAGAGGTATAGATAATGTTAAGTTTGCTGATGGTGTAGAAAGTTATATTTGGGAGAAAAGTGAAGAACTTAATAAATTATTTGAGTGTAATTTTCCATTATTTGGAACTACTACAAGCAAAAAACTAGCAAGATTTTGTGTAGCACTAGCAAGTTTGGTTATGAATGTTGACGAAACTTATGAGAATATTATAGTAACAAAAGAGATAGTAGATTTTATGGTTGAGTATTTGACTAAAATTTATACAAGTCCAGTATTCAAATTAAGAGATTATGCATTAGATTATAGAGCATATAGTGAATATGATGATAAGGACATTAAGAACTTACAAGATTTATATGCACATAATTCTACATTTATAGACTTTATAGGCACACAAAATAGAACAACTAGAGGAAATTTACTTAGTATTAGTGGTTTAGATAATGGTAAATTTGCCATATTGTTTAATAAAATGGTTGCTTGTAAGTTTATAAGAGTTAATAGTGATAATGCATATCCTACAAATAAGTTTAGAAAAGTTTATAATCTTATAGATAAATCTTTTAGAACTGATATAGGTAATAAAGTTGAGAACTCAAGTGGAGTTGAGTTTATAAATGATTTATAGAAAGTTGGTGAAAATTGGTGAAAGTTGAGATAACTAAAGAATTATTAGACAAATATAAAAAACACCCTAGGATATTAGAGGTCAGGTTTATACTTTTATTTGACCTCTTTGAAAGGGAGTTTGGTTATAATAATGTTATGGACATATTTAATGGGTTATGTATTGGGTTTAAAAGAAATAAAGATTTATTAGATACTGTTCTTGCTAGAAGATTTGACATTAAAAGAAAATCTAAAACTAGAAAAATTAAATGGAGACAAGAGGTTATGTTTATGGGGATGTGTTATGGTGAAACTCCATATAAAATTGCTAAAAACTATCTTCTTATTTCTCCACAAAACCTTTATATGCATAGAGAACTTAACGACCCTAGGTATTTTCTTACTGACGAGTGGTTAAGAGACCTTGATGATGAACCAGTTGTATCAGGAAACTTAATTTATAGAAATGAAATAAAAGGGTTTTTAGAAATAATAGATGGGCTTACAAATGTGCTATTAAAATGGAAAACTGATGAGGAGGTAGAATAATGTATTTACATCAAAAACTAAAATATAAATATAAAAGATTAGATAATGATGCACAAGTACTTGCAAGTTTAAATACTGGTTATCCTATAAATTATATTGGGTTTGATACTGAAACAACTGGTCTTAATATTATAACTGATAAACCTTTTCTATTATCTTATGGTTGGTCAACACCCGAAGGTAATAATTGTGTATTTGTAGTACCTTATACTAAAGAAGTTGGTAATGTATTTATAAACTATATTAATGAACATCAAATACCTATATTTGCTCATAATGCTAAATATGACTATCATATGTTTCAAAATGGTGGTTCTCCTATTCCTGATACAGTTAAAATCTATGACAGTATAACAGTTGCTAGACTTACTGAAAACGCTGACGAAAGAGAAAGTATGAGTTTAGAAGCACTAGGAACTAAATATATTGATGATGAGGCAAAATTTGCTGGACATATTATTAAAGATATTATACATAAAATAGATAGAGAACGTAGAGAACACCTAAGAAAAGGAATTATAGAAGAATTTCCTAATGATGGTTTTAGTACTATTACTAAAGATGGAAAAGTTAGAGGAACTGGTAAACTCACAGCACTTATAGATGCTTATGAGAAAACTAGAACTAAATGGGTTAATGACGATAATCCATATTTCCAATATATAGATAAAAATTTTAAAAGAGCAAATTATAAAGATGTATGGGATAAAGAATATACATTAATGGAAAACTATGCTGCTGACGATATTGTTATAATGCTAGAGTACTTAAAGAAAGCCTTACCAGTACTAAAAGAAGTTGATAAAGACTTCACAGTACTTAAAAGAGAAGGAGAACTTATTAAAGCCGTTGCCTATATGGAGAATACAGGTTTTAAAGTAGATGTTGACTATATACTAGAAAGTAGAAAAAAGATAGTTGCTTATAGAGAATTATTGTACTTAGAACTTTATATTTATACTGGTAAAGAGTTCTCAGTAGGTCAACATAATGAAATTAAGAAAATACTTCTTAATAAATTTAAAGTAAAAACTGAGAAAGCCGACGAAAAAGCATTAAAGTATATTGTTGCTAATACAACTGATGAGACACTTATCAATGTGTGTAACAATATTATGGAACTTAGAACATTAGATAAATGGTTATCAACATATGTTGATGGCAAATTAAATGCTGTTGTAAATGGTAGAATATACACTGATATTAATAATAATGGTGCTGTTAGTGGTAGAGTTAGTTGTGATATGCAACAACAACCAAAAGAAGGTTTATTTGATAGAGATGGGAATGAGTTATTCCATCCTAGACGTGCATTTGTATGTGATGAGGGTTATAATTTGTTTTTCATAGACGAAAGTCAAATGGAACTTCGTGTACAAGCACAATATACTATATTCCATAGCCAAGAGCCTGACCTTAATCTATGCAGAGCATATATGCCTTATAAATGTTACAATGAAGTTACTACAATGTTTGACTATAATAATCCTGAGCACATTAAACATTTTAATGAAAAGAAATGGTTTGAGTGTGGTACTGGTAAAGAGTGGGAACCAACCGACCTTCATAGTGAAACAACTAGACACGCCTTCCCTAATCTTGACCCTAATAGTGAAGAATTTAAAAAGAAAAGAAAACTAGGAAAGAGATGTAACTTCCTTAAAGTGTATCAAGGTGGTGTAGAGGCACTAAAAGAAAGTCTTGGTGTAAGTGAAGAAGTTGCTAAAGCACTTGATGATGCGTTTTACAAAGCATTTCCTAGAATTAGAGACTACCAAAATTGGGTTAATGAACAACTTACTACATATGGGTTCATTGAAAACTTATATGGTAGAAGATATTATATGGAAGATAGTAGGCAATTCTATAAAGGTTGCAACTATTTGATACAAGGCACCTGTGCAGATATGGTAAAAACTTTTGAGATAAAAATATGGAAATACCTAAAAGAAAATGATTTAGGTATTAAAATGGTGCTTCCTATACACGACGAGTTAATATTCTTAGTACCAAAAGGTAAAGAGAAATATGTTAAAGAACTAAAACACATTATGGAAGACACCTTAGATGTTATAAAAAATATTCCAATGATTGCTGAGGTAGAAATGTCTGAGACAAGTTGGAGAGATAAGAAAGAGTATGAGTTTAATGAATGATAAAGAAATAGAAAAGATATTAAAAAGGGCACAACAACAAAAATGGTTGAACCTAATGATGGCGTTGATTGACATAGAAGACACAAATAAAGAAGAAATAAAGAAATTTGATTATAATAATGATATAATAGTTGTAGAAACAAAAAAAGAGGGGTTGTTAAGGTATTTTATAGGAGATAAAGATGTACAAAATAGTAATAAAAACAAACCTACAAGCCCCAAAAGAAATAAATTGGGTCGTAGAAGACTATAACACACCAGAAGTAGTTGAAGTTTTAGAACAACCTTATGTAATTGAAGTAAAAATTGAGCAAATTAAGGAGAAAGAACTTAAAAATGTTAGAAGGTAAAATACAGAAACAAATAATAGCCTTCCTTAAACGAAAAAAGGTGTACCATTTTCGTTTTCAAGCCCAAAGTAATCTAAATGGACTACCTGATATTATTTGTCTCTATAAAGGCTTCTTTTTAGGTCTAGAACTAAAAAGAGAAAAAGGTGGAAAAGCCTCAACATTACAAGAAAGAAAAATAAAAACTATTAACGAAAATGGTGGAATTGGTGTTATAATAAGAAGTGTAGAAGAAGTTGATGAAATATTAACTAATATTGATATAGGTATGTATAATGACAGGAAATTTAAAGAAAAAATGCTATAATTTGGTTGATACTATAGTAAATAGTGGAGTTATTAGTAAAAAAGATTTATTTTTTGCTCTCTCAATACGCCTTAATATACCTATAGATAAGTGTTATATACGTGATTTTGATGAAGAAACACTCAAAAAAGCAATAAAAGAACTAGAAATTATGATAGAATTGAACCTTTGAGTGCAAAAATCAAGGGTGTATGTGTTATAATATATGTGTCAAAGGAAGAAAGGATGTGTTAAAATCCTCACCAAATCACCTTTGACAGATACCGTAGAATATGCTTTGTTCCTTTCTATGTTATTTGCCTAAATAATGGTTTAAGCATATTCTGCAGTGTCTTAGGCATAGAGACACTATCACACTCTATTAATTTTATTGTTGCGATACCTAAATAGGTATCGTAGGGGGCACTATTACACAAAAATTTATTATGAAAGGATATTCCAAAAAATAGTAAAAGTCCTGTGTACTCTATTCTTATTCTATAGTGCCTCGTACGCTACCTATTTTACCCTATCTTTATAGGTAGTATTTTTGAGATATTAGGAGGTTGTAAAATGAAAGAAAGGTTTGACATAATTGCCAGTAGTTTAAGTTCATACTTTGGTATTGGGTTTAATACTATTGAGGAACAATTAGATATTGATTTAGGAAAAACTATCAAAGAGGTTGATGATGACGCTCAAGATAGAATGGATTTAGGTAATGCTATGGAAGAAGGTTGCCTAAACTATTTTGAAAAGAAACTTAATATTGCTATTGATGAAAGAAATAGTGAATATAAGTATGCTGTTAATGGTTTACTTAAATGTAAAAGAGATGGTAGAACATTTATTGATGGTGTAGAAACTGGAGTTGAAAATAAATACTCTAACTCTAAAAGTAAATGTTTTACTGACGATTTTGGTTATGAATTACAATGCCAGGCATATATGATGGCGTGGGGATTAGACCAATGGTTACTTTGTGGAATGTGGCAAGGTCAACCAAAAATGAAATTAATAAAAGCAAATAAGGAAATACAAGACGATATTACTGAGGTTGTCACTAGAGTTAGTTCAATTCTTATGGGAATATCTTCTATGGAAGACTACCCTTGGGATATTGTAGAAAAATATTCTAAAGTTAATGCTTTAAAATCTTTAGAAAATGAAGATATTGAAGACTATGACAAAGAACTTCTTCATAGAATTGGAGAACTAAAGGATGAGATTAAAATTAGAGAAACTGAATGTAAAGAACTAGAAGAATATGCTAAAAATCATTACACTGATAGTAGATATCAAGACGAAGATTATAAATATGTAATATCAAGTGGAGAAAGAAAAGGTGGAATAGATACTGATAAACTTTCTATAGAACACCCTGACATAGATTTATCTAAATATCAAAAACCATCTTCAACTTATGTTACAATTAGAGTTACATCTAGACACTAATAGGTTTTAAAAATTCATAGTTAAATGTTGGAATTAATATATAAAAAGAAACAAAAGTATTATATCACTGAGTATGCTACAATATATACATAGTAATATTTGTTATTCAAAGAATATGCAACCTACCTATTATAAAAGAGAACAATTCCTTAGTTTGAGTTTGGTTATGAATGAGTTTGAAACTAAAAAAGAGAGCATTTGCTCTCTTTTTATTTTGTTTCTATACCATACTTAGCAAGAATTGCATTAATATTAGCAACATTACTGTTAGTATTTGCTTTTTTAAGTTCATTTATTGTACTAAATTCATAACCTTTTTGCTCATATTGTTTCATAAGATTTTGTAAATCTTCAACCTCAGTATACATCTTACTAAGTCTATCACTATCTATATTTCTAGTCATACGTACAGTGCTCATAGGGTCACCTCCAAGAAGTCTTGATGCATTTTTAAGTGCTACATCTATTCCTGAAAAATCACTTAACAATTTTTCAGTCTTTTTACTTGGATTAAATCCAAATAAATCTATGTTGTTACTCTTTTGTCCTGGGAAATCTTCTATTGGTCTTCCAGTAAATGCATCAATGCCTGTTGCCCATTCATATGCCCCCTTTGCTAAAGGTGATGACATACTTGCAAATTGTCTAAGTGGGTCATCAACTGTTTCTATAAGTTGTCCAAATGGTAATTGTGCTCTAAGAACAGTGTAGTTACCATCTTTATCTAGCCCTGGTAATGGAATATATAAACTATTTTTAATATAGTCAGCCATATTATCTTCGTTACCATTAGTTGCTTGATTTCTTAGATTTTTCATAGTTTTCATAAGTCTATTATATTTAACGCCATTATTAGGCATATTAGTTATATGATAAACTAAATTGTTTTTATTATATGTGTAGAAAGGTATAAATTGTTTAATCTTTTTCTCAGTACTTGTAAGCATTTCAGGGTCAAACATAATCTTAGATATTGCTTCATAAGCATCTTTAGCACCTAATTGTTTAAGGAATTTAGGGTCATCATAAGATTTAAGCATAACTGTAAGTCTTGCTGCCATATCACCTTTTTGGTTAAGATAACCAAACATTGATGGAAGACCATTTAATATGTAGTCTTTTGTACCTTTTAAAGATTTTTTCTTTTGTATGATGTCTCTAACATCTTGTGGAAGTTCTGCTAAGTCTAATGAAGCACTACCAAATCCAAGTTTTCTAAAGTCTTCCCAATATTGTGCAGTTTTAGCAGCAGCGTCATCAAGTTTCTCTCCAGCAAGTTTTCTTAAATAATATTTCTCACCATTTTGCATTATATCAATAACTTGTGGTGCATATTTTGCTTGGTCTGCCATTGAGACACCACCTAACATCATATTAGTACTATTACCAAATAGGTTATTTAAGAAGTTAGTAGGTGAAGCAGTTTTCCATTTTTTAAATACGTTTAAATACTTATTATATAAAGTATTTAAAGCATTTATGTTTTTAGGGTCTGAAACAGCCCCAATAGTTCTAAGAACATCAGTGTTAATAGCAACATCTCCACCATTTGCAGCAACCTTTTTTAATAAGTTTGACAACTCTTTAGTGTTTTTATCCATTCCAAACCCACTATTAGTTCTAATATATTGCTTTATCATATCTTGTAATTCACCATTTGTGACTTTTGTAAAGTTATCTGGAACTTTATTATCAAATTCAGTTAATGGTTTAATTGGAGAATTATCAACCAATTTTTTATATTGTGATGATAAAGCATCATCAACTTTGCCTGTTGCTTTAAATGCATCTTCAATTTTTCTTTGTGTTTTGCTAATATTATCTAAATCTTTAAATGTGCCATTTAAAATATTTTGGTTCACAGTTTGTATTTTTCCAGCAACATTTGTAAGACCTTTTTCACTAGCATAGTTATTTGTAAGGGCTTTTATGTAGTCAGTTTCCATAAAGTTTAAATCTTTATTTTCTTTAAATGCTTTAAGTGCTGGAATACTATCTACTGTTTTACTGTCCATTTTATCTACAAGTTCTCTAAAGAAATTATTTATTTCTTCTGGTGCACCAACATATTTTCTTGAGTTAAGAATAGAACTATTAATATTACTTAATGCCTTATTTTTGCTCTGTTTTAAAGCATCAATGACTTGTTTACCTTCTGGTGTTAATATATGAGCAGCAACATAGTTGTCATTTGTTAAATAATTATATTTACTACCTAATTTAGTACCTACAAAGTTATCAACAACATCATTTAACTTATCAGTTGTACTCTTAACAATAGGTTTTTTAAGTTCTTTTGTATCAAATACACTATTTGTCTCAAGTGCTGGTGTCTTATTAGCAAGTGCTTTAAACCTTCTAGGTTGTACATCATTTGTACCTGGATTGATAGTAATAAAATCATCTCCCATTTGAGTTCCAGCAACACTGTCCTCAATTCCTGAAAGACTAATTGTATTATAGTTTTTAGTTGCTCTACCAGTTGCTTGGTTCTTATAGATGTTTTCTGCAAGTTCATCTGTAGTTCTATTTCCTGATTGGAATAAGAAATCAGCAGCGTCCTTTATACTTTCAGCACCATATGTATTGACTTCATTTATAAGTTCATATAGGTTATCTGCATCAATATTAGAACCTGCATCACGTACAGCATCAGCAACTGATGGTCTGTCAACAGTATTAATATCTATACCATAAGATTTTAATTTGTTTAATAAACTTTTATTTTTTGATTTGTTTAATTCTCTAATTAAATCATTTCCATTTTTTACATCATTAGAATTAACTATATCTAATAGTTTAGCAGTTTCTTTTTCTCCTATTTTAGAGAAAGTGTTATAACTGTCAAAATCTTTATAAGGTACGTTCATCCAACTATATGTTTCATCACCAGGCATATATGCAAGTTCTTGCATTTTCTTATCATTATAATAAGCACCATTTGGTCCAATTTCTAACACATTTTCTTCTGGTGTCTTAGAAAATAAACCTCTATATGTGACATTTTTATCACCTAAATTCTCAGCAGTAGCAAGTGTGTTGCCACCAGAATAATCAGCAGCCATAGCAGGATTATCTGTATAAAATACAGTATTTGCATTTGTACTAAGTTTACCTGTATCTCTATTTGTTGCATTAATTACATCTCTATTTGTTGTTCTTCCTGAGAAGACTTCATAAGGGTCCATTACTAATGCTTGATTTTTAGAAAGATAAGTAGGAGTAGGGTTTTCAGCATTAGAGAATATATTCTCACCATACTTGCTGTAGTCCTCAACTTCTGAAAGAATATCACTTTTTTGTCTTTTCCAAGCAGTTCCGTGTATGCTATCAACAAAGTCTCTATATCCATCTTCATTATAAGCATAACGTCTAGCAAGTTCATTTATTTTCTTTTCTTGTTCAGGAGTAAATCTTCTTTCAACTTGAATAGTATAAGCATCTTTTTGGTTGTATAAATCTCTTAAAGAATTAGTTAATTCATTGTTTTCTATTTCTAGTTCTGCAACTTCATAAGGATTAAGTTTTCTTAATGCCTCCTCATCATTTGCAAGTTTATCTAATTGTTTAAGTCTCTTTGTTGTCTTTTTAATCTCAGCATCTATTGGTTTAACATTACTAAATTCAACTTTATCCCAACCTTTACCAAGTTTTATATGTGTGCCTTCTACTGATATATCAAAAGCCTTTTTACCATATTTTTGTTGTAGGGCTTTAATTGTTTCATCTGGAACATCTCTTTTAAGCATTGTTTCTAGATGTTCTATATATTCAGGGTAAGCAGGGGCTTCACCTTTCTTTATTAAAGACATAATTTCATCTTCTGTTTTAGCCCTATTTACAGTGCTATTTATTAGTAATTGGCTATCATTTAATAGAGTTTTAGCATCACCATATTTACCATTTGTTTGTTTAAAGTATGCCTCTGCTGTATCTTGTGCTTCTTTAATCTTCATCTTTGCTGCTTCTTGAGCCATTTCTGCTTGTGTACCAATGGCTCTTTGTGCACCTATAGCATCTTTAGCCTTATCAGAAAGTTTAAAAGCATTACTAAATTTATTCTTAGCATTTTTGTAAAGTTCTAATCTACCAATAGCACCTGTTGCATCTTGTGCTGCGTCAACAACCTTAGCATTAAGATTAGCAGCATCCTTAGCATTTGGAGTTAAATATTTTAACTTAACTGTATCTCCTGCTGCATTAAGTACACCCTTACTTTCATCTAAATATTTAAGACCTTTCTCAATACCTGTATCTGCAAGTTTAGCCCCACCTTTTGCTGCTTTTCCTAAACCTTTAAAAGCAACATCAGTTAAACTATCTGCTGACCTAATAGCCTTATAAACATTGTCACCTTTATCTAAAGCCTTACCTATTTTGCTAAAACCTGCAACTGGGATTAAATCTGCTGGGTCTAAAAATATATCACCAGCAAATCCTAAAGCATCTACAAGGTCAAGTTTGCCTTTTTCATCCTCAAACGCACCAGTATTCATAAGAATATCTTTAAAATCTGTTTTTTGGTTACCATATAAACCTTCTTTTGCACCTTCAAAAAAGTCTTTTCCTTCTTGTGCGTTTTTCCAACCACCAAATAACGCTTGTTGTGGTCTATTTAATAAGTCAAAGAAGTCAAAAACCATATTTTGGTCTTGTGGCAAATTAGTTAGTTTTTCAAACCAATTTCTTTTATCTGTTGCTTCTTCTGGGTTAACACCACTTGCTTCAAGTCTTGCTTTTAAATTGTTTGCTTGTTTAACTTTAGCATCAATAGAAGATAGTGTTTTATTATCACTACTAGATTTATTAAGATATTTTGCTCTATAACTATCATATTTACCCATATTATCACCTACTTCCCACCATATAGTATGCCATATATGTCACCATAAGTATAATTTGATAAATTTCTATTTAGATTACTTACCTTATCTAATAAATTATTTGCTCTATATCTAGTAATAGCATTTCCGTCTCTGTTATTTAACACTATTTGAGGTTTTAAAGTATACAAATCTGGGTTAAGTCTATTTCTAGAAATATAAGTATCTAATTTCTCTTGTGCTGATTTCATAGCAATATTAGTTTTATCATAATTATAAGCACTTACAGCACTTTTTGCATTATCAAGTGGAACGTTTAGATGGCGAACAAGTAAATTTATTTTTTCATCATCTGTGTAGTCCTCACTTTCAAGAGTTTCAGCAATAGCAAGTCTTCTATCTAATTCATCTTCATCATTAGTTTCTTTCCCACTACCACTTGCAGCCCTACTTGCTGCTCTACTGGCAGCACTCTCTGCAATATTTCCAACTAAACCTGCATATTGTTGATTATTTGCAGCATCTGCATCAGTAAGACCACCTACGTCTCCTAAAAGTCCACTAGCAAGTGAGTTTTCTTGTTGTCCAAGTGTGTTTAGTCCACTAAATAAACTTTTTTCATTACCTGCTTCTGTATCTAATAATGATGATAAGGCTTTATTTACTTCTTCACCTTTTATTTGTGTATCAGCATTATTCACAAGACCAGTAACACCACTACTAGATAAACCTCTATTAGCAAGGTCTATAGTAGCAGCGTTCATACGATTAAAACTCTCATTTTGTATATCACCTAAAGCCTTATTATAAGTTTGTCTTGCTACATCATAGTTCCTTGCTAGAGTATCTTTTAATGTATTGTAGTCATTAGATAACTTATTCCAGTTAGTTTGGTAGATATCTTGTAGTACTTGTTTTTTAGGTTCATAAATGTCTCTATCCCAGTCACCAATTAAATTTTGTGCATATTTTATATTACTAGCCATAAGTCACCTCCTAGAATTTTTTAGGGTTAGAACTTGTACCAGTAAAGAATGTTGGTATATAGTTTTTACTTGTTAACCAATTCTTAGCATCAGCATCTGTTCCACCAACTCTGTTCTTATAAGCAGAAATCATTTTATTATACATAGTGCTATCAATTTTAGTAGCATTACCTACTATATTGTCCATAGCACTGATAAGTGCAGCATCAGTTTGTGCTTTTAATTGGTCTTGATATTGTTTCTTGGCTTGTTTAAGTGCAGCAGCAGCCTGTGATGCAGCATCCCTTCTTGCTTGTATTTGTTCAGCAAGTTGTGCAACTGATGCTTTATAAGCATTACGACCAGCAGCCTCTCTTGCATCAACATCTGCAAGTGCTGAATTAAGTGAGTTCTTAGCCATTTCTAAATTGTAATTATAATCATTTTCATACCCTTTTTGAGACGCATCTAAATCGTTCATTGTATTATAGTATGTATTTGCAAGATTAGAATATTGTCTTCCAGTTTCCATTCTATTTCCAAGTTTACTAAGTTGAGCAATTCCTCCACTTAGTCCACGAGAGGCTAAATCAGATAAATCACTTCTATTTCTTAAATAAGAGTTTTCTGCAATAGTTGCTCTACCTGTACCAAAATCAGTTCTTGCTGTTTCTCTATTAGCATTTACTCTATTTATTAAATCATTATATGTATTTGTATATTGGTTGTAGTTTGTGTTATATAAATCATTAGCAAGTTCTCTTTCTTTGTTTAAACCTGACAAATTTATATAGTCTTCTACAGTACCTAAAGATTTTTGAGCCTCTTTTTTAGCACTAGCCATAATATCACCTTACCTTTCTTTAATTATATCATAATTATTTGCCTTTGTATAACCAGCCTAACTTATGAGCAGTGTTTTTTCCGACTTTTTTGGCAGCAACCAAGTGGTTATCCTTTTGAAATTTGGCTACAGCATTAGCCGTGTCATTTCCAAAATCTCCGTCAACTCCTGCTTTACCTATGTTATATCCACGCTTTTTAAGTTCTTTTTGTAGTTCTTTTACATCTGAACCTTTACAACCTTTTTTAAGTAGTCTAGTTAGATTAAATTGTTCATCATAAGGTAAATGTACTATTCCTGCTATATATTTCTTATTTCTGCTCTTTTTAGCAACACAATTAGAGTTTCCTACAGCATTTGTAGTATTACCTTCAATAGATGTGATACTAGAAGACTTAACTTCATAAATCATACCTACGTGTGAATAATGGTTTTTCTTTTCTGGATACCAATTATAGATTACTAAATCACCTTGTTTACCGTTTTTAAAGTTACTATCCCACCATTTTTTCTTTTTAGCCCATTCTACAATAGTTGGTACATAAGCAAAATTAGAACAGTCATCAAACCAGTCTAGTTTGCAGTCGTGTTTAACTACATAGTCTTGGAACATACCACACCAAGCGTGTGATTTGTTGTCTTTTGCATACCATTTTGTGAAGATATTAGGGTTGCTATATTTTCCTATATATGTTTTTTCTCTGTTTACAATATCTGTTCTATTCATAACTATCCCCACTTGCCTCTGTGTCTTCTGGAGGTTCTAATGCTTTAATAATTAAATTCATTACAGCACTAATTCCACCTGCAAGAGCACCTATTAAAATTGTTTTTAGCATACTAAAATCTTCTAAATCTGTGTCTTTAAGTAAAACTATTAACGCAGCAAGGAAACCTTGTATAAAAGTCTTAAATGCTCTTATTAGAATGTCTTTTAATCTCTCATTCCATACTTTAACCATATTATCATCTCCTTATTATTAGTGCCATAACAGCACCTACAATAGCACCTATTACACCAGTTATCACTGATGTAATAGCACTATCATATCTTTTTATTGGTTTTTGCTCTAAATTTATCACTCTAGCACTAAGGTCATTATAGTCTTCCCTCATATATTTGGTTTCTAAGGCTAATTTCTCTATTTGAATAGTAAGTTTATTTATTGTGTCAAATATATTATCTAACTTATC
>JAFXTH010000003.1 GCA_017525035.1 Bacilli bacterium | reverse complement strand
GTTCAAGACGTGCTTGTCTTCTTTCTGCTTTTAGTCTTCTTTTTTCTTCTTTAGCAAGACGTTTTTCTTCTTTTATTTGTTCTTTTCTAAGACGTTCTCTTTCTTCTTCAGCTTCTTTTATTCTTCTTTCTTTTTCTTCTTGTCTTCTTCTTTGAGCTTCTTCTTTTTCACGCGCAATAATTCTTTCTTCTTCTTCAAGCTCTCTTTGTGCTGCAAGACGCTCTTTCTCTAATCTTTTTGCTTCTTGCTCTTTCTTCTTCGCTTTTTGTGCTCTTAATTTTTCTTCGTCAATTGGACGTCTTGTAACTATTAAATTGTCTTCATCAATCTTACTATAAAATTGTTTTGTTTTGTTATATGCGAATATCTTTCTTATACATTCAATAATTAATGTCAATAGTAATGCTAGAATAAGAACTAATAATGCACATATTAATGCTTTTAATAACATAATAAGTACCCACTTTCCCCTAACAGTTTTATGGCTGTATTATACCACTAAATGTCCAATAAATCAAATAAAAAGAGAAAGATACTATTTTATTCCCTAAAATATTTGTATCTTTCTTCCCTTGGAGTTAATTTTTTGATACTTTCTATTTCTTCTCTTAACATAGTTTCCTTCTCTATTGCTATGTTTAAAGGAAGCAATACATACTTGCCTTGCGCAATATCATAGTAATACCTAGGCATCTTATCAACACGCCAATCCATAAGTAAATAGTTATAGAATCTATCATAAGCATTATCAACTGAAGTACTAATAACTCTTGGATGTGCTAAGAAATCTAAATCATATTCTCCATCTTTATTTACTATTATCTTATTTCCATTTGGTTCTTTTGATTCAACGGAATCATATCCTAAATACATTATACATATGTCTTTCATTATTTTTAACAAATAATAAATAAATAATTGTGCTTTATCTATTTCTAATTCAACTGGGTCATTGTACTTCTTTCTACATTTAAGATCAAATTCTAATTGTTGATCATTGTTCATAGTTACAATTCTACCAATTGATTCAAAAAACTTATTATCTCTATATGCATTCTTAAAGAAATTTAACATATCAAGTTCAAGATGATCATTTTGATCACCAAAACCACTATGTATGAATGTTTCAAGTCTTTCTATATCTCTTAAAATTCTTCTATAAAAAACTTCAAATGGTTCTTCAAAATATGGATATCCTCTGTAAATAGTTCCATCTTCATCTTTTTTATAGCTAATATATTTCATAAATGCTTGAGAAACAGGATTAGATGCATCTTGATGATGAGTTTCTTCACCAGATATATTGAAATTAATTAGTTTCCCGCTTGGTGAAAAATATCCAGAGAAAGCATTTCTAGATTCTTTTTCTTCTTCTTGTATTTCTTCTTGTTTAAAATCTAATACCATAACTTCCTCCTTCTATAAATTTAACCAAATCAGTTTCTTATTATAGCATACTAAGGTATTAGATACAAATAAAAAAGGATGCTATTGCATCACTTATTTTATTATTCTTCTTTTGTTCCTGGAATATAAAATTTTCTAGGATTTGTATTCCTTGTTTTAACTAATCTATAAACATCCTCATGAATATCTTCTACAGGACGCATAGTATCTCCATCGTTACATTGTATTCTATCCCAGTCAAGATAGTCTGCTACAAACAAAGCACTTCTATAAACTTTCTTCATTAATTCTGGATCTCTTTCGTGTACATCATTTTGGACACCATCGTTTTGTTTTCTTTCTGCCCTCATTTTAGCAACCAAGTCATATGGTGCTTGTAAGAATATTGTGTTGTCTGGCTCCTTTATTCCTATTTTGTTATACTCAAAATCTATTACAAAATCAATGAATCTTTTCTTCTCTTCTGGATCTTCAATAAATGCAGATTGATAAATAAGACTTGATGTTGTATATCTATCAAGTAATATTGTTTTACCTCTATTGTATTGTTTTTGTAATTTTTCATACCACGCTACTGCTCTATCAACTGCATATAAACTGTTAACAAAGTATGGTGATAATTCACTTGGTTTACCATATTTTCCAGCTAAATATCTTTTAACTGGCCTACCATGATAAGCTTCATATGTTGGAAAATGGTGTTGAATAATTTTTTCTCCATCATTTATAAGATGTTCTTTTAGTCTTTCAACCTGTGTTGTTTTTCCTATTCCGTCACAAGCCCCTTCAAATACTATTAGTTTCCCTTGTCCTATTTCTTTCATGTATATCCCCCATCCTAAGTAGATTTTTACTAGACAATTATCTATTATACATTACCACTTTTGTTAATGCAAACAAAAAGAAGAGAAACAAATCTCTTCCTTTTTATTATTCAACTGGTTCTTTAGTTAAATCAATGTTAATGAAATATGCTAATTTACCTTTATAAGTAAATAAGATATCATATTTACCTGCTGGATAATCTTGATGAACATATCCATTTCCAACATACATGTAGTTTTCTGCATCAGGTGTGTTGTAAGGTAATACAAATCCACCATTTTCATTTGCTAATTCTTCTAGTTGAGTTAATGAAAGTTTTTGCAATTCTTCTACTGTTTTGTGTGGTGTAACTAAGATTTCAACATCACTAGCTGCTTTTGTATAATTTAAATCAATATAGAATTCAATCCATTCATTTAAATAGAATGATGAGTTGATTCCCTCTTTCTTATACCCCTGCTCTTTTAGTTTTTCCATTAATTCGCCTGCTTCTGCTTCAAGACCAGCATAGCTATGTCTATTACCAACAAGAATTATTCCATCGATAACAAAATCAGTTTGTAATGGGTTTCCTTCTTCATCGACAATTTGAGTTAATACACCATCTTTGTAATCATATTCAACTGTAGTATGTGCTGTTGGATTACCACTATTAGTGTTAGTATTTGTATTATTCCCATCATTATCCTTACCATTATCTCTTAATAAGAAGAACCATACCAAGAACAATATTAGTAGAATTATAATTATTGCAATTATAATAATTCCTAATTTTGATTTTTTCTTTTCATTATTTTCCATATTTTTTCATCCTTTCCACTTACTCTTTTAAATAGAGTCTTAATAATTGTTCATTAGTACAAATGTTACTAATACATCTCCAGCAAACATACTTGGAGTAAATTGGATTTCTCTACCACCATAAGTGTAGTACCATCCCCAGTATTCGCCATCTTCATATTCTGTATAGTTAGTCATTTTTGCGCCTTTTGATGCTGCTCCAGTATTCATATCTAGAATCATACCATAAACTCCACCATCTTCACTAGCAGCTACCATTGCATCAAAATATTTTTTTTGCCACTGTGCTGTATCAATATCTGATGGTGTTTTGTAGTTAACTCTTAAGTTATTAACTTTATTTGGACTTTTAACTTCTTTAATTGTCCATTCCTCTCCGTAAATAGGATCAATTCCAAAAGTCTTTTTCATGATTTCACCGTAGTTGCTTTCAGTTACATTATCAAGTCCTGTACCTTTGATTTCTCCTTGATTAGTTCCTGATCCACTATTTCCTGAATTTGTGTTTGTGTTGTTTTCTTTTTTATCACCACAACCTACAAGTGTAACGCACATTACTAATGCTAATACACCAATTAATATTTTATTTTTCATTTTTCCTCCATTATTTTAATTTTCTTTTGGTTTCTCTACATCTTTTCCTAAAAGGATATCTCTCAAATGATAAGCGGAATCATTATCATTTATGTCATTAAAATCAACTGTAATACCATATTCTTTTACAGTTTCAACAGCTTTTTCTCCAAAACCAAACATATAATGATTACACATGTATCCATGTTTTTCTACTTCTTGTGGCTTTTTACCAACTGTCTTTTCCTGATAAAAATATGCTCTATCTACAATCATTTTTATTGTTGTTCCACTTTCTACGTTTTTAAATTCTAGTTTGCTACCTTTTTTGGTATAAAACTTATCCGTCCATGAACCATTTTCATAAGTTCCAACATAATATTCTTGTTTTTTGCCGTTATAATCAATTAAATACCAATACTTGGTTTCTTGACCACCAATTCGATGATCTACAAAATCCTTGTATCCAATAACAAATTCAAATCCATTGTTTTCATTGACGAGATTCATAAATGATTCTGCATCCATGCTTTTAAAATATTCCTCCTTCCTGCTCTCCCTTTGAATAAGACTCAAGTCAATTTGATTATATCATATAAGTATAATAATTTTATACTTTTATAAAAAAAAAATAAAACAGTCATAAGACTGTTTTTTTTATAAATTATTTTAATATCTTATATAAATTCTTCCCATTTTATGTTCAAGAATTTTGCTTACTTTTTCATCTGATTTAACAATTTCAATACCATTAATCAAACTCTCATATTCAGGTTTTTCTAATCTCATTATTTCCATAACTTCATTTGGAGTGTACTTTTTACCATTTAAGTACCCTTCTTGTAAAGCTCTTACGCATAGCATGTTACAAGATAAATAAATGTCAAATCCTCTTGGTCTATACATTCCCATTAACTTTCCTAGGTAAATGTAATCACTTACACCAAATTCGTTAGTCTCAAGCTTTTGAGTAGTATGCTCACATGAATAATTAGGTAGCCTAGATAATATTTCACCTATTTTTGGAACAATTACTGAATGGAAATAATTCATTTGCCCTTCAGTTAGTTGATACGGATTTGGATGTGGTAAATTACCTCCATATACATAGAATGTAAAAAAACGATTAAGTGGGTCTAACTTGTGTATCGCTCTATTAACTAGTGCTCTTGAATAAGTTGGATAATAATCATATATAGTAGGATCTGCAAATTTGTAAATTTCTTGGTAAGTATCACCTTCTGAAACTTCAACACTCATTACCATACGATTATCTCTATGATTTGTTCTTTTAGGTCTTCCAAAAGTATACACACTCGTACTATTACCACTCATTATTCTTAAATTCGTTATAGCTTTATCAGAAATATCCATAAATACACCCCTTAATTAATTTTGCTATTATACCACAAAAGTGTAAAATTATCAAATATCAGCTTAATTATGGTCAAATTAGTACACTCATTTTTTTATAATAATTACTCTTTATAAACAAAGTGAGACTAGTCTCTCGACTAGTCTCTTCAGGGGGTTTTGGTTGAATACACTCTAACATTATTTGACCGTTAGAGTGAAACGCATAATGTTTTATCATCATGCATATTAATCATAATATGGATTGATATAAAAGTCAATTAGTTAAGTTCAATTTTTTGTATTTACTTTTTTATATATAATGATATAATCGTCTTAATGATAGTAGTGAGGTGGGTTATGGAAAAACTTGAAATAAGCAAATGGAATGATGGTAATCGTGAAGAAGTTAAAGGTGTAATATTATCTAGAGGTGATCAACATTTAGATATATCTTTACAGGGTAATATGGATTTATATTTTTCTTTAAACGATTATGAAAAAAATAATACGTTTGTTATTGGAAAAGATAATCATGAAGTGTTTGATGCTTTTGATGAATTATATAATTCAATAATGGGTGGTAAGGTTGTCGGTCTTGACTCTAAAAGAAAAGCTAGACAAACTGGTCTTATTAAGGGTAAGAAAATTATTTTACAAAGTGATGATTGTGAACTAGATGCTGCTCCTTTTTTAGAAATAGAAAGATTAGGCAATGCTTGCTTATTAAAACTTGATAATAAAGAATCAGCAAGACAATTAGCTTGGACTGAGGAATTTGGTCTTGGCTTCCCTACTCTTACTGTTAGACTTAGAAATGATGGTACTAATTATGACCCACTTAATATACAATTTGTGGAACTATTCAATAAATTAAGAGATATAGATACCAATGCTCACCAAATACATATGGATGAGTACCTAATTGATAGACAATTAGAAAAAGGAAAGTCTCTTCAAAAAATATTATGTTCTAAAAAGAAATCTGCTTAGATTTCTTTTTTGTTTATTATTTTCTTATTTGGGCATAATACTTTGTGAGGAGGATATTATGACACAAAAAGAATTATTATATGTTGAAGATGCTATTGGGCACGAAGACAACATTATTAAAATTGTTACAGAGACAATTAATAACTTAGAAAATGATGAATTAAAAGATTTTATGGATGAAAAGTTAAATGAACATATTGCTTATAAAATAGAACTTATGAATTTACTGGAGGATTATGCTAATGAATGATAGATTATTAATGGATAATTACTTGTTATTACTTAAAAGTACTGTAGAAGTATATGTTCATGGAACTTTGGAAAGTTCTAATCAAGCAATTAGAGAAATGTTAAAAGCTGGGCTTGATAATACCATGACTCATCAAGCTGATACTTATGATATAATGACTACCTTTGGATGGTATTCAATAAACAATGTAAAGCCTTCGCAAATAAAGCAAGCATATAATAAAGTTAATAAAAATAATTAAAGTAAAAAAATGATTTCTTTTAATAATATATGGAAATCATTTTTTATTTATGATAACATTTTATTATAGAGGTGACAAAAATGGCACATCAAAACAATAATTACAATAATTATAATAATTTTAATAACTTACCTAGAGATGAAATATATGCTTCACAAAACAAAAGTTTATCTGAGTTAAATCAAAAAGAAAGTAAACTACAAAATGATATTAAATTTGGAGTATCAGTAATAGTTGTTATTGCTGCGATATTAATTATCGTTCTAGGTATCTTAATATTTGGAAGAGGTAGCAGTGGAACTAATGAAGTTGAAGGTCAAGAAGAAGTTGCTGTAAAATATATCGGTAATGACAAAGTCGGATACTTAAGTGTACCAAAGGATTGGGAACAACATGTTGAAATTGGAAACACAACACTTATGTATCAAGATCCAAGTCAAACTTATATAGTAGCAATTGATGCTTTAGAGAAAAAAAAAGACTCATTAGAGACAATAGCACAGAACAGTGCAAAGAATTTAACTTCATCAGGGAAATATAAAGAAATATCTTTAAAAAAAGATAAGATTGGTTCTACTGAAGCGTATTTAGTTTCAGCCTTCTCTATTCCTGAAGGTAAATGGATTTTTAACTGGTTATTTATGCTTGATGATGATCTAGTACATTTCGTTAGTTTTGAAACTCCAAACACAGACACTGAATTTGCTGAAATACCTAATACGTTTACAATGACAAAGCAAGAAGAAAAGAGTGCACAATAGGCACTCTTTTTTAATCTGACTTGATTGAATTTATAAGTCTTATTTTTAATTCATCTTTATCATAATCATGATTCAATAGATATTCTTTTGAATCATTTTTTGCTTGTACTAATATTTTGTAATCAATTCTTAAGTTGGCAATCTTAAATGTCATGTCACCACTTTGTTTAGTACCAAATAAGTCTCCTGATCCTCTTAGTTTGAAGTCTTCTTCACTTATTACGAATCCATCATTGCATGTTTCCATGATTTGTAATCTTTTTGCATCTTCATTGTCACTTATAAGTAAGCATTTAGATTGAAGAGAGCTTCTTCCTACTCTACCTCTTAATTGATGTAGTGTAGAAAGTCCAAATCTATTAGCATCAAATATAACCATCATAGTAGCATTTGATACATCAACACCTACTTCTATAACAGTTGTACTTATTAAAATATTAACTACATTTTGTTTAAATTCTCCCATGATAAGGTCTTTTTCTTTAGCTTTCATCTTACCATGTACTATATCTATCTTATATTTATTACCAAATATAAGGTTCATTTTATCTCTTAGTGTATATACATTAGTTAAATCAAGTTCTTCATTTTCTTCAATTAATGGTGCTATTACATATATCTGATGTTTATTTTGAAGTTCTTCTTCCATTAATTTATAAACTTCTTTCATTTCTTTGTTACTAAATACTTTTGTCTTTACAGGAAGTCTTCCTTTAGGCATTTCTTTAATAATAGATACATCCATATCTCCATAGATAGTTAATGCATATGTTCTAGGAATAGGAGTTGCACTCATATAAAGTACATCAGGCTTAACTCCTTTATTCTTTAAGTTAGATCTTTGGTTAACTCCAAATCTATGTTGTTCATCTGTTACAACAAGACCTAAGTTATGATACTCAACCTCTTCTTGAATCAAGGCATGTGTTCCAACAATAATGTTAATAGTACCATTCTTTAGATCATTATAGATTGGCATCTTATCCTTCTTAGTAATTGATCCAGTTAAAAGTTCTACCGCAACATTAGTATCTTTAAATAACTCCTTCATGTTGTTATAGTGTTGCACAGCAAGTATTTCTGTTGGAGCCATTAAAGCACTTTGATAACCACATAAATAGTTATAATACATAGCAAGTATTGCTACTATGGTCTTACCACTACCAACGTCACCTTGTAGTAATCTATTCATTCTAGTGCTACTAGATAAGTCTTTTATTATTTCATCAAGAGCAGCCTTTTGGTCATTTGTTAATTCAAATGGAAGTTTCTTAACAAAATCATCAATGCTCTTATCTGTCTTTCTTTCAACACCAGCATTGTTTTTCTTATTTGATTCTCTTAAATAGTTAATCTTAAACATGAACTCAAACAACTCTTCATATTTAAGTCTCATACTTGCTTCTTTTAGTTTGTCATAATTTGGTGGATTATGAACAATATTCAATGCTGTCTTCTTATTTAAGAAATTATATTTATCAAGTAAATACTTTGGAATATTATCATTAATAGTGTTTCCATAAGTCATTAAAGCATTATTAATAGCATTTATAAGAATCTTTTGCGAAAGTCCACTAGTTGAATGGTATACTGATTCTATTTTATCTTGATTAGTTAATACTCCAAATTTTATATCAGATGCATTAATAATATTCTTAGAAGCATCATATTTACCAATTACAATTATCTTTTCTCCTATTGGTAGGCTTTGTTTTAAGAAAGCTCTTCCAAAGATTGATACTCCAACCATTCCATTAGGAGTACTTAATCTAAAGTTTAGTTTATTAGCCCCTCCTCTAAATCTTATAACAAGAGGAATACTTTCTACCTTTCCATCAACAACTATTTTTTGTTCTGGATCAGTAACGCTTTTTAAATCTGTTCTTCTTAGTACATCATATCTAAAAGGATAATGTGTTACTAAATCATCTATTTCATAAATACCTATTTTATTAAGTAATAACTCTGTTTTTGGTCCAATACCTTTTACTTTAGATAATTTGTCCATACTATCACTTCCTGTGGTGTATTATATCATATTTTGTATTTTTTTAAAAGAAAAACATTGTTATTTTTCAAACAATGTTTCTTGTACGGTACATACTAATGATTCATCCGATTTAATAGTATTTCTATCTACTATTGTAAAAGATAATTCTTCGTTTTCTTCTAAGTCTTCATATGAACTTGCAGAGTTTTTAAGTTTTAACTTGGTATCAGTTAATTCATATTTACCAGTTAAATGTAAGTATTTTTCGCAAACATTTATATATAATGAATAAGTACCATCGTTTTTTAAAGTTAGCTTAGTGTTTTTATCATTCTTTACTATGAAAGTTCCTAGTAAATCATTCTTTTTTAGAGTTCTTTTTTGTTCTATTATTAAAGGCTGGTCATCATCATATATTTTTGCTTGCATGCCATTAACACTTGATGTTGCAAGTGCTATAGCAATTGTCCCGAGTATTCCAAAAAATAAACTACTGCTTTTCACAAAATATCCTCCCTTCTTCACCCTTTTGTACCTTTAATATATATTGAAAAACAAGAAAAGTAAATTTAAATAAAAAAAATATTATTTTACTTGACATTTTTTGACCTTTCGATTATTATAAAAACTACCAATTCGAAATTGGCGAATTGGTCGCTAGTATCACACTAGCCAACCCCTTTTTATTCTTTTTATGAGGTGCCTTCTCAGGGGGAGGCACTTCTTTTTGTTTATATTTTTTTTGAAAATAAAAAAGAACAATAATTGTTCTTTTTTTTTATTGTCCATCTTTAAGTATATAATGCTTTGGAAGAATAGCTTTCTTTAGTTCTCTTACGACTTCAGGAATAGATGTTCCTTTTATTTCTGCTGCCGCAGAATCTTGACCTCCGCCTCCGCCTAAATCTCCCATAATTTCATTTGCATCTAATGTCGGTTGGCATCTTGCTTTTACGGCTATTTTTCCATCTCCTAGGTTTCCTACGACAAATGATCCATCTACTTTCTTATCTAGTAGATTATCAGCTGTCCTAGAAAGCTCTGTATCAGTATATATTTTATCTTCTTCACCAACGCTTAATTTCATTCTGCATTCTAATAACACGGCTGCTGCTGTTAATTTATCTACTTTCATATTACTAAAAATATCTTCGGTAAAGTATTCTTGTGCATCGCTTTGGCTTGCTCCAGCACTAACAAGTGTGCTAAGTGCAGTGTGCATCTTGGCAGTTTCCTTTTTTTGGATTCTACGTGTATCAAGTAATATACCTGCATATAACATATTTGCTATATCTGTTGGTATTTTTATTCGATATGCTGAAAGCAATCTTGTTACTATTTCTGATGCTGAAGTTGCTGTTGGATCAATATACTCTATGCATGATTCAAAACTTTCTGGGCTTTTAATATGATGATCTACTATAGCAAGGCGATCTTTAGGTATATTCTGTTCATAAACTCTACAAGGTTTATTGGCATCACAAATAATATTAAAGTCATTAGCAGGCTTCTTTTTCAAAGCTTCATACTGCTTTACTCCAATTACTGGATATTTACCTCTGCACTGTTCAATCATTGCTTGAACACCATCATCTATATCGCACATTGGTGTACCAATTAATATATGATCATCTCGTTTTAATTTTTCCGCTATTAAATGAAGGCCTAAAGAAGCTCCAATAGCATCAAAATCAGGCTTAAGATGTGGCATTATAAAAATTCTTTCATTTTCTAAGATTTTATTTTCTAAATCTACTCTTAGATTACTAATTCTTAACAAAAGAATCACCTCTATGAACACTTATTGTACCCAAAAAGAGTTTTTTGTCAATTTGACAAATTAATAATTTTGTGCATAGAAAAAAGAGCATTTCTACTCTTTCTTTGTTAATGATTCATAGTATTGGAATCTTTGTTCTGCATTTGCTTGATTTTGTTCATATAAAGCATCTTTAGCATCCTTATTTACTGAAGATAGTGATGCGTATCTAGTTTCACCATCTAAGAACTCTTTATACTTAGAGAAATCAGCTTTAGAATCAAGCGAGAATTCTTTAGTTTCAGGATTATATCTGAATATTGGGAAGTACCCTGCTTCTGTAGCACGTTTTTCTTCTCCAACTGAATCTCCCATTCCAACTTTTAATCCTTGTGCTATACATGGAGCATATGCAATGATGATTGATGGTCCATTATAGTTTTTAGCTTCTTCAAATGCCTTAATAGCTTGCATTTGGTTAGCTCCTAAAGATATTGTTGCTACATATACATGTGGGTAAGAAAGAGCCATTTTAGCTAAATCTTTCTTAGCAATTGTCTTACCTGTTGCAGTAAATTTAGCAACGCTACCTACTTTACTTGATTTAGAAGATTGTCCACCAGTGTTAGAGTATACTTCTGTATCAAGTACTAGGATATTAACATTTTCTCTATTAGATAATACATGGTCAAGTCCATTATATCCAATATCGTATGCCCATCCATCTCCTCCAATAATCCATACTGATTTAGACTTGATGAATTCCTTCATTGCTGTTAATTCATTAATATTTAATTCATTAACTTTATCATAAATAGCACAACTTGTTTCATAATCAGTTGTATTAACATAGTTTTCTAACAATTCTTTATCTTCAGCACTTACTTTATCAAGGTTTTCATTTATTATTTTCTTAATCTTTTGTTTATGAAGTTTATCTGATAAAGCAATTCCAAAACCAAATTCTGCGTTATCTTCAAATAATGAGTTAGCCCATGGAATGCTGTAAGATGTTGCAGGTATGCTTCCTCCATAAATTGATGAACATCCAGTTGCATTACTAATTACTAGTTCTCCACCAAATAATTGAGTTAATAACTTCAAGTATGGTGTTTCTCCACATCCAGCACAAGCTCCTGGGAATTCTATTCTAGGACGAGCAAATTGGCTTCCTTTGATAGTTGCAACATTCATTGGTTTCTTTTCAGTTACCTTATTATATAAATAGTTGTTTGCTTCTACAGCTTCTTTTGTTTTTACTTCTGGAGTAGGCTTCATAGCAATAGCCTTTTCTCCTGGTTTTCCAGGACAAACTTTGCTACATAATCCGCATCCAGTACATTGATCCATATTAACACTTATTGTAAACTTCAAGTTTTGATCTTTAATCATTGCATCTTTTAAGTTTTTCTTAACTTCTTCTGGAGCATTAGCAGCTTCTTCTTCATTTAATAAGTAAGGTCTTATTACTCCATGAGGACATGCTAGAGAACATTGATTACACATAATACATTTTTCAGGATCATAGCAAGGAAGAACATCTGTGATATCACGTTTTTCATCTTTACTCTTTCCACCTTCAAAAGTACCATCTACATATGTTTCTAGTTTACTTACAGGAAGTTCATTTCCTTTTCTAGCAATTATTAAATCAAATACTGATTTTTCTTCAACAGCTTTATCATCTGTTCCTACATTAATGCTTCCAGTATCAACTTCTTCAAGTGTTTCAAGTGCTTTATCAATAGCATTAATATTCTTTTCTATTACTTCTCTTCCTTTATTAGCAAATAAAGTTTCAAGTGACTTTTTAATTTCGCTTATTGCAAAATCAAAATCAATTAATTTACCAATCTTGAATATTACTGTAGCCATTACTGTATTGATCTTATTACCAAGACCTACTTCACTAGCTACTTTACCAGCATTGATGATATAGAACCTAGCATTCTTATTCTTTAATACTTCTCTATCATGACTAGACATATATTCAAGTACTTCTTCTTTTGATTTAGCAGTGTTTAAAATAAATGTTCCATTCTCTTGTAAGTCATCTAACATCTCATATTTCTTTAAGTAAGTATCTTTAGTACATACGATTAGTTTTGGTGTCTTAACATAGAATGTTTGCTTAATTTCATTATTACCTAATCTTATATGGCAACGAGTAACTCCACCACTCTTCTTAGAGTCATATTCGAAGTATCCTTGCGCATAGGCATCAGTATTATTACCAACTATCTTTAATAAGTCTTTAGATACACTTACCATTCCATCTGATCCAAATCCCCAAATTAAGATTTCATGGTTAGTTGATTTGTATCCAAAATCAACTGGATCAAGACTTAAGTTAGTAACATCATCTTTAATACCTATAGTAAATCCATTAAAGTTATCTTCTCTATCTAAGAACTTAGCTACTGCATAGATTTGCTCTGGAGTAGTATCTTTACTAGATAATCCATAACGTCCTCCAATAACTTTAATATCTAAATTATTTTCTTTTATTACATTAACAACGTCTAAGTATAAAGGTTCAGCTGCTCCATTTTCTTTAGTTCTATCAAGTACTGCAATGTTTTTTACAGTATTAGGTAAAACATTTAAGAAATATTTAGCACTGAATGGTCTATATAAGTGAACTTCTATAAGTCCAAGTTTTTCTTGTTCTCCAACTTTATCAATAGTCTCTTTAATTGTTTCACAACCAGATCCCATTGCAACGATTACTTTAGTTGCATCAGCTGGTCCATAATAATTAAATGGTTTATAAACTCTTCCTGTAATCTTAGTTATTTCTTCCATATAAGAGTTAACTATATCAGGAAGTGCATCATAATATTTGTTATGAGCTTCACTTATTTGGAAATAAATGTCATCATTCTCATTAGTTCCTCTAGTTACATTATTAATTGATAATGCTCTTTTTCTAAATTCATTTAATTTATCATTGTCTATTAATGGTTTTACTTTATCCATATCCATTAATTCTATTTTTTGTAATTCATGGCTTGTTCTAAATCCATCAAAGAAGTTAACAAATGGTACTCTTCCTTTAATAGTTGATAAATAACTTACACTTGTTAAATCCATTACTTGTTGAACTGAACTAGATGCTAAGAAAGCAAACCCTGTTGCACGAGTAGAATAAATATCTTGATGATCTCCTAAGATAGATAAAGCATGTGTTGCTAAGCTTCTTGCTGCAACATTTATTACACAAGGAAGCAATTCTCCTGCTATCTTATACATATTAGGAATCATTAATAAAAGTCCTTGAGAAGCTGTATAAGTAGATGCAAGAATACCATTTTGTAATGCACCATGTACTGTTGCTACTGCTCCTGCTTCACTTTCCATTTCGATAACTTTTACTTCGTCACCCCAGAAGTTTTTCTTTCCACTACTAGCCCATTTATCAGCATACTCTGCCATTGGAGATGCTGGTGTTATAGGGTATATACCTGCAAGTTCTGTAAAGTTATATGATACATAACTACAAGCCTCATTACCATCCATTATTTTATACATAAACATCAATCCTTCCTATTATTCTCTATTATTAATTATAATACAATTATTAAAATAAAAAAAGAAACTTTAATCTTTTTTAAATAAAAAAGGTCTGATATCCCCTAGGGAATATCAGACATAACCAGAAAGGAATATGTCTGTACCAACTCATACATATCCTCTACTTATATTATATAACATTTTTATAAATGTAATATCCTTTTTATAAATCTTTTTCAGTTTCTTTTACTATATATACTGGTCTATTTTTAGTTTCCAAATATGTTTTTGATAAGTATGCCCCAATTATTCCTAAACAGAATAGTTGTACTCCACTTACAAAGAATATGATACATACAAGACTTGGCCATCCGCTTACCGGATCTCCAAATGCTAATGTTTTAATAATTATTACAAGTATCATAATAAATGATACTATGAAGAATAATATTCCTACTATTGCAGCAATAACTAGTGGTGTTGTAGAGAATGCTATTATACCTTCAAAAGCATATATCAATAACTTCCAAAAACTCCATTTAGTTTGTCCTGCTACACGCTCAACATTTTCATATTCTAACCATTTTGTTTTATAACCAACGAAACTAAATAATCCTTTTGAATATCTATTGTATTCTTTAAGTTCAAGAATTGAATTAACCATTTGTCTTGTCATAAGTCTAAAGTCTCTTGCACCATCAACCATTTCAACTTTAGACATTCTATTAATTAATTTATAGAATCTTCTTGCAAAGAAACTTCTTATCTTTGGTTCTCCTTTTCTTGTTGTCCTACGAGTACCAACACAGTCATAACCTTCTTCAGTTATTCCTTTGTACATATCGACAAGAAGCTTTGGTGGATCTTGTAAATCAGCATCCATTACTGTTACAAAGTCACCTTTTGAATATTCAAGTCCTGCTAACATAGCTGCTTCTTTTCCAAAGTTTCTTGAAAATGAAATGTATCTTACCTTTTTATCTTTCTTTGCTAGGCTTCTTGCTATTTCTAATGTTCTATCTCGTGAACCATCATTAACAAATATGTATTCAAAATCTACATAATTCATCTCTTTTTCTATTTTTTTAATTTCTTCATAGAAAATTGGTAATGACTCCTGTTCGTTATAGCAAGGAACTACTATAGACATTAGTTTCTTTTTCATTCTTTAACCTTCCTTTCAATTTTTTCAAATATACCAAAGTATTTAACTTCAATAGTATCTTCATCTGGTATTTCATAGTACTTTTTAAAGTCTTTTACTATAAATACATCAGATGGATTATGTCTCCATACCAAATATATAGGATTAGCCTTTACTTCAATATTAGTTTCTTTTGATTCAATTTGTTCTTTAATATAGTTTGTTCTTGTTATATCTACGTATTTAATAACTGCAAACATAGATAAGTAATATATTAGTAAAAGTGCTAATACTGTCTTTGTTAATTTAACATAAACTTTTATATTTAATTCTTTAGCTATCAAACATGCTATTAAGATAATACTGAATACTATAAACACAATGTTTCCTTTATCAAAAATTGGAGACACTAGAACAAATAATGCTAATATCGTGCATGATACATTGATAGTATTTATTATATTCTTTAATTTTTTATTCTTAAGGAAATGATTTGTACTTATATAAAATAGTGCAACATACGTTATAAAGTATAAAATGTAATACCAGTTTTCTGTTGCAAATATTCCATTATATTTACTTATTACTAAATTCAAATTAACTGGTGAATAATAGAAGAAGTTATAACATAATGAAAATAAAAGTATTAAGTCAAATAAAGTTATTACTACTCTACAATATGTATTTTCTTCTAGTTTATCTGCTAATAAATAGTTAATAGGTATTGCTCCTAAAATAATGATAACAATATTATTTGAGAATACTGAATCAATTAAGTAAGGAACATTATTAGCTATTTGATTAGCATCCGTATATATTAATATACTATCTAAATAATGAACACTAATTAATAAAGTTATGAATTGTACTAATAAGATTATAAAATAGAATACTCTATTCTTTTTGTTTGAACTAAGTATTAAATAAATTAAGTTTGCAATAAAGAATGTTATTGCTAAGTGTATTGATGAAGTCATAATTAATAATGAATATATAATAAGCATTATTAATGTTCGCTTGCTTATTTCTTCATACTTTAATAAGTTATAAAAATATATAAATATTAATATTGATGGGAATGTATAACATACAGCTCCTGTTACAGAAACATAGTTATAAGAAAACATAAATACACTTACTAGAAGTACTCCAATTAATGGATATAAATAAATATATTTATTTCTAACTGTTCCCATTAAATCATTACATATTTTAACAAATGAACTCATAAGTAGAGCAAAGATAATATCAAATAATATTTTGTTATACGAGAAGAAGTTTACTAAAAAGCCACTTAATAATCTTCCATCGCTAATATCGATGTTTTTGAAACATTCAATAAATCCTTGTTTACCTATTACATAACTATTCCAATCACTTCCACTTAATGGAGATAATGCTCCTATTACTAGAAATAATAAGAAAGTAAATAGAGTCACTTTATGTTTAAATGTAATTGTTTCTATTTTTTCTTTCATATTGCCACCTATATACTGTCTATATAATCCTCTATTATTTTTATAAAGTTATTAGTATTACTAACAAACTTTTTAGGTTTAAATGTCTTTACTTGCTTAAGCGCATTATCTAAGTCATCAACATTTGTAACTGGTATTATATAACCAAGCTTACCAAAGTTTTCTACTATTTGTAGTTGATGATCATTACCATGCTCTTTATACTTTGCAAGTCTTGCTACTGCTATTACTTTTTTATCATTATTAACACCTGTTAATATACTTCCTACTCCACCATGAGTAATAAGTAAGTCACATTTTTTTATTAATTCATCAAACTTTTCTCTTGGAACTAAATCCATTATTTCCATATTCTTGCTTTCATATTTTGTGCATCCTGCTTGTACGACAACTTTATCTTTTATTAGTCCTTTATCTATTGCTTTATCTATTGCTTTTAAAAGTCTTTCGAAACTTTCATCATTAGTACCTAATGTTACAAATACCATTAGTAAATCCAACCTCCATAAGTTGCTTTAGGATATAGTTCTAACATATCCTCCCATTGTACAATAAATAAATCAGCAAAATGATAGATAAGCTTTCCCGTTGATGTTTTAGTATTACTATTTGCAAGAGTTTCTATATATATAATTTTACTTCTAAATATTTTACCTATACAACACATTGGTCCTGCAGTATGAGTACCTGTTGTAATAATTACTTTTGGTCTAATTTTAATGTAATAGTATAAACTTTTAAAGCAATTATATAAAAGTTTAAAAGGATACGTTAAAAATCTTCTTTTAGTACCATATACTAGGTATCCTACTCTTTTAGGATACTTATCTTTTAAACTTAAATTAGATTTAGTTTTTTCAGTTATTATATGATAGTCATATTTCTCAAACATTGGAGATAATCTTAACATTTCTGATAAGTGACCTCCAGTTGATGATATAAATAAGACTTTTTTCTTTTTAGCTTTTTTAGCCATTATTACACCTTCTAATGAATTATTTTTTGCCATGTCTCTTTAACATTTTCTATTAAATATTTTTTAGAATTTTCATATCCATTCTTTGCTATTTTATCTCGATATTTTTTATCCTCAAATAGTTTAGATATTTCTTCTTTCATTTTTTTCAAATCACGATTCTTAATTAATATTCCATTACCATTTTCTAATATATCTTTTAATCCTTCTGCAGAATCAAATGCTACTACTGGTATTTTGTAACTTGCTGCTTCAATAGCTGCTAGTCCAAATGACTCAGAAAGTGAAGTCATTACAAAAACATTCTTGTTTACTAATTCTAATTCTATATCATTCTTATCTAAAAAGCCAGTGATACGCACATTTTTGTCTAGTTTTTTGTCTTTAATTAATTTAATTAAGTTATCTTTTTCTTCACCATCACCAATAATAGTTAGACTAACATCATCATAATCTTTTTTTAGAAGTTCTACTACTTTTATTAAATCATCTTGTGCTTTAACTTTTGCAAGTCTTCCAACAGTTACCAAAGAATGATCTTTAGCTTTACTACTTTTATTTGGTAATTTATCAAGTACATTCGGAATAAATAAAGTCATACATTTAACTTTATCTTTATAATAGTTTTCTTGTGATTTAGATACTAATACTAGGTAATCTACATTCTTTACTGAATTAATAACTTTTCTTGCATAACAATCATCATCACTTGTATTATGCTCTGTTGCTATTTTGATAATATCTTTTCTTGCATAAAATCCAGTATATTCATTATGAAAGTCTCTTGTTGTAATTATATATTTAGTATTAATATTTTCTATTGTTTCAATATTTTCATATTTCTTTTTATATAAGATACATACTGATTTAAAACCTTCTTTAATAGATTCAAAGATTCTTTTATTTTTTAATGCATCTTTTATTTCTTTTGTATTAGGTCCACACTTCAATAAATACTTTTTCTTAGCATTATATTCAAATGGATCTTTTTCATATAACTTGTATGTTGAAAAAATTGTTATTTTCTTATCAATCATCTTAGTAAGTGATGAAATGTATTGTTCTATTCCACCGTATCCTAAATGAAGAGACATAATAGTAACTTCATCTTTAATATTCTTATTTAAATATTCAATTCTATCAATTGAAATTATAAATATATAAGTAAATACTAACAAACTAATCTCAGGAATATTTTGAAGTGCAAGAACTGCTAGTGCATGGTATATAAGAATTGTATAAACATTTAATGTAAGATCAAGTGGTTTATTCTTACTTTCAATGTAATTTGAAAGTACTTTGCACGCTAAGAAAAGTAAAGGTAACATTATAACTAATGAGCTATATTGTGGATCAACATATAACTTATAAAATAAATCCAAGTAAGAAACATCTTTCATGTTAACTATTAATAAAATTAAAGATGTTATAAAAATTAATGCACTGTTTATTACTTCGCTTATGGATTTTGTTTTTATTAATAAGATAACTGATACAATTACTACATTTAATAAAACGAAATTCATATTATTTAAATATCCAGTTAGTATAGTTAATGCCATTAAAGGAACCAATAGTTTCTTATTCGTATGATAATAAGATAATGAAACTGGTAATAATAAACATATTAATAATTCATAATTAATGCTATTTTTACTAAATATCAAAGTATAAATAATTACTCCGAATAATAATAATGTAAATATATTTATAACTTTGTATCGTTTAAATTCTCCCATCTTATAACTTGAGAATAAATATGTATAAGTAGATATGTAATAATAGATATTTATTGCATGTGAGGCAAATGCTTCTTCAAAAATTAAAGCAGCACCTGTTGCGCCAAGTATTAAAAGGTATGATATTTTTTTTAGTAGATTATATTCAGAAATGAATAAAATATTTATTAAAGAAAATGTAATAATACATAGTTTTAAAACATCACTCAAATCTAATATTAAAACATCATTATTTAAATTAAAAACATTAGTAATTATTAATAATACTTGTAATATTAAAAACATATATAAATTACTTTTTCTCATATCAATCACCTATATATATTTTATCAAATATTTAATAACAAAAAAAGTGGATTAACATAATCCACTTTAATTTTTAGATTCTTGTTTCTCTTCAAGATCAAATTTAAGTATTTTTTCAATTTCGCTATAATTGAATTTATAATCTCTTTTTGATTTAAATGTATATTTGATATAGAATCCTCTTTTATATAAGTAATAATACTCTAAGTATTTAACTTCATCAATATTATATTCTTGTCTTAATACTGTTACATTACCTATTTTGTAGTCTTCATTAATATCAACTATTTCATAAAGAGGTATATTCTTCGCGACTATATCGTGATATGAAGCAAATTTTCCACTACCTAGCAATACATTTAAAGTGTAATCCTTATTTTTGCTTTCGAAAGTAACTTGATAAGGTAATTCTTCATCATAATCAATTTCTGTATAATCATTGTTCGAAATAGAATACTTGAAATAGCATGTTGTTTCTTCTTCAAGATCATCCATTTCAGCTATATATTTTACACCATCTTGCTCTATTTCTTTATAAAACATTGGACGTTCTAAGTTATATACTGAAAGTTCGTTATCTTTGTTACTAGCTTTAATAAATACTACGGCTAGGACAATTATTGCTGCAAAAATGATAAATAGTAATAATGGTTTAATTATTTTCTTTTTCATATATTCACCTCTTTATCATTAATCGCATACGCATTTAAATTTGTAAACTTTGTATTTTCCGTTAGAACATTTTGCACATCCTGTTGAGCAGCATGAAGGTTTGTTTGTAACGCACTTATATCCATCGCTTACCCAATGCGCATTTGTTCCACATTCGTGTCCTACCCAGCCACTTCCGCAACGTTCTCCTCCGCCACCAAGAACACATGCTTGTTCCCATGTAGCTGTTGTTGATACGTTTCCTGTTACTGTTTTATTTGTGTAGTTTGGACTCCATCCTGTAAAGTTATATTTGTCTCTTGTTGGTGTACATAAACTTCCCCAAGAGCCTCCATATGTTCCTGTCTTTGATGAACATCCACTTCCACCATTATTGTTATATGTTAATGTATAAGTATTTGCTCTCCATGTAGCTGTTGTTGATACATTTCCTGTTATTGTTTGATTTGTATAATTTGGACTCCATCCAGTAAATGTATAGCCTGTTCTTGATGGCGTACATAAACTTCCCCAAGAACTTCCATATGTTCCTGACTTTGATGTACATCCGCTTCCACCATTATTGTTATATGTTAGTGTGTATGTGTTTACTTTCCATGATGCTGTTGTTGATACATTCCCTGTTATTGTTTGATTTGTATAATTTGGACTCCATCCATTAAACGTATAACCTGTTCTTGATGGTGTACATAAACTTCCCCAAGAACTTCCATATGTTCCTGTCTTTGTTGAACATCCACTTCCACCATTATTGTTATATGTTAATGTATATGTATTTGCTGTCCATCTTGCATATAATGTATAAGTTCCACTTGTTGCTAGATTCTTAACAGTTGCACCATTTGCATATACTACAGATCCACCTGAAGATGTTGCCCATCCCGCAAATGTGTGTCCAGTTTTAGAATATCCGTTTGATGTTAATACACAATTAGCATCATACGTACAAACTTTATCAGCAGTTGATCCTCCTGTATTTCCGTTTCCATTAAATTTTATTGTGTAGTTGTTTACTGACCAATGTGCATATACTGTTTGATTTTGTGTAACTGTTACTGTTGCAGTTGCTGTTATTTGTGTTCCACCAGATGCCTGTGTATACCACCCAGCAAATGTGTATCCTGCTCTTGTTGGTGTACACAATGTACCATATTGAGAATTGTAATTAATCGTCTTTGATGTACATCCGCTTCCACCATTATTGTTATATGTTAGTGTCATTGCACTATTTTTTTCCACTGTAACTGTGCATGTTTTTTCGCTTCCTGCTTTATCTCTTATATATCCAGTATAAGTTTGAGTTGTATTTGCACTATGTGTTGCAGTTCTACTACCTTTGTAACTTCCAAGTCCATAGTTATCGATTCCACTTATACCAGTATCTGCTACTGTTGCAAATGATATAGCTACATCACTTAAGAACCTATTTGTTCCTGTATATTTAACTCCTTCTGCTTTTAATGTACAAGTTGGAATTTCTTTATCTATTCCATTAATTACAAAGTTAGTTGGTTCTGATAATATATTACCAGCATTCTTTGTTAATAATTGTCCTTCTGTATTTCTAACAAAAGCATTTTCATCTCTTGTTTGGAATGTTAATCCTCCATCATATGAATATCCAACAGTTCTAACTCCTGTATCAATTGGATCTATCTTAATAGTGACATCTTTATTAGTAAATACTCCACCATTAATTGTATATAATTCTATTTTTTCAACAGTGTAAGTTGCTCCAGAAATACCTCCAAGAGTAAATTTCATATCAGAATAATTACCTGATGGAACATTAAATATAATTTTACTTGTTCCTGATGTCATTGGTGCTGTTACTGCTGAACTAGAAGTTCCTGAAACACCAGTATAATCTAATCTTCCAATTGTAGAGTTAATAATAGGACTATTTAATGTAATTACTACTCTATCTACACTAGTGTATTTATTTAATCCATGAATTGTAAGTGTAGGTGTTGTATTTGTTGTAGTTAATCTACTTCCATTAACACTTATTCCTGATACATCAAATTCTTCTCCACTTGGGAAAATAGTATAAGCATATCTAAAGTCAAACTTTGGTTTAGTTGCTCCTACTCTTATAGTTTTAGCACAGATTCCTTCATTACCAGCTTGGTCTTTAACATAACCAATTACTGTTGTAATTCCAGATTTTACTGTAACTGATGTATTTTTATTATAGTCTCTATCTATAATGCTAGTACCAATACCATATGTTAGTACCCCACTGTCGGTATCTTGCCAGTTTTCTAATTCTACTGTTACTTCACCAGTGTACCAACCTAAATCACTATCATATTCACCAGTTACTTTTAAATCACATGTTGGCATTGTTTTATCAACATATACTAAAACTGGGCAATAAACTTTTCTACCACTCTTGTCAGCAATTGATATCGTTGAGTCTTTTGTTGTAGTAGTAAATGTCTTTGAATAAGAAGATCTTGTACATCCCGTTGTTGCATCACTACATTTTATAGATATTGATCTATTAGTATTAATCCATCTACCATTTGTAGCTTCACCCATTTTTTCACCACAGACTGGATCATCATTATCATATGTGTATGTTGTACAAAGTGACTTATCAGTTTTATATTGTCCGCAATATAAACATGCAGAGTATTCATAATCTTTTCCTGTATTAGCTATTTCTACATAACTTAGATCACCATCACAGAATCCTTCTCCTTCAGGATTTTTCATAAGCTCAACATATCCTTTGTTTACTAATTCGTTTAGATACATTGAATTCTTTTCATTTTCTTTTGGTAAATCGCATTCTAACTCTTTTCCTTCAATACATTTAATAACTAAGTTTTTAGCTGCTGCTTCCATAGAATTTTCATAAGAAAAGTATGCTGTTTTCTTAGAATCAGCAACATATTTTGCTATTGAAGGAACAGCAATTAACGCTACTATTCCTATAATTACTATTACTGATATTATTTCAACTAGAGTAAATGCTCTTTCACTTTTATACTTCATATTGATACCTCTCTATCATATATAAATTATAATTTAAAACAAATAATAATACAATATTAAACAATAAAAAGACAAACCAATTGGTTTGCCTTTTATTATTTATTAACTATTGTAGTAACATCTATTTGTATTCTTAAGTGTTGTACCTGATGGACAAGAGTATCCTGTTATAGCACAACTTGATACATAACTCTTTCCGTTATTAGATGCATTACATGTAAATGCTGATCCTGTTGTACATGATGTCTGATTAGCGGCCGATGATGATGTAAATCCATAACTTGCAATCGACCTATTACATGTATACAATGTTTCGTTATAAGATGTTGTTCTTCTATTACATGTCTTCGATGTCTTAGTATAGTTAGCTATTCCACGTGCAGCACATTGATATGTTTGTTGCGTGTAATTTGCTAAAGTTCTCCAACAAGTGTGAGTCGTAATTGTGTAATTCTTAACAGTACGACCACATGTTTTAGTCGTTACATCGTAGTGTGAGAAGTTTGGAGTACATACCTCTAACTTTCTTGTATAGCTTGCAGTGTTTCTATTACATGTCTTTGTTGTTGCTGTATAGTTTGCAATTCCCCTCTTTCCACATTGATATACATACTTACTATACTTCTGCGCCTTGTTACATGTCTTTGTATATTTTGTATATTTTGTTGTCTTATTACATGTCTTTGTTGTTGCTGTGTAATTGCTTATGTTTTGATTACACTTATGATTAGTAACAGTGTAACTTGCAAGTGTTGAATTACATGTTCTAGTACATTTCTTGTATTTTTGTGTCTTATTACATGTCTTGACATATTTTGTATATTTTGTTGTTTTTAGACATTTATATGTTCTCTTTGTGTATTTACCTTTATTTGTACCTGAAGTTATCTTAGTACATGTTGTCTTCGTAGCAGATGTACTATTACATGATGGAGTACTTGCTGTACATGATGTTACGGTAGTTGTTGTTGCTGCTGATGTACTCCAAGCATATGTTGAAGCATCTACACATCGTATATTTTGTTTTCCTGAGTTTGATGAGTTACATGCAATACTACTTGCTGAACATGATGTTACTGTTGATGATGTTTCACTTCCAAATGCATATGTTGAAGCATCTGAACAAGTTGTTTGTACTGAACCAACTTTTCCTGAAGCACATGTGAATGTATTTGCACTACATGAAGTTACTGTTGAACAACTTTCACCACCAAATTTATATGTATAGTTAGCTACACATGTATCATATGACTTACCTTTATTTGTTGCATTACATGTAAATGAACTTGATCCACAACTTGTTACTCCGGTTGCAGTACTTGTACTAGTAGACCATGAGTAAGAATAGTTTGTACTACATGTTCTATATGTTTGTCCTACATGGCTTGAGTCACATGTGAATGTGTTTGCACTACATGAACTTACTGTTGATGTGCTTGCACTTCCGAATGAGTATGTTGATGCATCTACGCATCGTACATTAGTCTTACCTGCATTTGATGCGTTACATGTAATACTGTTTGCTGAACATGATGTCACTGTTGATGATGTTTCACTTCCAAATCCATATGTTGATGCATCTGAACAAGTTATATATGTCTTACCTTCATTAGAAGCATTACATGTTATAGCTGATGTTGCACTACATGATGTTGTTGTTTCATTACTAACAACTGCATTACCCCATTGGTAATTAGTTGTACATGTTCTATATGTTTGCCCAGAGTGGCTTGAGTCACATGTGAATGTGTTTGCAGTACATGAACTTACTGTTGAGTTAGATGATGCTCCAAATGAGTAAGTATAATTTGGTGTACATGAAGTTACTTTTCTTTGATGTACATGGGCTGCGTCACATGTAAATGATGATGTTGAACATGAACTTTGTGTATCTGTTCCATCACTAACAAATGAATATGTATCAACTTGAGTAACAGCTGATATATAGCTCTTTCCATAGTTAGAAGCATTACATGTAAATGCTGTTCCAACTTGTTGTACTCTTCCTGATTTTGATGTTGAAGTAGTAAATGCATAGTTGTAGTTTGTTTGACATGTTACATAGTTTTTATTGTAATTTGCTGCATTACATGTAAATTCTGCTGTAGCTGTACATGAATTATTTGTTGTTCCAGTTCCTTGGAATGCGTAATTATAATTTGGTGTACATGTTACATAAGTTTTTCCATTATTTGCTTCATTACATGTTATAGCTGATGTTGCATTACATGATGATGTAGTTACTGTATTTGCAACTGCATTACCCCATTGGTAATTAGTTTTACATGTATTATATGTTTGTCCGTAGTGATTTGAATCACATGTGAATGTGTTAGCACTACATGAACTTACTGTTGAGTTAGATGATCCACCCCATTCATATGTATAATTTGGATCACATGTTATATAACTCTTTGTGTAATTTGATGCATTACAAGCAAATGATGCTATAGCTGTACAAGCTGCTTGGCTTGGTGAATATTCTGAATTAAAGCTATAATTATAACTTGCAATACCACAGCTTTGAGTTGTCTTAGTCCATTTATTTGGTGTTGCTGCAAGGTTACATGCTGTTCTTGATGTTGAACCTTGAGTACATGTTGATCCTGATGGACATGATGTACATGTTGTGCTTGCTGATGCTGTGCTATATGATCCAGCTGGACATATTGCACATCCTTCTGTTGCATTTTTCTTATTTGTTCCTGTTCCTTTATATCCTGGACTACATGCTGTTTTAATTGTTCCACCTGTACAGTAGTATCCGTTTTCACATCCTATACATGCTGTGTTTCCTGTTGTTGTGTTATATGTTCCAGCTGGACATATTGTACAACTAGATCTTCCTGTTTCTCCGTTTGAAACGTATGTTCCTGCTGGACAACTCTTACAAGATATTGATCCCTCAGTATCTTGATATTGTCCTGGGCCACAAAGAGAACAATCTGCTAATTGCTTTCCTGCAGTTGATGCTCTATATCTTCCCATTGGACATTTAGTGTGGTTAGTTCCACCTGTACAGTAATATCCGGCTTCACAAGTCTTACATCCAGTATTTGCTGTACCTGTGTTGTAACTTCCTGCTGGACATGTTGTACATGATGTTTGTCCTGAGTTTGGTTGGTATGTTCCACTTCCGCAGGCACTACATCCTTCTGTTACATTTTTCTTTCCTGTTCCTGTTCCTTTATATCCTGGATTACATGCTGTTTTATTTGTTCCACCTGTACAATAATATCCATTTGGACATGTTGTACATCCTGTGTTTCCATTTCCTGTATTAAAGCTTCCTGCTGGACATGTTGTACATGTTGTACTTCCAGAGCTTGAACTATATGTTCCTCCAGTACAAATTGTACATCCTTCAGCTTCGTTCTTCTTTCCTGTTCCTGTTCCTTTATATCCAGCTGCACATGCTGTGTGGTTTGTACCACCTGTACAATAATATCCGTTTTGGCATGTTGTACATC
>JAFXTH010000024.1 GCA_017525035.1 Bacilli bacterium | reverse complement strand
CTATACTGATTTTAAAAATAACTGGTTTGTATTTGGTGGATCATTACATTTACCTCTTACAACTATAAACAGATATAAACATAAATATTTTATTGAATCAGAAGTACATGAAATAACTCTTCATGAATTTAGACATTCACATATATCTCTTTTAGTAAATGAATATTTAAAATCAGGAGAAAAAGATACAACAAAATTCTTTTTAATGTTATCTTCAAGAATGGGGCATACAGTAGGTGTTATGCAAAAAACATATTTACACTTCTTCCCTTCTTCACAAGATACCATAGTTGAATTATTAGACAATTTGTGATATAATTTAAGTGTGGAAGTTAGTGTGCAAAATAAAAAACCTTATAAAATAAGGTTTAATAAACATTTGGTAGCGACGGAGGGGAACTCTTACTACCTGTTTATCATTCTTAAAAACATTATAAAACAAAGCAATTATAAGTAATTATAAGTTACTACACTTAGTTATATTTAGTCGGTTTTAGTGTAGATTTAGTGTGAGGTTTTATGAAAAACAAAACAAAAAAATTAGCAAAGCTAGAAAGAAATAGAGTTTCTATTTTTACAGATGATTTAGAACATTGTTATATATGTAAATTACATGAGTTTATAAATCCCAAAGATGATATACATGAAATATTTAGAGGAAGAAATAGAATCAACTCTATGAAATATGGATTATGTATTCCTATTTGTAGATTTCATCATTCAAAGTTTACTGATGATCCTATTCTTGAAAAAGAATGGAAGATTATTGGACAGCAAAAATTTATGGAAGTCTATGAAAAAACTAAAGAAGATTTTATAGATATATTTGGAAAGAATTATTTATGAAAGGAGGGAAACTATGAGTAATAAAGTATATGATGTTCTAAAATGGATAGCTTTAGTAGTATTACCAGCTCTTGCTAGTCTTTATATAGGTCTAGGTCAATTTTGGAATATACCATATCCAGAACAAATATCTGGAACAATTATGCTAGTAGATGCTTTTATAGGTGCTATTCTAGGAATCTCTAGTATTCAATATGCAAAGAAAGGGGAAAAATAATATGGAAATAAGAACAGTTTGTCCTAATAATAACAAATACTATATCACTACTTCAAAAGGTGGATGGAATATGGCAATTCAAGGAAATCCTACTAAATCAGGTGCTAATGTACTTGCTAACTGTGTAGGATATGCTAATGGTAGATTTGCTGAAATTATTGGAAAAAACAAAATAGAATATCAGTTAATATGTAATGCAGAAAACTTTATAGAAAAGGCACAAAAATATGGACTTCAAATATCATCAACTCCAACTTTAGGTGGAATAATGGTATGGGAAGGAAAAGGTTCACTAGCAGGTCATGTTGCTATAGTAGAAAGAATTGATAATGATAATCAAATATTTACAAGTGAATCTGCTTATGGTGGTTCTGCTTTTTATAATAAAACAAGAACTAATTCAAATGGTAGATGGGGAATGGGAACTAATTACTCATTTAGAGGATGTATTATAAATCCATCTAATCCTACTCCACCAGCTCCTACTCCTACTGGAGATCCACAAATAAGATATATTCAAGAAACATTAAATAAGCACTATAACACAGGTTTATATGTAGATGGTATATATGGACCAGCTACTAATAAAGGCCTTGTAAAAGCACTTCAAATGGAGTTAAATACACAATTTAATGCAGGACTTGTTATAGATGGTATTTTTGGACCAGCAACTAAATCAAAATGTATATCATTAAGATATGGTGCAGAAGGATGGATAACATGGACTGCTCAGTGTGAATTATATTGCAGAGGTTATTATTTAAAATTCCTTGATGGTGTTTATAAAGATGCAACTATAAATCAAGTATGCAACTTCCAAAGAAATAATGGACTAGATGATGATGGTATTTGTGGCAAAAATACTTTTGAAAAATTATTCAAATAAAAAAAGACCTTTATAGGTCTTTTTATTTTACTAACCAAACATCCTCTACTTCTCTATCTCTAGGATCAAAAGTATCATAAATTGTTGGTATTCCATTTTTATCTGGTTTACTGCAAGTTATATGTCCATTCATTGTGATAAGTAATGTTGAATCTGGAAACATTGCAGAAACATATCCCACTTCTCCACTTATTCCTCTTAACCTTTGATAGGTTCTATCTAAATAGTTTCTTACAAAATCTCTTTTATCAAATAAAGTTCCCTCATACTGAGCAATATCACTTAAATAATCATATACATAATCCCAACTTTTGTTAGTAGCACAACTTATTGCCCTAACCACACAGTCATCAGTATATTTATTTAATGGATTCTCATTATAAAATTTATACATATTACATCATTGACTTTTGTATTGATTCTCTTAACATTTGTTTTTGTTGAGGTGTTTCAGCTTCTTCATGAAGAACTTTAATAAAATCTTCTAAAGATTTAACCATGTAATGAAAACTCTTGTCAGTTTCTTCTCCATGTCCATATCTTCCATAAGATTCACTATATCTTCCATACTCTCCAGCCATTCTATCTAAAGCTTCTGCTCCTCTATATTTCATATCATATCCTCTTCTTCCATAAGAATCATATCCTGGTCTACCATAGTTACCAAATCCACCATAGTTACCATAATTACCATAATTCATACATTCTACCTCCTTTATGTCTTTATAAATATCTATTATTTTATATAAAGTTTCTATATTATTTTCATTTATTTCTTCATTAGATATTTGTTCTAATTTTTGTTCTACTTTTTCAGTTAATTTTTTATTTAGTTCTTGATTCATCAGTACCTCCTTTTAGAAGTTCTATTATTTGTTTATTTTGTTCTATTATTTTTTTAAAATACTTTTCATCTTGAGTTTGTAATTCTTGCATTAAATCAGTATTGTTATAGTCTTTTAAAAGAATCTCTAAACTTATCATTTGAAGAATCAAACTAAGATTATCTACACTATTAAGCATATCTTCTTATACTTATATTAAACCACTTATTATATTTCAAAAAATGTCATTTTAAGGACAAAAAAGCGACAAAAAAAAGAGGAGGACTATAATATTCTTATAATCTTCCTCTTTAATATTTTAATTCTTCTATTAACTGTTCTTTCACTTATGTTAAGTTTTAAAGATATTTCAGTAATGCTACATCCTTTTATTTTCATTTTAAGGATTTCTCTCATTTCATCATTAAGCATTAGTTTTTCTGCTATTTTTTCATATTCTTCTTTAGTAAAATCAAACATTACTTTTTAGACATAAACTTACCACATACAGGGCAATGTTTTGGTGTGTAAGTTGATTTTCTATAAGTTGTTTTTGTAGTGGTACTAGTTTTCACTGTTTGCTTTGCCATAATTTATATCTCCATCTCTTCCTATGTAGTTATTATCTCCATTTTCATTTTCCTGTTGTATTTCTTGTGTAGTGGTAGTTTCAATAACTCCTATATCATTATTTAATTCAATATACTTATATA